>JBJYWP010000040.1:0-3069 GCA_046259485.1 Promineifilaceae bacterium (SeqCode) | reverse complement strand
TAGTTGACATAGTGGATCTGCTGTGTTATCCTCATACCTAGCTAGTGAGCTATGCAAAAGGGACAAAAATCCCCCCTCCCCAGTTAAGGGGCTCTGTTTTTCGTGTTGGCGGCACATAAGCAGAGGCGTAGCTTACGGGTGTATGAATGTAGGCCAGACGTGGCGGCGTCTGGCCGTTTTTTTATTTGTGCGTCCTTAGCAGACGCAAAAACGGCCGTCCTTGAAAGACGGCCGTCGCCAATTCGCAATCGTCCTCACTATGGGAGCCGGGTCCGTAAATTCACTTTCAGGCAAACCTGTAATCGCTTTGGTGCTTAAATAAACATGATTATTGTTCATTACGAACCTTACAACCAGTGAAAACCGTTAAAAACCAATATAGATGGCATAAATATAGCATCTATAGCTTATATTTGTCAAATACATCCTATTAAAGGGGATAATATAAAGCAAATGGCGTTTAACTGAACAATTTAGCGCATGATTTGTAACTAAGATTTATCAATGTTACAATTAGGGTGTTAGTTGGTGTAAAATCCAGTGCTTGTTGGCGCTTGAAGGAGCGGTTATGGTCGAAGATTTGCATACCAGTTTTGGGATTCTGGGCATGAATCCGGATTGGAATCGCCTGGGCGTTGTCGTTCCCCCCTTTAGTATCGAAGCAGATCCCCGTTTCATGTATATCTCCACGGAGACGCGGCGCGCGTTGTCTAAGGTCAGCTATATGGTCGAAGCCGCGCAGGGGGCGTCGGTCGTCGTCGGCGAGGTGGGAACCGGCAAGACGACGCTGGCTACCTGGTTTCACAACCGCTACCAGCGCCGGCCCGATTTTATTGCCGCGCGGATCGATGAGCCGCCAAAACGCAGCGGTACCTTATTGCTGCGGCGCATCGCCGCTGAATTCGGTTTAAAGAAAAAGCGGGCCACGGAAGACCAGCTTGATGCGCTGCGCAAGTTCCTCACCGAGTTGGGGGAGGACGGCATCTTGCCGCTGTTGATCATCGACGAGGCGCACGAATTGGGGAAAGACCATTTTGACAATTTGCGTAGATTGTTGAATTATCGCGATCCCAAGGGTGGGAAGGCTTACCAGCTGATCCTACTCGGCCGTCCTGAACTGGATATCAATCTACGCGACGCGCCGGATTTCAACGATCGCGTGGTTACTCGATCCTCACTCGACCCCTTGACCCCGGAAGATACGAAATCCCTGATTGAATATCGCCTGCTGGCCGCCGGGCGGGACAGCAAGCAGCAGCCGTTGTTTACCGATGACGCCATCCAGGCTATCTGGAAAGAAACCCGTGGTTATCCGCGCAGTATCTGTGTCCTGGGCCAGCACCTGACCCTGGAGCTGCTTTCTACGGATGGGTACCAGATTGACGGGCTTTTTGTGGAGAAGTTCTTAGCCGACAAGCCTGATTATCGCAAGGCGGAGTAAGGCACAAAATGAGCAAGAAAAAAAGGGAGCCAACTGAATACGATGCTTCGACCATGGCGGCCTTGCTCCAGGAGAAACCGAAGCGCGGCCGTCCGCCGCGAAGGGTCAGCCGCCAGAATGTGTACGTGGCCCTACGCCCTGATGAAAAAGAGCTGATTAAAGAGCTGGCCGGTCGTTTACCTGACGGCCTGGTGCGCGCCGACGTAGCCGACCTGGCGGTGACGGCCGTTAATGAACGCCTGGAAGCGCTGCGCCGCGACGTCGCCGGCCGCGACCGTGAAATTCCCGAAGGCATTACCGACGTTGAATCGCTCTACCTGTTGTGGGACCTTCCGCTTCCGCCGAAAGGGGTGGAGGAGAAGTGGACCTCGGTGCGTTGTTCGCCGC
Organism: Promineifilaceae bacterium (SeqCode); assembly: GCA_046259485.1. Lineage (GTDB taxonomy): Bacteria > Chloroflexota > Anaerolineae > Promineifilales > Promineifilaceae > JAACFF01. Next base: position 1,241 of record JBJYWP010000040.1, on the reverse strand, counting down.
AGCAGGTGATCGAGCTGGGCCGTGTCCATGGGGTGCTCAACGCCGCTTTCGGCGCCAGCCGCAGCGAAACCTTCAGCCTGGCCCTGGTGCTCCTGGATCGTTACTTGAGTGAAAATGATTTTCACGACGGTGAAATGACCCTCGAAGAAATGCGCAAAAACATCCAGGGATCCTTTTAATTAGTTATGAGTAACTAATAATTAATTACCCCCGCCGGACATGAAAAATTAGCCTGAATTTTCGTATAGATCGAAAAAATGAGACAAATCTTCTCGTGGAGGTGCTGCTTTGCTCTTCCTATTATATAGAAAGCGCTTGAACTGCGTGGTTTTCAGGTTGTTGAATGGGCGGCTAAATTGATTTCCGGCCAATGCATAAAAAGTCCTTAAGGGCGGGTATTGAGCGTTCTGTCAGAACTTTGCTAAAATTAAATTATCCAATAAAGGAGGCTTATTATGGATATTGGTAAATCTTTAACTTATTTATTTGATGACGACCGCTGGGTGGTCAAGCTGTTGATTGGCACGGGTTTAATGATCCTGAGTTTTTTGATCATTCCCATCTTTTTTGTCCAGGGTTATCTGGTTAAGATCGTGCGCAATATGCTGGACGGTCTGGAAAATCCCTTACCCGAATGGGAAGATTGGGGCAAGCTCTTCATGGATGGCTTGTACCTGACCATCGCCGGGATTGTGTATTCGGCGCCTGTCTGGCTGCTGATGATTTGCGGTATGGCGGTATTTCTGCCGGCCGGATTGACGGAAGGGGATCTCTCTTCAACCTTGGTGGCTGCCGGCGGTGTTGGCTTTATGTTGTTAACCTGCCTGGCCATGATTCTTGGCGTGGCTATTAGCTTGCTTTATCCGGCGATTACGGTGCAGTATGCGCGCGAGGATAATTTAGGCGCCTGTTTCCGTTTCAGTGAAATCATCGCCATGACGCGCGAAAATCTTGGCGACGTGATTATCGCTTTATTGGTGCTCTTTGGTCTGGGGATTGTTTTAGGCCTTCTGGGCGTCATTCCCCTGATCGGTTGGGTCATCGCCCTGGTGGCCAGTTTTTACACCACGGTTGTCTCCGGGCATCTCTTCGGCCAGATCGGCCGAAATATGGTGGGCGGCAAGGAGAAATCTTTCGACAGTCCGCTAACGCCTTAGCAAGCATTCGATCAACCGTCTCATATAAATGAGGGGTGTGCATAGATAAAAAATCCGAGTTGGCATAGTCGATCAGAATCGGGT
>JBJYWP010000039.1:35144-68378 GCA_046259485.1 Promineifilaceae bacterium (SeqCode) | reverse complement strand
TCCGTCAGCGGATCGTCGGTCATGCGCTGTTTGGCGTCGAACTGGTGACCGCACTTCGTGCATTTGTAACTATATGTTGGCATCCTGTTTTCTATCGAAATCCTTCTAAGTATCCCTTACACGCAAGTGTAAACTCACGCGCAGGTCTTGCTTATGAGCGAATTGTTATTGTAACGACCGTAAGACTATTTGACAACCATCCTTAGTATGATAAAAAGCAAAAGTTAGTTTTCCATTAGCGGAAAGTAATTTTTATAATATAAACTAGAAATTTTCATCGAATAGGAGGTTTTCCCATGATCCCCGGTGAAGCTGAAGCAAGAATTAGAGCAGAGGTCTGGCAGGCGATTGCCGAGACGGATTTAGATTTGAGCAGTCTGGATAAGGAGACGCGATCGGCGCTGGTCGACCTGGTCACGCTTTCGGCGCTGAACGCGGTCGATCAGGAGCTGGGCGGCTTTCTCGCAGAAAACCAGGAAAGCCTGGACGCGCTGGCGGGTGACGATTACGAAAACCTGGATGATGAAGAGGTTATCCTGTGGGAGGGACGGCCGTTTCTTTCTATCGCCATGCATTACCTGATCACGGATCAGCGGATTCGCATCGCCCAGGGAATTTTCAGCCGCAATTACCAGAACGTCGAACTGGTGCGCGTCGAAGATATCGATCACAAGCAGTCGTTCGGCGAGCGGATTATCAACCGCGGCGATATCGAGGTTCGCAGCCACGATCCGAGCAGCCCGATCATCATTCTGGAGAATATCTCCGATCCGGAAGCGGTTTATCAAATTCTGCGCAGCGCCGTGCGCAATGCGCGCAAGAATCTAGGGCTGACGTTCCAGGAGGAAATGTAAAAGAAGGGAGTCAGGTGGTCAGCTAGTCAGCAGCTGGTAATTCGAAGGCGACGCGGGCGCCGCCGGTGGGGATGTTTTCAGCCCAAATTCGGCCGTTATGCGCTTCGATAACCCCACGGGCGATGGCCAGGCCGAGCCCTGCCCCACCCGTAGCCCTTGTGCGCGCCTGTTCGCCGCGATAAAACTGCTCGAAGAGGCGGGGGATGTCCTCTTCAGCAAAACCGGGGCCGCTGTCCTCGACGGAAACATGCACGTAACCGTTGTCCAGATGCTGCGCATCGATCAGGATGCGGCCCCTCGGCGGCGTGTAGCGTAGAGAATTGGAGAGAAGGTTATCGAGTACACGGCCGATCTTGGCGCTGTTCAGGGGCACGGGGTCGACTCCCGGACCAATACGCGCCTCCAGTTCCACGTCCTGTTCCTCGGCAAGAGTCTGAAAACGTTCCAGGCTGTCATGAATAAGTTCAGACAGGGAAGCAGGCGCTTTTTCAATTGCCATATCGACGCTGTCCAGTTGAGCTAATTCAAACATATCATCAAAAAGCAAATTGAGCGCCTGCACATCGTTGAGGATGGACTGGTAATAACGCTGCACACTCCCCGTATCCTCAACAACGCCATCGTTGAGCGCTTCTACGCGCACGCGGATGCTGGTCAACGGGGTGCGCAGATCATGCGATGTCCAGGCGATGAGATCGCGGCGCAGGTTTTCCAGTTCCGTACGCTGCTGATCGACCTCTTGCAGCTGGCGGGCCATTTCGTTAAAGGCGAGCCCTACCTGGGCTACTTCGTCCTTACCCGAAACCTGCACACGAGCGCTTAAATCACCCTCGGCGAGCTGCTGGGCGGTGCTTGCCAGCTGTCGCAAACCGTCGGTGACGCTGGCGGACACAAACAGGCCAAACGTCATGGCAATTATGGCCGCGAAGAGCAGCAGTAAGCCGCTGAGCTGCAAGTCATGTTCGCTGACAAACATCTGCTGCTGCATAATGCCGACGTTAATCAAGGTCAACAAGGCAGCCCAGATATAGGTTAGGGTCAGTGTGCGCATCAGTGATCCGGAGCGAGCCCAACCTCGCCGGTAAAGAATGTAGCCGATGCCCAGGGATAGCAACGAGGTAATGGAGAGGACGGTGATTAACGCGCGCATCTCCGACGTCGGCGGCTGCATCAAGACCAAGAAGAGCGAAGCGGCGACGGTGAGGGCGAAGACCGCCCCGGCGACGAGGATGAGCCAAGGAGCGCGGCGGAACCAGGTAGATTCTTGAAGGGAAGTATTCAGGTCAACAGAGGACATGGTTATCAAGACTCCTTGGCGGCCGCCGGCGGCTCGAATTTGTAGCCAACACCCCAGACGGTTTTTAGCCATTGGGGTTCGCTGGGGATGGCCTCTAGTTTTTCGCGCAGGCGGCGGATATGCACGGTCACCGTTCCTGGATCGAGGTATTCAGAAAAACCCCACACTTCTTCGAGGAGCTGATCGCGGTTGAAGACATGGCGCGGGTTACAGGCCAGGAACCACAGCAAATCGAATTCGGTGGCTGTCAGCTCTATTTCCGAGCCGCGCACCATCACCAGGCGGGTCTGGGGATCGATCTTGATCTGACCATAGTCCAGGGCCTGGGAACCTTCTCCAGCCGTTTCTCCTTTATGCGCGCGCCGCAGGACAGCCTTGACGCGGGAGACAAGCTCGGCGGGTGAAAAAGGTTTAGTCACATAATCATCAGCCCCGAGTTCAAGACCGTAGATGCGATCCGCTTCCTGGCTGCGGGCGGTTAAAAGTATCACGGGGACATCGACTTGCGGATCGGCGCGCAGCCGGCGCATGAGGGCCAGGCCGTCTAAGCCCGGCAGCATGACATCAAGGACAACCAGAGCCGGCAGCTTTTCATCAATCGCCTCCTGGGCTTCCAGCCCGTCAAGTGCGACGCGCACGTCAAAGCCATCGCGCCGCAAATAGAGGGCAACCACTTCGACAACGGCCGTTTCATCGTCAACAACGAGAATATCGCCATAGACGCCTAAATTGTGTTCACCTAAGACCATGTTCGTTCACCTTCGTTGAGGATCAATAGACACAGAGCGCGCAGAGATGGCACGGAGGACACAGAGTTTTCATTTGAACAATTTGGGATTTCTTTTATCACGCCGTATCCTGGCCCTGTTATTAGAACCCTTTTCTATACTATAGCGAAGAATTGCCGTCAGGCAGCAGTTCGTAAGAAATCTGTAACAGACGGCCGCTTAAAGGATGAGCATGGCGTCGCCGAAGGAATAGAAGCGGTACTGTTCCAGAACGGCCGATTCGTAGGCTTCTAAGATCAGCTCGCGACCGGCGAAGGTGGAGACGAGCATCAGCAAGCTAGATTTGGGTAGGTGGAAGTTGGTGATCAGATGATCTACGGCACGAAAGCGGTAGCCAGGGGCGATGAAGAGGTCGGTCGGCCCTTCAAAAGCGGCGACGGGTTTCCAGGGGCACATATTCGTCGTCTCGCCCGCGGCGTCACGGCGGCTGATGTCGGCCAGGGATCCGCTGATGCCCGCCGATCTTAATGCACCTGTCTCCAGGGTGCGTACGGCCGTAGTGCCCACGGCAACCAATCGCCCCCCGGCCAGCTTGGTCTCGTTGATGCGCCGCGCGGTGTCGGGGGTCAGAATCGCTTTTTCGCTGTGGATGTGGTGATCAAAAATATCATCCACCTCCACCGGTTTGAAGGTATCCAGCCCGACGTGCAAAGTGACGGTATCAAAGAGAACACCCTGACCGCGCAAATCGAAGAGCATGTCGACGGTGAAATGTAAGCCGGCCGTTGGCGCGGCGGCCGATCCCAGAGGCCGGGCGTAAACCGTCTGGTAACGGTCGGCGTCGTTGAGTTCTTCATGGATGTAGGGGGGAAGGGGTGTGTGGCCGATGGTCTCGAGTTCGTCGTCGACCGGCTCCTCGAAGCGTATGATGCGCTGGGGACCATCAAGGACTTCCACAACCGTGGCCTTGATACCTGAGGAACGGCCGTCTTGATCCTCCAGCTCGATGATCTTGCCGGCATCCAATCGTTTGCCACCGACGATAGCTTTCCAATTGTGTGCGTCGAGGCGCTCGAGCAGCAAGATTTCCACTTTGCCGCCGCTGGTCTTACGGCCGTATAAACGGGCGGGAAAGACTTTACTGTCGTTAGCCACCAGGATATCACCCCGACGAAGATATTCGCCCAGGTCCTTAAAACGGCGGTGTTCGATTTGGCCCGTATCGCGGTGCAGAACCAGCAGGCGTGACTCATCGCGGTTAGCTAAAGGATGTTGGGCGATCAGCTCGCGGGGCAGATTGTAGTCAAAGGCTTCTGTCTTCATAAGGATTTTAGCGGCGGAAGAAGCGCATGAAGATATTGAGCAAAATCGTGGCCAGGAGGCTAACCAGGATCATTGTCGCCAGGGGAATATAGACTTTATAGTTCTCACCTTCGATGCGAATATCGCCGGGCAGATTGCCCAGCCAGGGGAAATAACGGCCGGCGATCAAGATGACGCCCCCAATAAGAGCAGTGGCCAGGCCAATAATGAGTAAAAGACGTCCAAAAGCAATCATGCGTTATCAAACAAACCAGGCTGCGATGGGCCAGGTGTTTCTTCCTTCGGCAGCGATATGCCCAGGTGATTATAAGCGTGGGGAGTGGCTACACGGCCGCGGGCGGTGCGTTCCAAAAAGCCTAGCTGCAGCAAATAGGGCTCGACGACATCCATGATCGTATCAGATTCTTCGCTAATCGAGGCGGCGATTGTGTCCAGACCCACGGGTCCACCGCCAAATTTGACGATGATCGCGCTCAGAACTTGGCGGTCGAGATCATCCAGGCCTAACTGGTCAATTTCCAGCAGATCGAGAGCGGCAACGGCCGTTGCGCCCGTTATCTCACCCTCAGCGCGCACCTCGGCGTAGTCGCGGACGCGCCGTAAGAGGCGTAGTGCTACACGCGGCGTACCTCTGGCCCGGCGGGAAATTTCGGCGGCGCCTAGCTCGTCGATGGGCACATCCAGGATCCGTGCACCGCGTTGGACGATGGATTCGATAGCTTCCAGCTCATAAAAATCCATACGGTAAGCGGCGCCGAAGCGGGCGCGAAGAGGCGCAGTCAGCAGCGCCAGGCGCGTCGTAGCGCCGATCACGGTAAACCGGGGCAGCTTGAGGCGTACGTTCTTTGCTCCCGGTCCTTTGCCGACGACGAAATCAACCACAAAATCCTCCATCGCTGGATAGAGTACTTCTTCCACAGCGCGGCCCAGGCGGTGAACTTCGTCGATGAATAGAATGTCCCCGGCGCGCATATTGGTCAGGATAGCCAGCAAATCACCCGCGCGCTCAATCGCCGGACCGGCTGTATTACGGATATTGCCCTGCATTTCATTGGCTACGATTTGGGCCAGGGTGGTTTTACCCAGGCCGGGCGGGCCATGAAAGAGGACGTGATCCAGGGGTTCCTGACGCCCGCGCGCCGCTTCGATGAGGATGGTTAAATTAGCTTTGAGCCTTTCCTGACCCGTGAACTCATCCAAACGTTGGGGCCGGATGAGGCCGTCGAGCTGTTTTTCCTCCGGACGCTGCTGCGGGGATATGTGGCGCATATTTCTTGGTTCTTCTGCCATAGGATGATTCTCTGGGAGAATTATACATTCCAGACTGAAGTGGACCAATCCCGCTTATATCAGCCGGTCACTTTCGATTAAATTGGACTCCTGGATGTAGAACGGCCGTATACTTTTCGTGGTACGCGTTCCGAATAACCTCGGGTAAAATTAGCACAATCTGCAAAGTTGCCACGCCGGAGATAAGGAATATGGTATTTGAGTCACAACATCCCCTGGTAAAACATAAATTGACCCTTTTGCGAAACATGGAGACCAAACCCAAAAAGTTCCGCGAGTTGATTCGCGAGGTTTCCATGCTTCTTTGCTACGAAGCAACAGCTGATCTGGGCCTGAAACCAATCACCGTGGACACACCAATGGGAACGGCCGAAGGTAAGGAACTGGTTGATACGATCGGCCTTATCCCTATTTTACGCGCAGGCCTGGGTATGGTCGAAGGTATTTGGGAAATGATGCCCTCGGCCGAAGTTTGGCATATTGGGCTTTACCGCGATGAACGGACGCTTAAACCTGTCTCCTATTACAACAAGCTGCCCACTAGCCCTACAGTGCAGGTTTGCCTGGTTCTGGACCCCATGCTGGCTACCGGCGGATCGGCATCGGCGACGATTGACATCCTTAAAAATTGGGGGGCGGAACGGATCAAGTTTTTAGGCATTCTGGCAGCGCCGGAGGGGATTAACAGGCTGCAGCATGACCATCCCGATGTGCCGATCCATATCGCGGCCATTGACCAAAAACTCAATGATATCGGCTACATCGTACCAGGGTTGGGTGACGCGGGGGATCGACAGTTTGGAACCGCCTAAACTGCCGGACAAAGGCGCTTGAACAGCACGAATGCAGCAGCTTATTTCATTGTCTTCGCGGCAACGCTTGCTGCCGCCCTGCTGCTGACGCCGCTCATCCGGCGGCTGTCGCTGCGTTGGGGCGTTGTCGCCAGGCCAGGCGGCAGGCGGCTGCACGAAGGCGTCATTCCTAAGCTGGGCGGCCTGGCAATTTTCTTGGCCTGGATCGTTGGGGTTCTTTTAATTTACCATTATTTACCGCCGGTCGAAGCGGACGACGCCACGCGGCTGCGCGGTCTTTTATTAGGCAGTCTGATCGTCGTCGCCGGTGGGCTGCTCGACGACTGGTTCGATCTCAAACCATGGATGCAGTTTGCGATTCAAACTGCCGGGGCAGTCGTGGCTATCACCCATATCGTCTTCATCGAAGTATTCACCAGCCCGGTCGGTGCAGCCTTCTGGGAACAGCCGCCGCTCTCCTGGTTCACCACCGTTGAGGGTAATCTAGTGTGGATATGGCGCCCTTTAGCCATTCTGTTCACCCTGTTCTGGGTCGTGGGGATGATTAACGCCGTGAACTGGCTGGACGGCTTAGACGGCCTGGCTGCCGGCGTGTGTACCATCGCCGCCTTCTTATTTGCCTGGCACAGCAATGTTTTGGGGCAAACAACGGTTGCCCTGTTCCCGCTGGCCCTGGCCGGGGCATTGTTGGGCTTTTTACCTTTCAATTTTTCTCCGGCGCGTATCTTCCTGGGCTCGGCCGGAGCTTATTTCCTGGGCTACCAGATGGCCACGCTTTCCATCCTTTCACCGGCGAAATTATCAACGGCAATGCTCGTCCTGGCGGTGCCTATCCTGGATGTGGCCTGGCAAATCATTGACCGTTTGCGGCGGGGTCAGAATCCGCTGCATGGCGACCGCGGCCATTTGCATTTTCGCCTTTCTGACGGTGGGCTGCCCACGCGCTGGATCGTGATTGGTTATTATATAGTGGCCATCGCCTTTGGCCTGGTGGCTATTTTCGCCCCCTCCGGCCTTTTCAAACTACTGCTTCTGCTGGCGATCAGTGCCCTGGTTTTCCTGCTTCTCATCTGGCTTAGCAAACGGCCGTCGAATGGGGAAAAGTCATAGAATAACCAAAAATACCCCTCTATTTCTTGCTTTATGTAAGCTTCTGGTCTATGATTCTTAGTACATTATGGAAAGTTGGGTTAATGGGTTAAGCGGATGCAGGCTGGACTACAGCAGGACTGGGGCGAATGGGAGGAACAATTTGCCCAGTTTCTAGAGAATGAGACCGGCCAGGATCCCGCTCATGACCGCGGCCATGTCTTACGCGTGGTGGCCAATGCCAAAGTATTAGCGGCGAAAGATGGCGCCCGATTAGACATCGTAATTCCTGCTGCCTGGCTGCACGACTGTGTCATCGTACCCAAAAATTCAGAGCAACGACAAAGGGCTTCAGTGATGGCTGCCAGACGAGCCGCCGCCTTCTTGAAGGAAAGCGGCTATCCCGCAGAAAATATCGCGGCCATTGAGCATGCCATAGCAGCGCATAGTTTTTCGGCCGGTATTGAAGCGGAGACTTTAGAAGCGAAGGTAGTACAAGATGCCGACCGTCTCGACGCGATTGGCGCCATCGGCATCGCCCGCTGTTTCGCTGTGGGCGGCGCGCTGGGCACGCCTTTTTATGATCTTGGCGAACCATTTCCAGTGACTCGCCAGGCAAATGATAGAGAATTCGTAGTCGATCATTTTTATGTGAAACTTTTCAAGCTTGTTGATCAAATGGGTACTCCTGCCGGCCGGCAGGAAGCTGAACGGCGAACGGCCGTTATGAGACAGTTCCTGGCCCAGCTGGGCGATGAAATCAGCTTTGGAAGTGAGACTCAATGATCAGCAGCCGGATCAGGCCTTAACCCGTTAAGGCCTTAACGTAGTAAGGGTTACATGAGCAGCAAATTACCTTTTTCTGAAATTTACCTTTTCTTCGCGCCGCATTCAAGGATGGTGATTTAACCTTGAGGCCATCATGACAGCTGCAATGGTACAAAGCGAACGCGTCATGGCGCTGATTCCAGCCTATAACGAAGAGGAAAACATCCCCACGGTTGTTCAGGGCATCCGCCAGGTATTGCCGCAGGCGGATATTGTAGTGATTGATGATTGCTCAACAGATCGCACGGTCGAGGTCGCCCGCGCGTCAAGGGCTGTTGTGGTCCGTCTTCCTAGCAACCTGGGAATCGGCGGCGCTGTGCAGACGGGTCTGAAGTTCGCCCGCGCCCAGGGTTATGACACGATAATTCGCCTTGACGGAGATGGGCAGCACGATCCGCAAGATATTCCGGCGCTCTTAGCCGCGATCAAGAGCGGTAAGGTGGACGCTGTTTTTGGCTCGCGATTCATGGGCAAGGACAGCACGATGACGATCCCCATCAGCCGCCGTTTAGGGATCAAGACCTTTGCTTTCCTGGTATCGATTTTAACCAGGCAAAAGGCGACGGATACGACATCGGGTTATATGTGCCTCAACAGGTACGCCATTGACGTCCTCGCTGATTATTTGCCGCAAGATTATCCGGAAGTAGAAGGGCGCGTGATTTTACACAAAGCAGGGTTAACGACCCTCGAACTGCCCGCGCATATGCGTTCGCGCATGGCAGGCATTAGTTCTATAAACGGCTGGCGTTCGATCTATTACGCCGTAAAAGTCTCGATCGCCGCCTTGATCGGGGCGATGAAGGAGATTCCCGTCGTCCAGAAGGAGCTTGATTATGACAGCCATACCGCTCATCCAACGGCTGGTCGCTATCGGAGTCAGTCTTATTCTGCTGCTGGTGACCATCCAGCTGATACGGAAGCACAAACTACGTGAACAATACGCTCTACTGTGGCTCATGGCCACGGCCGTCATCTTGCTTCTATCGACATTTGGCGGCATTGTTGATTCCTTAGCCGGCTTTTTTAATATTTCCTATTCGCCCACGCTGCCTCTTGTTGCCGGGCTGCTGTTCGCGCTGATGGTTCTGTTGACCCAAAGTGTGGCGCTCTCCAACCAGCGAGACCAGAGCCGTGACATGGCGCAGCAAATGGCTTTGCTGGAATATCGACTAAAAGAACTTGAAGAACAAGAGCAAGGGAATCCGGTTACGGATGAGGAGGCTTAACCGGATCCTATCGTTCTGTGTATGAAAGCGAGATTATTATGAGTCATTCGCCTGGAAAAACGATTGTCATCGGTCTTGATGGGGCTACTTTTGACCTGATCAAGCCCTGGGCGGCGGAAGCATATTTGCCTAATTTAAATAAGATCATGCAGGAAGGTGCGCATGGTGACCTGGGGAGCACGCTGCCGCCAATGACCGCGCCGGCCTGGACCGCCTTTGCAACCGGCTGTAATCCAGGCAAGCATCGATTGTATGACTGGATCGCCCGCGAACCGGACAGCTACCGCTTCACCCCGGTAACAGCTTTGGACGGCAAAGCGCCGACGATTTACAGCTTGCTCAGCCAATACGGCCGAAAGGTAGTCGCTTTAAACATACCCATGACCTATCCCCCTACTCCTGTCAATGGGGTTATGGTGTCCGGTATGCCCACCCCGAGCACTGATGTACGCTTTACTTATCCGGAACAAACCTACCAGGAGATCCTGGATGCGGTAGGCGATTACATCCTGTATCCCGATCCCGGCGAAGCGTACTCAGATTCAGGCATTGATTCCTTTCTGGAAAAGCTTTATCGCAGCGCGGATTTACGGATGCAAACCTTCGCCTATCTTCGCGAGCGCGAAGACCCTGATTTTGCGATGATGGTCTTCAACGGCACAGACACGATCAGTCATGCCCTCTGGAAGTTCATGGACCCGGCGCACCCATTACACGATCCAACCAAGGCTGAGAAGTATGGCAATGCGATCCGCGATTATTACCAGTATGTCGATAGTTTACTGGGTGGCGTCATTAACAGCCTGGATGAAAACACGACCTTGATGGTGATGTCCGATCACGGGTTCGGGCCGTTCCATAAATTTATTCATGTCAACAACTGGTTGATTCGCGAAGGTTTTATGAGCATCAAATCCGGGGCGATTTCCCGGATCAAGAAAGCCTCCTTCCAGGCAGGTTTTACACCGATGAATGTCTATAACACGTTGATGCAGTTGGGCTTCGGCCGTCTCAAAAGAGAAGTCGTGCGCGGGCAGGGTCAGGATATGCTTAAGACCCTGTTCCTTTCCTTTGAAGACGTCGATTGGAGCCGTACAGAGGCTTATTCTTTAGGCAATGTAGGCCAAATTTACATCAATCTCGCCGGACGGGAACCGAGCGGCTGTGTGCAGCCCGGTGAAGAATATGAACAAACCCGCTCACGGATCATGGAACGACTGCTCGAACTGCGCGATCCCGATACCGGGGAAAACGTTGTTGAAGCGGTCTACCGGCGCGAGGATATTTACGCCGGGGATTACCTGGATAAAGCACCGGATATCGTCTTTATGCCGACGCGCTTGGAATATTTTGGTTTTGGCGAATATGAATTTGGCAGCCATAAGATCATTGAAGCAATGGAACGGGGCATTTCCGGTACGCACCGCATGAACGGCATCTTCCTCGCTTATGGCGCTCATGTAAAGCCGGGGACAGAAGTGGCTGGCGCTTCCCTGGTTGACCTGGCGCCAACCATTCTGCATCTGATGAGCGCTTCCATACCCGAGCAAATGGACGGCCGTATCCTGGAAGAAGCCATTTCCCCTGATTTTCAACCTCTGGACGTGGCGATGGATGAAACCTGGACAGCGGGTGACGACGGCTTCGGGGATGACCAGGGACTGACCGAAGATCAGAAACGCGTGGTTGCCGAACGGCTGCGCGGGCTGGGTTATGTCGGCTAACGGCCGTATTGATTAAGTAAGCGGATGAATGAGAGCCCTAAAATAGTGAACGCTTTTAGTGTCGACCTGGAGGACTGGTTTCAAGGCCTCACCAGCACGAACAAGCAAACCGACCGCTGGTTGGAGTTGGAAAGCCGTGTCGTGGATGCGACGCGATTTCTATTAAAGCTTCTGGGCGAATTCGATGTGTCGGCGACTTTCTTCACACTGGGTCATGTCGCCGATTACCATCCGGCGCTGATCGAAGAGATAGTTGATGCGGGACATGAGATTGCCGTGCATGGCTACTGGCATCGTTTCGTATCTCAAATGACGCGTGACGAATTTGCGGCAGAGCTTGATCTGGCAACGAAGGCAGTTTACCAGATTACCGGGGAACGGCCATTGGGACACCGGGCTCCTTATTTCTCAATTAACGCCGGCACGCCCTGGGCTTTTGATGTCCTGGCGTCGCGCGGTTTTGAATATGACAGCAGTGTTTTTCCAACGCGTAATATGCTTTATGGTTACCCGGACGCGCCGCGTTTCCCATATCGAATCGATGGTCTAAATCTGGTCGAGTATCCGGCAACCACGGTCCGCTTCGCCGGCCGCAGCTGGCCGGTGGCCGGTGGATTTTACACCCGCGCGCTGCCTTATGAATTGATCAGCCGCGGAATCCGGCAGGTGAACCAACAGAACCAACCGGCAGTTATGTATGTTCATCCCTGGGAACTGGATACAGGCCAGTCTTATTCCCAGGTGACTTTTAGAGAGCGGATCACGCATTATTACGGCCGTGGTCATTTGCAGGCGAAGTTAGAGAAACTCTTCACAGAATTCCGCTTCGCACCGCTGCGGGATTTAACGGTTCCGAAGGCGGTTGCCGGAATATAAGCAGGTTATAGAAAACCAGGAGAAGGTACAGAGATATCAAGGTATGGTCGTTAGCGAGAGAATGATTGAGCGCAGCAAACTGGTTGTGCGGGAAATGGAACAGGAAGACAGTGCAGACTGGGACGACTTCGTACGCCGGCAGCCAGGTGGGCTGCCGACGCATCTTTGCGGCTGGCGTCAGGTTATGCAAAAAACCTACGGCTACGAGACCCGCTTCCTAATGGTCGAAGATGATGACCAGATTCTTGGCGTGTGCCCCCTGTTTATCGTGCCCAGCCGCCTGACCGGGAAACGCATTATGACCATGCCCGGCGGGATTTGCGCAGCCAACGATCAGGCAGCCGCTGAGCTGCTCGAGCGAACGGCCGAGATCGCAGAAGCTGAAAGGCTAAAAAGTGCTGTCATTCAGGATTCGCGCCAAACGTGGTCGGTAAAATGGCAGGTAGAAAGCGGGCATGTGTTTTGGCTGCTTCCTTTACCGGAGAAAGAAGAACGCTTATGGTCCCAACTGGACGGCAATATCCGCCGCCAGGTTAGGAAAGCCCGCAAAAATGGTCTGCGGGCGGAAATTGATCGCCGCGGTGATTTGCTGCCCGCGTTCTACGAGATGTTCGGCCGATTCACACACCAGGCCGGTACGCCGATTTTCAGTTACCAATTCTTGGAGAACGTGGTTCAAGCCTTTCCGGACGGGTTCAACATTGCCCTCATCTGGCATGAAGAGAAAGCCATAGCCGGTTATTTTCAACTTGAAATGGGCGACACCACGTATGGCATGTGGGGCGCCGCGCTGCCGGAAACGCTAAAACTTCGCTCCGCCTATCTGGCCTTATGGGAGATTATGAGCGATGCCATCGACAAAGGCTTCACCTATCTGGACATGGGGCGCAGTCCGGCCGGCTCGAATGCCTCCAAGTTTAAAGAGCAGTGGGGTGGAAAAGACGCCCCAGTTTATCAGTTAATCAAACATGAAGATGGAACCATTGTTAAAGGGGAAGCAATTACGAATCAGGTACAATCTGACCAAAGATTTCAGTTGTTTATCCAGTTATGGCCTAGATTACCATACTCATTGACAAGACAGCTTGGGCCTAAACTTCGCTGGCATATACCATTTGCATGATATCCATCTTCTGGGAACTAACGACGAAAGCGTGACGTCTAATAGAGTAAATGCGTAAATTACGTTCATTTGTCACAGTACACTATATCACCGTCCTCGCCTTGGTTTTAATTTGGGCCCTGGCACTGGCAGCGATCCCGGCTTACCTGCCGCTGCACGTTGCGAGCTGGTTTGCATTCCTGGCGCTGCTCATCGCACCGGGTTATCTCTTGGGAGATATCATCACCTGGCGCCTAAATCTGGACACCCTGGAACGCCTGGCGTTGGCCCTACCCATGGGCATTGCCGTCATGGCCCTCCCCGGGATCACGGCCTTATTACTCCATCTTGATATCCACCAGCTTGCTCTCGGCTGGTCTCTTATAAGCGGGTTGGTAATCTTCGTCTGGTTCCTGCATGAATTCATACTTGTGCGCGGCAAACGGCCGGAGGCAGTTCCCTGGCAGCTCGATGAAATCATCCTCCTGACCCTCATCCTGGCTGCCTTCATCTCATTACTGCCAACGCTCAATCTCTATAAAATCGACGGCGACGCTTACGCCGTTAATTCTTTTTCGGCCGATGCCCTGGCCGGCCTGCCGCTCAACCAGGAGGAGCCCATCTTCGGCTCCGGCCTAGGGCCTGGCGTGCGTATGGTGTTCAACCAGTCCTTGACGCTCAATTACCTCTGGTCCTACTTCTCCGTGGTTGAACCTAACGATCTACTGGCCACAGGTTCAAAGGCGATGCTCGCCTTATGGGCGATCCTGGCTATGTATAGTCTGGGGAAAGCGGCCGGCAATGAAAGCCGCCGTTTCGGTCTGCTCACCGCCGGTATTCAATTATTGATCTATGCCGCGGCGCCGTTCATTCGCGGCGATAATGTGAGCATCTTCTTCTTCGAACGGGTCAACGCGGATAAATTTATGGTGCCGGTTACAATGCTGCCGGTGATCTTCGCTTTCGCTATTCGCTTTGTGCGCGACGGCAAATGGCAGTCCTGGCTGGCTGCAGCCGTAGCAACGTTCGCCGTTTCGACGATCCACCCCTTGATCGCGGCCATGCTGGCTCTGGCACTTGGCTCCTTTGCACTGCTGCATTTGCTGTTAAATTTACGCCGCAAGACCTCGTGGGTACGCTCAATAGGTCTGGGAGTGTTGATCGCCATCGTCATGTTCCTACCGCTGGTGCAGCTGGTACTTTCGCGCGGCGAGTCTCCTCTGGCCTCTTCCTATCCTTCATCCATTGAGGGCTGGGATGTGGGCGAGAAACTTATTCCGGCGCTGCCTTTTCTGCATGTCAGCAGCCTGGACTACTACGGCCCCCTTCCGGAGATGCAAGACCTGTCGGCTGGGGACGTTTACACTAATGAAAATCCTTTCCTGATCTGGCGCTTCGCATTTAATATGGATCGCCGGCGTCTGATACTTTTTGACCTGAACCATTACATCTCGGATCCCAGCCTGATCATGGAGCCACCTTATTTCCTGGCTTTGCTGCTGCTGCCGATGTTCCTATGGAATCTCCGGCGAAATATTGCCGCGCAATTTGTGGTTAGCGTCAGCTTTGGGGTCCTTTTTGTGATGTTCAATCCTTTGCTGACACCCCTGATCGGATCGTTTGTCATGCCCTGGATATTGTGGCGCTTCGTGTGGATCTTGCCTTACGCGCTGATATTTGCCATGGCTGCGCAGATGATCGTTGAGGCGGGGATCAATATCCTCGGCCGTCTACAAAACGCGCTCCACGCCGGGAATGGGGCACGCACCGTGAGGATGCTAACCCCCTATGGGCCGCTCTTGATCGTTATTCTGGCAACGCTGATTCTGAGCCCGGGCATCGGCCGTAATATCAGGAACTTGAACGGCCGTCTGGCCTTTGCTCATGCCTTTCCAACGCCCGATCGCCTGTTTGATCGCCTGAACAGCGAATTGGCTCAAAAAGGGCCAAGCATGGTACTAGCTAACCAGGATATGAGCGTGACTCTACCCGCTTTCGTGGCCTATGCCAATGTCCTCGCGCACCGCACACCAACAACCAGCGAAGTGTTTCCGGCAGACAGGCAGGATGAAGCCTTGCATCGTTTACTGGACCAATATGACTTTTTCGCTTCACCTTATCTAACCGAACGCTCAATAGAAACATTAAAGAATTACAACGTCGCCTATGTGGTGACGGAAAACGGCAGCGATCTTGATGCACAAATGCAGCTGGCTCCGGAGTGGTTTACCTGGCTGCTTGATGATGAAGCTTATTCCCTTTATGCCGTAAGTGGTCAACCGGAGGTTACAGAAACCATCAGGAGCAATACGGCGATGGCCAATCAGGAATGGGACGAGGCGCAAACGCATTTCGAAATGGCCTTGAACGAAAATGAAAATAATCTACTGGCGCGCATCGGCCTGGCCGAAATCGCCCAGCGAGAAGGGCAGTTTGCGCTGGCTGAAGAGACCCTGCGCCAGACGATAGCCAATCATGCGCTGCCGGTCCTCCATTACCGTCTCGGCCGTCTCTATGCCCAGGAAGGTTTGCTGAACGAGAGTATCGCCGAATTTGACATCGCCCGTCGCGGTGCGCCGCTCGTAGCCCGCTTCCAGGTTGCCCTCGGGGATGTCTGCCTGAGCGACGGCCGTGAAAATTGTGCTAAATTATTATTTAGTAGCGCGGCTGACCTTCAGAGTTGGCCTGACCACGCATCTCGCCTTATCGCTGAAGCAGATATGTGGCGCCAGAGAGGAGAAACGGAACGCGCACTCCCACTCTATGAACAGGCTGCCCAAGAACAGGCTAACGAATACAATCTTTTTGTGCTTATGAGTGTTTATCGCGAACTGGGTTACTATGACAAGGCGTTGGACCTGGTGCAGTCAATGCGCCTGCTCTATCCGCTGTCGCCCGAAGTAGTCTCGATCCAGTCCGATCTGATGACCGCCCAGGGTGAGTATAAAAAGGCGGAAGACCTGCTCCGTTACGCCATTTTGCTACAAGAACTCAGCACTCAGGAAACCACTAATACCCACCTGGCATTGGCTGAAGCTCTCCTGGCTGACGGCAACGTTGATGAGGCGGCTGATGAAATCTCCTACGCCCTGAGTCAGAACAGGTTTAATGCCGCCGGGCATACGCTGCGCGGCGAACTGGCCCTGGCCAAAAATGACCACGAGGAAGCGATTCGCGCCTACCAGCGTGCCTTCGAACTCGATCCTTCCCAGGTCGGCGTCTATGTCGCCCTGAGCAACGAACTGCGCCAAAAGGGCGGGACACCCAACGACGTCATGGTACTGCTGCAAATTGCTCTGCGTGAAGAAGCCAACGATCCCACCCTCCTTCTTGCTTTAGGGGATCAATGGCAGCGCCTTGGTGAGACAGATGCGGCAATTGATGCCTACCAATCCGCACTTGAACAGCTCGCCCCCTATTCGATGAGCACGGGTCCACAACTGCGAACTGCCGGGACCAGCCGGGCTTTTGCATTTTCCCGCGTGGCCGCCGCCTACGAAGACCAGGGAGACATCGAAGCGGCTTTAAATTATTATCGCTCGGCTATCGTTGCTGCGCCTGAGGAAGCGTGGACCCATCTTCTTTATGGGGACGCGATGCGCCGGCAGGATGATACCTCAATGGCGGTTAATGCCTACGAAACGGCGCTATCTCTGGACGATGAAGAAGTGGAAACCTTTATCCGCCTGGCCAATCTCTATTCGGCG
Organism: Promineifilaceae bacterium (SeqCode); assembly: GCA_046259485.1. GTDB lineage: Bacteria > Chloroflexota > Anaerolineae > Promineifilales > Promineifilaceae > JAACFF01. The sequence goes on along the minus strand of JBJYWP010000039.1, from coordinate 51,519 downwards.
AAAGGGGAGGAGGACAATGCGAACGATTTCTTACAGCGCGCTCTCGATATTACGACCTCGAACTTGGCCCAGGCAGATCCAGGGATTATACTGGTCAACCTGACGAATCCAATCCAAGGAGCAGATGCTGCATTCGTTTCAGATGAAACACTCGACGATTCTGTTTACACCACTTATACAGGAGCGGTTGAGAATAATTGGCCTTCTAATGGACTGCAACTCATGAGCAGTTTTGGGGACTTATCCGCCCTGGCCAGACTGTACCAAGGACAAAACCAAGGGGACAAGGCGATCGATCTCTATCTGGAGCGCATTCGCCTGGCGGAAGAATCGCAAGAACCCCCGACTATTGTGGCACGTTACTACAAGGAATTGGGTGATTTATACCTGGCGCGTTTTGATCCAGAGCTGGCGGTCATTGCTTACGAACAATCACTCAAGTTGGACAGTTGGACCCCGGCCCCACGGCTTGGGCTGGCGGAAGCGCTGGGTCTACAGGGTAAGGAGAGTGAACAACTGGTCCAACTGCGCACGGCCGTTTCTTTGTCACCCGGCTCGGTTGAAGCACAAATCGCGCTGGCCAACGCCCTGGACAACCAGGAGAAACGAACCGAAGCGATGACCATTTACTACAACACGGCCGATAAACACCCCGGTAACGAACGGGCAACCTTAGCTCTGGCACGGGCCTGGCAAGATCGCAATCGCAGCGATCGGGCGGAAGCAAGTTTCCGTGAAACGATCGCCACCAATCCCGGCGCAGCCGATGCTTACGTCGGTTTGGCCGAACTGGAAATGGACAAGGGTGATCTCGACCAAGCGGAAAATTTACTCAATCAGGCGCGGCGTATTGATTACAATAATGTCAGCAGTTATATACGCCTGGGAGAACTGGAACAAAGACGGGGCAACAGCAGTGAAGCGCTGGCCTGGTTCCAGAAAGCAGCCACCTTACCGGCGGCCGATCAATCACTCAACCTGACCCTGATCGATTCCTTGATTCGTTATGGCGATTATACGACAGCGCTCGACTACACGGATCAAGCGCTTGAACAGCGCGCAAATGATGTAGAACTCCTCATGCGGCGCGGTCGAATTGAACGAATTTCCGGCCAGTATAATGCGGCACTAGATTCGTATACGAGAGCCCAGGCCGCTGATCCGGCAAACAGCCGCATCTATGTCGAACTGGCTAATCTCTACGCCGGGCAGGGGATGCTAATGGAGGCGATTGCGGCCAATGATCAGGCTATTTCCCTTGCCCCCACCGAAGCGCCGAACTACGTTTCCAGCAGCCAGTGGCTTGCCGCTACCGGCCGTTTTGACGAAGCCATCGCACTGCTGTCCCAGGGATACCGCAAAGTCTCTGATCCAGCTCTACTGTATGGGGCAGTTTCCACCTTGCAGCTACAAAAAGGGCAGCCGGAAAAAGCATTACAAACTCTGCAAGAGGGTTTGGGTGAGTTAGGGGAAACGACGGACATGCTGCTGGCCATGGGTCACTACTATGAAAATCGTGGGAATTTTGAGCAAGTCCTTGAGCGCTATACTCAGGCGCTCGACGCCCAACCGGATGTCGCCGACGTACACATCGCGGTGGGCGATCTTTTCCTCTTAACTGAACATATTGATGAGGCAATCCAGCAATACCAGGAAGCGATCTCGATCGATCCGGCCACACCAGGACACTATCTTGCCCTTGGCAATGCTTATGAGAAAGCGGAAAACAGCGAACAGGCGGAGATCGCTTACTGGCAGGCATTGACTGCCGCACCAACCCTGGCCGATGCTTACTTACGCTTGGCTATTCTTTTCCAGCAAGAGGAAAAGTGGGATGAAGCGGAGACAACTTTACAGCAGGGGCTGAAAATGTCTCCCTCATCGGGTGCGTTGTTCATTCAGTATGCGGCATTGATGCTCGCCCAGGGTAACGAGGACCAAGCGCTTGCCCTGTTAGACAAAGCGGTAGAAGTATCACCGACAGCGGGGACGTTGATCCAAAGAGCAGGAATTTTCCTCGAAATGGAAGATGATGAAAATGCGAAAACGGATCTATTGGCAGCGCTGGCTATAGAACCGGCGGCCATTGAGGCTATGATCGGCCTTGGCGATTTGTATAAAGCAGAAGGGGATAGGGAAACGGCTGAAACATACTACACCAAAGCGGCCGAAACATTATCCGGAGTGCCCACAGGTTACTTGCGTATGGCTACAATGGCTCGCGAGGATGAAAATCGTGACGCGGTTGTCTACTGGAACGACCTAGCACGCCAGTCCCAACCCGGCGGCCTGCTACGACCTTCCCTGGATGAGATACCCGATCGACCGGCGACCGCGCCTGAATCCCAAGAGGAGGCGCCTGCTCCTGAGGATAGTTCCACCGGTTTAGACGAACCCGCTCAAGTTGCTGCAACAGCCTCTGATGCCTCAGGCATTAACGGGTCAGAATCTGGCGCAGAAGCTGCCAGCAGTAATATAATTAACAGCAATGAATGATGAACGGCCGTCATTGAGAACCTCTCAGATCGAGCAGTAACAACCCACTTTTAAACCGTGAAAAAATCATTATTATTGTTTCTAATTTTCTTGCACATGATCTTTGCCGGACAGGCAGCCGCTGTTGATGATAACGGGCTGACTGATCTGTGGATCGATTTGAGTATGGGTGCGCCGCTCGTCGATCTTTTCAATGAACGCGCGCGGACCAATGATATTGCCCGCGTCGAGCACGTTTCCCAACTGGACTTATTGGAAGGTGTGACGGCGGGTAAAAAGCTGGTCGTTTTTAAGTCCGCGGACGATGCTATCCGTTTAATTCCGCATATTTACGATAAAATCGACATCGTTGGCTATAACCTGGAGCACGGACCAGCCAATCCAATCTTTGAACAAGAAAATCCGGTGGAGAGCATCCAAAGTTTGCGTGAAGTTACCGATGAATATGGTCTAGAGCTGGCTCTGGGGCCGGACCATCGTTTTGCCGAAAGCGACGGCGCCGCAATGGCACCTTATGCGGATTATTTCATTCTGCAAGTGCAAAAAGTCCAAACAGAGCCCGAGACAGTCTATGAGTTTGTGGAACCTCTTTTGAAGGAGATTCACCGGGCGAACCCGGACATAGAAGTCAGCTTGCAAATACGCACCGAAGGAAACGTCGACGATCTACTGGCCATGTTGTCCCCGCTGCAAGACGATATCCAGGGAATTTCTATCTTGACCAGCGAAGAGACACTGGACTTGACAAATGAAATCATGAATGCGCTGCGTCCTCCTGGCAGCGTTGAACAGCCGGAAATCACCCCTGAACTGGCGGATGAAGATAAAGCAGAAGAAACTGCTGAACCAATCGCAACGGCCGTGACCAATGACAATTCGGATATCAAAGGTGAAGAAGCGGATCAATCAGAGAACGATACGGATATGGAAGCGATCCAAGCAGTACAAACCCTGCCGCCAACACCCGTCCCCACAGCCACAGAGATAGTCTCTACTGCTGAAGCCAACGAACACAGCGGCACCAGCGCCCTGTTTATTGTAATTGCCATTATTGCCGGTTTCGCTCTCGGCGCGGGATATGTTAGCCATAGGACAGGTATGTGATCCAATCAGCCCTGGCCCCCGTACTCCATTCCCGTAATTTTCGCTTATTCTGGCTGGCGCAAATCATCTCCACGATCGGCACCTCGCTGCAAGTAATCGCCGAAGGATACCTCGTTTTCGAAAAAACAGATTCAACCTTCTGGCTAGGCGCGGTCAGCTTTATCGCCCTGCTGCCGGTTGTGCCCATTTCCCTGGCGGGAGGGGTCTTCATCGACCGCTGGCCGCGTCGCAAGCTGCTGATCGCGACACAAACCGGGCTTTTGCTCCAGGCGGCAGCTTTTGGTTTTCTGGTTATCACCGACCGCATCGAATTATGGAACATGATCCTCCTCTATTCGATATTCGGCGCGCTGCTGGCAATTGACAACCCCGCACGGCGTACATTTCTGGTGGACATCGTCGAGCGCGATGACCTGGCTAACGCGGTAGCCCTCAACGCGACGATCTTTAACATCTCCAGTGTTGTCGGCTTCGCTCTAGGCGGTGTGCTAATAAGTACCATCGGCGTGGGTAGCACGATGCTGCTCAATGCAATTAGCTATCTTTTTCCAATTTTGGCGCTCTCCCTCATTCGTGTACCCGACATCGGGCAGGATATGGAAAGAAAATCATTCGGCGTGGCCATGACGGAAGGATTTACAACCTTATGGCGGCAGCCGACAATTCTTGGCGTGATCGCTATTACGACTGTCGTTGGCGGGATGGCTTACCCCGTCATGGGCATGATGCCGGCCTATGCGAAAGATGTCATGGGCGTTGATTCTGTCGGACTGGGCATCCTGCTTTCCTCCATGGCTCTGGGTTCTGTCTTAGGAACTTTTGGGGCAGCACGTCTGGGGAAAAACAACCGCGGGCGCAGCCTGATCATAGCGTCTTTTATCCTGCCTCTACTGGTAATCGGCGTAGCCAATGCTCCTGGAATAGCCCTGGCCTGCCTGCTTTTGGTTGGCGTAGGTTTCATGCTGTTGATTCTACAGAGTCTGGGGATTACGCTGGTGCAGCTGCACACACCCGATCGTGTACGTGGCCGGGTCATGACAATTTACAGCATGCTGCACGCCGGCTTCGATACGGGGAGTAATTTTTTCATTGGCGCCCTGGCCGTTCCCCTCGGCTTAACGTTGGCTTTGGTGGTGGGCAGTGCCGGGGCATTGTTGTTCAGCAGCATTACCAACCTCGGACTACCTAATATCAAGCGCCTGCAGTAAAGATAGCCATGCACCCAAGAAGGTTCCGTCAGCTCCCCCCATCGGCCGTTCCTGTAACCACTTCTGATCTCAGGGCTGGGCTGATCCCTTCTTCGGAGGCTGTAGATGCTTTCCGATGTGCGCTGGCCGGATACTTCGGCCTGACTGCTAAATCATGCTATCTCGCTTCCTCCGGACGGACGGTTCTTTATACATTGTTAAAAGGGTTGGCTGAAGAACAGGCCCCCAGGCGTCAGGTCGTAATTCCCGCCTATACCTGTCCCGTCGTGGCCAAAGTCACCTTAGATCTTGGTTTAGAGCCGGTTTACGTGGACATTCAGCCGGAGACGACGCGCTATAAAAAGGAATCGTTCTCTGCATCACTCAGCGATAAAACATTGGCTGTTTTTCTTGTCCACCCTTTCGGCATTCCCCTGCCTCTCAGCGATGTACTCGAACAGGCCCGGGGTGCCGGCGCGGCGGTGATTGAGGATGCAGCACAGGCGATGGGTGCGCGGTGGGCGGGACGGTCGGTTGGCCTGGGTGGCGATTTCGGCATATTCAGTCTTGGCCCAGGAAAACCATTATCCACAGGCGGCGGGGGCATCATTATCACCGGCCTGGAACAAAACCAGGCTGCATTAGCCTGCTGGTGGGCGGATTTACCTTCAGCCGGCGGCCTCCAGTCAGCCCAAGCCTGGCTGCGCCAGCTCGCCTTCAGGCTGGCTTTTCACCCATTGGGCTGGTGGACAGCAACGAGAGTGGGTTTGCAGCGAATGGGCAACGATGCCGCAAGCTGGGGATACGCCGTGCGTGATTTGAGTAATGCCCAGGCGGAGATCGGTCTTGCTTTGTTACCTCGATTGGACGAAATTAATGAAAGGCGGCGTAAGGTTGCTTCACGGCTGGCTTCGGCCGTAAAAAATGCAGCGTCCGTTCGAAATCTTGAGATCACCGAGGAAGCGGACCCTATTTACCTAAGGCTGCCCGTACTGGTAGAAAATGAGGAGCTGCGCGAGCAGTTATTCAAACAAATGTGGTCAGCCGGTATCGGCGCCGGACGTCTCTACGAAAAAACGCTGCCCGAGATATTTACCCCCAAAGAAAGTGCCACCTTTCCCGGTGCGCATTCCTTCGCCCGCCGCCTGCTGACACTGCCGACACATTATCATGTATCAGAAAATGAGATAGAGATCATGGAGGAGATATTGGCCGGCTTCTAACCCGCCAGACAAGCGTTTGCCCCTCATTCGCTGCCGTGAAGTGTCACCACGAGGCCGCGACCGCGGGCATAATTGCGATGCTCGCAAAGATAAATACCCTGCCAGGTACCAAGATTTAAACTCCCATTCGTAACCGGTATCATGAGGCTGCTGCCCAGGAGCACGGCTTTGATATGTGCGGGCATATCATCCGGTCCTTCATAGGTGTGGATGAAATAAGGAGCATTTTCAGGAACTAGGACATTGAAGTGCGATTCCATATCCTGGCGAACGGTAGGATCGGCATTTTCATTTATAGCCAGCGAAGCAGAAGAATGTTGAATGAAGATGTGCGCCAGGCCTATGCCTATCTGGCGAATTTCCGGCACCTGGCTGACGATTTCCCGTGTCACAAGGTGAAAACCGCGCCGCTTGGGGCTGAGCACAATCTCTTTTTGATACCAGGTCATAACACGCTTCCTTTCTAACTATCTGCCGGTGAGGCCATCTGCCGATGATTTCAATAAGGGATTTTAACGGCTTTTGGAGAGGTTTGCAGGCAACTTGTTTTGTTAGTATTTCCGGTGAAGATAGCACCGAAGCATTGACCCATAGACCAGGAAACCATAAGATGCAGGTCACGCTGCACTACAAATGCAGCCAAATCAAGTGGAGCCTCAACGGCCCTTACTTAACCTCCGATGGGGAAACTATGCCCAGAAACCCTTTGCTGATTCTTACTTTTATTGTCTTATTCTTTGTTTCTATATCCTGTTCTTCAACCGAGGTAGGGGCCAACAACACGTCCGTCGATTCATCTTCTGGGACCGTGGCAGCAACACTTCCGACCACAGAAACCACTGTTTTTTCCGAGGGCGAAGCGGTGATAGAGACAGCCACCGAAGTTCCGAACGGCGAGAATCTCAACCTGACAGAGACACCAGCTGATGCATCTTCATCGTATCCAGGACCTACGCCGAATTCTCCGGCAACCCCTTCCCCAGCAGTACCATTAGAAGCCTACGACACCGCGAATTCTTATCCATCACCATCCAGCAGCGCGGGAACGGAAGGAGAGACCGAGATATTCATTCCAATTGCCGAGGCAGCGGACATTACACCATCACTTCAGCCTACGTCCTTACCGCAGCCCACGGTCATGCCATCTCCGGTACCGACTATCGATTTTGGGGCAGTCCGCACCGAGCTGGAGGCGCAAGGTCAGGAAATTGGGTTTGTGAAAATGGGTTTTCACGTCACCCTACCGGAAGACCGCGAGGTCCTCGATGAATGGATGACGCGTCTGGATGCTGCCGGGGTGCCATTCTTCTTAAAGACAGTAGATAACGCCGAACCCTTATTTAAAGCGCAGGAATTGATGCGCGAAAGCGGCGTGCCGCACGTGCTGGTCTATCGCTCAACTGGCAGCGTGCCCCATTACGAATTAGCGCCGGAGGCGGCCGCGCAGCATCACTGGCAGACGCAGCGCGATCTATTCCCGCCGGAACTCGACCCCAATCTGGTATGGATAGAGACCTTGAACGAACCGGACCGCACACAATCTGAATGGCTGGCGAAATTTGCCTTGGAGACAGCCAGGCTAGCCATGGCTGACGGCTATCGATGGGCGGCGTTTGGCTGGGCTTCCGGTGAGCCGGAGCCGGAGCATTGGCGCGGACCGACTATGCAGGAATTTTTACGCCTGGCCGGCGAAAATCCGGATAAGCTGGCCATCGCATTACACGAGTACAGCTACACCAAAGACGATATCGCCCATGAATATCCCTACAAAGTCGGCCGTTTTCAATCACTCTTCCAAATAATGGATGAATTGGGCATCCCACGGCCGACGGTATTGATCACCGAATGGGGTTGGGAACATGCCGATATCCCCGACGTTGATCAAGCCATCAAGGATTTGAAATGGGCATCTAAATTATATGCCGCTTATCCGGAAGTGAAAGGTGCGGCGATCTGGAACGTGGGAATAGGCTGCTGTTTTGGTGATATTTCCGAACAGGTACAGGAGATCATCGCTCCCGTCACTGATCTGGCCTTACAAAAATATTATGCAGTACCGGCGGAACAACAGCCTATCAATCCGGCGCAGTTCGAGCCATAAAAACCTAAACTCCATCAAACTCTGGATGATAGTGCGCCACGCCTTTTAGCTCATTTAGAGCGTCTGGATCTAAAACCAGAACCATGAAGGCGTCATCGGGCACATCGTATGTGCTGGAGATGCCGAAAGGAGCAGCCGATTGGAAGCCAAAACGCGGATAATAATCTGGATGCCCCAGAACGATTATGGCCTGATAGCCCGCTTCACGGCACATCTCGATACCTGTATTTATCAATTCCCCGCCAATCCCCTGTTTCTGATAGGAAGGTAAAACCGCAACCGGACCCAAAGCGGCCACAACCTTGACCACACCATTATGGCCATGAATTAGAATCGGGCTGAATAAGGCATGGCCCACAAGCCGGCGATCCTGCACAGCGACAAGTGAATGGAGAACGGCCTTCTTGGCACGCAGTCTGTCTACCAATATCGCTTCTTCAGAACGGCCGAATGTCGCTTCATTGATCTCAAAAATTTCTGGAATATCTTCCGTTATTTCTTCTCGTATCATCTCAATCAATTTGAATGGGTTCTAACAATAAACGGTCGGCTAGAGCTTCCTCCCCATCCAGGATGGACAGCCTCTCGCCGCTGGGCTGGTTATAGACGCCGATTTCCAGCTGGTAGGTACCCGGCGGCAAATCGCGAGGGAGGGGCAGAGGCATATAGCTCAACAGCCGTTCACCCCCTTCCTCATTCCAAAAAGTGGTCGGATACTCGTTGGCATCAAAACCGGCAACTACCTGCCCATTGACATCTAGGAGATGAGCGAAGAAGGTATACTGGCGTGGGGGTTTTTGCAGCAGCTGCCAGTATAGGATCAGCTCCAACGTATCACCGGGTTCCAATGTTGAAGCGTTGCGATCGTGCCCCAGGAAGAATAGTATATCGCCGAAATTTACCGGCAGAGAAATGGGATTACTCGTCTCGGCAAGGGTATAGGGATCGAAGGTTGTTGCCCAAGACCAACTGGGGTTCGTCACCTCCTGCGGCTGCGGATAAGGGCCGGCAGACCATTTCAAGATGTCAAATACCGGTCTACCAAAGCGGTCGGTGACGCCGGCCGTTTTCTCCAAGCCGGCGGCACGCTGAAAGAGCTGCTCCTGGGGCGCATTTTCGGTAAGCAGGATATAAGCGGCTTCCCGGCCGGGCGGCGGAAGAGGCAGGCTCTGGCGTGCATCAAACCAGTGAATGCCGTCATATTGTTCAGGCGCTAAGAGGGCCAGCGTCGGATGCTGCATATACTGCGTGGATAGATAGAGATCGCCCTCAATTGGATTTGGGCGCAGGTAATCAGCGACATAGACCATGGCCACCCGGCGATCGTCATCATTGCGCTCCGCGCCATGCCAGCGCTGGAAGTAATCCCGGTAAGTCACAAGGGCTAATCCGCTAAAGAACAAGATCAGCAGTATCGCCGGTAAGCGCCGCCAGTCTTCATCCGTAAAACGGTTAAAGACATCCACGGCCGTATCCAGGGTGAGCGCCGGGAAAAAGTAGACCGCCGGTAATGCGCCAATGGCACGCTGGTAATAGGGCAGGGATTCGGCCGATAAAACCATCGGCAGGAGCATAATGAGCAGCCAAAGGGGCATTGACAGGTACGAGACACGTCTTAAGCCACGCGTTTTGAATGCACGCCAAAAGGAGAGAGGTATTCCTAGAAAGAAAAGGATGCCCGTGAACCAATCGAAAACCGGCTGGCCGGAGATATTAAAGCGATAATTGATATCGCCCCAGACGGTCCACATCCGCGCCGTCTCTTTGACACTCTGCCAGAGGCGCGCGCCGCTGTCTCCCCCGGACCATTGAGGTGAAAAGACAGAGATTTGCGCCGCACGGCCGAAAAAGTCGTCCGGATGCTGCCAGAAGTGGTAGCCCAATGGGAGAAAGACGAGAAACGCAGCAATGCCCATGGCCACGAGCGGGCCAAGGTTAGCTGTGATTATTCGGCGATCGATGAGCAGTACCAGAAAAAGGATGGCCAGGATTAAAAAGGGGAAAAGGCGCACGGCCGTATAGGTATATTGGGATAAACCGAGGAATATGCCGGCCAGGAGAAATGGCCACCAGGACTGCTTCACGGACGATTTGCGCAAACCATAAAAGAGAAAAAAGATAGTGAATAGTTGAATAAAGGGCTGGATGACCGCCCGGTAACCATTGCGGCTGGCGATGAGGTGCCAGAGGGAAACAGCCAGAAAAGCAGCTGTGAGCAGCCCGATGCGGCGATTGAACAGCTCGCGTCCCGTGGCGTAAGTCAGGGCAACGGTGAGAATGCCAATGAGAGCAGACAGTAAGCGCCCGGCAAAGATACCCTCACCAAGCAGGGTAAAAAGCAGAGCCTCCAGGTAGACGAAAAGCGCTTCCCGGCCGGTGAAAGCGGAGAAAAAAACGGGGTGAAATTTCCCGGCCAGTACATCACGCGCCAACAAGGCTTTCGTTGCTTCATCAGGGTGCCAGCCAAAAGGGACGGAAGCCAGGCGGTACAGGCGTAGAAAGGCGGCCAGGAGTAAGACGGCCAGCGGACCGAGAAGGCGTGTAAGAGACTGCCGATTGGTCATGAACTCAGCCAGTAATAAGCAGTATTCAGTAATCAGTTAGTTGCTGAATGCTGCTTACTAAAAATGAGATCACTCACTGCCGAACATGGGCACGCGCGCATAATCATCAGGAATTTGGTCTGCCTGCGCGTCCTGGATGGGATCAAAATTAGCCAGCCAGCTTTCCTGCAAACCTTCTTCCGGCCAGACCAGGTCGATGACACGGGTATGGTTGGTTGAGCCTTCAGGCGCACCGCCAATACGCCACTGCTCAGCCTCAGGAACGACATCGCGCACACGCATCACACCGCCGCTGGGGAAACCTTCCTGGCTCATGGCCACAGCAGCGAAGCGCCAATTTTCGGGATCGTCGCCGAGGATAGATTTGGGCACCCGGATAGTGACTTTGCGCAGATCGGGATCAACCAATATCTTGAACTCTTCGGAGGAGGCGATCTGCTGCGGTCCTTCAGCAGTTGGTACGTAGATGCCCGGCGTCCAGCCTTCGGCCGTAATCGCATAATCCCAGCGCGTCCCTTCGTCAAAAGAAAGGTTGCGGCCGGGGAGCATCGCCTCGCCCCCCTCGCCATCGCCATCGGTGTCGATATAAACATCTAAGGTCTGGAGTGATAAGCCGTTGGGCGAATCCCAGGCATTATCAATTGGCCCGCGCAGATAGAATTTAAAAACGATATCCTGCTCAGTATAACCGGCCTGGAAAGCGATGATGTCAAAGTTGCCGCTGGCGAAGACGCTATCCTGGGGATAAACGTATGTGCCCGGCCCATGATCATCATTGGCAGGATCTACCAGGTCAACGACCAGCGTGGTTGTACCCAGATCAGGGGCGACAATAGTTGCCGGTCCGCTGAAAGGTAATCGTTCCAATTCAGCGACGCCGCCGCCCATAGGAATCGTATGCAGCGCGCGCAGAGTGATGCTCGAACCTTCATCTATACTGCCTAGAGCTGAGAGAGGAATCGCCGTTTCAATTTGACCATCCGCAGCGACCGTCAGACCTGCACTTTGATCGGGATAGATGAGAGTTGCAATATTATTCGCCGCTACAGAAGACACGGCCGTCCACTTCCCTTCGATAGGCGTGAAATAGGCGACGGACGTCAATGCTTTATCATTGAATGACAATTCCAGCATACCGGTGGCCGGGAAACCTAGTGCATCGCCACCACGGCTAAAATTACTCTCCTGCTCCGCTCCCGGCGTTTGCAAATAGAGCTCAACCAATTCAGGTGCTTCAGACCAAACTTCTGAATCGCTGTCCACGGCAATGTATAAATTCTGACCATCAAAGCCATAGGTCAGGCTCTTGAAAAACGGATTTGCCGCGGCCATCGTGCCACCTGAGGCCAGGAACTGCCCACCGGCGGCCCATTCATCTTCATCAATAAAACCATCGATAATTGGAGTAATCAGGCCGCTCATGGGGCGATCGGCCGCGGCCGACTGTTCAGGGATGATGGGTACAGCCAGGAACGATGGCGGCTCTTCACCCAGGGCAAGATAGACCTGCTCCAATGTTTTGCGAAACTGCTCGTCAAAAGAGCGGTCATCGCTGGAAGTCTGATCGGAACCATACCACCAGAACCAATCGGAACCCTCAGCGATCATCATCGCCGCCATAGCCGCGTTTAACTCCTCCTCAGAGACGGAGTCCTGACGTGGGCCGGTGATATATTTTTGTAAAAAGTCACGTGTTGTGGCCAGATAGTCCCAGGCACGGTTTTCTTCCTCTTCACCGATCCAGGTTGAAAAATCGGCATTGATCCAGGAGCCGGCCCACAGATTTTCAATGGGACGTGGCTCAGGCGCCAGGGCCAGGAATTCGGTGGGAGTCACGGTCTCGATCAATGGATCATCGCTGAGCATCTGGTACAAAGTGTGTAAAAATGCTTTACCGTCATTATCGTAATACTCCCAGGCATTTTCGCCGTCGAGAATGACGGAAACGAGATGCGGCCCTTCCGCATCACTGTCCTGCAATTCTTGCCTTATATTGTGAATTCGGCTTAAGAAATCTTCAGCCGCCTGCTCGCCGGGCATGCCGGAATAAGTGAAGCCAACCTTATCGGAGATAGCTACATCGCGGAAGACCATGGCCACGGGATCGCCGCGCGTTCCTTGGACCGTGTAAGGCCGGTATAGGGCGTCGGCATCGACAACGGTTTCGGCGCTGTCGCGGGTGAAACTGTCCATGCCCAGGCTCTTAGCCAGAACACCTTCATCGCTGGCCATCCACTGGATGCCGCTGCGCGAAACCATGGTCACGATTTCCTGGGCCACGGCCCCTTCAGCAGGCCACATGCCGGCTGGTGGACGGCCGAAATGATCCTCATAAAATTCAACCCCCTTCTCGACCTGGGCCACAGCATCCTGGCCGTAAACAAACTCCTGAGCCGGTAGTTCAATGTCCGGAAGGGCTACACGGGCCAGGGCAGTATCAACTAGTAGGGGCAAAATGGGATGCGCGTAAGGCGTTGTTGTAACCTCGATCTTTCCGGCATCTTGCAATGCCTTATGTACAGGAATTACTTGCTCGATTAGACGCAGATGTTCGTCAAGAACCACAGCTTTATCCGCTTCCTCAAAACCGGAACCTTTGGCGACTAAACCGGCCAGGGGTTCTTCAGCCAGCCAGTCGGGATCGGTCCAGGCCAGGTTGAACAAGACCTGTAAATCGCGAAAATCCTCTACTGTAAACATGTTTATGGCATCGCCCTCATCCCGCTTGGCCTGCAGCTCAACATAGCGCGGGAAGCGATCGATGATACTCTGATTCGTATCGAAAAAGCGGTCAAGGATAAACTGCTTCTCTTCGTCGCTCAAATCTTCGGCGGGGATTTCGGTATGTATCCAATAGCTGTCTCTGGCGCCGGAGGCGAGATCATCTAACTGGGCAATGAGGCTTGGGGTAAGATTAAAGGTAACATGGATATCGGGATACTGCTCCAGAATGGCGGCCATATCCACGTAATCCTTGGCGGCGTGCATGCGCACCCACGGCCGTTCGTAGACATTACTCTCCAGGTCTTTGAAATAGACGGGTTGGTGCTGGTGCCAGATGATGGAGAGATAGATCGGTTCCTCAGGAGTAACATCTTCGGCAACCGGTTCTATAGCTTCTTCTTTAGATTCGGCCGTAGGCGAGGAATCCACAGAAGGATTTTCAGGGGCCTGCGTGGCCGGAAGTGCAGTCGCCGGCCCTGGGGTACTTTGCACCGGCTCTTCATCCTGAGCACAAGCGGCTCCAAAAACAGCGAACAAAAGCGCCAAGAAGAAAGGGATCAATCCTCGCATTTTCGATGATATAACCATAGGGAACCTGCTTATTGTATTCAGAATTCTAAATAAATAGAATCCGAGTTTTTAGAAAAACTCGGATTCTTAATACGCGTTTGCAAAGTCATTATCAAATATCAAACTTTGGAAACAGCGGACGGATTATACTTATTTTCCACCCCCGTTATTGCCGGCATGAGCTTGTCTGCCCTGGAACTCAAGCAGCGCGGGTAATGGGGCGTTATTAAAATCAAACAGGGCTTGATTTTCCCAGCCGTTACCGGATGTTGGATCAGTTGGGTCCCAACCGTTGCCTTCGACGGCCGTCCATGTAGCGTCCCAATAGAAGACTCCCAGCCCATGACCATCAGGGATTTGGCGGACAACATTCATGATCCGCCGCGTCATCACCTGCTGCCCTTCCGGCGTAGCCGGGAACCCAGGGGTCAGCTGGCTGGGATCATGAACGACGTTTTCAATCTGATCGTTACTGTCCAGAGTAAACGGATAGGAAAACTCAACTAAAACGATATCCTTATCAAATCTGGCAGCAAGGTCATTCAATGAGCTTTGTAGATTTTCCAGGGTCCCATGCCAAAATGGGTAATAGGAAAGGCCGATGACATCAAACGGCACACCTTCGTCAATGATGTTGCTGTACCACCATTCCTGATGGCCGTAATTACCAGCTTCGGCGTTATGCAGCATGATTTTAGTATCTGGGGAACAATCATCCATCGCCTGAACACCGCTTTTTAGCAGCTTGGCCAGATCACCAAAATACCCCCAATCATATTTGGCCAAGCCGCCATCCGGCCAGAGCATACCATTATTAATTTCGTTGCCGATCTGAACCATGTCAGGGGGCGTCCCTTGAGCGACAAGAGCGCTGCAAACGTCGTAGGTATGATCGTAGACGGCCGTTTGCAACTGATCAAGGTCGTAATCAGCCCAGGCCGCCGGTTTGTCCTGCCGGCCGGGATCAGCCCAGAAATCAGAGTAATGGAAGTCGATCAGGACGCCCATGCCCAAATCCTTCGCGTGTTGGGCCATCGGTAATATTCGTTCCTTGGTATTGTACCCATCAGCCGGGTTAACCCACACCCGCAGGCGAATGTAGTTCAGCCCGTTGTGTTCCAGAATTTCCAGTGCATCTCCTTGTTTGCCATTTTGATAATTATAAACGCCGCCCATGACTTCTGACTTATCCAGGCTGGAAACATCAGCGCCACGAATGGTCAGAGGCGCACCTCTTTGACCCAGTGTTTCGGGATTGGGAGTTGGCGACGGCATTGGGGTGGGAGCAAGAGCATCTATAAATTCTACATCGTCAAAATTGGCCCAATTGTTCGCATTGGCATCGGAATAGAGCACAATTGTGCATTGGCCATTAGTCACTTCGATAGACCCTTCGACCTGTTCCCAGGTTGAAGCATCTGTTTGTGGAAGAGGGATTTGAACTTCGGGGCTGCCGCAGTCTCTCAGAGCGGCGTATGCTTCGTTCTGCCCACCACCGGATTTATACCAAAGGCTAAAAAGATACTGCCCATTGTTAAGACCGCTGATCGTTTGCGTCGTAGCAACAGTATAGCTATCGGCCCTCCAGTGTGAAAGTTTGAAATCGCCGGTACGGCCGCCGGACTCCGTAAAATCAGCGGATACGTCGCCAATACTAGTCCATCCTGTCGGGTCGCTCATTCCTATGCCATCATCCTCAAAACTAGGGTTCACGACCAGATTGCCTTCCTGCGCCTGGGCGGCATTCGGTGTAAACCCCATGCAACCGATTAATATCAGTGTGGCAAGGAAAATAGAACCAAATATCACCACCAGTAAAGAATTACTTTTCCTATTAAACACGGAATTTCTCCTTTTCTGCTAATAATTTAGATAAAAGGCTCATGGCTCTATGACAATCCCCCGTATCCGGTGATCAATTTCTCCTTTATGCTTTTGAATAAATTTTCAGATAATAGAAACCGGGTTTTTTAGAAAAAACCCGGTTTCTAAGACTGTTTATCCTTTCACAGCACCTGTCGTCAGGCCGCCGACGATGTAATCCTGCAGGAACAGGTAAAGAACCACTATGGGAATCGCGGCAATGACGGCGCCGGCGCAGAAAACACCCCATTGGGTGGCAAACTGCTGGGACTGCATCTGGTAAAGTCCAACCATGACTGTGAAACTGTCCACGCTTTTGAGTAAGACACGTGCCAGGAGAAATTCGCCATACGTAGAGATGAACGTAAGCAGTCCGACAACGATCACCACCGGGCGTACCAGGGGGAAGATCAACATCCAGAAAGTTTGCCAGTGGGTAGCGCCGTCAACCATGGCTGACTCATCGATGTCTATGGGCACTGTATCAAAAAAGCCTTTCATGAGCCAGATATTGATGCCCATTGCCCCACCCAGGTAAACAAA
>JBJYWP010000039.1:31994-35044 GCA_046259485.1 Promineifilaceae bacterium (SeqCode) | reverse complement strand
TATCGCAATTATCATGCGAATGATCATGCTAACGCGCCTGTTGCGTGAGGCACTGGGAGATTTTTGGTCTACAGTTACAGAACTCATCTTAATTTGCCTCCTCCCACATATTGGTGTAGCGGAACTGGAATAGGGTAATCAAAATAACCACGAAAAAGATAATGATGCTGATCGCCGCCGCAAAACCGAAGTCTGCTCCACGGAAACCGGCAAAGGCCAATTTATAGACATAACTGATTAAAATGTCCGTATGGCCGATGGGCGTTGATGCCCCGGCAATGGGCGGCCCCCCTGAATTGTAGAGATAAATAACGTTAAAGTTATTGAAGTTGAACACATAAGAAGCAACCAACAATGGGCCAACGGCTACCAACAATAAAGGCATGGTCAGCTTCCAGAATTTTTGCCAGGCATTGGCTCCGTCAACGTCGGCCGCGCTGTAGATGTCCTGGGGGATACCCGTCAGAGCGCCGCTGCAGACCAGCATGAAATAGGGATAGCCTAACCAGAGGTTGACGATCAGGATACCCACCTTGGCCCAAAACGGATCTTGCATCCAGGCAGGTGATGACCCAAATATTTGGACCAGCGTGCGATAGATTATCCCAACCGGTTCAAGGAACATGCCGCGCCAAACCAAGATCGTCACCAGACTGGGGATCGTATAGGGAATGATCAATAAAGAACGGATAAGCTTTCTGCCGGGCAAGTCATTAAAAAGCATGGCCGTGAACAAACCTAAAAAGAAGGTCGTCAAGACGGTCACGAAAGGAAAAATAAAGTTCCAGATTGTGACACTGAGCAGCGGCAGCGCAATGGCAGAGCTGCTGAAAAAGCGGGTGAAATTCGAAAATCCCACACCAACCCAGTAACCACCCGGGAGCGTTGAACCATCTTCGGCCGTCCAGGTTCCCTGTATGGGTGTATAAACAGTTCCGGTGACCTGATCGACCATCGTATTCGTATCTGGATCATAGACATAACGCGGCTGCGTCACTGCCGCGCTATCGAGATTCCTAACCCGAACGATATCCTCGCCTTCGCCGAATTGAATCGCCCCCAACTGGTCGATGATGGCTACGGTTTGTAAGCGTGCCAGGCGTTTATACCCCTCAATTCCTAATGGAATTCCATTCTCATCTAGAGGACCATACTGCTCTGGATCGGTCACTTCTTCCAACGGCTGATCGGGCCTGGCAATAAACGAATGTCCGTCCGGCCCAATTAGCCACAGCGCATACTCCCCTTCCGGTGTCTGGAAGGCGGTCCAACTATAAGCAGCGCCTGTTTCAGGCAAATATGTCTGGCGCTCCAAAGTGTCAATAGACTGCTGCTGAGTTAATAGATGGCCATCGCCATAATTGGTGAAAGCGATCCAAACGGTATAGAGAATTGGATAAACAGACAGAAGGGCCATAAGTGACAGACCAATGACCATCCATCTCATAGGATACATACCGGCGCGCAGCATAACAATATTAACAAAAATCGTTATCAAGGAGATCATAACCCCTAAAGGCCAGTAACCGTCGCCGAACAAACCGACAATCAGCCATACAGCCAGGACATCAAAAATCGCCAACAAGATAAGGCGAATAACCATGCCACCTAAAGTCGCCGATGGTTGGCTGTTGTCAGGCTCTTGGGGCATTTCTGTCGCAACAACACTACTCATCTTATTTTTACCCCCTTACAAAAAAAGCCGGGGCGAGATTGTATCTCGCCTCAGCTTTAACAAATTACATCAAGACTCTATTCTTGCCAGGAGCATACTATGATTCACCAGCAATCGCACTACGAATCTGGTCGGCAGCATTAGTCAGCGTTGATTGAACATCTTCACCATTGAGGATTAACTGCAAAGCGTCTTGCCAGGAGCCCCAAACAGCACCCATTGCCGGGATGGCTGGCATTGGCTGAGCATTCTCACCGGCAACGCCAAAGGCAATGATATCCGGATCTTCGACTGTCTCAAGGGTAGGAATCCAAGCAGGAATGCGCGGATCCAGTTGGTAAAGTTCATCCATAACTTCATCACTAGCAACGAGCTCGGTCAGGAATGTCTGTGCCAGAAGTTGGTTATCACCTTGGGCGTTGATCAAGAAGCCTTGGGCACCCAAGAAAGGTGCGCCGGGTCCCGCAGGGCCGGCCGGAAGAGGATCAATCGCATAGTTGACGCCGGCATCTTTATAAGCACTTACCGCCCAGGGGCCATTGAGAATGAAAGGCATTTTACCTTCCGCAAAGAGTGCATCGGAGGTGCCGTAATCAATCGTCGTGGAAATCAATCCATCGTTCGCTGCCTGCTGCAGCCAGTCACCAAAGGCGATGAAGCCGGGGCTGTCCAGACCAACATCGTCCGGCAAATAGTTGCCGTCCGCGTCCTGGCCAAAGAGATAACCGCCAAAGGCAGTGTGCATGCCATTGCTGGCGTACTGGCTGGGAATAACGGTGACGTTTTCGATTGTACCATCGGCTACCAAAGGCGCACCGGCAGCCAGGAGATCGTCCCACGTCTCTACCGGTTCAGGAACCAAGTCCACATTGCGGAAAAGGGCTACGTTCTCGGTCATGAACGGCAGGGCATACAGCTCACTGTTGTAGTTAAATGCTTTTAGTGCTGCCGGAGCAATCATGTCAGCTTTTGCGCCTAGATCTACGGGAGCGACCAAACCACCCTCTACCAACTGGCCAATCTGGTCATGGGCCGTGATAAAAATATCAGGACCTTCCCCAGCGGGGATGGCTACGCGAGTTTGCTCAAGCATATCTTGAATCTGTACCTGCTCAATGACTAATTTCACGCCGGCCGATTCCTCAAATTGGGGTGCAATCGCTTCCAACACCGGAACGGCCTTATCATGGGCCCAAATCGTCAAAGTGGCAGTGGCTTCTGCCGGAGCAGCCTCTTCAGCCGCTTCGGTGGGTTCTTCCATCGGTGCCTCCGTGGGTTCTTCCATCGGTGCTTCCGTGGGTTCTTCCATTGGTGCTTCCGTGGGTTCTTCCATTGGCTCTTCAGCTACTTCTGCAGCATCTTCCGCCGGGGTTTC
>JBJYWP010000039.1:0-31894 GCA_046259485.1 Promineifilaceae bacterium (SeqCode) | reverse complement strand
TGGGTTCTTCCATTGGCTCTTCAGCTACTTCTGCAGCATCTTCCGCCGGGGTTTCGGCCGTTTCCTGGCCTCCACCACAGGCGCTAAGCACCATGGCGCCTATTAATAGGGCGATCACGAGTAAGAACAACTTGTTATTTTTCATCTATCTCCTCACGATTTAATAATCAACTGTTTCAGGTTAAAAAGGGATTTGTCTATCTGCGTTAAATTTGGCCTTATGGCATCACCTCCACTAAAACGTCCAACATAGACGATCCGATATAGGATATAGTGCACAATTGTAGAATAGAACAGTCTAATTGCCAATTAGTATCATTTGGCCAGGGCAGAGCGACCGGCTCGTTGCAATACGCGATAGCCGTAACCGGCCAATGTGATTTCTCCAGGTATAACCGTCCCGGCGAGGACATCGGTGGTGTCAGGATCATCTAGTTCTATCGTTTGGGAATAAGGTTCAAAGTTTTGGAGGAATATAAAGCCTTGCTCCTCCGTGCTGCGTACCTGGGCAGTTATGCCCGGGGGTAACGGTGCACTGAGAGCCTTTTCTAAATGCATCTTGTCACAAAGCCAATCGTAAAAATCGGTCAGGAATTGTTCATCAAAACGCGGCGCCAAATAGTAAGCCTGCCCTTTCCCAAAATGATTAACGGTTACTGCAGGGGATCCGGCATAATATTCTCGTTCATAGACAGCCAGTGCTTCAGCACCCTGTAAATGCACGATATCAGCATAATGCTTAACCATAAAAGCCTTATCTTTTTCCAGTCGTCTGAATAAAAGTGCCTCATCGGTCAATCGAACCGATTGTGGGTGATGGTCAAACAGCGCATCCGTCTCTTCTACCCAGATGCCTAACAATTCCTGAAGCGGGCCGGGAGAAGCGCCAAGAAAAACGAGATCGCTCTGATCGACCAAAGCGCTCAGGTAGGTGGTTACAAGCACACCGCCGGCCTGTACAAAATCGGCTAACCGTTCGGCTATACCCTCTTGCAGCATATATAGCATGGGCGCAATCAGGAGTTTGTACTGTGAAAAATCAATACTGGTGCTATTGATGATGTCCACAGTAACACCCTGGCTCCAGAACGGCCGATAATGAGCAATACATCGCTTTTGATAATTTTTGTCGATGCTGCGCGGCAGTTGCGCTAATTCAAGCGCCCACTCATTTTGATAATCATATATGATCGCAACCTCCGCGTGGTTATCTGAATCTATAACCGGTTGAAGCTGGGCAAGTAATTGACCGACGGCCGTTACTTCTTGAAATGTTCTCGTATTTTCATGGCCGGCATGGCTGACCACAGCCCCATGGAATTTTTCTGCCCCGCCCCGGCTCTGCCGCCATTGAAAATAGCCCACGCTGTTCGAGCCATGGGCGACCGCTTGCAGCGAAGACAGGAGATGCATACCCGGCTGTTTAGGACTTGAAATTCCCTGCCAGTTGGTCACATTAGGTGTTGACTCCATTAAGAGGAACGGCTGCTGCTTATAGGATCGGTGCAAATCATGATAGAAGGCCGTTCGTGCGGCCACAGATAGATCATCAGGTTCGCTGTGCCATTCTGGATAACTATCCCAGGAAACAACATCTACGTGGGGTGCAAACGACCAGTAATCAAGATTCACATTGGGGCGCATAAAATTCGTTGTAACAGGAATATTGGGCGTTATCTCTCGCAGCGGTTTAATTTCAGCCAGATAGAAATCCAAAACCTGATCGCTTACAAAACGTCTCCAATCGAGCATCAAGCCTTGAATCGAAGGGTCCACCGGCTCAATTTGTGACCAGTCGGTATAGCGGTGGCTCCAAAAAGTTGTCCACCACGCCTTATTCAGCTCCTCTAAGGAGCCATATCTCGCTTTAAGCCACTCTCTGAATGCCTGTAGACAAAGCTCACAACGACAATCAGTATTGCCATATTCGTTGGAGACATGCCATAAAAGCAAAGCAGGATTGTCTGCATAGCGCTGCGCCAGAAGAGTGTTAATCTGCCGCACTTTTTCGCGGTAAATAGGCGAGGTGGGGCAATGATTATGGCGTAAACAATGAGGTTGGCGGCCATATTGATCGACCAGCCGGATTTCCGGATATTTCTGGGACATCCACGCCGGTTTCGCCGCGCTTGGCGTAGCCAGAATAGCTGACAACCCATTCGCATAAAGGCGATCCATCAGTCCATCCAGCCAGGCGAATTCATATTCTCCTTCAGCCGGTTCGAGCATCGCCCATGAAAAAATACCCACGTTCATCACGTTACAATGTGCCGCTTTCATTAATTCAAAATCACGGTTCAATATTTCGGGGTAATCAAGCCACTGTTCGTAATTGAAATCAGCGCCATGCAGCATATTTTTTAGTTCTAAGGATGTCATGCTATGCCTCATTCAAGTTTCATTTTTGGATTAAGGAATTATAAGGCAAGACCTAGTTGATAGTCAGACGCCACAATCTAAAAGCAGGACCGTCAGCTGATAATGTGATCATACCATCCGCACCTACCTGAATATCGGCCGTTCCTGCAAGCCCAACTAATTCAGATCCTACGATTTCCTTTGGAATCTGAAAGGGCGTATGCTTTGCCCGGGCAGCATAAACAAGAACACTCTCTCCAGGCGCTTCGCGCAAGAAGACCAGGACATCTTCTTCAATCATTAGCCAGCGCAAACCCCCACGCCGCAGGGCAGCACCCTGGGCACGCGCGTTAAAAAGAGCCTGTGTGGATGCCAGGCGCCGCTGGTTCCATCGTTCAGGATGATCCCAGGGCATAGGGATGCGCGCGTATTCCGGACCCATTGCTTGCAGACCTATCTCATCACCGGCATAGATCATGGGGACGCCGGGATAAGCAGCGAGCATACCGAAGGCAACATCAACAAGTCGCTCATCACCCAGAAGTGAAGCAATTCGATGTGTATCATGAGAGCCTATTAGATTCATGGCATGCAAGGTTCCCTGCCAGGGAGTGACAGCGGACAACTCGCGCATCGCCTGCACAATCAACTGGCCTGGAAGATTGGGCAGCAGAGGATATTTGCCATGTTTGTACGGTTTCTTCTGCGGCGGCAGCAGCCACTGCCAAAGCGGTCTCGTAAATGCCGCGTAATTCATAGTACCCTGGTATCCGTCGCCAAGCAGATCGCGGCTTGCATCGTGATTGGATTCCGCTTGTAGAAACGACTCTGGGGTAACCTGGGCCATTGTCCGCCGTATTGTGGCAGCTACCTCATGGCTAAGATTGATATCACCATGGATGCCCGTCATATTGGCGACATCAATCCGCCAGGCATCCAGCGCGTGCGGACCGAGCCATCGAGCGATGACTGAGTCCGGGCCATCATATAACCGGCGGCGAAGTTCCATGCTGCGATGGTCAAAAATAGGCATCTCCTTCATGCCCCACCAGCAATCATACTCGTATGGATAATTGGTGAAGAAAAAGAAGGTCGCCTCCGGTGAGGCAGGATCGGCCATTGCAGCCTGGAACCACTCATGTTTATCCCCGCAATGATTGGTTGTCAGGTCTCCCATCAGGCGAATACCGCGGGCGTGTGCAGCCGCGGCCAGCCGGGCCATCGCCTCATCCCCACCTAAAAATGGATCGACTCTGTCGAAGGTCGAGGCATTATAGCGATGGTTTGATTCGGCAGGGAAGAATGGCGTCAGGTAGATCGTACCTACTCCCAAGGAAGCGATGTGATCTAAATGCGTCGCTATGCCGTCTAAATCGCCTCCATATAACTGGCGTGGTGTATCAGGGCCCTCACCGATCACCGGATCATCCCACGCGGCGGGCTTAGCCCAAGCGGGAGCCGGACGGTCAGTCGACTTTGCAAAACGGTCCGGAAAAATCTGATACATCGTTCCCGTCGCCCAACGCGGCGGCGGATCATAAGTGCTCAATCGGAAATCGGCCGCATCGGCCACATCATGGCTGTGTATGCCGGCACCGTTGAGCCACCGGTAGCCATATTGGCCGCCATCGAGCAGCCACCGGTAACTTACAACAGGATTAACCACGGGCAGTTCGGCGCGCAGCCAGGTATTGAACTCATCCTGCCGGTCGGCCGTTGCCGGCACTAATTCCGGTTCACCATCAACCAGGACCCGCACCCAGGCTCGACTTGCGTCACTCATTAGTGGTACGCGCAGGAATACAGCAACCTTGTCTCCAAGTTCCGGGTTGGGTTCGGGAACATATTTCTCCGAACCGTCGTGATGAGGCTGCGAATAAGCGAATTTTCCCGGATTTTGGGCGTTCGCTATCATTGTATAAGAGCCCAGGTCTCGATCATGTGATCTTGTCCATTGCGTATCCCAAGGATCGCTCCTTGCGACCGGTATAATAAGGGACAACTTGTGCCAACTAATTGTAAAAGAGAAAATATGGGACGCCAATAGGTACGTTATAAACTTTGAACGTTTTTTTGTTATACTCAGCCTTTGAGTTAACCGTGGAGTGAAAAATGAGTGAACCATTTACGATTGAAAACGTTTCCGAGTTTGAAGGCCAGCATGTGACTTTAAAAGGCTGGCTTTATGCCAGCACGCGCAAAGGTAAGTTGATGTTTATCCGCCTGCGCGATGGAACAGGCATACTTCAGGGAGTCGCCTACCGGCCTGAGGTAGGTGATGAGTTGTTTGAGACCCTTAAGAGGCTGGGACAGGAATCTTCATTGATCGTCAGTGGTGTCGTGCGCTCAAACGATCGCGCGCCTGGTGTACCCGGCGGCTACGAGATTGGTATTGAAGAAGTAACCGTCATCCAGAACACAGAAGATTATCCGATCACGCCCAAAGATCATGGTGTTGAGTTTTTACTTGACCAACGACACCTATGGCTGCGCTCCAGCCGCCAATGGGCAATCATGCGCATTCGTTCAACGATTAAGAGAGCGATTATCGACTTCTTAGACAACGATGGCTTTTTAAACATCGATACGCCGATTATCACGCCTTCAGCGGCCGAAGGGACAAGCACCCTCTTCCCCGTCGATTATTTTGACGATGAAGCCTATCTAGCGCAGACCGGCCAGCTTTATAACGAAGCGAATATTGGCGCTTTCAGTAAGGTATACTGCTTTGGCCCTACCTTCCGCGCCGAGAAATCAAAAACGCGCCGTCACCTGACAGAGTTTTGGATGGTCGAGCCGGAAATGGCCTTTTACGACCTTGAGGATTTGATGGATTTTGAAGAAGCGTTCATCAGCTATATCGTGCAGGAGACATTGCAAAGAAGACGGCCGGAATTGGAGCTTCTTGAACGCGATCTTTCGGTGCTGGAAAATGTGAAGCCACCCTTCCCGCGCATCTCTTATGATGAAGCGCTGGAACGATTGGCCGAAATTCGCGAGAATACTGACGATCCCATTCTTAAAGAAGAACTGGCGATCGAATGGGGTAGCGACTTCGGCTCACCACACGAGACGGAGCTGACCAAGCAGTTTGACCGTCCTGTTTTTGTCTACGGCTATCCCACCCAGGTCAAAGCTTTTTATATGGAACCATGGCCTGGACGGCCGGAAGTGTGCAAATCGGTTGACCTGCTGGCACCGGAGGGATATGGAGAAATCACCGGCGGCAGCGAGCGCATGAGCGATCCTGACCTCTTAATCGCGGCTATCGAACGACACGAACTCCCGCTGGAGCATTACCAATGGTATGTCGATCTAAGGCGCTTTGGTACGGTGGTGCACAGCGGTTTCGGCCTGGGGCTGGAACGGACCGTGGCCTGGATTTGCGGTATTGACCATGTGCGCGAGACGAGTCCCTATCCGCGAACCCTGAACCGCATGTCACCGTAATTTCAGTGACCGGTTACCAGTAATCGGTGATCAACTGCCAGTTATCAGACCAGCCAATTTGCTTACGATAGTGGTTTTTGGTGAATCAAGCATCCCAACTTAGTACAAAACGTGTTCTCGGCGTGATTGCGGTGATTGTCGTGATCATTGTCATGTTCCTGCTGCTGGTAGACCTGAAAGAGGTCCTCCAAGAGCTGGAAACGGCCGATCCGCGTTTACTGCTCCTGGCTTCGGCGGCATTTCTCGCCGGATTGGTAGCGTTTGCCGCGCGCTGGCGAGCGTTGTTGAATTACGAGCCGACCTTGATCTTCACCTTTCATGCCAGCAATCTCGGCCATGCCGGAAATATCCTGCTGCCCTTCCGCGCGGGTGAGGCAATCCGCGTCCTGGTGATGGGTACCGACGCGGAAGTCTCCCTGGCCGAATCCACCTCCAGTTTCGTGGTTGAACGTCTCTTTGAGCAGTTGATGCGTTTGCTGGCTGTGATTGGGGCGGTGCTGATCGGCGTGGGACTGAAAACCTCAGCCGAAGCGATAGTGGGTGGCCTACTATTTGTTGTCGTCGGTTTCGCGGCCGTTTTATACCTGGCAACCCACCCTGATTTCACCTTGAGCAAGGGTACGAGACTGCTGGCGGCCATCCCCCGCGTAAGCGAAGAACGTGCCCATCAGGCGACGGCCGATTTACTGGCCAATCTGAGCAGCATTGCCCATCCACGCCGCTTTGCCATCGTCCTCAGCTGGTCGCTATTCTCCTGGTCGCTATTCTGGCTTTTCTTCTTCCTCACGCTCAGGGCATTAGATACCGGTCTATCTTTGCAAGATCAGGTTGCGATTTCCTTGGGCGGGCTGGCGCTCTCCCCACCCTCGGCCGCTACGCAGCCCGGACTGTTTCACGCGTCGGTCGTTGCTCCTCTTTCCGCTGTAGGTTATGACGCGGAATTGCTAACGGCTTATGCGGTTTTATTGCATATCCTGGAAATGATCTGGCTGATCATTCTGGCCAGTTGGGCTCTTTTTGCGACAAAAATCAGCCTGCGCGATATTCTCGATTTATTCAGGTCTGAGGATACGACCACCAGTTCGCCGCCAACCCCATAAATGGCGTTTTACCGGATCGCCCACCGCAGCCGCTTTATTTTCTCGCCAGAAATCTTCATCAGGCAGTCCTTCGGCCAGCGCTTCAATCGTATAAACAGTGTACTGAGTGCTCAATCCGGGGTAAGAGGGCGAATCGGCAACCCTTTTATAACCGGCCGATGAAGAATTCAAAAGTTGGATATCCCTGGGGTCCAAACCCAGCTCTTCATTCAAACAGCGTTCGGCGGCCTCATACTGCGATTCGTTGGCGATGATCTTCTCGGAGGGGGGCAGCTCCCGCCGTCGGACACGGCCGTCGCCGAATTCCTGGGCGATTTCCAAGAGCATATAATCTTCGCGGCGGAGAATGATCTGCACAACGCGAACGGCGCGGGTTGGGGGATCATCACGGAAAGAGATCTCCCCCTGCTCATACTCTTTCCACAAGTTGTCAATCGTCTTACTGCGCGCCGATCCCCATGCCTCCCAGCCAATCTCGCGAGATTCGAGCCATTTCTCGAGCGCGCGCTCATTTTCAAATTCGATCATTAACCCCACTCCAAATCATTTTTGCCGCCTCCCTGCAAAAATGTTTCATAATGAGCCAGAGCAAGATTAAAATTCTCACGTCCAAAACCCATACGCACGTGTTTGTCTCCATAGCCGAGGCAGCTGCTGGGCAGCAGCAATACGCCTGCCTCTTTAGCCAGCCAATGGCAGTAATCGGTTGCCGAGGGTTCTTGAAGACCAACCAACGCCACCGATCCGGCGATTGGAGGACGCCAGGTAAATAAATCGCCCCACCGTTGAAAGAAGGAACCGGCACGCTCCAGGTTCCTTTCAATCAGAACGCGGTTCCGCTTCCGTATTTCCTCCTGCACCTGCACGGCCGTCAGGGCCAGGAATTCCGTAGGCGCAGGGGGACAAATACTGGTATAAAATTTCCAGTTGAGCAGCTCTTTTCGCAGTCCGGCGTCACGGACAACCAGCCAACCGGCGCGCAGGCCGGGCAGGCCGTGTACTTTGGATAACCCGGCCAGGATCAGTGCACGGTCATAACGGTCCACGGCCGAAACCAGGGTTTCCCGCCCATATAGCTCCAACCCACGATACATTTCATCGCAAAATAGCCAGGTTCCGTGGCGGCGGGCAATGTCCACAATCTTGTCCATCTGGTCATCATCAGGCAGAAAACCGGTCGGATTGTGTGGGAAGTTAACCACGATCAATTTAGTCTCAGCAGTCACCAGGGATTCAAGCTGGTCAAGATCGATTTGCCAACGGCCGTCCCCAGCCTGGATTTCCCATTTACTGACATTGCTGCTGACATGATTGGCCATGTTCAATAGGGAATCGTAGGCCGGCGTAAGGACAACGACGTGATCCCCGGGGTTAAGCAGCGCGCGCATGGCCAGATAGATACCTTCCTCCGGGGCCGCGAGAATGATAACATCATCCATACCGGCCGTTTCGTAGGCGGCGGCGACGGCCGTACGCAGTTGAGGATCGCCCTGAGATTCTGTGTAGCCCAAATGCAGTTCACCCAAGGCGGCGACCTCCTGACCGGACAAGGCCAGCAATTCATCTACAGTCATCGACTCACAATCCGATGAACAGAGCAGATAAGGGGTATTGAACTCATAAAGCGCGAAATATTCTTCAATAGCGAATGGCTCGATTTTCATCTCATACCTTGGATCATCACCGCTGTAAATACTCAAAATATAAACAAACGATTTCCAGCCGGTGATATTTATGACCAGACCCAAGATCATATCACGTTTTACATGACTTTCAGAGTGGGATAAGATCGCCGGTGAGAGGTTTCTATGACAGAAGTTCTGGTTTCCGGGTTGATCAACATTGAGACGACTTTAAAAGTAGACGCTTTCCCGCTGACATACGAGCCGGTGCGTTATCCTTTTTTCGGCATTAACAGCAGCGTCTCCGGTGTCGGTTACAACATCGCCAAAGCGCTGACTCTACTGGGGGACGATGTGCTATTTCTTTCCCTTATCGGCGAAGACCTGGCAGGTGATCAGGTGCGCAAGTCACTGACCGCAGACAGGATCGACGACACGATGATATTAAGCGTGATGCCGAATACGGCGCAGTCGGTGATTATTTATAACAACGATGGGAAAAGGCAGATTCACACGGATTTAAAAGATATCCAGGATCGAGCTTACCCGGCCGAAAAGTTTGACGAGGCGCTCGCTCAATGTTCGCTGGCTGTTTTGTGCAATATCAATTACAACCGTCATTTGCTGGAGCGGGCGAAGAGAGCAGGTGTGCTTCTGGCTACTGACGTACATACGATCTCGGCCAGTGACGATACCTACAACAGTGACTTCATGGCCGCGGCCGATATTTTATTTCTTAGCGATGAAGCACTGCCTTGCAGCCCGGAAGAGTTCGCGCGGCGTTTGCAGGATCGCTATGGGACGGCCGTGATCGTAATCGGTTTAGGAGCAGCCGGCGCGCTGTTGGCTGTGAAGGATGACAACTTCATGGCGCGCATCCCCGCGGTTCAAACACGGCCGATCGTGAATACAATCGGCGCTGGTGACGCGTTGTTTTCCAGTTTCCTACATATTTTCAGCGAAAATAGAAATCCTTACGAAGCAGTCCAAAAAGCAGTTGTTTTCGCCTCTTATAAGATTGGGGAGGCAGGCGCGGCCAAAGGGTTCCTAAGCGCCCCGGAACTAGACCTTCTGGTAACTTCAATTAAGGAAAACGGGGGTTAAACAAGGCCTAATCAAGCCAAATTAAGTCAGTACGGCCGTCTCTCACGTATAAATTGACGATTTGATCCACGGATTCAAAAAACTGAAATTCCTGGTCGCTGACCTGCCACAAGGCACAATTCAAATCCGGGCATTGTGATCCCATTGCGACAATGATTTCTTCTGTGGCCGCCGTGGAAGATTGCTCGACAAGAATGAAGCGCTTGAAGTCGGGTGGGATCACCAGTGGTTCTTCATTATTAGCCTGCATACAGCGGACAGGCATTATCAACATGCTGCCAGTCAAAATCGCTGCTATTTTTACGAAGTCGCGACGAGACAGATCCCGCTTTGCCTCCGGCAGGGCATCGTGCTCCCTGCCTGACGGGTAATTTTGTTTACGAATATCATCCATGATGCACTTACAAGTATGCCTGATACCCTCCATTATGGCCTTTATCTTTAATATTCAAGTTAAAATGATGTTAGTTATTGGCAATGGGAAGGGATTCTAAGCCTACGGCCGTCCACCGACATCTTACCAGAACACCGCCTGCTTGTTGCAAAATTTATCAACAAAAGTATGCTTCCTTAGCAGTATACCTGCCGCGGCCTAAATGGTGTGGCATGTCCTGGGCAGCGGGGCTATAGACGCCCTCGAGTAGAATATAGTTGATGAAACAAGCGCCGGTTAAAGTTCCTGAATCAATTGAAATCCTTGGTATACCGGTCCATAAAGTGACTATGAACCAATCCATAAGCCTGGCACGCCAGTTCATGGCAGAAACCGGATACCGGCAAATTGCAACCGTGAACCCGGAATTTATTATGGCCGCCAGACAGGATGCGCAATTTATGAGCGTGCTGAGACATGCCGATCTCTGTATCCCAGATGGGATTGGCCTAATTTACGCCTCGCGCTGGATGGGCAAGCCTCTACCTGAACGGGTAGCGGGATCGGAGCTTGTTTACCACTTAGCGGAGCAGGCAGCGCAGAACGGCTGGCGTCTCTTCCTCCTGGGTGCAGCTCCGGGAGTGGCTGAAGAAGCAGCCGCCATATTCAAGACGTTGTATCCTGGATTGGCGATCGCCGGTACATATGCCGGCTCCCCAGCAGAGGCGGAAAACGAGGCGATTGTCTCCCTCATTAATGAGAGCGAGGCCGACCTGTTATTCGTCGCTTATGGCGCACCCAATCAAGATAAATGGATCGCCCGTAACCGGGATGCATTAACGACCGTGCGTCTGGCGATGGGCGTCGGCGGATCGCTGGACTTCGTTACTGGACGGTCGCTGCGCGCGCCGGAGTGGGTGCAAAATTTAGGCCTGGAATGGCTGTACCGGCTCCTTAGAGAACCCTGGCGCTGGCGGCGTATGCTGGCCCTGCCGCAGTTCGCCATTCGGGTACTATTCAACCGGCGAGGGGTGAAATGATTTATATTGATGTTTCAGCCGCCGTCCATTCCCGGGCAGGCTTAGGCCGCTACAGTGCTGCACTCGCCAGAGCGCTGGTGGCGGAACAACCTGAGGATTACGCTCTCTTCTATAATCGCGGGGTGGACGGCCGGTTTCCAGAAACATTACCAGCAAACATTCCTCAAAAACATATTAACCTGGGCTACAAACCATGGCGTATGGCCGTCTTGCTGGCTCAGAAAAACCACCTCTCCTTCAAGCGCCTTGTTCCTGATGCGAACCTGTTTCACAGCACGGAACATTTACTCTTTCCGCTGCGTGAGACACCGGCAGTCTTAACCGTTCACGATCTCATTTTCAAACTCTATCCTGACTACCACAAGCGCTTGAATTTATGGTATCTGAACCAGGTGATGCCCCTTTACTGTGAGCGAGCGCAGGCAATTATCGCCGTCTCCGAAGCCACAAAGCGGGATATTGTACAAAATTACGGTATAGACCCGGCGAAAATCCATGTTGTTTATGAAGCGGCGGCCGATCATTTCAAACCCCCTTCAGCACAGAAGATCGCAGCGGTGAGGCAGAAATATGATTTGCCGGACCGCTTTCTCATTCATCTCAGTACCATTGAACCGCGCAAGAACCTGGACAGACTTTTGGATGCCCTCCTGGCCGTTCGCCAGGTTTACCCAGATCTGCAGCTTGTTTTGGCAGGCGGTAAGGGCTGGCTCTTTGATGATTTCTTCGCGCGTATCGAATCCCAGGGGCTGACAGATATCGTTCGGCCATTAGGCTGGGTGCCGGATGAAGACTTGCCCGCCGTTTTAGCCGCGGCAGATCTCGCCGTGCAGCCCAGCCTTTACGAAGGGTTCGGCCTGCCGATTCTGGAACACATGGCCTGCGGTCAGGTAGTGACCGCCAGCAACGCCGCCAGCCATCCGGAAGTCGGTGGGCAAGCGGCGGCCTATTTTGATCCCACCGAGGTGGCGGAAATGACGGCCGTCATTTTGCGCCTCTTGAAAAATGACGCTGAATACGCGCAGCGGCGCGAGATGGGCCTGATCCAGGCCGGCAAGTTTAGCTGGCAGCGAACAGCCAGAGAGACACGAGCGGTTTATGATGCGCTGCTGGGAATGTGAACGGGTTATAATTTCCTATGCGTAAATTTCTCAGACCGGAGCTCCTCTTACTGCTTGTGCCCATTCTTTACGTGGCTACGCTGGCGCACACGCTGGTGTTGGGTGATCCGACGGAATATACCTACGTAGCCAACGTATTGGGTATCGCTCACCCACCCGGCTATGCCTTCATCACCTTGTTGGGCAAGCTGTTCCAGACTTTGCTGCCCATTGGTGAAATTCCATGGCGCATGCACCTGCTGTCGGCATTCTCAGCGACTACGGCCGTGCTCTTCGTGTACGGCATTTTGCATGCATTTGAAGACGGTCATCAGCAGCTGGTTAAGATTGGAAACTTTTCGGCCGGTGCGATAGCCGGACTATTCGCCGCGCTGACTATCGCCTTCGGCGCCGATTTCTGGCAGCACGCCATCCACGCCAACCCGCATATCATTACGGCGACCTTTCTTGCAGCCAATCTTTTTTTCTTGACTCGATGGTGGGCTGCCGGCCAGAATAATCTTGATGAAGATGAATCAAAGAAAAAAACCGGCGATCGTTGGCTGCTCATCTTCTCACTCAGCGCCGGTCTTGGCGTGACGCACCACCCGCTCACCGTATTTTCATTCCCTGCTTACGCGCTGTTTATTCTGTTGGTCAGACCGGGGATCTGGCGGGAATGGCGTCTGCTGATTAAGATGGTCGCTCTGGCCTTGCTCAGCCTCTCCGTGTGGCTCTACTTCCCCATTCGCAGTGCAATGGGGCCACCCGTGGGACCGACGACAATGAATACCTTGGATGGATTTCTGGATCATGTGCTGGGCAGGGGAATAACCGAGGCTCTGCCTTATTATTCCCCCCAAGAGCAAGGTGACCGCGCCCTGGTTTTCTGGTCAATTTTGCGCTTGCAGTATACGCTGCCGGTGATCTTTCTGGCTTTGCTGGCCGTTTTCTGGCCTCTGATTGCCTGGATGGCCGGGTATTTCGGCAAGATGCCCTCTTTCCCCAAGGTAGGGAAACCATGGCTGCTGTATGTCATGGCTTTTTTGTGCAATTACGCCTTTGTGATCAGCCTCAAAGCGCAAGATATTATGGCCTATTTACTCGGCCCATTATTGGTAGTGGGACTGCTGGCCGGGATCGGCCTCTATTTTCTATTGTTGAGCAGCCAACGCGCTCTTGGACTGGAAAAGCTGCCGCTGGTCTTGCTCGTAGGGGCGCTTTTCCTGATTGGGCCATTTATCCAGGTTATACGCAATTTCCAGCTTATCTCCTTACGTAGTTACAACGAGGGCAATGCTTACGTCGAGGCAGTATTCACTGAATTCGCAGGCCAGGGGGAAAGCGCGGTTTTGCTCAATGACTGGGAACATATGACGCCCTTATGGTACACACAGTTGGTGGAAGAACGCTGGCCTGATGAACAGGATGTACGTCCGGAATTTGTCTCTACCGCCAAGCCTTGGGTGGAATATGTCTATGACTTCTTACCCGGAGGACCGGTCTACCTGAGTAATTACCGGCGCGAGGTTGTCGATGCCGGGTTCCGCTTACGGCCGTTTGGTCCCTTCTATCAAGTTGTGGAACCGGGCGACACAACACTTCCGGAAGAACTTGTTCCTTTCAACATCACAGGTGAAGATGTTGAAATTAATGCTTACAAACTGCCGCAGAAGGAAGTGCAGGCGGGGGCTTACGTGCCGCTGACTCTGGCCATGCGCAGCCTGTCGGGAACGGCCGATTATTATATTCCCGTCCTGAGGGTTGGGGATTTAACATTTCCCTTTACGACAGACAGCCACTTGGTCTCGCCGCAGTGGCAGCCAGGTGAAATCATTGTTGAGCGTTTCGATTTCGCCCTGCCCTATGACCTCCCTGCGAGTGAATATCCCCTGACGATTGGGCTGAAGAATTTAAGCAAGGACGAAGATGCGGGAGGGGTTTATGAGCTGCCGTCCTTACAGGTGACCGAATCACGCCGCTCACCAATAAGCAGCAGTTTATTGGCTAACTTCCGGCAGCGGGTCGGTCTTCAAGGAGCAACGGCTGCCGTTAACGGGCAAAGAGTAAACGCGCCCTGGATCGAACCCTTGCGGGCACAAGCCGGTGATACGCTTCATCTAACCTTGGATTGGCTCAGTCTTGACTATGCTGAAGAAAGTTATACGGTCTTTGTACACCTGATTGACGAGGCTAACCGGCCAATTGTCGCTCTAGATTACACACCACTAGGCGGCGCTGCCCCAACGCACTTGTGGATTCCCAAATGGCTGCCCGGCCAGCATTATACAGATCCATACCGCTTAACTATCCCTGAAGACCTGGTCCCCGGAAATTATCTGGTCGAAGTAGGCCTCTATGAGATGGTGGGTAAGAGGCGCCTGCACATCTCTGATGAGGCCGGCAATCTTGTGGGAGACCGTTATATTCTGGGACGCGTGATCGTAGAATAAGCGTTATCGTAGAATAAGGTAGAGAAAGAGACGAGAGATAGCGTGATCCTGTGGCCGCAAACCGTCGTCAGAGAAGTGCCTGATGCTTGTAAATGGAACTATTGGGTTTAAAAAAACGTCATTAAACTGTGAAAAAATCGATCATGAAAAAGATTATAAAACGTAAGTTGGGCCTGATCGCAGCCTTGTTACTGCTTGCTTTGCTTGCCGCGTGTTCCCCACAAAATAACGACAACAGCCAAAGCAGTATTAAAGAGGGCACGGTCATTATCTATAAACGCGAAGGCGGCATCGCCGGAATAAGCCAGGAATGGGTGATCCATATGGACGGCAATATTGACGGACCCGGGGATCAAGAGCTGGCTGTCCCGGCTGATGACGTGCAGAAAGTTGTGGAAAAAGGGTTGGAGTCGGATTTCAATTCTCTGGCATCGGAGACGGCAAATACCGAGACCTGCTGCGATCAGATGACCTATATTTTGACGGTTGTCAGTGGGGATGATGAGTGGCGCCTGATCACGACAGATACGGCCGATCAGCCAAAAGAAGTGACTGAACTATTCATCATGGTCCAGGCCCTAATCTCTGAAGCAGAGCCGGCGTCTTAGCGCCCTCTTCGCCTCCGATTAACGGCGGAAGCGTCTGGCGATACTCTCTTTGATCAGCAGCGGCCGCAGTTTGTTCCACTCTTTATGCGGGTCGAACCCATTATCGATCAAATAGCTGCCGCTAAATTGTTTACGGACATACTCGTGCGTGAGGTTGGTAATCGAGGAACGGCCGTCGGGAACCGCGGAAGTCATTCTTTCGGCCCGTTCGTACGGAGTATCGGACGGTCCAAAGAAAACACCTAATCTATCAGCCCAGAAACCCAAACGGCCGTAACTGCGATCGATATCCCCTTCCACACGTTTATTAGCTTCGTAAGCAAGAAAGAGAATGCCTGCGGCAATGAGCAGGATGATCGTCGCCACCACTGCCTGCCAGATCGGGAAATCGGGTCCGGCGGATTCCTGAGCCCCATCGATATCCAGACCACCCAGCCGCGCGTCATCAGGAATTAAGGTGTCGAGTTCATCATCCATTGGTTGAGGTTGTATATTCGTCACCGGTGAGGCAAAAGCATCGCCCCCTCCGCTGGACTCCGGACGATCTACTATAGGGATTGACACCGTGGGCTCGAACTGAATCCAACCATAGCTGGGGAAATAAACCTCGACCCATGTGTGAGCATTATTGGCGCGCACGCGATAGGAGCTTGTTTCTGGGTCGAATTCGCCCTGAGCATAGCCACTGACGACACGGGACGGTACTCCTTGAGAGCGCAGCATAATGGCCATCGCTGAAGCGTAATAGGTGCAGTACCCTTCCTGCGTGTCAAAAAGAATATGATCGATTGGCTCCGACCTTTCCGGAGGAGCCGGGATCTGGTCATTGTAAGTGATATTGTTGCGCAGGTAATCGCGGATAGCGATTGATTTATCGAAGGGATTGTCGAACGGGGACGCTATCTCTTCAGCCAGCGCTATTGTCTCATCCGTTATCGAGTCCGGCATTTGCAGGTAACGCGTGGTCACCCATTCCGGATAACCGGTGCCGGCACGGCGCAAGGTATCGGCATCGGCCGTTGAGACCCGGGAAGAAACGTTGTAGATTTCACCCTGGCGCAGGACATATCGCGATCGGGTTGTCGTTACCAGCTCATCACCCTGCTCATCCCGGGTACTTTCAATAATCATTTGTTTGTCGGTGTAATAGAGTTCGGGGGCGGCATATATAAAACCAGTGTTAGGGATATAATTTTGAACAACTTGGTTAACGCCTTCCCGCATCAGGGTCTGGGGAATCTGAAGCGGTCCGTCATCCGGAAAATGCAGTCTGGGTTCAGAATCCTCGGCGATTCTCCATCTTCCATTCTCATATGTATCATACACAATAGCCTGCCAGTAAACGGAACGCAGCTGGCGCGGCACGGCGATATCCATGATCAGTGTATTGCCCGGCGTCCGCGGCCCACCCAGGGCCATGGTCGCCTGATAAGGGTCAACGGTTCCTGCTTCATATGTGCGCAGCGAGGCAAAAAGACGCGTCCAATTGTCCTGAAACTCACGCCATGGCCCTTGGGTTCCACTTAGCGCATCACCCAGGGCACTGCTTGCCGACATGGTAGGGATACTCCAAGAAAGCAGGATAATCAGCAGGGAAACCAGGAGGCCGGCACGTAAGAAGGTTAGCCAGCTCCCTTTATCATATCGCACAGCGGCGGAGAGCCAGTGTTTTTCCTGCTCGTTATAGTGGGTGCGAACGGTATAGAGCAAAGCCAAGATGGTATAAACGGCAAGATAGAGGGCCAGGGGACGTGGGCCATTATAGTAATAAACGACACTTAGCAGGACAAGGCCCATGGGTAAAATGACGCGCAGCAGTCGGGGGTGGCGGAAGGTGTACCAGGCGGCTGTGTAACCCAGCAGCCAATACACGGCCGTTGTTTGGATGACAAAGATCAAACCATCCCGGCTGGTTCCTCCTTCGACTGCTTTAAGGAACCATGCACCCTGGCGGGAGGCAATTTCGAGAACACGTTCCCGCCACAGCTGTTCACCGGGCATGATAACGCCTATCAAATAGACAATGACAAACAAGCCGTAAATCAAGGCGTAGAAATGAGCCGTTCGATCTTTAAAGGAGCTTTTAGCCAATGCCAGCCCAGTAAAAAGCCCTGCTGTCGCAGCGACGGAGACGACGTACAGCCCATCAATGAGATTCGTCTGTACAATGGCCATCGATGCTATTAACAACATGGCCCAGAGCAGAAACAGCGTCGACCAACCTTCCTTCAATCGATACTTTGGGGGAATCCTCATAACGTTAGAATCTCTCCAAACACATTCCAGTTATTGTCACTTGCTAACTCAAAGCGCGTAATTTTTCAGGTATTTAGCTTCTAGACTGCTGTAAAGAAGCTTACAGCTTTAAGTATAAGCAGAAAACTATCAAGCTGCTTGCTTGATGAAAATTTTATTATCAATCGTCAAGCGAGTCACCCTTACTGCGCCGCGACCGCAGCCAGCCAAAGATCAACACCAACACAATTCCCACCAGGCCTATCAGAAACCAGTTAAATGGTGAAGGAGGTTTTACATCGAGTTCCAGAGATACCATCCCTTCCCCTTCCGACCCTACCACTTCTATTGAAGTCAAGTAAAGACCGGGGTCAACCAGATCAAGATCGGTTTCGTAAAACAACCTGTTTATCGACTGTTCAGTTGTTGCCGGGGTTGAAATAGGCGCCAAATCGCTGTCAAGTAACTGCATCGTCACCATGACCTGGGCATCAAGCACCGCCGCTCTATTTTCCGGTTCGGCGACGCCGACCGTGAAATGCAGCGGCTGCTGCGTTCGCGGTTGAGGCGGGTTCACCCAAACGGAAAGAATATAGGGACCAGCCTGGACGGGACCGGCCACCAGGTCACCACCGCCATGAGCCAGAACCGGGCGCGCCAGATGCAGGACCTGGGTAAGAACCAGAATAAGCAGCGTAATGGGCACAATAAGGAGTGGGACTCGTCGCCTGATTCTCATTCGTCTTGTTGGGAGTTTCTGTAAACAAAGACCAGATAAGCGACACCCAGGCCGATAGAGAAAATGAACCACTGCACGGCGTAACTCAGATGGTTGCCTTCGGAAAGTTCGGTCTGACGCTTCAGGCGGAATGGTAGTTGTTCGTTTTCGTCCTGAGGGGATTGCACGACATAGAAAGGTAGGAGCTTATAGGGGATCTGTGCTTGAAGGGCTGGAATGTCAACGCGGAAAATTTCCGACTGCGGTCCTTCCGGCGTTGCCGCCGGTTCTCTTGACAGCTCCTGGGACAAGGCGATGTATCCATCAATGGTTACTTGACCGGGGATATTAAACGCCGTTATCGCCTCCGGTGCGATCTCCGTGTCCGGAATCCAGCCGCGATCCACGAGAACGGCCGTTTGTCCATCTTCCAGTACAAGAGGAGTGATGAGATTCACCCCGGCGCGGTAGCCCCAATTTTGCAGCTTAAGCAGAACCTGCTGATCATAATCAAAGATCCCGCTGCCTGCAGCAAGGCGGTTTTCCCACTCTTCATAATCTTCCGGGATATCTGCTTCGTTGAGGTTAATGGGGGCGGCGTCCAGCACAGCCGCTATTTGAGCATTGGCGGCGCGGCGCTGCTGTAGACGATCAAGCTGCCAGACACCTAATCGCGCGAGAACCAGCATAACAATCAAGACCAGGATTGTGACCCACCACCAGCGGCGGCTGAAAATTGTCTTAAGAAAGCTCATTGCCTGATTTATTTATCCAAACCGGGAGCCACCAGATTCTCTTCTTCCGTCCAAATACCGACGGGCATCGGCGGCTTATTTTCTTCGCTTCCAAGGTACCAGGCAGCCAGGAAGAGCGCCGCTAGAAGAAACATCATGCTGCCCGGTATCCACATGATGACGCCGCCAATGCGCTGGTCTGTCAGAGCATCGATGCCCCAGATGCGGGGAACCGCTTCATAATAGGTGTAGATGACATTGCTGTTGAAGGCCAACCAGATGCCTAAGATCATATTTGCCGGGACGGCGGCAATAACAAATGCGACACGGCCGATATAGCCGAATTGTTTATGAATGCGCGGTCCCGCGCCCGTGACATGCCACCAAAAGAGCATACTGGCGATGAAGAAGCTTAAATGCTCCAGATCATGCAAGAACCCGTAGCGCAGAGCAGCGTTATACATATTGGGATCGTGCCAACCAAAAAGGGCAATGATCCAGGCCAACCAGATGATTCCTGGGGCGGTGATTGTCCGTATCAGGTGTCGGAACTGGCTGTCATGGTGCAGCACGTGACTCAGGGCGCGCCCCGCTTTGATGCGTAAGTTGTAGGGTAAACCCCACAATACGACGGGCATCGGATTGGCAATCAGCAGCAGCGGGGGGGCGATCATAATCAGTAGTAAGTGCTGGATCATGTGCATCAAGAAAAGCTGCTGGCTGAGGGAATCGATGGGCGATAAGAGCGATAGGGCAATAAATAGAAGGCCGGTTTCGTAGCTAATTAATCGCCAGACAGCAGTTAAAGGTTGGCGGGGTGTTTGTCTAGTACGTCGAGAATCGGCCGTGCGTTTGCGCAGGCGCCACCAACCGGCGGCATAAAGATAACCTAATGTCAGCAGGGGAATTAAGACTTCGATGCGCCAATTCCAACTTAGCAGGACGGCTCTGGTTATTGGATCCATGAAAATTAAAGCGGGTAACAAAAAATAAAGCAACGGCCCGCCGGCGAGCCGCTAGCAATATCCATGTTATCTAAGCTCCCCAAAAATACAATCCGATCGTCTCTGGATCAAGACGATCGGATCCAATGATTACATGGGGAGTCCCATCAGGTAAAGTGCCGGGTAATAGAAAACCCAGACCACATCAACAAAATGCCAATACAGACCGGCCCCTTCCACACCCCAACTTCTTTCAGGACTGAATTCGCCATGGCGTCCTTTATTCCACATGATCAGGAGCAGCATAACGCCGGTCACAACATGGAGGGCGTGCCACCCCGTCATGGCGAAAAAGATACCAGATTCAACGCCGTCGGAGGGCCTGAGGTGGCCAAATAATTCGATCGGGCCAATCGATGCCGAAAGACCAAAGATATTCCACTCGAAAAATACAACACCGA
Source organism: Promineifilaceae bacterium (SeqCode) (assembly GCA_046259485.1). Lineage (GTDB taxonomy): Bacteria > Chloroflexota > Anaerolineae > Promineifilales > Promineifilaceae > JAACFF01. The sequence continues at coordinate 11,594 of JBJYWP010000039.1, read as the reverse complement.
TAAGAAACAACAAGCCGAATATGGCGGCGAATAAGAAATTTCGCTGAAATCCCTTGTGGTCACCAAATTCAATCGCCGTCTGCCCACGGTAAACGAGCCAGCTGCTAAAGAGCAATACCACTGTCGCAACCAGACCAATTTCCTGGCTCAAATGTGGGCGATATTGGCCCCATAAAATGAACCGGGCGGTAAGCAAGGCGCCGAATAAGAAAATCTCCGAGAGCATAAACAGCCACATACCCAGCCGATTGCTCTTAAGCTGCACCGGCCAGGGTGGCTCGTGACTGTGTTCGTCGTTATGATGTTCTTGGGAAGCCGTCGATATCATACTCATCAGTGACTCTCCTCTCGCCAAAGACGGTAGATGTGCATGAAGACCCAAACAATGATGGCCGCTTTGACCAGGGCAATCAGGAACAATGGAATAACCGCGCCGTGCAGTGCAATAGCGACACCAAATTCTATGATTGTCAAGACCATCAAGACGAGGAAGGTCCACATACCGCGACGAAGCGCTTTTGACTTACTTTCACTTACCACTTTTTTCTCCTAGTTCCGAACAGACTGCTTGCCTAATCACCGGTTGTCGCCGGGGTCATCTGCCTTGTATAGGGACCATCATGAAGACCATAATCATAAGGTTCACCAACGACCACGATGGGCGTATCATAATTGAATTCAGGAGGCGGGCTGGATGTATGCCATTCCGGAGAGCGGGAACGCCAGGGGTTACGACCGGCAACCGGTTGTGTGCGCATGCTGGTAACGAAATTATAGAGCGCAATTAGCACGGACCAGGCGATGATCAGCGCGGCAATCGTAATCAACACCTGCCGGGTATCAACACCTAATGCCGGATCGTAATCGGCAATACGCCGGCGCATACCACTGATACCCACACTCATCTGGCCAAAACTCATCACCCAGAATCCAGGCACCATAAGCCAAAACTGCAGCTTACCCAGTTTCTCATTGTACATATGCCCGGTCACCTTCGGGTACCAGTAATAAAGGGCCGCGAAGAATGGAAAGACAAACCCGCCGAACATCGTAGCGTGGAAATGGCCAACCACCCAATAACTGTCATGTAAATGCATGTCGGTAGGAACCGTCCCCAAAATAGGACCGGTAACACCGCCGATAAGGAAAACAGAGATAGCGCCTAAGACAAACAGCATAGGAGTCTCAAAGGAGAGCTTGCCGCCCCATAAGGTAGCTACCCAACTGAAAAATTTGATGCCGGTGGGTACGGCAACCAACATCGTGGCCATCATGAAAGGAATTCGCAGTGCATCATCCATGCCAGAGACGAACATATGGTGTGCCCAGACAAGAAAGCCGACAAAGGCAATCCCCAGACTGGAAAGAGCAACCCACTTGTAGCCGAATAATGGTTTACGGGTGAACACGGGTAGCAGCTCACTGATGACACCCAGACCAGGTAGGACAAAAAGGTAGACAACCGGATGCGAATAAAACCAGAAGAGATGCTGATAAAGAATAGGATTCCCGCCATAAGCCGGGTTAAAGAAGGTCAGTCCATAGGCACGTTCCAAAACACTGGAAGTCAAGGCAACACCAACTGTTTGGGTGGCTGTGAACTGGATGATAGCCGCGCCCATTGCACCCCAAACAAAAATTGGCATGCGGAAAGGAGTCATACCTGGGGCGCGCATTGTCACCGTGGTGACAATCATGTTGATCGCGCTGGCGATAGAGGAGAATCCATTTGTCCAAAATCCCAGCAAGAAAAGCAAGACGCCTACCATAGGTGTTGTCAGGCTCAATGTCGGGTAACCCACCCAACCGGTGTCCCAACCACCAATGGCCATACCGCCCAAAATTAATAGAACCGAGGGAATCGCTACCCAGAAGCTAAAAGCATTAAGCCGCGGGAAAGCCATATCAGAAGCGCCGATCATGATGGGCACCAGGTAATTGATCATGGCGCCAACACCAAGTAGCATGCTGGCGATCATGATGATCCCGTGGGCGCTGAACAGCGAATTGTATTGGTTGTGGGTCAAAAACTGCATTCCCGGTTGTGCCAACTCGATGCGAAAGATGATGGCAAATAAACCACCCACCAGGAGGACTATGATGCTGGTGACCCCGTATTGAATGCCGATTACTTTATGATTGACATCGGCCGTAAAGTAACGGAACCATTCCGGTTTCCCTTCCGGAACGCCATGGCGTAATGGTGTCTCGTAACCAAAAATCCACAAGATCCAATCGGTGATAGCCCCGGAGCCGAACATAAAGCCGATAACGCTGACGACTGCCGCAAAGACCATCCCCCCTTCAGTCAACTCGAGGGGAGGCGCACCGGTTAACACATTGAAAAAGGCCAGGGCTATGGTGAAAGTGACGGCCATGGCCACAAAACCACGCCAGAGAGCGGTAGATGAGCCGTAGTAAAGGAACTTGCCCAGGCTCGTGCCGCGGAACATGCCAAAACCAGACGCAAGGCCGAAGGCCCCATGCCCTAAGATCAACAGGGCTGCCAGGCCGGGCAAGACCAGGTTGGTCACGATAGGCGGTGGCTCTTGACCGAGCATTTTTACAAGAATTAAATCTTGCAGCAGCCAAAAGATGCCAAAGATGACCGCACCGACAAGCATGCCGAATAAGGCGCCCATCAAGGCATCAAATGGTTTTGACCTAACAATCTTTAGAATGAACTGCATATTGCATCTCCTCAATCAGCGGACTGACTAGAATTCTGGTTGACTCTTTCGGTTCACTCCAGCGTTTTCATATACGCGATTAAATCTGCAACAATATCGATTTCCACACCCTGCGAGGCAAGTATTTCCGCCTCTTTCGCAGTGAAGAGCTCTTCATAGTTCGTGGGCATGGCTGCGGCAAAACCCTGGACTATTTTCGCCGTGGGATCGAAGATTGATTCACGAATGTAGGGATCATCAACGTTAACTGTTGAGCCATCATCAAGCGCTTCTTGCCGTCCATAGATGCCCAACCAGGTTGGGCCAACGCCGGCCGTTCCATCGGTGCTGTGACAGCTAACACAACCAAATCCTTCCGCACTATGCCAGATTTCGCCTCTCTGTTCCGGCGTCATATCGGCATATTGAGGTGCAGAATTCCTTTCCGTAATCCAGGCGTCGTATTCCTCCTGGGACACAACGCGCACCTCAGCCAACATCTTTGAATGATCCGTGCCGCAAATTTCGGCACAACGCACTTTAAACTCCCCCTCTTCGGTAGGAGTGATATTGAGGAACGTGGTGCGTCCGGGAACCAAATCCTGCTTCACGCGAAATTCCGGAACCCAGAAATTATGAAGGACATCCTCGGAGCGCATATTCAACTGAATCGGTTGATTCACGGGCACGACCATCTCCGCCGATTTGAATTCCCCTTCCGAGGGATATTCAAAACTCCAGGACCACTGGCGTCCGGTCACATCAATCTCCAAAGCATCAGGTGCTGCAGTCGTGATATCACGCAGCACAATTGCTCCCCAGACACCTAGGACAATCACGATGATTAAAGGAACGACGGTCCAGAAGATCTCCAAAGCGGTGTTACCATGGATATGTGGCCCGTCTTCTTCATCTCCGGGTTTGCGTTTGAAGACGAACGACGAATAGAGCATGATCACCATGATCAGGGAGAAGAATAGGGCAATCAACCAGAAATGGACATGGAACATGAGATCGATCGGTCCGGCCTGGGAGCTTGCTGCAGTGGGCAGTGGGAACAGCCAGGTGAACACCCAGCGCAGAAACAGGGTAGATATGATCACGAGGACCACAACTGCAATTATATGTTTTGCCTTTTTCATCCGCCTATCCTAATTCAATTCAGGTCAGGAGTGTCTGGCTTACCGCCAAAGCGCCCCACTATCAGCTCCTACCAATAACGCTACTCGGAGCTACCAACGAATCTTATGCCTTACAATGTTGGAAGCTGCTGCTTCCCAAATTTTTTATGTTTTTACCCAGGAAGATTCACGAAAATTGTGATTCCGATACCCAGTCCCACTACCAGCACTCCAAAAAGAATAACGATAATCGCATCCCATGGAATTCCGGCACTCGCTTTACTGTTAATATCATTCAAGCGCTCTCTGTCCATGCGCAGGGCCAGGTAGAGCAGTGTGAGTAGGAAAAAGACCCCGCTGGTGATGGCAGTGATATTTACAATCTGATCTTGATTTACGATTTGACCTGAGGGGAAAAGTGTCGAACCCACCAGATAACCGACAATGATGGCAAAAAAGAGAATCGCCATTGAGGTGGCGATTACGGCCCAGCGAGAATAATCATTTTGTTGTGTGGTTGCGGCGGGACTTTCTTCGCGCTCTTGCGCAAGCTCCGCAGCTTCCTTCTTGGCCAGGACGGCCGTTCCTTCCTGGTAACTATCACTTGTTTCAACGTTCGTTATCCAACGAGAAATGAGAAGATTTACAATAGTGATGATGATGCCGGTTACAACAACGGCTCCGATTACCAGAAAAGAGAGTCCTAACAAAATCTGCACACTGTTCAGCGTGATTCCATCTTGCAAACCTGGTATGGGCAATGGCGGGAAAGTGACCGTTTCTGCAGGGACGCGCATGCTCGAGCCCGAGGAGGTCGAGGAATTAAACGCGTTTAGCAGATTTTCGCTAATGGCCGGCCAAAAAGCAGCCATCAAGCCGCTGAAGATCAGAACAGCAAAAATACCAAGCCATACTTTCCAAGATTCTGTTCGACTCAAATTATTGTACTCCGATTGATTCCCGCAGGATATTGGCGCTGAATTACAAATATTTTAACACAATGTAACGATGCAACAACTTATCAATCTTATTTTAAGCAATAGATTTAGGTTTTCCTGAGAATCAAAATAAGGAACTATTTAGAAGGCTAATAATCCAATATTTTCTTTTATCCGCGATGAAACGGCCGGCTGAAAAATGACCTTTTTTTACCGGGTATTTCCAGATCGGTACCGGTCATCTCCTCACGGAGAGAGAGCAGTGTACGATGGTAAAGTGATTTCACCGCGCCTTCACTGCGGCCCATGATTTCGCCAATCTCCGCATTTGACAGACGCTCAATAAATTTAAGCATTAGCAGTTCTTGACGGTCGACCGGCAAGCGGCCGAGCGCTTCACGCAGCGCTTCCTTATCCTCCATCAATTGGGCGGCAAACTCGGGTCCATGGTCGGCCATCGTTAACTGCGAAACATCTTCCAGGGGAACGATCGTGCGGCGGCTGCGATCACGATACCAGTTTGCCAACAGGTTGTGGGCGATCCGATATAACCAGGCTGAAAAGGGAACGCCTTGATCCTGGTAGTTAGCGATGTGATTCATCGCTCGTTCAAAAATGCGCGCGGTTAAGTCCTCGGCATCGGCGACATTACCGGTACGATAATAAACATATTTATAAATACGGTCGACGTAGCGTTCGTATAAAATTCCAAATGCTTCAGAATCAGTTTTCGCTCGTTGAATGAGCCTTGATTCTTCTGGGTCACTTATCGTTTTCCTGCGCATATTGAAAACTGGGTTTTCCGTTCAAACCAACTCTAGCGCGGTTGAGAGACCGGCTGCAGCGGGTCAAGATTTGTTTCGACTTAGGTGTCGAGGCAACCATTTAGAGGAGCAGTATATCAAAACCCAACAACAATCGAAATAATGATTAGATTATAATCCGTTACCGGAAAGTAAGCGTAAGTAAAATAGCGGGATAAAATAGCAATGCTGCCTTGTTAGTTTCGGCGCTGCTGCCGATAATTGAAACAACTACATTTTGACGAGGTTTGGGTGGTACGCTATCCTCCCCAAAAGCTCTTTGTTAAACGATGAAATTTTTCTTCAAAGTATCGCAAAATTCTAAACGGGTGCTTCACTACTTAGCACTGTTAATGATCTGGATATTGATCAGCACCGTAATGAGCGGATGCACGGGTCAAGGTCAGGAATCTGTCGCGGTAGCTCTCAACCAGGCGCCACCAACTATGGAAGCGCCAAATGGAATTGGAGAATTGGTTCCCACGAGCGTGCTCAAGCAGGTTGCAGAACCAATAAACACAGCCATTCCAATCGCGCCCCCCACACTTACGCCTGTGCCGACGGCCTCAAGAACATCTCCGCCCATTGCATCGCCAACAGAGACAACAGTACCAACGCCTGAAGAGCTCTCAACGAAGACAGCTTTTTCAGAATCCTCTCCACTTGAGGAGTCGCCCACACCGACCAAACCCCCGCCCCTGCCGACTCCGTCGGGCGTCTATAGCTGGACGCTGAAGGTGCCGATTTTGATGTACCATTACATCAGTGAGCCACCCGAGGATGCAGACAAATATCGCAAGGATTTATCGGTAACACCAGAAGATTTTAACGCGCAAATGTCTTACCTGGCCGAGAACGGCTTTGAGACAGTAGACCTCTATGAGCTGTCACTGGCGATCACGAATAAGATAGATCTGCCGGAAAAACCGATTGTTATTTCTTTTGATGATGGGTATCTGGATAATTTCGAAAATGCTTTCCCAATTCTGCAAAAATATGGCATGCAGGGGACTTTTTTCATAATAACCGAATTCATCGATGAGCGAAGAGCCGGGTATATGACCTGGGACAATGTGGAAGAGATATCCAAGGCCGGTATGCGTATTGAATCTCACTCAAAAACTCATCCCGACTTGAGCACAGCCGAGCGAGATTTCATCATATACGAAGTACGGGGCTCGCAGGAGACAATCGCCGCGCATATTGGATATACACCGCGCTATTTTTGTTACCCGAGCGGCCGTTATAATGAAGAAACCATGGCTATTTTAGGAGAGTTGGATTTCTGGGGCGCGGTGACAACAGCCGACGGCTCCTGGCATGGCTTTGACGATCGCTTTGAATGGTCGCGTGTACGTATGCGGAATACGACTACCCTGGCAGAATTCAAGGATACGGTGAACCCCTCCGGTACAGTAGCCGGGAAATCGACGGATTGATCACTTGCAATCCCTTAACTTAATCATTAAAGTGTATCTATGAGGACGCACGGACAGCCATGCGAAGGCGTAGATGTTCTCCTATTCAAGGGTCATGGGTACGAGTTTTTAATTTGCAGCCGGTGAAGGGTTTTCTAAAAACCGTTTAAAGAGAGATAGTCGGGTTATGCAACATGAAGAGGGTTTTTTCAACGGTTCAAATAATCTAAGTTTGTATTATCAATGTTGGCAACCCCGCGATGATGCACGCGCAGTTGTGGTCTTGGTGCACGGTTTCAGCGATCATTGCGGCCGCTATGATGCCTTGGTAGGGGCCCTGCTGCGCCATCATATGGCCATCTATGGTTATGATTTGCGCGGTCACGGCCGTTCATCTGGTAAGAGAGGCCATATAGACCATTTTGAAGATTACCGGGAGGATACTCGAACTTTCATCGACTTTGTCCATGAACGGCTTCCAGACCCGCCCATCTTCTTGTATGGTCACAGTATGGGGGGGCTCATCAGCCTGGATCAGGCTTTAGCATATCCCGAGCCGCTCAGCGGCGTCATCGCCTCCGCCCCGCTCCTGGGCACGCCGGCGGTTAGTCCCGCCAAATTGTGGGTGGCTCGTCTTCTCTCCCGACTATGGCCTTCTTTGAGCATGGATGCCGGCCTTGATGCATCCGCCATATCACGAGACGTAAAAGTTGTGCATACTTATCAAGAGGATCCACTTGTACATGGCCAAGGCTCAGTGCGCCTGGCAACCGAGTTGGAAGACGCGATGGTTGAAACCCAGGCCGGGGCAGCACACCTCCAAATTCCGTTATTGATTTATGCAGGCTCCGAAGACCACATAACAAGTCCGGAATATAGTAAACGCTTTTATGACAATGTTCAAGATGCGGACAAAACCATCATCATTTATGAAGGTGGCTATCATGAAAGTCACAATGATATTCACAATGAACGTGTGGGGATAGAAGTCGCACAATGGATTGAGGCGCAGTTATTAAAAACCTCACAACAACACGCACCACAGGATTCAGTTGATGGATAAAATCTTTATCAAGGATCTTTTAGTGCGCTCAATTATCGGCGTCAATCCTGATGAGCGCGTAAATAAACAAGACATTTTAATTAACATCGTAATTTTTACTGATATTCGGACGGCCGGAAAAAGTGAGAATATCAGAACATCGGTAAACTACGACTCTGTGGCCAAGCATGTAATTAAACACGTGGAAGAATCTTCTGATTACCTGGTCGAGAAGCTGGTCAGTGACATCGCTTTTCTTATTCTCAACGAGTTTGATAATTTAGAACGGGTACAAGTACGTGTTGAGAAACCAAGTGCGCTGCGTTATGCTAAATCGGTAGGAATTGAAATCGAGCGCACGCTGGCTGATTTTGAGGAATAACCATTCAGAGCTCTAAACGGTTATCTAGCTTAATGGTAAGTCGATACTCAAACTGACCGGGCAGTGATCGGATCCCAGGACATCGGGATGAATCTCCGCATCGCTCACATAGGGGCGCAAGTCCTCACTGACAAAGAAATAATCAAGACGCCACCCAACATTGCGCGAACGCGCACCCCCAATATAGCTCCACCAGGAATAGGCTTCACCGCGGTCGGGATAGAGATCACGAAAAGTATCTAAATATCCCTGGGCAACAACTTCATCAATCCAATCACGTTCCACGCGCAGGAATCCTGTCGTTTTTTGATTTTGGCGTGGTCGAGCCAGATCGATCTCATTGTGGGCCGTATTGACATCCCCACAAAACACAACCCGTTTACCTTGCCGGCGCAAATCATTACAGTAATCCAGGAACTCTTTCTTATAGCGCATCTTAAACGGAACGCGGTTGTGGTCGCGGCTGCCATTCGGAAAGTAGGCCACAATGAGCACGAACTCCGGATACTCAGCCACGATTGTTCGCCCCTCACGGTCATACTCCGGCAGTCCTAAGCCGGTAGATACGTGCAGCGGCTCAACTCGGGTATATAAGGCCACCCCGCTGTATCCCTTACGCTCGGCTGATGCGAAATAAGAGTAATAACCCTCCGGCCGCAGAACGTCCGTTTCTAACTGTTCAGGATGACATTTTGTTTCCTGCACACCCAGGACGTCAGGCTTAAAGGTTTGTAACCAGGAAACAAACCCTTTTCGAGCAGCAGCGCGAAGGCCATTGACGTTCCAACTTACCAGAGTTGTCAAGCTGAACCGACCTGGCCGGTTAATGAACGAACTGCCGCCAGTGTACTGGCAAAAGCCAGTTCCGGCAGTTGATCGAGATCGAAAAAGCCGACCGCATCAGCGTCATCCCCGGCAGTCATTTCCCCACCTAGAAATTCAGCGGTATATAAAATAAAGATGGAAGCTCCACCCTGCCCGGGTGGATTTGTAAAGACATCCAGCAAATTGGTAATGCGCACACGCAATCCCGTTTCTTCTAGCACTTCTCGTTCGGCCGTCCGCCGTGGATCCTCACCCTGATCAAGAAATCCGGCAGGAATGCTCCATCTACCACGTTCCGGCTCCATCCTACGCCGTACAAGAAGAACTTTATCGTTCCGTGTTACCAGGGCGCCAACACCTACCTTAGGATCGGTGAAATGAACATAGCCACAAACGGAACAAACTCGCCGCGGACGGCCGTCGACCTGGCGCGTTACCATAGGCTGGCCGCATAATGAACAATAGGCGATTCGAGAAGGTGCGCTGTCCGGGGTTCTACAAGTCAAGATTATCTTCGTCCACGAGCGACCAGAGTCAGTACGATAAGGCTGATCAGGAGCAATCCAAGTACCAGGCTAACGCTGTCTAACCCTAAAAACGACGGAATATTTGCAGCAAGGGATGTTTCATCCACTGGGGCGGGCAGCTGGGCAGCAGATTGTTCTTCATCTATCTCAGGCAGTTCGAAAGCCAGCGGGGCTTCGGCGCTGGTAATTTCTTCAGCGTTTTCGTTCTCATCTGTGGACGAAGGAATTGCTTCGCGGGCGGTAGCCGGCGGCGGAGACTCGACCGTTCCTTCAACAATATCTAACGACTGAGAAAGTTCCTGCCTTAATTCTTCAGCAATCGGCCCCTCCTGTTCGCTAACCATGGGTTGTTCGGCCGATTCTCCTGCGGCAGCCTCCGCCGGTACAGTTTTTTCAGACTCGGCAATTTCTATTGGCGCTTCGGCTGCTTCTGATTCTTTATCAATGGATGATTCCAACGCAAACGGGGTGGCCGGCGGCGAGGCAGCCATCGTCTCCGGGAGCAGTGCCGCATCCGCAGCTGCTCCCGATTCCGCTTCCACGACGGACTCTTCCACAGGCAACTCTTCTTCAGCAACCATTTCGCCGCTGTCATCGAGGGATTCCGGCTGCGCCGATTCTTCAACTTCAACTGCTGCCATGGGTGCTGCCTCGAAGGCTGGGGCTACGACAGCCTGGGACGGCGCAGCGGTTGAAAAACTGGTCATGTAAACATTAGCCGCCAGAGCAATTATGAACAAAAAGGCAGTAAGGGCAGTCGCCGTACGTAGGGCCGGATAGGCACTTTCCCAATAACTGCGCTGGGGATGGCCGTAAACAGCTGGATCTAGAGTAAAATTCCGCGGCATCCGGCGTGTGGGAAGATCGCGCATCTGCTGCTGCCAGAACTGGATATCCGCCAGTTCATCACGCAGATCGCTGTCTAGTGCCAGCTGCTGTTCGAAACGATCACGCTCGGCAGGTGCAAGCTCACCATCCAGGTAAGCGTTTAGGGCCTCCTGCCGCTTCTCTTGTTCTGATCGTCCCCGGTTTCGTAAAAAGTCGAACATAATTGTTGGGTAGCTCGCGTTTCCCTATCCACTAAAAACGTCGTATCCGCGTCTGCTGTTTTCAGCTACCAGCATCGCGTAAACCTTTTTTCCTTATCTTGTGTCAGTAGTAAGACGATATGAAGCGGGTAAAAGTTCCTTAACTCCTTGTAAACAGTCGCGTAATTTAACCCGGGCGCGGCTCATGCGAGATTTGACGGTGCCCAGAGACACTCCTGTCATACCGGCTATCTCCTGGTAATTGAATCCCTCAACATCCCCGAGCACGGCCGTGATCCGCTGGTCATCCGGTAATGATTGCAGGCAATCTTCAATGGCCCGCACCAGTTCGAATCTCTGCTGGGCCTGTTCAGGCCCGTCTTCCGGGCTGCGCAAAAAAGCAAAGGATTCGTTTTCGTCGGTTATTCTTTCTAAAGAAGTCTGGGGACGGCGTTTGCGTCTGCGCAGCTCATCATAACAGGAATTTGTAGCGATACGCATCAACCAGGATTTGAAACTACCCCCACGGAATCTCTTAAGCGCATTATAGGCGGAAATAAAAGCTTCCTGTGTTGCGTCTTCGGCCGATTGCGGCTCCCCCATGATCCGATAGGCAACGTTATAGACAGCCTCCTGGTAAGCCAAAACCAGGCGGTTGAACGCGGCCAAGTCACCATTTTGCGCCTTCTTAATGAGCGCTGCCTCGTCCATCTTTGACAGAAAAAAGTCCTTGTTTTATACTCACAGCCACGTCACAAAATTGACGTGGGCCGAAGTGGCGGAACAGGCAGACGCGCACGACTCAAACTCGTGTTCCTTCGGGAGTGTGGGTTCGATTCCC
>JBJYWP010000038.1:0-6949 GCA_046259485.1 Promineifilaceae bacterium (SeqCode) | reverse complement strand
CGGTTGGCAAATCCATCACCGCCGGCAACACGAAACTGAGCATCATCGGCGTGGCTGCGGAGAAAGGAACAGTCGGCAACACCGACTTTGATTCCCAGATGTACGTACCCATCCAGGTCATCTTTGACAAATTCATTCCCTCCCAATTTTCGCGCTTCATGGGCGATAACGTGCGCCTGATCTACGCCCAAATAGACGAAGACGCCGACATGGATCGGGTGATGGAACAGATCGAGTTGAAGCTGGCCACCAGCAAAGGTGTATCCGTCGACGATCTGCCCTTCACCATCCAGACCCAACAGAGCATCATCGACACCCAGGCGGCGACCACGGCGGCCTTTCGTAATCTGTTAGCCTGGGTGGCCGGTGTGTCGCTGATCGTCGGCGGCATCGGCATCATGAATATCATGCTCGTCAGCGTCACCGAGCGCACGCGCGAAATTGGCATCCGCCAATCGGTCGGCGCGACCCCCAACGATATTCGCTTGCAGTTCCTGACCGAATCCGTGATGTTGAGCCTGGTCGGCGGCCTGATCGGCATTGTCCTGGGCGTCGGTGGGGCGCTTCTTTTCGGCCAAACGGGCGACATGCCCACCGTGGTTGTGCCCAGTTCAATCCTTCTGGCGTTTGGTTCGGCGGCCCTAATCGGCGTCTTCTTTGGCTATTTCCCAGCCAACAAAGCGGCGCAGCTCGATCCCATCGAGGCCCTGCGCTACGAATGATTCAATTGGGGATTTGGGATTGCGGATTTCGGATGTCGGATGTCGGATGTATAGAACTGCCAACTAAATACTTAATACTAAATACTATTTACTTCTCACTCTGCAACCTTGCAACTCTTTATAGGTGAATTAATGAAAAAATGGACTGTTATTTTAATTAGTATACTGGTTTTTTCGGTTGTTTTGACGGCCTGTTCCGGGGAATCCGCGTCTGTCGCCGAGGAACTTGGAGAAATCGGCCCTACGGCCGTGATGGAGGCGGTAAGCGGCGCTGACAAGACGCTTTCAACCGATTATCGCGACGCCCTGCCGCTGGATCAGCAGCTTGCCTTCGGCACCTTGCAGCTTGAAAACACCGATCTAGCCGTAACAGCCGATCAGGCGGAGACACTCCTGCCCTACTGGCGCGTGTTACAAAGTCTCAATCAAAGCGATAACACGGCCGAAGCGGAAGTCAACGCTGTTGTCAAGCAGATCCAGGAAGCCATGAGCGGGGACCAGATTTCTGCGATCGCGGCCATGCAGCTCACGCAAGAAAAACTGCAAACCATGCTCGAAGACGGCTCGATTAACTTTGGATTCGGCCGTGGCCAGGGTGGAAATACGAACGGATCGGGAAATAACCTTCGCCAGGGCGGCGGTGGATTTCCAGGTGGCGGAGGACCTGGCGGCGGCGCAGGTGGTGGATTCCCGGGTGGTGGTCCAGGCGGTGGCGGTGCTCCAGGGGGCGGCGCCCCCGGTGAAGGTTTACCGGATGGTTTCGCCGGTCAAGGAACAGACCAGTCCGGCTCACAGGCCACCGCTGATCCTACGGCGATGTTAGGGCAGATGTCCTCCAACATCGTCATCCGCCTGCTGGAGACAAAAACGGGCGAAGTGCCGCAGCGCGGCTTCGGCGGCATGGATGCCGCCTTTTCCGAAGCTGCTAAATTGAGCGGTTTATCCGAAGAGGAACTGAACCAGGCGATGGCCGATGGGCAAACGCTGGGCGAAATTCTGCAAGAAAATGGCGTATCCATTGAAGAAGCCAAGGCGGCGATGATTGAAGCCATGGCCGATGTACAGCTGCCTGAAGGCACAGACCTTGAATCCTGGGTCGAAAACATACTTTCCGGGACGCGTGGTCTTCCTCCGGACGGCGGGACGCCTCCAAGGGCTCCGGATACCGGCAGCCAGTCATAAAGATATTTTTATCAATTTTCCCAGAAACTGATTAGCGAATTTTTCACGGAATCGCGTGATTAGTTTCCGGGAAATTAGCGCATTCTAAGGCAGGGCAGTTTGCCAAACTACGGGCCGGCGCAAGCCGGCAATCGAGAGTGGGCCGGATATAAACCTCCGGCCCATTTTTGTAACAGTCAGGCAGCGGTTTGCAGCTGTCGTGTTATAATCTTATATTGTCGCGATTTAGCAAATCGCGCTACATATGAAAATGGTTTTTAACACAAAGAACGGTGCCCCATGTCCGATGAACAACAAAACGAAGAAACCGCCCAGGATAAGACCCTGGTCGAGGATCAAATCGTCACCAGCCAACACAGCGTGACCATCAACGGCCGTACCCTAGAGTACACGGCGACGGCCGGGACTTTTGTGCTCCAGGAAGAAGATGAAGAGGGAGGTAGCCAGCAAAAGGCTAAAATCTTCTTCGTCGCCTACTCCCTCGCCAACGTGAAAGAACCTGAGAAACGGCCGTTGACCTTCTCTTTCAATGGCGGCCCCGGCTCCTCTTCCGTCTGGATGCACATGGGGCTGCTCGGCCCCTGGCGCGTCGATCTGGGCCAGGACGGCTACCTGCCGCCCCCGCCCTACCGGCTGGTGGAGAACGCCTATTGTTTCCTCGACGAAAGCGACCTGGTCTTTATCGATCCCGTCTCCACGGGTTACAGCCGCCCGGTGGAAGGGGAGGAAGCGAAACAATTTCACCACTTCCAAAAAGACATTGAATCGATCGCCGAGTTCATTCGCCTCTATACGACGCGCCAACAGCGCTGGTTATCGCCCAAATTCCTGATCGGCGAGAGCTACGGCACCACGCGCGCGGCGGCGCTCAGCAGTTTGCTTCAAGAGAAGCACGGCCTGTATCTCAACGGCATCATGCTCATCTCCTCCATTCTCAATTTCCAAACGGCCGTTTTTAATCCCGGCAATGACCTGCCCTATATTTTCTTCCTGCCTACCTACGCGGCCATCGCCTGGTATCACAAGCAGCTTGACGAGTCGCTCTTTGAGGAACTGGAGCCGCTGCTGGCCGAGGTCCAGGAATTCGCGCGGGGTGAATACGCCGCGGCGCTGTTCCAAGGTTCGCGGCTCACAAGAGCGGAAAAAGCACAAATCGCGCAAAAGATAGCCCGTTACACCGGCCTCTCCCCAGCCTACATCGAGCAGGCCAATCTGCGACCGGAGATCCATCGCTTTGTCAAAGAACTGCTGCGCGACCAGCGGCGCACCATCGGCCGTTTGGACGGCCGTTTCCTGGGCATTGACCGCGACGCCGCCGGAGAATATTACGAATACGATCCCAGCTACGCCAACACACAGGGCCCCTACACGGCCGGATTTAACGACTATGTGCGCCGGCAGTTAAATTTCGAAAGCGACCTACCCTACGAAATACTGACCGAGCGCGTCCATCCCTGGAATTATGAAACGCACCAGAACCAGTACATCAACGTCGCCGAATCGCTGCGCAAGGCCATCAGCAGCAATCCTTTTCTAAAAGTCTTTGTCGCCAATGGCTACTACGACCTGGCTACGCCCTTCTTTGCCACGCAGTATACCTTTAACCATCTGGAACTGGAGTTCGAGCTGGAAGAGAACGTCTCCATGGCCTACTACGAGGCGGGGCACATGATGTATATTCACCTGCCTTCGTTGGCACAGCTCAAGGAAGACCTGGCCGATTTCGTACGCGCATCCTCAAACCCTAACCCGGATTAAGTTAGCTAAATAAAGTAAATAGGGGAAACAGATCATGACGATGAACAGCCCAAGCGATGTTTTGGAACGAAAAGACGTACCGCCGGAGAGCAAGTGGCATTCCGAAGCACTTTTCGCCTCTTGGGAAGCGTGGGAGGCAGAAGCAAAAGCCCTGGAATCCATGCTGCCTCAGTTGCCGGCCTTTGAAGGCACCCTGGACCAGGGGCCATCCGTGCTTGCCGATTGGTTAGACCTGGTGATGGGCATGGACCGGCGCTTGATGCGTCTTTATGTCTACGCTTATTTCTCCAATGTCGTCAATGCCAATGATGTGGCAGCCAAGGAGCACCTGGGCAAGATCATGGGGCTGTTTGCCGAATATAATGCTGTCACCGCCTTCGCCGAGCCGGCTATACTGCAGCAGGGCGAAGCGCTGCTGGACTGGGCCGCAGAAGAACCACGTCTAGCACATTATCACCATTACTTTGAGGATCTCCTCCGTCAGCGAGCGCACCGGCGGTCGCCCGAGGTTGAAGAAATTTTAAGCATGGTTCAGGAATCTTTTTGGCAGGCCGAGCACACACCTTCAGAATTGACCGACCTAGAAATCAAATTCGCCGCTGCCCTGGACAACCAGGATAAAAGACATCCCGTGATGCAGAGCACGATGCCATCCATCCTGCAAGATCCTGATCGGGAACTGCGCCGCACGGCCTGGGAAAATTATAGTGACGGGTATTTAAGCTTTAAAAATACGTTGGCCAGCTGCTACCTCACCAGCGTCAAGCAAAATCTCTTTATGGCCCGGGTGCGCGGCTATGACTCGGTGCTGGAGGCGCGATTGAATCCGGCCAATATGCCGCTTGAAGTGTTCCACAACCTGATCGACGCCTTTAGAGAAAACATCCCTACCTGGCACCGCTATTGGGAGGTCAAACGCAAGGTGTTGGGTGTGGACGAACTTCATCCGTATGATATTTGGGCCCCAAGTACCTTAAACCCAAGCAATGACGGCCCCGCTAAAGAGAACCTGCCGCCCATCCCCTACCAGGAAGCGGTAGCTATGATCTGTGAAGGTATGGCTCCCCTGGGCGAAGAGTACGTGACCGTTTTGCGGCGCGGATGCCTGGAAGGCGGCTGGGTGGACTATGCGCCGAATGCCGGCAAAAGACAGGGGGCCGCATCCTGGCCTTCTTTTGACTCACCTCCTTTCATTTATATGAGCTATGATGACACGCTGCCCGCTGTAAGCACGCTCGCCCATGAGTTAGGTCATTCGATGCATAGTTACCTAACGGATATCAGTCAACCACAGATTTATAATAATCTTTTCCCGCTGTTCATGTCAGCCGCCGAAACGGCCTCAAACTTTCACCAGGCTCTCGTGCGCGCCCATCTGCTGCAAACCAGGGCCGACGATCCTGCTTTCCAGCTGGCCTTGCTCGATGAAACCATGGACAATTTCCATCGTTACTTCTTCATCATGCCCACCCTGGCCCGCTTTGAGTTTGAAGTTTACAGCAGGGCGGAACGAGGCGAGCCGTTATCGGCCGATATTCTCAACAACTTGATGGCCGATCTCTTTGCCGAAGGCTATGGGGACACCATGAGCGATGACCGGCAGCGCACGGCGATTACCTGGGCCCAGTTCGGCCACCTCTATACCCCCTACTATACCTTCCAATATTCGTTAGGGATCAGCGCCGCCCATGCACTGGCCGAAGAGGTGCTCGCCGGTAACAATGGGGCGGCTGATAATTACCTCAATTTTCTCAAGGCAGGGAGTTCGGCATACCAGATGGATCTTTTTAAAACCGCCGGCGTCGATATGACCAAGCCGGATGTCGTAGAAAAGACCTTTGGCGTTTTGTCCGGTCTGGTAGACCGCCTGGAAGACCTGACCTCCTGATCACCTGAAAATGGAGCAGCCCATGAGCGATTACGAGATAACGACCAAAGAAGTGCCCCTGATGCGCGTGGCCATCCTGGCCGACATTATTGAGAGCTATAGCAAAGTCGGCCGTTTATACAAAGAACTACACGCGGCCCTGGAAGAAAACGGTATCGCGCCCACCGGTCCGCAGCTGGCCATCTATTTCGACGAGGAATATACCCCGCACGACGTGGATGTGGCCGTCGCCGTGCCCGTCAAGGTGCCCCTAGGCACAAAGTTGCCCGAAGACAGCCGCGTTCAGCTTGACGATCTGCCCGGCGGCCTGATGGTCTCCCTCGTGCGCACCGGCCCCTGGGACGACTTCCGACCTGCTTACCAGGCGATCATGGCCTGGCTCGTGGCCAACGATTACCAGATCGAAGGTCCCAACCGCGAGATCCAGCTAAAAGGTCCCGCATCCGGCGTCCCACCGCAAGAGCTGCAGATGGAAATTCAGTTTCCGATCCAAAAACGCTAACGCAAACCTCCGAGGTCTTTGGGGTATTCTTTTAACAAACTAAAAGTTGAAAGACCTCGGAGGTTTTGAAGAGGATAAAACTGAAGGTTGATTATTTTTTCTTTTCAGCATCCTTCAACTTAAACAGTTCATCCGGGGTCGGCACTTGCAGCGGCCACTGGTCATTTTCCTGCAGGCGCTTAATTTCCAAGCGCACAAACTGCCCGCACTCATGCTCTAATTCACTCTCTTCGAGGAAGCAGTCACAGGGTCTATCCTGCATCACCTCAAGACTGCTGGCGTAAAGAAGAAGGGGATCTATTTGCGCCAGGTGTTCGCCAAAGTAATGGGGACTAATGGCATCACAGTGCGCCTTTTGCCGCGCCAGGATGATTTCCGCTTCGGACGCGACCCACATGGACAGGCAGCGCACCCGGCCCAAATGAAAAATCGGCGCCGGGGATTTCAAGACCGCGACAGTCTCTTTCTCGTCCGTTATGATTTCTAAATCACCACCAAAAGAAAAAGCTTCGACGCGCTTTCCTTTGCGGTCACTTAGGATGATACGCCCTGCACATACCTGGTATTCTTTGACCAAAGTCCAGGGGTTTCTGACATGAAGGTATTCAAGCTGACGACCCTTATGGGAAGCGACCAGGTAACGCGCTTCTTCGGGGTCAAAATGGCGGTAGGTGGGTGTCTTATGAATAATCACATCCATGCGCGGGTGGCCGGGATGTTCAATCGATTCGTAGGGATAAAATACATACCCTAAATCAGGTTCTTGTGATAAATCTTGCATAGTAGTTTCTCTTCAATCCGGCCGGAGCATGATATGGAAAGCTCCAAACTGCCGGGTATTTAACAAATTCCCTCTATTCTACCAGCTTATCACTCAAACCTCTTCAAACCTTGGAG
>JBJYWP010000037.1:0-78288 GCA_046259485.1 Promineifilaceae bacterium (SeqCode) | reverse complement strand
ATTTATTTTGAGTCAGCCGATTTTCCTTCGGTAACATTTTTAATGAGTCAATGCGCCTTCTTTTCGACGAGATTAATGTTCGTTACAATATTGACTGAGCGTCATTCATGAACGCCATCTCAACAGCAGCCTGGAGAACAAGATGTCCACAGATGAATCATCCACCATTTTATGCTTAGCGAGTGAGTACAAGGGTATCCCTTTTATTGAAGAGGCCAAACGGCTTGGCAGCAGCATTATATTGCTGGTGCAAGAGAAATACGCAAATGAACCCTGGCCGCATGACAGCGTCGATACTTTCTTTACGATGCCTGATCTCTATACCCAACCAAATATCACTTACGCAGTCAGTTACCTGGCGCGCTCGCACAAAATCGATCGTATCGTAGCCCTTGACGATTTCGATGTGGCCACTGCAGCCTCTTTGCGCGAGCATATGCGCCTGGCGGGCATGAACGAATCCACCGCTCGCCATTTCCGCGATAAACTGGCGATGCGAACGAAAGCAAAACAGGCCGGCCTGACTGTGCCTGAATTTGTCGGTATTTTCAATTATGATGATCTGCGAGATTTTATGGGCTCTGTTTCAGCACCATGGGTACTGAAGCCGCGTTTTTCAGCGGGGGCAATCGGCATCCAGAAAATATACGACAGCGAGGCGCTGTGGCGCACGCTCGATCGTCTGGGTGATACGCAGTCCAATTACGTGCTCGAACAATTCCTATCTGGGGATGTTTATCACGTGGATTCCTTAATCTGGAAAGGGGAGTTGCAGTTCGCCATTGCCAGTAAATATGGCGCACCGCCGCTGACGATTACCCAGGGCGGCGGTACTTTTGTAACCCGCACGCTCGATCGCAGTTCACAAGAGAGTCAAGAGTTATTACAGTTCAACGAGCAAATCTTGACCGCGCTCGGTCATTACAATGGGGTCGCGCACACCGAGTTTATCCGCGCCTATGAAGACGGCCGTTTCTATTTCTTGGAAACCGCCGCCCGAGTAGCCGGAGCAAATGTCGACAAAATGGTCAAAGCCGCAAGCGGCATAGAATTGTGGGCTGAAGCGGCGCGCATTGAGGTGGCCAGTATTCGGGGTGAAGATTACGAGGTCCCCCAATACCACGAAGGCAACGCCGGTTTGATCATCTGCCTTGCCCGCCAGGAATACCCCGACCTCTCATCTTATCAGGATGCAGAAATTGTCTGGCGATTGAACAAACCTTATCACAGCGGTCTGTTAGTCGCTTCACCAAGCCATGAAAGAGTTGAAGAACTGCTGAACGCTTACAACGAACGTTTTGCCGTCGATTTTTTGCATCATCTCCCTGGGAAAGAAAAAGAGGGCGCACGCAACACGATTTAAGATTCCTCC
The DNA here is from genome assembly GCA_046259485.1 of Promineifilaceae bacterium (SeqCode). Taxonomy (GTDB): domain Bacteria; phylum Chloroflexota; class Anaerolineae; order Promineifilales; family Promineifilaceae; genus JAACFF01. Next base: position 76,916 of record JBJYWP010000037.1, on the reverse strand, counting down.
AGGGGGATCACCTAAAGAAAAAATTCCAGCCCTTGATAAGCAATCTGAGCGCCGGCCTGTATGACTACCCGGCGCTCAAGGCTGTCCTCATCCAAGATGGGGTTGGTATGGTTCATATGCGTTAGAACGAGCCGGCCGGGGATACCGGCAAATCTTCGCAAGGTGTCCGGCACGAGGGGATGGGCCACCGGCGCACGGTCGCCCAACTCATCCATGCTGTAAAAACTAGCATCAACCAGAGCCACATCCACTGCAGCTAGTTCTTGAGCTGGCTGTGGCCAGCGATCCCAATCATCGATATCCGGCAAATAGAGCACCGTTTTTTGAGGACCTTCAATACGGTAAGCCACCGTCCCTATATTCCACTCGTCGCGGTGCGGAACGGGTACGGCCGTTATCCTGAGTCCCGGCGCCAGTTTTAATGGCTCGCCAGGCAAGAGAGGTCGTAGAACGAGGCGCGAGATCGTAGGCTGCCAGAGAGACGTCTCCCGAAGAAGGGTAAGCAGTGGTGGTGTTCCATAAAGCGGTAGGTTTTGCACGGCCATCGCTTCCGGCCCCAACTGCGGTAAGCCCCCAATATGGCCCATATGCGCATGAGTGAGAAATATCCCGTCCGGCTGGCGCAAACGGCCGTCTCGCTGCTTAAGAGAGCTCACTGCATGGGAGCCCATATTTTGTTCCTGAGGGCTTAAATCTGCAGCCAGCATCGCGATCTGCCATTTGATATCCGGGGTGGCGTCAATTATCCAAACGGCCGTTTGCCCGCCACGCCGGTCGCGAATGGCCAGGCTGGCAGCAAATCCGGACAATGACGGGTTCTTAATAGCAGCACGGCAGCGAGGACATTCGCATCCGATGTGCGGCAGCCCGCCATCCTGCATGGCACCCAACACAACAGCTGATACACCTGATTCTTGATACGCCATCTTCAAAACCAAAGCCTCCTGTTCTTTATTGCCAAAACTATCGTTCCCAATTGTTGCGCTATAACTATAGACAACAAGTAAGGCTATTTGTAGAATACTAGGCTAGTTGCCCGGCGGTCAACTTCGTACATCATCTTGTCCATGACCTGCGGAAAAGAAACTCTCTCCGGAGCATCACGATGAACGAAATGGCCCCTCGTAGTAAACGACCTTGGTCATCTGACGGCCGAAAAGGTCATTACAAACTATCTTAGAGGAGAAAGTCATGAAAAAATTATCCAGCTTAGCATCCAGTATCCCCACATCTGTGACCCTGGCCGTTAATGATAAGGCGAATGCCTTAAAGGCAGCCGGTGAGGATGTTATTGCCCTGGCTGGGGGAGACCCAGACTTTGACACACCTGATCACATCACCGCCGCTGCCTTCGCGGCTATTGAAAATGGAGCCACACATTATCCAGGACCTATGAAGGGCATTGTCCCTCTCCTGGAAGCAATTGCAGCCAAGATGGAACGGGAAAACAATGTAACGATTAATCCTAAAACTGATGTGGTCGTTACACCTGGGGGCAAGTGGGCGCTCAACCTTGCATTACAAGCACTCGTCGATCCAGGGGATGAAGTCCTTTATCTTGAACCGGTCTGGGTCTCTTATCCGCCGATGATCACGCTTGCCGGCGGTGTACCGGTCCCGGTCAGCCTGCCCAGCGCAGACAATTTCCGCATTACGGCCGACCTGCTGCGCGAGAAGGTTAGCGAGAAGACCCAGGCGATCATGGTCAACTCCCCCAACAACCCAACCGGGCGTGTCCTGACCCAGGAAGAGGTGGACGCTATCGTCGAAGTAGCCACGGAGTCCGACCTCTATGTCATCACCGACGAAATGTACGAAAAGCTCATTTTCGACGACCGGCCGCATATCGCTTTGGCCGGACAGCCAGGGATGGCCGAGCGTACGATTACGATCAATGGTCTTTCAAAGGCCTATGCCATGACCGGTTGGCGGCTGGGCTGGATCGCCGGACCGACGCCAATCCTTAAACTAGCCGCGCGATTGAACAGCCAGACCGTCTCCGCGGCAGCCAACTTCACTATGCATGCGGCCGTAGCCGCGCTGAACGGCCCACAGGATTGTGTGGCTGAAATGCGCGAATCCTATAAAGCGCGGCGTGATTTTATGGTGCCGGCTTTAAATGAGATTGACGGTATATCGTGCCGTTCCATCGAAGGCGCTTTTTACCTTTTCCCTAGTTTCCCTAACAGCGAAAAGAACAGCCTGGAACTGGCGGATGCCCTTTTAGAGAAAGCGGGCATTGCCGCGACGCCTGGTATCGCCTTCGGCAGCAGCGGCGAAGGGCACGTTCGCTTTTCAATCGCTACCGCGCCGAGCGAACTGGAACGCGCCGTTGAACGGCTAGCAAAAATCGCGGGCGAGATCTAAGAAGCTTGTCAGCGGTTCAGCCCATCAGCATCTCGGTTTGACCGACAGGCTGATGGGCTTTTTTGTTGATGGAGATTAATCAATCTTGACAGAGATCATCAGGGTTTTTATCATGTAAATAGGAGCCAGAAATCAGAATCATTTCTCGTTATATTTTAGCCTTTAGATCAACAGCTGTATTGTAGCCGGCAGAGAGCAGGAACGATCAGAGATGGATGACCAATTCGACTGGCAGTTTGACGAATCCAAGGACGAGCGGCCGTCCTCCCATTCTTTCCGCCGGTCTCTCTCCCCTTTGAGGAACTTCGGAATAACGGCCGCATTCATTACAATCTTCATCGTCGGCGGCTGGGCATTTCTGCACCGCCGGGAAGAAAGATACACCCAAATGCTGGTCGAGGCAGCCCAGTCTACCTTGGATATGATGAGCGCCGCAGTGCTGGATGGCGATGGCGAAATCTTTTTTGCCCTTCAAGAACCCGGCCCGGAGATGTTCGCGGCCCAACTTACTGCCTCAACTCTTGATTTCTTCCGGGCTCGACCGACAATCTCGAATATTGAGCAAAGCGGCACACTGCTTCATGCCAATACAGTATGGGAGGAAAATGGGCAGGCATACCAGCGCGTGCTCTTTTTCTCCCACGAGGGTAATCGAATCCAACAGACAGCCTCTGACCCTGTTTATTGGGGCGCGGAAAAGCAGCTTAAAACATCGTGGGGGCAGCTTGCGTATCTGGAACGAGACGAGTTGTGGGCCGGCGAGATCGCCAACTTTGCGGCCGATGAGATTAAGAATTTATGCAGCGCTTCCTGCCAAGAAAGGAAACTTCCGCTGACCCTGAAAATAGGCTCCGGATATGTACCCACGGCCGAACCAGGCCACATTCAATTATCCTCACCGCGGTTATTGGGCCTCGATGAGGCGGGACGGCCGTCGGATCGTTTCTGGCAACTATTGGAACAGTACCTGACAGATTACCTGACCCCGACGACCATTCGCTTTGCCGTGCCGTCGGATCCTTTTTGTGATGTGGAACCATGTTATTTCCAGCGTATTGATTACGAGGCGGCTGCAGAAATATTTATGGCTGAAAATCCGGACATCCAGGTTGAGCTCGTCACTATCGAGTCTTTACCTCCCCAACCGCAGGAACTGTTAGCCTACGATGGTGCAGCCTTTACCCCCACGATCGAAATGATTGCCGCAGGCCGGGTCGTTGACCTCACTCCCTTCATGCAAAGCGATCCTGATTTTGATCACGCGGATTTCTATGAGCAAATATGGCAGGGCGCTGTCTGGCAAGAACATCTGTGGATGATGCCGCAGGCAGCACGAATACCTTTGATCTATTATCATCGAAGCGCATTCCAATCTATTGAGCAAGAAGAGCCGTTAATCGGCTGGACATGGTCGGAAATGGAAGAAGATGCAGCCAATTTGGTGGGCGCGCAGATTTTAACCGGAGATCTGCTAACCTGGGGTCTTCTGGATCAGTCGTTCAACATCTTGTATGCCTTCGCCTTTCATAATCAGAACCAATGTCCTGTTTTTGAAAGCCGCCCATGCCCTCTCTCTCTGCAGGATGAGGATATCGCCGCGGCATTAGACTGGTATATTCGCCTGACCGGTGAAGAAAAGGTGATACCTGATGCCAGTGTCTTACCCAGGGAAAAGCGAGAACGTCTACTGATCAATTCCTTGTTCAAAACGGCGATTTGGGTCGATGAGCCGCTTTATTACGAACATCGAACGGCTATGTTCCCCATGGGTATCGTCCCTTTTCCCGGCTCGGATCAGTTTGACAGCAATACGCCTCTGTGGGTGATGGGAAGTTTTATCAGCCAGGATAGCGAACGGCCGCTGGCCACATGGCAGTGGCTTAAATTCTTGAGCAGTTGGCCACCGATGCCGCACTACCGGCTGGTTCCCGCACGGTCTTCTGTCAGTCAGGAAACGAATTTTTGGACCAGGCTGCCGCGCGAATTGACGGAACCTATGCGCGCCGCCTTTCCATTTGCCCGGCCGGTACACCTGGATGAGCGGGCCATTTTTAGCTGGCCAACCATTCGCGCAGTGGTGCAAGGGGAGCTTACCCCACAACAAGCGGCTCAAGAAGGGCAGAAATTTTCCTGGTTTAGGGAGTAAAAAAAGAAAAAACGGCCGCCTCGGAAATGGGAGACGGCCGTTGGTTGTAAGGCAGCCTATGAGTTAATGCGCCAAAATCTGAGAGAGGAATAACTTTGTCCGTTCATGCCGCGGATTGTTAAAGAATTCATTAGGCGTGTTTTCTTCTACGATTTTTCCATAATCCATAAAGATAATGCGGTCGGCTACCGTACGTGCGAAACCCATTTCATGCGTCACAGCGAGGATGGTATATCCTGACTTAGCCAGGTCACGCATCACGTCCAAAACCTCGGATATCATTTCCGGATCGAGCGCCGATGTCGGTTCATCGAAAAGCATAATCTCCGGCTCCATTGTCAGCGCTCTGGCAATAGCCACGCGCTGCTGCTGGCCGCCGGAAAGCTGTCCGGGATATTTTTCCGCCTGTTCCGGGATACCTACTCGCGTGAGCCATTTCATCGCCGCTTCCTCGGCATGGTCACGCGACCACTTGCGCACATGAATGGGTGCCAGCGTGACATTTTCCATGACAGTCAAGTGGGGGAAGAGGTTAAACTGCTGGAAGACCATGCCTACTTCCCGACGGATCTCGGCGATATTGCGCACGTCGTAATTGAGCAGCGTCCCATTAACAACAATCGTACCCTCTTGGTGTTCCTCCAAGCGGTTAATACAGCGAATGAAAGTGGATTTACCCGAACCGGATGGCCCAAGGATCACGATCACTTCCCCTTTCTTAACAGTGAGACTGATGCCTCTTAATGCTTCAAAATCACCATACCACTTGTGCACATTATTGCAGATGATGACATCTTCAGCGGGTAGCAAATCCACTTCATTATTCATTACATTTTCTGTCATTTCTGTCATTTCTGTCATTTCTCAATCTCCCAATCAGGCACAACTATGCTCGTTAATGCTAGCGTTCACCGACGCCTAAATTTCGTTCCATACGTCGACTTGAACTGACCATAATCCAACTGCCGACGAAATAAATTACCATTAAGAAGATATAGGGCTCACGTCGCACACCCAGCCAATCCGGTTGCGCAGAGATTAGATTGGCAACACCCAAGAGTTCAATAAGCCCCACGATGGCAATCAAAGTTGTATCTTTGAAAAGTCCTGTAAACTGTCCCACAATAGCCGGGATAACCACACGAATAGCCTGGGGTAAAATGATCAGCCAGTACTTGCGAAAGGTTTTAAGGCCCAGCGCATCGGCTGCTTCATACTGTCCCTTGGGGATGGCTTGCAAGCCACCGCGCACATTCTCGGCGAGATAAGCAGCAGCAAACATTGCCGCTGCAACCATAACTCGCCATGTGCTCAGCACTTCTGTTCCCTTTGGTAGTAGAATGGGAAAGAGTATGATGGACATGAAGAGAACCGTAATCAAAGGGACACCACGAATTACTTCGATATACAGCGTTGAAAAGGCAGCAACTACGTTTCCGTTAAAGGTCCTTTGAAAGGCAATGGCAATAAATAAGATTATCAAGGGCCAAAAGGATATTATCTGCCGCCAGAAATCCGTATCCTTTTCTAATTGGGGCAATGTAGCGGTATATAAAAAGTAAGCTGTCAATAAAATAGCAACGCCATAAGTCAACCAGGCAGGAACACCAGGAATCTTGCTGCGTCTGCCCAAAGCCAAAAGTACGCCTAGCGGAAAAGAAGCCACAATAGCGAAAACGGCGATGATGAGGGTGAGCAGCAGGCCTCCCCAGACAACATCTGGATTCATGACGCCGCTGGGACGGCCAACACCCAGGAGAAGACCAAAGGTGATAAGTGGCGTCAGAACCCATATGATGGTCAGTATACGCCTAGTCCATGTCCCCCGAAAACGTTCCTGAGAGAAAATAACGGCCGAAACGATCAACAATATTCCCACATAAATCACGGTGGCCCAGATCCGCCAGGTCTCATCGTGCGGGTAGCGAAAAACCATCAGGTTGCGCATGTTATCGAGTACTGCGCCCCAATTAGCCCCTGGTTGTTCAAATTGCGCCAGGTTTGCAGCCGCCGCTTCCGGATCGGGTGTAAAGCTAGCCCGCGTAATCGCGTAACCAAAAAATCCCCGAACAGCAGCGATGATCAGTAAAACGAGGAGCAAGCTGAGTTCTACATTAGTTATGGAACTATACAGATTATTTTTCAGCCAAAAGGTCCAAGAGTTGTGATGGCGCGTTATTTCATTAAACACAGTAATGGCTACAGTCACCAACCACAGAACGACCACGAAAGCCGTAACGATGGGTGATTCACTAAACTGCTGGAATGTCACCTGGAAGGTCAGGTAGGTGAGAATGATCAACCATAAAGTTAAGGCCCAGCTGCGGGTGATGTTTTCATTCACGAACTGTGAGAAGTCGAAATGGATCTCACGTTCTGGCATGACCTTAGTTTGAAGATTTTGATACCAGGCAGTCATAATTTTATCGCTCCACAAAGGTAATGCGCTTGTTATACCAGTTCAACAAGGCGGAAATGAACAAGCTGATTGTCAGATAGGCCACCATGATGATAATAAAAACATGGATCGATCGGCCGGTCTGGTTGAGGGTTACATAAGCAACAGCAAAAAGGTCGGCAAAACCAACTGCGATAGCCAGCGATGAATTTTTAGCCAGATTGAGATATTGGCTGGTTAACGGCGGAATAATCACGCGTAAAGCCTGCGGCAAAACAACTAGTCGCAGGCGCTGAGATTCATTCAAACCAAGTGCGTAAGCAGCTTCGGATTGTCCTTTGGATACCGATTGAATGCCGGCACGGACAATTTCGGCGATATAGGCACCCGTAAATAACACCAGGCCGATTAGCAAAGCAGCGAAACTGGGCGTCATCTTGATGCCGCCCACAAAGTTTAACCCTTCGATACGCGGAATAGACAAGCGCACTGGAGTCTCAGCCACAGGAACAATAAAATGATTTGCACCATTTTCCAGACTGTTACGTTCCGCGCCGAGCGTTGTGCGGTTGGCCACCAGGATCTCACACTCCCCTTCAGCATAGGCCGAGGTTGCCTGGTCAATGCGATCACTTCTATCAACATCATAAGGAATATGGGCACGCCGTAATTGCGATGTAAGGTTGACCTCAGCAGGATCTTCTTTCACGGTGCAGAGCTTGAGAGAGGCGTCATCTAACTCTTCTTGAGTCAATGCACCGCTTGCCAGAGAAGCATTAATATCAGCAAGGTCATCGATGGACAATCGCTTTTCGACCATGGCCCCAAGGTCTTCCAGTGTCTGAACGCGAGCTGCTTTCGGCACCATAATGCCCTGGTTACCAACAGTTCGCCCGCTGACAAACCAACCCAGCCCAATTACGACCAGGAAAGCGAGGAAGGACCACCAGCCGCGGTTGCTTGCTTTTCCACTTTGTTCTTCCCGTTTGCCAAGGATCAGCCATACAACCTGCGCCTGAATCAAACCTAGAATAATAAAAGCAAGCCAGAGGGCAGATGATGGCATGAATACGGGACCGGGTAAATTAAATCCTCGCTGGCTGAAGAATATAGGGAGTCCGAAGGGTTGAATGGCATCCCTAATTGGTGGAAATAAGAGAATAACACCAAAATATATAAAAAATAACTGCAAGAGAAGCGGCGTGTTGCGGAAAAAATCTACGTACCACTTGGCCAGATTATTGACCAGCCAGTTATCAGACAACCTAGCGATACCGGCGACTGTGCCTAGAATGGTAGCGAAGATGATGCCAAAAACAGAAACCTTGACCGTATTCAATGCACCGACCATCAGCGCCCGTGCATATGAATCACTGGGGTCGTATTGAATGACGGATTCAGAGATTTCAAACTGAGACTCAATCGGCAAAAAATTGAAGCCGCAGATGAAGCTTTCAGTGCCATCTGCACAGCGAAATGTGCCCAATGCACCGACATTGTCACTAACATTGCCCAAGATCCAGCGAGCTCCCAACAAGACCAGGATCACGAAGGCAATCTGCGCCAGGACACCAATTACGCGAACATCTCGCCAGAATGGTATTCGTTCTTCTTCCGGCTGCTGCATTTGGGGACTCAGTTCAGCCATAGGTCCCTCCCTGTGTTAAGGTCGGTGTAGTCCGGCGGACGGCCGGACTGCACCGATCATGCTAATAAACTAATTACGTCACCGACTTAACGGAAAGGCGGTGAGTAGAGCAAACCACCGTCCGTCCATTGCAAGTTCAAACCACGCGGGAGGTTGAAAGGCGTGTCTGGACCAAGGTTGCGATCATAAATCTCGGCGTAGTTACCGACCTGCTTAATAACCTGGTAGCACCAGTCATTGGGCAGGCCCATCAACGAACCCAATTCGCCAGTCTCACCTAACAAGTTCTGGATCGTCGGATCGTCACTGCCGAGGAAATCATCCACGTTCTGCGAGTTGATGCCGGACTCCTCAGCCTGGAAGGTACAGTTGACAGTCCACATGACGATATCGCCCCAGTTGTTGTCCCCATGGCGGGTCAATGGACCAAGAGGCTCCTTAGACATCGTCTCTTCCAGGATAACGTGATCTTCCGGCGCGGCGAGCAGGATCAGTTGTGAAGCAAGACCTGACTTATCGGTCGTGAAACCGTCACATTGACCACCATCATAGGCTTCGCGGGTCTTGTCGGCATCGTCAAAAACGACCGCTTCAAAATCGATTCCGCGTGCGCGGAAGACATCAGCCAGGTTGCGTTCCGTAGTTGTACCGGACTGCACACAGACTGTACCGCCTTCCAGACCTTCCAAATCGGTGATGCCGCTGTCTTTGCGCACCATCATACCCTGCCCATCGTAGAAGGTGGTGGGCTGGAAGTCAGCGCCCAACTGCGTATCGCGAGTCAGGGTCCAAGTCGTGTTACGGATAAGGACGTCAATTTCACCAGACTGCAGCACCGGGAAACGCTCGTTGGCGGTCAACGGCCGAATTTCAAAGGCCGTGGGATCACCCAAAACGGCCGTGGCTACGGCGCGGCAATAATCAATATCAAAGCCTTCAAATTCATTCGTATCGGGGTTGATGTAACCAAAACCAGGCACCGCCTGGTTTCCACCACACTTGAGCACGCCACGATCGACAACTGTATTAAGAGTTGCCCCTTCACCGGAAGCCTGTGCAGCCGGTGCGGCGCCTTCGGTTTGGCCAGGTTCTTCAGTTGCAACTTCTTCAGCCGGTGCTTCGGTGGCAACTTCTTCGGCTGGAGCTTCGGTAGCAACTTCTTCCTCTGCCGGCGCAGCTTCTTCAGCGGGGGCAGCTTCTTCAGCAGGAGCCTGTGCGGGGGCACCACCACAAGCAACCATTGCCAGGGCAAAAATCAACATGAATATGACTAAACCTAATTTCTTTTTCATTTTTTATTTCTTCTCCAAGAGCGCAGTAAGACTTACGATATTCTTATATTATATTTACAATTTACTTAGATTTGCCGAAAATTTCTCTTCGCATCACCTCCTCGGTGCAAGACAAATGATTAACGCAAGCTTTGAGCACATCGGCTGCAAAGCACTTAAACTAAAATTGACAAAACGATTATTGGGCAGGCTTGCCGTTCGAAATTTTGTGTTTTAGCCCGCCTATTATTTCCAACTAGCTTCAATCAGTTAGCAAGCTCATTGCCCGTACGGCTTTGGGGTGGGAATTTTTTGGTTTTTATGGCCAACGAGCTCCTTGATTTTTCCGCTATTGTGTCTTTTCGTGGGTATCAACACACCCTTTTGCAGTATTCGAAAAGGGTATATGATATTTTCTATTAGCCTCTTAACCTTTCTAGTATAACGGGCCTACGAAATTCAGCAAATAGTCATGATAAATAAAACAGGGGTTAAAAATTTAGTAAGCATTTATGATGGCCAAAAAGCAGTTTCAAACTCGAGCAGACAGGCGTGGTAGATAAGTCGTCGAGAAGCCACACTTCTTGCGTTTGCCACATATGTTATAATCCGTCAGTTATGCTGAAGAACAAGAAATTGCGCGGAATCTTACAGGTGCTTCTCAGCCTGATTTTATTGGCATTTTTACTCAATAAAGTTGGCCTGCAAGAAGTTGCCGAGGTCTTGTCCCGTCTCAATCTGGCCTGGTATATTCCCGCCTTCCTGCTCTTCCTGACAAACATCGTGATTCGCGCCTATCGCTGGTATATTCTTTACCACTCGCTCAACGAGAGTCCTTCTTTCGGCCGTATGGTGTATCTCTATTTCGTCGGCTTCTTCGCCAACAATTTCATTCCTACCGGTTTTGGTGGGGATGTCGTTAAAGTCGTGAGCTTGCGCCAGCAGTACGGCCGTGGCACGGATGCCCTCAGTTCTGTGGTCATGGATCGCGTCACCGGCTTATTAGGCTCATCTCTGATCGCTTTGGCCGCACTCGCCTGGCACACAATTGAACATACGCAAGGCGTCGACCTTCCCTATACAATCTGGCTGACCATTGTTCTTTTTAGCGTCGGCATACCGGTCGGTTTCCTGCTCCTGCGCTGGACCAACCCTTTTGATTTCATCAAAGATCATTTTCCGTTCATGGCCACTATGCCCTTCTACAATAAATTTCTTGAATTGGCGGATACGGTCAAACGCTATCCCTGGCCGGTGCTGCTGCGCTCACTTGTTATCAGTCTACCCTTCACGATCATCTTAATTCTCGTCCAATACTGCATCGCCCGCGCGCTGGATGTTCCGGTACCCATTTCGATTTTCCCTCTGTACGTCCCCATAATCGCCTTGATCAACCTTCTACCGTTTACTTTCAACGGTCTTGGACTGCGAGAGGGCGCCTATCTCTTCCTCTTTGTCCCGATTGGCGTGGCGCCGGAAGCAGCTGTGGCCATGTCTCTGGCATTTTATTTCCTGCGCTTCGGAGCCGGCCTTGTTGGCGGGTTGATGTATGCCTGGTCGAGCGTTTCACATCTTTTGCGTTCGCCTCAAGCCGATAATGTCTGGAAGCGACGTTCCTGAAAAACAATATGAATAGTTCACCAACAATCAAACGCAAAGTTGCCGTTTTAGGCCTGGACGGAGTGACCTTTGATCTGCTCCAACCCTGGCTGGACGAAGGGCGCATGCCCAATCTGGCGCGGCTGCTGCACGGAGGGGCTTATGGAAAACTGCGTTCCACCATTCCCCCGGTATCCGCCTCGGCCTGGGCATCCTTTAGCACAGGCACCAATCCTGGGCAGCACGGCCTGGTCGATTTCACCTATCCTGTCCAAGATGGCTATGACATCCAAATCACCAACGGCCGGACACGGGCGGTCCCTGCTCTATGGGATCTCGTAAACGCGGCCGGTGGCCAGGTAGGCGTTGTGAGCATGCCCATGACTTACCCCCCGCAGCCGCTGGACGGTTTCATGCTCTGTTCCTTCCTCACCCCCAGCCAGGAAAGCGATTACACGTATCCGCCGGCGCTCAAAGCGGAATTAACAGAAGCCGCCGGTCCTTTTCCGCTGCATATGTCGGAAAAGGGACGTGGTCAAGATCCGGCCATTTTCGTGCGCGCGGTCAAGCAAATGGAAATCGATCGTGCCCGGGCGGTCAAGCACCTGATCCAAAACCACCCCTGGGATTTATTCCTGTACGTTTTCGAAACGACCGATAATTTACAGCATGAGGTGTGGCATCTACTGGATGAAACCCATCCCTTATATGATGCGCAAATGGCCGAACGGGTCGTACCAGAAATCCTGGACTACTATGAAACGGTCGATCGTCTTTTAGGAGAAATGTTGGATTTGCTGCCGGATGATGTCCTGGTTGTCACGCTTTCCGATCACGGCTTCGGGCCTTTCCATAAGTTTTTCCATATCAACAATTGGCTGGTTGAACAAGGTTGGCTGCAGTTCAAACGCACACCACTAAGCCAGGCAAAACGACTGGCATTCAAGATGGGTGTCACGCCTATAAACGCCCTCAAATGGATCACGATCTTGCGAATGGGCGGCATGCGCAAGAATGTCAAACGAGGGCGCGGTGGCGGCATGCTGCGCCGGCTATTTTTGTCTTTCAATGATGTGGACTGGGCGCGCACCAAAGCTTTTTCCGTGGGCAATTTTGGCCAGGTTTACTTGAACGTCAGCGGGCAAAGAGCGCAGGGCAATGTCACACCTGAAGAATATGAAGCCCTTCGTGACGAGATCTCCGAAGCCGCCAAAGCGCTGCGCGATCCTGAAGATGGCAGCCAGGTTGTCCCAACCGTATATAAACGCGAGGAAGTTTTCCACGGCGTGAGTGCGCAGCGTTTACCTGATCTGGTTTTGCACACCGACCGCGCCAAATACGTCTCTTTCGGTCATGCTGACTTTGGTTCGAACAAGATTATCGAGCCCAGCACAGGCCAGACGGGACACCATCACATGGTGGGTATCACCGGTTTGCGGGGTCTCGGTGTCAAAAAGAACCTGGAAATGGCGGAGGCAAGTCTGCTGGATCTGGCACCGACAATCCTCTATTACATGGGGTTGCCCGTTCCCAGCTACATGGACGGCCGTGTGCTGAGCGAAGCCTTCGAAGAAACATTTAGCCAGGCGAATCCTATCCAATATAAAGATATTGATTTGACGGACAAAGCACTCGACGGCGGTGTCAAAGAAGACGAAGAAGCGTTAGTATTGGAAAAATTACGTGATTTAGGGTATGTTGCATGAAAAGCCTAATAAACAACAGGCGCTGCCGCTTCACTTACGAAACTGCCTGGCACTTAAATGGCTAAAAAATCATGGATTTAAGTCTGGTCATCCCGGTTTACAACGAAGTCGAAAATCTGAGTGTTCTGCTCGATGAAATCTCTGCGGCCTTGGATGGTAAAGATCTCAGTTACGAAGCCATCTTTGTTGATGATGGCAGCAGCGACAGTAGTTTTGAGCTATTGGAATCACTGCGCGAGGACAACGAACACATCGTTATCATTCGCTTCCGCCGTAACTATGGCCAAACGGCCGCTTTCGCCGCCGGTTTCGACTTTGCGCGCGGAAGATACGTGGTCACGATGGATGCTGACAGGCAAAATGATCCTGCCGACATTCCCAAGCTGATCGCTCGTATTGAAGAAGAAGATTGTGATGTCGTAAATGGCTGGCGTGAAAACCGCCAGGATCCTTTGCTGATGCGCAAAGTGCCATCGAAGATCGCCAACTGGCTCATTGCCACGACCACCGGCGTTTACCTGCACGACCGCGGCTGCTCTTTACGTCTATTCCGCAATGAGGTTGTGCAGGAACTGAACTTATACGGTGAGATGCATCGTTTCATCCCCGAACTATGCTCCTTCAACGGATTTCAACTGGCGGAAGTGCCGGTTAATCACAGACCGCGAGTCGCCGGACATTCAAAATATGGCATTTCGCGTACCTTCCGTGTAATCGTCGATCTTTTTACAATTCTCTTCTTGCAGAAATACAGCGATCGGCCGATGCATCTCTTCGGCAACGTGGGCATTCCATTGGGTCTGGCCGGCGCCGTCATCCTCTTTTTCCTTGGGGCCAGCAAAGTTTGGGCTGGTTTAAGCGGTGGTTGGGAAGGCTTTCATACTTATAAAATTGGCGACCGGCCTATGTTATTGCTGGGGGTTTTACTGATCATCCTTGGCGTGCTTTTTGTGGCCATGGGCCTGCTGGCTGAAATAATCGTGCGCACTTATTACGAATCTCAGGGCAAGCGCGTTTACCGTATTCGCGATTATGTGTCCAACAACGAGGAAGAGCCCAATACACAAATGGCCTAGCACTATGAAACTTTTGATTATCGGCTTTGACGGCGCAACTTTTGACCTGATCCGGCCCTGGGCACAGGAAGGTCATTTACCCAACCTTGCGCGTATTATGCAGAACGGCGTGCATGGTGACCTTCTATCCACTCTCCCCCCTGTAACCAGTCCGGCCTGGCCGACATTTATGACCGGTTGCAATCCCGGTAAACACGGCGTCTTTGATTTTATTCAACCGCATGGTGAAAATTTCACCCTGGTTAATGCCACGCGCATACGCCAGCCCACAATATGGCAGCGGCTGTCGGAAGCCGGTTATCGCGTGGGAGTCATGAACGTCCCCGTTACTTATCCACCAAGGCCGATAAACGGCTTCATGATCGGCGGTTTACTAAGCCCAAAAACAGGCAAAATCAGTGAACCGGCCGATTTGATACAGCGTTACGAAGGCGTACTTGGTGAATATCGCGTCGCCCCAAACGTACAATACCGCCCAGGCATAGAGCAAGAGTTCGTAGACGATCTCTATGATCTAATCAACAAGCGCGGCAAATGGGCGCAGCATTTGATGGCTCATGAAAAACCAGACGTGATGATGGTGCATTTTTTGGCCATGGACGTCATGAAACATGCCTTGTGGCGCTTTATGGATCATGACCATCCCCGTTATGAGCCAAGTCCCTTCGAACATGCCATCCGGGAGGGTTACAAGCTTGTAGATGACTATATCGGCCGATTGATGGCCATGCTTCCTCCTGACGCCTCGACCATCGTCATGTCCGATCATGGTTTTGGCGCTTTGCAGAATATGGTCAACCTCAACGTATTCTTCATGGAAAAGGGACTGATGAAGCTCAAAAAGGATGTCTGGACACAGTTGAAAGCCCTCGCTTTCCACTGGGGCATTACACCCTCGGCAGCTTACCAGATGATCGTCGCCGTGGGCTTACAGAATTTGACAGCACGCGTATCCAAGAAAACACGAAATGGCGTCATCGGCCGTTTCTTAAGCTTCGACAGCGTGGACTGGGAACGTACGGTGGCCTATAGTATGGGGCACGTCGGCCAGGTTTATCTGAACCTCGCGGGCCGTGACCCGCACGGCATTGTGCAGCCGGAGAATTACGAAAAAACCCTCCAGCAGGTTATCGACACCTTGGTGGAACTAAAGGATAAAAACGGCCGGTCCATTCTCAGCCGCGTTTACCTCGGAGAGGACGTTTACCATGGGCCTTATGCGAAAAGAGGTCCGGACCTCCACCTGGTTCTGGATGATTACAATATGATCGCCTGCCCACTCTTCGCTACTGAAGGTAAGATCATCACCTTGCAGATTAGAGGAGATTCCGGTTGCCATCGCAGCGAGGGCATATTCCTGGTCCAGGGACCTGGAATCAAGACGGGGGTCCAACTTCCCGCCAATCATATCAGCGACCTGGCGCCAACCATCATGCACCTTCTCGGCGAAGCCGTTCCCCACATTATGGACGGCCGTGTCTTGACCGAAATATATGAAGAACCACAACCGGTGACTTTTGACGATCAGGATCCGCAAGAGGGAATTGCCCCCGAACAAGATTTCAGCCTGGACGAGGCAGCCCAGGTAGAAGATCGGCTTCGCGGTCTCGGGTATCTCTAGGTGACTGTAGGACTGCTTATCACAGAGATGACGCCTGAAGACTGGCCGGCCGTTCGTACCATTTACGAGGAAGGGATTGAGACAAAACAGGCAACGTTTGAAACGGCCGTGCCATCCTGGTCAGAGTGGAACGCCGCCAAGCGTACAGACTGTCGCCTGGTTGCTCGCCTCGAAGATCAGGTCATTGGTTGGGCCGCATTAAACCCCGTTTCTTGTAGAACCGTTTACGCCGGCGTAGCCGAAGTCGGCATTTACATTGCAAAAGCAAACCGTGGCCAGGGTGTAGGGCAGTTGTTATTAGAAACGCTCATTGAGGCATCCGAAGAGGCCGGAATCTGGACGCTGCAAGCCTCCGTATTTCCTGAAAACACAAGCAGTACCCATCTGTTTCACTCATGCGGTTTTTGCCAGGTTGGTTACCGCGAGCGTATAGCCAATCATGAAGGCAGGTGGCGAAATACCCTTCTTCTTGAAAGACGCAGCGATAACGTGGGAGTATGAGGGCTAGTCAATGACCCAGTTGCGAACCAGAAAAGGGCGCAAGATTGCGCGGCCGTTTTTGAAATGGGCCGGCGGCAAACGCCAGTTGCTCTCACAAATAGATAGTTATCTTCCCCCAGCACTGGAACTCGGTGCTTTACAGCGCTACGTTGAACCATTCGTCGGCAGCGGCGCAGTCTTCTTCCATATCGTCCAGAACTATCCTGTTAAAGAATTGTTCATTGCCGATATCAACCCTGAACTAATTCTGGCCTATCGCACCATCCAGGAAGATGTTGAAGCCTTAATTGCCGAACTGGCAGAGATCGAAGATCTTTATTTGCCTCTCGATGAAGCGCAGCGTAAAGCTTTTTATTACCGGCAGCGGGATATCTACAACAAGAGCAAGGCATTGATTACCTACAACACCTTCCAGGAAGCCTGGGTCAGGCGGACGGCACAGTTAATTTTTTTAAACCGGACCTGTTACAACGGACTCTTTCGGGTCAATTCCCGTGGGGAATATAATGTGCCTTTCGGCCGTTACAAGAACCCGACAATCTGCGATGGCCCGAACCTGCGGGTAGTAAGCGAAATTTTGCAGCGGGCGGAAATTCATTACGGTCATTACAGCGACTGCGCGCGCGTCGTAGGTAAAGCCACGCTGGTTTATTTCGATCCCCCTTACCGGCCGATCAGTACCACTTCTAATTTCACCGCCTATTCGCCGCATAGTTTCGACGACAACCAGCAGCTAGAATTAGCGGAATTCTATCGCCGGCTGCATCATCAGGGTGCCTGCCTGATTCTTAGCAATTCCGACCCCAAGAACACCGATCCTGCTGATGATTTTCTGGAAGAAGCCTATGCAGGATTCCGTATCGAACGGGTGCAGGCTCGACGGCGGATCAATCGCAGCGTCGAAAAACGGGGTCCTATTAATGAGTTATTGATCCTCAATTATTAAGGTCTCGCCCAGAGGCTCCAACGCTTGAGGAAACGGCAGATGACTAAGCGGCGCGACACACTATCATCCCTGGGACAACTCTTGCTTGTCACCTTGCTGGGCATTCCCTTAATAACGCCCTTGATGATGTGGACCTCTGTGCCCTGCACCCATGACGGGCACCTGCACGTTCATCGGATCGCGGCACTTCGCTATGCCTGGGAAAATGGTATCTATTTCTCACGCTGGGTGCCCGACCTGGCCTTCGGCTATGGCTACCCCTTCTTCGTCTATCGTGAGCCAGGGCCGCTCTATGCCATTCTCCTGCCCCATTTAATGGGACTTCCCCTGGCTGCCGCCTCCAATCTTTTTTATGCTTTAACGATTCTTGTTGCCGGTTGGTTTATGTTCTTATGGGTGCGGGACATCGCCGGTGTGCGGGTGGGATTCGTCTCCGCGGCGGCCTATATGGCCGCCCCTTATCTTTTGCTTGATGCCCTGGTTCGTGGCAATGCTCCGGAGAGCATGGCTCTGCCACTTTTCCCTTTCTTGCTGTGGATGGGCCGTCGTTGGATGATCAAAGGCACGGCCGTACCTTTTCTACTTTCTGTCCTGGGGTTGGCACTCCTGTCGCTCAGCCACAATATTTCAACGCTGATATTTGCGCTCACGCTGCTTGTTTACCTGCTGGCCATCGGCCTGATCAACCAACTTTCTTGGAAACCGCTTCTCGGCCGTCTGGCGCTGTTATTTGGATTGGGGTTGGGCTTGACATTTTTTTACACCGGCGGAGCCCTGCTGGAGATGGACCAGGTGACACTCAGCCAATCAACAGTGACTCGTAACAATGACTTTCACTATAACTTCGCCACCCTGGCTGAAATCCTGGCCCCCACGACCGCCGAAGATCCTAACCTGGTCAATCCTCCTTTACCCATCCGTCTGGGATGGATTCCACTCATTCTAGCCCTGGGTGGCGCTGCGACTCCGTTGTGGAAAGGTTGGATGAATAAGGAACAGCGCTGGCATGTGATATTGATGGTTCTCGCCACGGCCCTTTTTATCATCATGGCCCTGCCCCTATCGCTGCCCTTGTGGGAAAATCTGCCTCTGATTGATTTCGTACAGTTTCCCTGGCGTTTTATCGGCCGTGCCGCCCTGCCGGTCGCTTTTCTGGCCGGCATGCCTTTCATGACCCCGCCGGCTTCTGCCGGTGAAAAGCGAAGAAATCTCATCTTCAATTTGGCTGCCGTGGCGGCGATCGCCCTGCTGATCCTGGAAGCCATACCCGCCCTATACCCGCGCGCCTGCGAAGAGGATCCCTTCCCCACGATAGTCGACGTCCATGAATATGAGGCAGCCACGGGCCTGGTGGGCATTGATCCCGAAGGCAGCTACTTCCCACGCACGGTACAGAAACGGCCGCAGGGATCGCCGTTGGAAGAAGATTACCATGCGGGACGTACGCCGCAGCGTTTCGATCTCTCGGCTCTTCCTGAAGGTGCGACGGCCGATGTTGTCTACGATGGCTTCGGGGCGACCATAACACTCAACACCCCCGAAAGATTTACAGCGCGCTATTTGAGTTTCTTCTTCCCAGGCTGGACTGCTGTGGTAGACGGCCAACCGGTCCCCACTACCCCCAGCGATCCAGAAGGCCTGATCACCTTCCCCGTGCCGGCGGGCGAACACTTGATCAGCATTACCTGGGAGCTCACACCTTTACGCTGGGCATTAACTTTGCTGAGCACCCTGGCTCTTTTGGGCATTGTCACAGCTGTCTATTATCTCGGCTTTCGGCGCGCAAAAAACATCGAGAAATCTTCTCTGTCCCTCGCAAAAATAGCGCGGAGTGCCGATCGATCTCTGCTGATCGGTCTCTTGTTGGTTGGCCTAGGACTAACAGCTTTTAAAGTCTTTCTGGTTGATAAGGAATTAACGCCGCTGCGCAGGTCAGGGGAACCGGTTGTCGAATCGCCGGCGAGTTTGCAAGCGGCCGAACTGCTGTTTGCCGGCTATAATCTGAGCGGGGATACAGTCGCTTCCGGTGATACGTTTGATATCGATCTGGCCTGGCGGATAACGGCACCGACCCAACATACGTACCAATCGAATGTCTGGATAGCTGATGTTCAAGGGCTTCTCTGGAGCGATAAGGAAACCTACCGCCCACGTCTCTATGAAGATGGACCGGCAACCTGGGAAATGCTCCCTGGGCAGTGGGCTTGGGACAGCCGTGAGGTACTGATACTGCCCGGTACACCGCCCGGCCAATATGCTATCGTGCTGACGCTTTTCGATCGCGACACCCTCCAACCGGTGACTCTCGTAGACGAAAGCGGCACGGTTGTCGGGCCGACGGCTGTGATTGGCCAGATTAACGTGACAACACCTGAGGATGAGCCATCCTTCAAGCCACAATACCTACTGGAGATACCACTGCAAGACAATGGTTTGCTGCTGTTGGGCTTCAACCAGGATCGGTCACAGGCCGCGCCGGGGGATCAACTGCTGCTGACCTTCTTTTGGGAGGGTATGGATGGGCCGAAGCCGAAAAGCCTAACAATTCAACTGCTGAGTGCTGAAGACCAAGTCGTCCATACCTGGCAGGTGCCTCTCGTTCGTGAGAGTTTCGAAATATCATCTTGGGAAACGGGACAGCGCCTGCGCACACAGCATTTATTACACCTGCCCGCTTCCTTGGAAAGCGGCACTTACCGCCTGGTTCTTCAAGAGCAGGTCCCTTTGGCCGAATTAACCATAGCCGCGCCCAACCGCCTTTTCGTTCCTCCCGAATCAGATACGGCCGTAGCAATACCCTTCGGAGAAGAAGCACAACTGACCGGTTATACGATCTCAGAAGACGGCGACCAGCTAACTGTCGAACTTGTGTGGCAGGCTCTGGAGGAAATCCCCACCGCCTATCATGTCTTTGTGCACCTGGTCGATGAGCAGGGCGCAATCGTCGCCCAGGCGGATGGCGAGCCGGCAAACTGGACACGGCCGACAACCGGCTGGGCTCCGGGCGAATACATCGCCGACTCCCACACCCTTACCCTACCTCCGGAAAGCGATCTGTCCGAGCTGCATTTACAAGTAGGGCTTTATGATCCGCTTAGCGGCCAACGCCTGCCGACTTCTTCCGGTGACACGGCCGGGCTTCTACTCAATCCTTAGGTTTTTGACGTTCCTCTAACATACCTCCAACTCGATTCTAACGCACCTGCCGGAAAATAAATCATGGCTGAATAAACAGCCATAACAAAAACTGATAAACGGAATTGAACAAACCGTCCGGAGGTAATTTAATGATGAAAGTAATACGTTGGAATCCGAGCTATACAATGAACCGGCTGAATGAGTTCAATCGTTACGGGGAACGGCCGAATGGATACACTGACACCGATATGGGCTTGGCCGTCGATGTTCTCGAAAATGACAGCGGCTACGTCGTCAAGGCTTCTGTACCGGGCATCAATGTCGAAGAGGTGGAGATCACCTTCGAGGATAATGTCCTGACCATTAAGGGCGAAGTCCAGGATGATAACGAAGAGCAAGAAGGAAACTTCCATATTCGCGAACGCTGGTTCGGCTCCTTTGGCCGCCGTCTGCGCTTCCCCACTAACGTGGATGCAGACGCCATTGAGGCTACTTACGAAAATGGTATTTTGACTTTAAATGTGCCCAAGGTTGAAGAAGCACAGCCGAAGCGTATTGAAGTAAAAACTGCTTAAGTCAAGCCAAGATTAAAAACCTACGGGATATGTTTTTTATTTCTTGATATCGCTTAATACAGAAAGATCTCGCGGATTAAAAAAAGCGCCGGTATGTAATCCGGCGTTTTTTTTATTTCCATACGGCTAAGTATATGCTGCGTCTTATCGTTAATGATCCTGACCTGCTTGCTGACGATTGCGGTAAAGATCAGGGTCAACGGCTTCAGCCATCTGCTCAACCTGCAAATCGCCACCCAGAAAATCATTTATACGCCGCGTCTCTTTTTCCGGATCGGCCAGGATATCGCTGTAATGCACATAAAGAACAGCGATATTGGGCTGCTCCCCCAGCCATTGTTCAACCTGGCTGACGTGTTTCTCAAACAAAGCGGCCATCTGTTGATCATCAATCTTGTCGGGGTCTTCCCCCCGCCTGACAAGCATCTTGCGCTGCGAGGCCAGGATCTCGGGCATATTGCGGCGGATGTATATAACACGGTACTGGTAATCAGCCGGCAGATATTTCAGAAGGGCTGAAATCACCTTGACCGATTTACCTTGTGCGTCGGCCACCCAGGCGGTATCCCCTTTGTCCAGGGCCTTCACCCGTTCGAACTCATAATATCCTTTCGGATTATCTTCATCGGCCGATCGTATATTGTCCGTGATCGGTGGAATTCCCCCGGCGTCGAGCATACTCATTAACATCGAAGTACCTGAGCGTGGCAGACCGGACACGACAACAACCGCCTCATTATCTCCTGGCTGGAATAAACTTTTGAAAAATTTCTTCATCTTAACCCCTATAGGTAACAAAATAAGGCAGCCCATAATGGGCTGCCCGCTTGTTTATATTAATTCTCATGAAAAATGGCAAACTAAGGTTATCCACTTTCACTAGATTCTGCATTAGCAGCATCGGCCTGGGCGGCTAATGTTTCGACACGATCTTCCAGCCGGCTAATTTTTTCCTGCAAATCTTCCACCTGCTTTTTCAGGGCAGAGCCATCCACTTTATCTTCTTCAGCCAGATCAATGATCAGGTTTTCGACATCAACCTGATCCTGATAGCTCAGGCGTTTGCTGTATGCCTTTAAAGCGGGTATTGCTTCAACAGCTCCCAGCTCTTTTAAACTGCGCGCGGCCTGATCATGGACCATGAACCAGGGATCGCGCAGCAGGTCACTCAATGTTTCCACGATTTGTTCACGACGCGCTTTATTCTGTCCTTTTCCAATGTCGCCTAAGGCGGCAACAGCGACCTGACGTGCATGGTCAGGAGCTGCCCCATAAGCTACATGGGACAGGAGAGGATCAAGGGCTTCTTCACGCCGGGTTTCGGCCAACCCGCTGAAAGCGCCTGCCTGGACAATGCCGTTAAATCCTTCCTCTTCACTGGCGGCAAGCAAGAGATCCAGCGGCGCCGCTTTGCGCTGCTTACCCAATGACTCAAGCGCAGCCTGCCGCGCCAAATAAGGCAGATCATTTTCTAGACGAGCCAGCAGAGCGTCCAAGATCCGGCCGTCACGATAGGCTCCGGCAGCGGTAAAAACGCCAGGCATAGCCTGTGGATGTGCTTCTGTAGAAACAATTTGTGCCAAACCGGCCACGGCCGTTTCATGATTGGCTTTGGCAAGCGCCCGAGCCATTTCCAGGCGCACGCCCCAATAGGGTTCAGTGGCATACGCGTCGACAACAACCTGAATATTGGCATGCTTGCCAGTTTTAACCAGTTCTTCGGCAGCCAGGATTCGCCCGGTGATGTCGGCGGCACCGCTCAGTTGATTGCGCAGCAGCGGATCGCCGGGATTAAAAGACAGCTTGTGCAGCACCTTGCCTTGGGGATCAAAACGTACTTGTTGAGGTGGTTCATCCATAGCCACAATAAAGGTCTGTCGTTCGCGATCCAGCTTCACGGGTAAGAGATTATCTTGACCATTAATCGTCCACCCCAGGTCAGTGTTAAGCACAAAAGCAGGGATGTTTTTCTCGGGGTTCACCTGTTTCTGTTCAATGGTGAAGGTACCCTGCTTCTTCTTCTCATCATAGTCGAATGATACCTTTAGATTTGGATAACCGGCGGTATAGAACCATTGATCAAAGAACTGGCCCAGGGAACGCCCCGAGTGATCTTCCATGACCATGCGGAATTGTTCTGTCTCCACTACTTTGCCATAATAACGCTTCAAGTAGTTACGCACAGCCGTCCAAAAGACCTCATCACCTATTTCCTTGCGCAAGGTATGCAGCCGGCAGGCGCCACCGGGATAAGTATGGGCATCGAACATTTCCCATGAAGATTGGAAATGGCGATTGACGATCGGCCGTTGGTAACGATTATCCGCCTCAAGGATGTAGCGTCTTGCCGCGTCAAAGTAACGATAATCTCTGTCTTCGGCCGTCGCATTCTCTTCGAGATACACCTGCTCCATGTAAACCGCCCAGGATTCCTTCAACCAGGTATGGGCAAAATCACGGCAGACAATGGCATCGCCGAAGTAGCTGTGCGACATCTCATGCAGGTTAGTCATATCAACGCGAAATTGGAGTTCTTGGGCCAGGGTTGCATCCTGGATATAACGGTCGTTCCAACTGACTAATGAGATATTCTCCATCGCCCCAAAAACCTGGGGAACCGCGAACTGGTAATATTTGGGATAGGGGAAAGGCATATCCAATTTCTGGGTCATCCAGGTCATCATCTTCCGCGTACGGCCGAATGTGAGGCCTAAATCTTCGGCCGTGTGTTCACGGGAACAGAAATAGGCTAATGGGATCTGCCTTTGGCCATCGTCAAACACTCCATCGTCATAAGTAACAAAGTCACCAATGGCAAAACAAGTCAGATAGCTTGGGCAGCGCTGTTCCAGGCGCCAGTGGGCTGTTTTTGTCCCATCACCATGATTAATTTCTTCAACCAACGCGCCATTGGCCAGGATTGTGAATCGCTCCTCAGCGCGAAGGTGAAAATCTAAGGCGGTGCGTACATTGGGCAGATCGATA
This sequence comes from Promineifilaceae bacterium (SeqCode), assembly GCA_046259485.1. Classification (GTDB taxonomy): domain Bacteria; phylum Chloroflexota; class Anaerolineae; order Promineifilales; family Promineifilaceae; genus JAACFF01. The sequence goes on along the minus strand of JBJYWP010000037.1, from coordinate 52,939 downwards.
CAAGGCAGCCAGTAGCGCGCCCGTTCTGTTTCGTGATCGGTAACGGCATACCAGCCCTGTTCAGGATAGGACTCGTCAGGCTGGGAAAATATCAAGCCATCAACCGGCTTGATAACTTTATACGACACCTCGACGCGCCGCTCCTCACCCTGTTGAAATGGCTGCGCCCAGGTAATGGTTAACTTTCGGCCATTGTAAATCGCGTTCAGTTCGAAGCCATCGACATCGCGCACGGCTACATCCTCCAGGTCAACGCCATCCAAAACCAGAACGGCCGCCTCCTGGCCCTGGGCCACAACTGTGGTGGTCACTTTTCCAAGAGCTTGCTCATTGGCAACATCGACAAAAAGGTCAATATCCAGATGCTGGGGCTCCAATTGGAGATCGGGTGGATAGTGTGGTGGTGTTGAGGGATCAAAAAAAGCCTTTCTAGCGCTGTCTTGGCTGTATTGTGCACGGTTCATATATGGCATGAAAGCTCCTTCCAGCTATATTTCCCCCTGAGATTTTCCGTCCTGAAACGGTTCAGTAGATAACTTTCAGGCAGTTAGTGGGAAATGCTGTATTCAAAATAGTAGCGTTATAGTTTGAGCGACAAGCCAAAACTTGTCAAGAAATATTTACCAGACGCCGGGCAGCAGCCGGTACCGTGTTTGCTGCGCATATTCGGCATAACCAGGTAATTCCTCATGCAGTACCTTGTCTTCGCGATCCGTGCGCCAGATCGTGATTGCAGCCATCAAGACGCCGGGGACTAAGCCCCACCAGGAACCGAGCAGCAGCGGCATGCTGACCGCACCCAGAACCAGCCCTACATACATCGGGTGTCGAACATACTTATACGGCCCATTCGTAATAACATGATGTCCACGTTCTTCCTGAATACGCACCGTTGTCGTCAGGTAATTGTTGACCAACATGGCCCAGTAGGGGATTGTAGATGCTAGAAAATAAGCGAAGAAGCCAATTATACGTAACCAAAGGGGCATATCTGACCAGGCGAAACGGAAATCAAGTCCGCAAACGAGGGGTAAAATCAATACGAGCGACAAATTGATAACGAAGAATATCTTGTCAAATCCTCTTGTATCCTGTGGCATACGTCCGCGCTCATTGATGATTTCCGGATTATCACGGATGATAAATACAGCTCCGATGGTTAACGTGACAATTCGGACAGCCACGTAAACCCAGGCTGCCGGCCAACGCAAAGTCCCCGCCGCGGCGAATACGATAGCCGCATCGAAGATGATAACTAGGATTACCTGCAAAATACGCGCGTAACCGGATCGATCTAATTTTGGCTCTTGAGAGACTACTTCAGACATATCCTACCCCCTTAGAACCAGATGCCTGGCCCTTATCTATTCTTCTACTTCAACAAAAATCTGGCGCGTGATGCGCGGCCCCAGGACGATCACATCAGGCTGCCCGGCAATTTGCACATGCAGCGTCTGGTCGAAGGGGACAAAATTCACCACCTTCACTTTAAGCCCCGGGTGCAAACCAAGGCTGTCCAAATAGCGCAAAAGATCGGAGTCGGTGTCTTGGACACTCTCCACGACCGCTTCCTCGCCCTTACGGAGTTTGTTCATGGGGATGTCTGTTATCACGGGTATAGTCAGTTCTTTCGTGGGGATAGGATGCCCATGCGGATCGCGAACTGGATCGCCCAAAACGGCGGCCATACGCCGTTCCATATCCTCAGAGATAACATGTTCCAAGCGCTCGGCTTCCTCATGCACCTCGTCCCAGGAATAATCAAGAACTTCATGCAGGAAAAGCTCAATCAACCGATGATGGCGCACGATCTCCAATGCGGCTCTTTCACCCTCTGGGGTCAAGGTAGCACCCTGGTGTTTCTTATAAGTCACCAGCGGCGGCTTTTCCTGGGCCATTTTTTGCAGCATACCCGTGACCGAAGCGGGTTTAACAGCCAGATGTTCGGCGATTTGCGATGTCGTTGCTCTGCCGTTACGCTCCACCAGATCATAAATCGTCTTTAAATAATCCTGCGTTGCCGGCGATATGGTTGTATCCATGAACTCTTTGCCCAATGCCTGCTCGAAATTAGCTAAATGCTAATTTAGGCAAACCTAAAATATATTTTGAATTATATGACCTCTACGGCCGTTGTCAAGGAAAATCAGATCGGGATTAGTTGAACAGCGCCTGCACCGTTTCATCAGCGGCCAGGGCAAAGGCTTGTTCTGTTTTAGTAGAATCCGCCAGGGGAAGCTTGGTTTCAGAAATAGGTATGATTTTGTCAGAAGTGACAGCCCAGGCAGCGGCTTTCCCCGCCCCGGCGAGATCACTGCGGCGGGCGATGAGCGAGCGCGCTTTTTGATTCGGCCGTTCGGGAACAGGCACCCACTCCGGCAGCAAACGACGGCCGAAGCCATCTTTCGTAACCAGTAGAATTTCTTCCCCGGCCTGAACATGTTCAGCCTGCACAGGCATTGCCAGCTTAACCCGATCTTCCTTGCCGCAGTTTACTACCTGCGTACCGCTGATATCTAAGGCAGATACCGGCCAGCGCGTGCCCCGGCCCATGCGCGTTAATAACAACAATTCCTCTTCACTGCTAACTCCGAAGAGCGAGACCGGTGATCCGGGCAGCGGGTGATCGAGGCGCAGCGGCACCGGCGCTTCAATACTGTCACGCAAGATACGTAAGGGATAAGCGCGGGCAATACCAAATGAGGTTGCAATTAATAAGCGCTCTGCATCGCGGATTTTTTGCCACGATCCAAGCGCACAGAAATCTTCGCGCTTCTCCAACCGGTGGAGATCAGCGAAGCGCATCTTGATTTCCTGTAGATCAAGCAGCTGGCGCGGCGTCAAGAGTAAGAAACGATAATGCGTTGTCACCAATATCAACTGCTCGTCCAGGCCGGCGGAAAAGACCTGTTTCACCTCTCCTTCCACGCCCAGTTTAGAGCGAGAAAGAGGTTCACGCTGCTGCTGTTTGTCCCAAAGGACGGCTTTGATCACCAGCCCATCACCTATGAAAATAAGCACCCGGTCGCTTTCTATTTCCGGTTCGATGGCTCCTTCATCGATCAAGATGCGTTTTTGCATTAGCTCCAGGTTCACAGGGTTAATTTGTGTGCGCGAACCCCCTGCTTTTGGCGGTCGGACCACGTCCGCGGCTGTAAAGGCGCGCGCCTCAGCCTCGCCCGATTCAATTTGTTTGGCAAAGATACCCAGGCCGGCGGTAACACTGCTGAAGGTATCGACGCTCTGCACTTTCTCCGCGCCAAATTGACGAATCAACAAGTCGTTAAACGCGGGTATCTGCGCCGAACCACCGGTGCGGACAACGGCGTCGATATCCTGCGCAGTCAAACCGGAACGAGACAGCGTTTGCAACAGTTCATTTTCAATGGCCAAGATTTCGGGTTGAATTATGCGTTCAAATTCTGTGCGCGTGACAAACTCCCGCACCTTAAAGTCGGGGCCATCCAGACGAATCTCAGCCCCTCGTTTATCCGAGAGTTTGCGCTTAGCAAGCTCTACCTGGTCAAACATCTTCAAGCCATAATTGCTGGTCACCAGGCTGATAAGCGCTTCGATCTGGTAGCGCCGCTGCGCGGAACGCGCGATCTCGTTCAAGATGCGTCGGTTCTCCTGACTTTGCAGTTCGATGAATGTTTGCCAGTTAGAAAAATCATCAAAGATCCAGCGCGGGATAGGCCGGGCATCATGCCGCAAACCATAATAGCTGCCCTCTCCAAAGTGCGCCGGCAGCTTACTGCGCGTCAGCTTCTGATCAAAAACATCGCCGGCCACGGGAAGACCGCCGGTCGCCAAAACCTGGCGATTTTGAGGGTCGCCCAAACGCATGATGGTGATATCCAGCGTGCCGCCGCCAAAGTCAAATATCAACGTATTCTGTGGTTTGTCGATCAGCTTCTCATAACTGAGCGCCGCGGCAATGGGCTCATATTGCAAATATACTTTTTCATAACCGGCACGAAAAGCAGCCTGTAAGAGCCGGCTCTGCGCCAATCTGTCATGTTCTTCATCTTTAGAGAAATGCACAGGACGGCCGAGGACCACCTCTTTTATTTCCCGATCCAAATATTGCTCGGCGCGCACGCGGGTCGCTGTCAGGTAGAGGGCAATCAGGTCTTCCAGGCTGTAGTAGTTCTGACCGATCACGGCGCCGGGGTGGTCTTCTTCGCGCAGGCGGCTTTTAATGGACAGGAGCAGACGGCCCGGTTCAGAGACATCCACCCAGGCGTAGGCGTCGGTGACATAGTACATATCTTCGGCATAGACCTCGATCTCGCCTATCCATACTTTACGCGTCTTCACAACACGTCCGATATTCTGTTCGTAATAGCGGTCCACGGCATCACGGCCGATATGCAAAGACTGTTCATTGGTAATATAGAGTGCCGTGCGTAGAATGCGCGGATTCGTATTCGCGGGATCGAGGGGCAGCACCTTGACTTCAAGGCCGTCATACAATGCCATACCTGAATTCGTTGTGCCAAAATCCATGCCGATAATCATGAATTTATCCCTGCTCCGATTCCAGTGCGCTTTCCATCACTGCCAGGTCTGGTTGTAAACCACTCCACAAAGCCAGGGAGGCTGCCCCCTGACGGAGGAGCATACCCAACCCATTGCTCGTAGGACAGCCTGATGCAGCGGCCTGCTGCATCAACTTTGTTTCATGTGGGTTGTATACCAGATCATAGACAAATGCGCCTGCCGGGAAGGTCACTCCTGCCGGCCAGGGCGATCCATCCAGGTGCGATGACATGCCCAAAGGGGTTGTATTGACGATCAAGGGTTCATCTACCTGTCCGGCGATCTCGGCTAATTTTGCAAGCGGACGGATACTCTCTACCGAACCAATCACTAGGTCCGCCGCCAACTGCTGCGCCTGTTCAGTCCGCCTGGCCAACAGCACAACGCGCGCACCCACCTGGTTTAGAGCATAGACAACGCTCCGGGCCGATCCACCCGCGCCCAGGACAAGACAATCACGCCCATTCAAGGATAGTCCAAGCGCGTTAAGATCTTCCAAAAAACCGCGCCAATCGGTGTTGTCGCCTGACAAACGGCCGCTCCCCTCCTCCACCAGAATAGTGTTCACAGCACCTACGGCCGTGGCCGCAGGCGAGATTTCATCCAAAAAAGGCATCACCGCCTGCTTATGGGGTATGGTGACATTCACGCCGCGAAATCCCAGCGCGGGCAACCCGCTCAGCGCCTCGGCGACCTGGTTTGGGGGAACGGGTAAGGGAACATAGGCCCAATTCAGACCCAATGCTTCCAGGGCCGCGTTATGCATGGCCGGACTAAACGAATGCGACACCGGCCAGCCAATCAAACCGACAAGTTTAGTTTTGCCGTTAATCATCTGCTGGTTTATCAAAATATGGCAGCGGCTCTTCGCCGCGCAGCTGCTTAAACACAAATGGGGCCCGTAAATGGTGACCGGGCGACATAGGGGGCAAATTATCCTCCCCGAAGTAACCCGCGTCAACTGCATCATCACCAGGCCGCGGCGTTAAATCAGCGGCTTCGACCAGGAACAAGAAATGATAAAAATGAATGCGTTTTTTGCTGCGCCAGATACGCGAATCATAAATACCCAGCAGCTGTCTGATCTGGCCTACAATGCCCGTCTCCTCTTGCAGCTCTCTTTGTACCGATTCGGCCAATGTTTCTCCGGGATCGGTAATACCGCCGGGCAGGCACCACAGACCATCATCCTGGCGACGAACGAGCAGTAGCTCATTTTCATCATTGAGCACAACTGCTTCAACACTGGGCATAGCGCTAAGCGCAAAACCATCCCCATTGAATGCCTCTATGAGTTCTTGAGCATCTTCGCCCCGTGCCAGCGCTTCCATGCGCGCGCTGACTGACATTACCGCTTGAAAGCGTTCTTCATCAAACTCGTTACGAGCAAAGTTTAAGCCATAAGCGGCGATAGTCCGCAGCTCCGTGGCCAAATCTGATAATTCCTGATTCGTGATCATGACCTTCTACTCAATTAGAAATCCGGTTTTTAATTCGAAATGGTTAAGCTGGGTTTCCAGGTCCAAAACCGGTTTTTCGGTCTCGTTATTCAAGTTCACCCGCGGCCGAAAGAGCAAGCGTCGCCACGACTATGGCCGCCGTTTCGGCGCGTAAGATACGTGGTCCCAAAGTGACAGGAACCACCCCGGCTGACCGCGCGGCGGCGATCTCCTCCTCATCAAAACCCCCTTCCGGTCCAATAAAGAGGGCTATCCGCGATGGCGACGGCCGTTCGCCCCCATCTTCCTTCAATGCTTGCAGCAAGCCAATTTTTCGCTCCTCTTCCCAGGGGATGAGAGCCTTATCAAATCCACCGGCGTATTCCAGAGCCTCTGGCAGAAACAACGGTTCAGCCAACATGGGTAAACGGCCACGTCCGCATTGTTCGGCCGCTTCGCCCATGATGCGCTGCCAGCGCTGCAATTTTGGCGGTTTAATGCTCTTTTGACGAACCACACAGCGCTGGGTTATCAAGGGTACAAAACGCGTCACACCCAGCTCCGTTCCCTTTTGCAGCACCCATTCAAAGTTATCTTTTTTGAGCAAAGCCTGGTAAAGCGTTAACTCCATTTGCGGTTCACCCGCGGCCGGTTCTTTGGCCAGGACCTCGCCCATCACCAGATCAGAGGATACTTTTTCCAGGCGCACGTCATACTGCCAGCCACGGTTATCAAGAGCGGTTATACGCTCGGTCTCGCGCATTCTGAGCACACTGTATATCTGGCGCGCCTGGCCGCCGGTGAGCACCAGGCGTTGGCCATGAATCTGATCCATGGAAACAAAAAAACGATACTGTCTCATGATTTATCGGCAATGAATACCATTTCTCCGTCGAACATCAACTCCTCAAACGGCCAGCTTTGATCCGCCACAAGTTCAGCGAAGAACTGGCGGTAGCGCGTGACAAGGCTGCGGCCGCTATGCGTGCTGACCGTGGGAAAGGATACGACAAGATAACGCACAGGCAAACCAACCAGCAGATCACGCCCGGATCCGGGGTAATTGCGCTCAAAGCGCGGCATCTCTTTGAGGAATAAGGCGACATCGGCCGTTTCCCGCGGTGGGGTTAAAGCAACATCCTGCAGACGCGCCAGGGGCGCCAATCCCTGTAAGGTGAAATAGTGATTGATAAAATTAATGCGTGGCTCGTGAATGTCATAGGCGTAGTATTCGACGGAATTAGGCAGTCCCATCCAGGGAAAAGCCATTGGATTTAAGGCGCAAGCGATATCCAGCAAGCGTTTTGGTGTACCGGTCACCTCGAAAATCTGACGATAAAATAAATCCGTAATCGGCAGCCGCTCGCGTGTGGAGAGATGGCTTTCCAGGGCACCAAGACAGATTTCTTTTATTTCAGCCTCATCCTCAGCGGCAAAGGCGGCATCCAAAGCCGCCGCTGTAACCTCGTAGTCAGGGTCACCCAGGTAAGGAGCCATAATGCTGTGCAGCCGTTTGCGCACCGCCTTGATCGCCGCCTTCGGCCGTTTGTGCTGCCGGATCGCCTCTGCGGCTAGCTGGCGAATTGTTTCTTCGCTCGTATCGCCATATTTGCGCGATCCCTTAACCGCAGCGACGACCTCTTCCAGGTCCGATTCTTGAGTCATGATAAATCTCTTAATAATGGTGGAAGATACCCTAATGCGCTATGAACCTCCAGCAGTATCGACAAGAAAGGCCAGCTCAGTTTTGAAAAGATAACGATCGGCCGTCCAGTTGCGACCTTCTAATAAGGCTGCGAACTGCGCATCATAGGTTGAGACCATGCCCTTTTGACGGCCGCCCAGACTGGACACCGGATAAGAGATCAGCAAATAGCGCGCGCGGATTGAGTCCAGCAGGCGTATGGAAGTACCTTTCTCTATCTGCTCCAGGCAGGGCAGGGTTTTCAGAAGTAAGGCCAGGTCGGACGTTTCCGCGGGCGGATCGTGGATGACATCACGCATCTCCGCCCTGCCATCCAGCCCTGCGAGCTGCATATACTCTCCTATAAACTGCATCATGTCACTATAAATATCATAAGCGACGTAAGTGGCATCCTCGGCCAGGGGCATCCAGGAAACGGCCAAAGGATTCAAGCCACAGGCAATATCCATGACACGCTGCGCAGGTGGGATAGTGGATAAAACATCACGATAAAAATCATCTAAAATAGGCAGCCGCTCGCGCGTCGAAGCATGAAAGCTCATGATTTCGCGGCAGGCTATACGCCAGGCCTCTTCAGAAGTCGCCGAACGGAGGGTCTGCAGCGTTTTCTCATAATCGATTTGCCCCTCCTGGTACGCACCGCCGACCTGGTGCAGCTTGTTCTTTGTCGCCTTAACGGCCGTTTTTAAGGAAATTCCTTTGGCCAGTTCGCGCGCGCCGATGTTTCGCACAAGCTGTGGGCTGATGTTTTTGTACTTATTCGTGACGGCAATTGACGCCACCAGCGAATCCAATGCCTTTTCATCATCGCTCATCCCATCGTCCGTAAATTGGCCATCAGTTGTGTCATGAAGCGCAAGTTATGGATCGTCGCCAGGCGTGGATAAAGATGGTCGTCTATCTTTAACAGGTGATGCAAATAACCCAATGAATAGTTCTGACAGACCGGGCAATCACAATAGGCCGAGATGGGACCGGTCTGTTTGATATGCTTGTTGTCGCCGGGATAAAGAAACCCAAACCAATCTTGTTCCTTTAACTGCGTTTGCCGAGGATCTTGCTTGAAGACATAGAGACGGCCGTTGCGCGCGTCGCGCGTGGGCATTGTGCTGTCAAATAATTCATAGCCCATTCGCGCACAGGCTACCACATTTTCAGGATGGCCGACGCCAAGGGCGTGAAGCGTGAACTGGGAGGGAATCAAATCCCGCGTTAGCGCCAGCATATCAACCAGGAGATTGCCCTGGCCATCCAGAGGCCATCCGCCGTAACCATAACCGTCGAACCCTATATCCAACAATTCTTTGGCGCAGATGCGGCGCAGCTCGTGCTCGTTTCCACCCTGAACCACAGCTATCAGCAGTGGTCGTTGTCCTGCTTCCAATCCCCTACCTTCCACCTGGCGCAGATATTCCTCTTTGCAGCGCCGCGCCCACTTGACAGTTCTGAGCACAGAAGCCTGCTGCTCCTCATAGACATCATCGACATGCGTGCAGTCGTCGAGGCATATGACAACATCAGAACCATAACCCATTTGCAGCTGCACACTCTTTTCCGGCGTCAGCTTATATTTGCGCCCCGAACCGGATGGTTGGAAGGTCGCTCCGCGATCGCTGATGCTGCCAAATTTAGGATTTTGGCGGATGAGCGAATATACTTGAAAGCCGCCGGAATCAGTAAAGATCGGCCGTTTCCAGGCGGACATTTGATGCAAGCCGCCCAATGCCTGGATAGTCGAGGAGCCAGGTCGCTGCATCAGGTGATAAGCATTCATCTGCACAGCCTGCACCTGGCAGTGCAGCAAATCCTGGGCATCGAGCGCACGTACTACGCCCTGCGTACCGTCGGGCAGGAAGGCAGGAAGCTGTAGTGTTCCGTGGGTAAGATCTAACTTTTCAAACATAGGTCCTACAAAGAATATCGGGCCGCAAACCTGGAGCAAAATAACGACTGAATGGCCAGCGACGCGTTTTTAGCCAAATACCCACCAGAGTTCCTGACTAAAATGGCACTTTTACTGGGCGATGAATACAGCGCTTTTATCGCTTCATTGGACCGGCCACGATCCATCGGTTTGCGTGTGAATCCTCTAAAAATATCTGCTGTTGATTTTAGCAGGATTTCGCCGTTCTCGCTTACACCCCTGGGCGAATTCGAACCGGCTGCCTTTATTCTTCCGGAACCGGCCAAGGCTGGGAGCCATCCCTACCACGCCGCAGGTTTATATTATTTGCAAGAGCCGGCAGCCATGGTCGCCGGCAGCCTGCTTGATCCGCGGCCGGGCGAACTCGTCCTGGATTTAGCCGCCGCGCCAGGGGGCAAAGCTACACATATGGCTGCGCGTATGGACAACAAAGGGCTGTTGGTCGCCAATGATGTGCAGCGAAACCGGGCGCAGCTCCTGGCGCAGAATATGGAACGTTTGGGCGTTACCAACGCACTGATCTGCGACGAAACACCTGACCATCTGGCCGCCACTTTTGGCCCAATATTTGACCGCGTCCTGCTTGATGCGCCCTGCTCCGGCGAAAGCCTATTTCGCCGCCTGGACGAGGTAGAGTGGTCACCGGCCATTGTAGAAGCGTGTGCACGCAGACAGACGGGCATTCTCGATGTAGCTGCTGACCTTGTTCGGCCCGGCGGCATCATGGCTTACGCGACCTGCGCTTTCTCCCCCGAAGAAAATGAGCAACAGCTGGATATTTTCTTATCCACCCATCAAGACTTTTCCATGGCTCCAATTTCTACCTATGCCGGATTTGATCGTGGACGGCCGGATTGGATCGCCGCTCCCCAACTCTCAGCTGATGTTCAGTTAGACATCGCCTACGGGGTGCACCTTTGGCCGCATCATTTTCCAGGAGAAGGGCATTTTATCGCCCTCATGCAGCGCGAAGAAAGGGCTGAAGAGGAAAGACCTCTGGAGCTTATCCAGCCCGATAGGCAAAGAAATGCCATTTCGTTGTGGAATGAATTTCAGCAGCAAACGCTAACGGTTAAGCTGGCGGAAGAACGCATTCATTTCGCGCACAATCGACTTTACCTGCTTCCCGACCTGGCGATCAAGAGCGGATCATTACATCTATTACGCTATGGGCTGCTGCTCGGGGAAGCACGGCGAGGATATTTTAAACCGGCGCATACATTGGCGATGGCTTTGACAGGCAGTCAGGTTCAGCAGCAGGTTGATTGGACGGCCGATGACCCAGAAATCTCCGCCTATCTAAGCGGCCATGATATGGCTTCCAGCGGCGCAAACGGCTGGGTGATGGTCTCGGTGGACGGATACCCGCTGGGTTGGGGAAAACGCAGCAGCGGCCGTCTGAAGAATCATTATCCTCGCGGCCTGCGCCGTCCCGCGTAATATGAACCACCCCCATACTAAGCCGCGGTAGTTACTGCCTACTATTTGACCTTGATCGCTCAGCCTAAAATCGCGGGGGGGACTGGTCTCGGGTCTTGGGGCCGTCTTGATTTACTCAAGTTCTAACGGTTGTGGGCTACGGGGTTTCTTGAGCCAGGTACCATTCCCAAAATCGCCGGACGCCCTCTTCAACAGAAACGCGAGGATTATAATCCAGCAGCCGGCGTGCTTTGCTGATATCAGCCTCGTTGCGCATAAAATCAGCAACTGGTTTGGGTTTATGCAGGACATTCGCCTTTTTCCCAGCCAAAGATTCTATCAACTGCACAAAATCTTTTAATAAGGTCGGTTCACCACGGCCGAGATTGATGATCTCGTAGCCTAACGGCCGATCCAGAGCAGCCACCACGCCATCCGTGATATCGTCCACGTAAGTCCAATCACGATACATTTGCCCGCCTTCATAAAGCGGGATTTGTTTGCCCTTGGTGATACTGTCAGCCAGGAGATAGGCCATCATATCAGGACGGCCGTATGGCCCATAAACGGTGAAAAAGCGGATTGCCGTGAAATTTAAGCCATACAGGTGATGGTAGGAATACCCTAAAATTTCCGCGGCTCGCTTCGCGGCTGCATAAGGCTGTAACGGCCGATCACAGGGATCTGTTTCTACAAAAGGAACCAGCGTCGTATTCCCGTACACGGAAGATGTAGAAGCGAAAACAAAGTTGTCCAGGCCACCGGCAGCGAGTGCGGCATCCATCAAATTCTGTGTTCCATTCAGGTCCACTTCAACATAAAGCGCTGGGAACTCAACTGCATTTCGGACACCGGCCATGGCCGCCAGGTGAGCAACACGCTCAAATTTCTCTTCTTCAAAGACTTCGAAAAGACGTTCGCGATCACGAATATCCATCTCCAACATCTTAAAATTGGGGTAAGAAGCCAGACGTTGGGCATTGAGTCGTTTTTTCCGCGGATCGTAATAATCATTAAAATTATCGAGACCGGTTACTTGATCACCACGCGCAGCCAGCTTTTCAGCCAGATTACTGCCAATAAAGCCCGCGGCGCCAGTTACTAAAACTTTCATTCGCTCCGCCTACGTTTCGCAATTCAATCGCTATTTCTTAATTTTTTTGATATCTGCCAGATTTAATTGAACTGGCTGTGGGGATTGGCTCAGGAAGGCTAGAAGCACCTGGACGCGATCTTTCCCTTCCAGATGCAAGTCAAAAATTGCTTCATAGCCGGCCAAGGGACCTTCTGTGATCCGTACCTTATCCCCCGAGGAAAACTCACGCTTGGCCAGGCCACCTTCCTTTTTTATTTTTTCCATGAGCTGCTGCAGCTCATCAATTAAGTTCCTGGGTACAACAGCCGGGATGCCGCCAAACTCAACCAGCCCCAATGCTCCAGGCAGCCAGCGAAATTTATTTGATCCCAATTCTTCCAGGTCGGCATAGATGAAGAGATAGCCGGGAAAGTAAGGTTTTTGCTTTGCGTTGCGCTGATTTTTGGGTTCTACGCGAACAAGGGGGAGATAATGTTCGACTTCATCTTCAAGCAGACGCTGGCTTATGGGTCTTTCTTTGTGAGGCTTTACTCGTAACGCGTACCAATATTTGTCCATCGTTATTCCTAATTGTAAGCCGGCGACCTGGACTCAAAGGTAAGCATTGAGCTTCATCTAAAAATTATCGCTTTTGTTGAGCGTTACTCTGCTTTCCAAATAGTGCCGTCCGGGCGATCTTCCAAGGTTATGCCAAGGTCCGTTAGCTTCTGGCGAATCTGATCGGCCGTTTGCCAATCCTTGCGCTCCCGAGCATCCGCCCGCAGGCCAATCAATATCCTGACCAAACCATCTTCGCGGGACATGTCCCCTTTTTGATCCAGTTGATCAGGGATAATGCCCAACACATCGCCACCAAGTTCTCTGAATGTTTGGTCAATAGCTTCTAATGAACCTTGTGTCAGAGGAGGAGAATCATTAATTAACGAATTAACCTTGCGCGTAAAATCTTGCAAGACAGCGAGAGCCGCCGGGGCATTGAAGTCATCATCCATTCGTTCGATAAACAACTTCCTGGTTTGATCGATCAACGCGCGAACCTCTTCAGACTCGGATCCTTCAGGCGCGTTCTTGATCTGTTCGCGCACAAGAGTTACCGCGCCCCAAATTCGCAGCCATCCCTTGTATGCCGCCTCGACGGCCGCATCCGAGAAATCGATGGGATTGCTGTAATGACTGGATAGGATAAAGGTCCGAATAGCCTCGGGACGCCATCTTTGCAATGCTTCTTTTAAGGTTAAGGTATTGCCCAGACTTTTGCTCATCTTAACGCCATCGAGGGTTAAGGTGCCGGCTAAAAGCCAGTAACGAGCAAATGGTTCGTCATGAGCAGCTTCGCTTTGCGCGATCTCACATTCATTATGGGGGAAGATGTTATCGATACCTCCACCATGGATATCAAAAGTCTGTCCAAGATATTTAGCCGCCATGGCCGAGCACTCCACGTGCCAGCCGGGGAAACCCACACCCCACGGGCTCGCCCAACGCAGAATATGATCAGGGTCAGCTTTTTTCCAAAGGGCGAAATCGGCGGGATGTCGTTTTTCCGTGCGTACAGCTTCACGACTACCTTCTTCCTGCTCCTCCAAGCGACGGCCGCTTAACTTCCCATACTCCGGGAAGGATGTGACATCGAAATAGACTGAACCATCTACTTCATAGGCATACCCTTTCTCGAGGAGTTCTTCCACCATCGCAATCTGTTCCGGAACATGGCCACTCGCCCGGGGGCTAATGTCCGGCCGTCTTACATTCAAGGCATCCATATCCTCGAAATAGCCGCGTGTGTAAGTTTCAACAACCTGCATCGGCAAAGCCGACAGCTGGCGAGCCCGGCGCAGGATTCGATCTTCTCCCGTGTCCAACATATGCCCGACGTCAGTAATATTTTGCACGTAAAGCACATCATATCCCCTGAAACGGAGATAGCGCGAAATAACATCAAAGCTGATATATGTTTTTGCGTGCCCGATATGAGAATCATCATATACCGTCGGCCCGCAGACATACATATTGACTTTCCCTTCCACTAAAGGCACAAAGGGTTCTTTTTTTCTGGTTAATACGTTATAAACTTGTATCGTCATAATTCAATTAATCCAGCGTTGAATATAAACTCTGCCGGTTTGCTCAACGCCATCTGTTTGTTTAAATCAATGCTTGATTATACCCGATTTATGCCAGGCGGTTGGTGATTACTATTTTCCACAAACACGCAGGTGCTCCGGCCTGGTAAATTAACTGGCCGTAGAAACAACCTAAATACGGGCGAAGATCATCCGACCGGCGGTAGTTTGTAATACTTTCGTTACCGTTACGTTCTGCGTGCGGTTTATGAAGGAACGGCCGTCTTCGATAACAACCATCGTACCATCTTCTAAGTAACCAACCCCCTGCCCATATTCCTTCCCTTCTTGAATAATCTTGACCTCCAGTTCTTCGCCGGGTAAATACAGCGCTTTCACAGCATTAGCGAGATCGTTGATGTTCAAGACGGTTACACCCTGAAGTTCAGCGACGCGATTCAAATTATAATCATTGGTCATTATCGGACAGTGCAAATCTCGAGCCAGGGCAACCAGCTTACTGTCCGCATCACGTACTTCTGAAACATCCATATCCGTAATTTGAATGGGGATGGTTGTTTCATTTTGCAAAATACTCAATACCTCGAGGCCGCGTCGCCCGCGATTACGCCGTAAGCTGTCGGCGCTATCAGCAATATGCTGAAGTTCTGAAAGAATAAAACCGGGGACAAGCAGTGTAGAGCGAATAAAACCACTTTTACTAATATCAGTAATCCGGCCGTCAATAATCACACTGGTATCCAAGAGAATCGAATCGTCTACCTTATCGTATACGGGTTCAGAGTTACCGGTTAAACGAATGCGGCGCAGAATACTTTCCAGATCCTTATGACGCATCATCATTACCGTTACCCCCACATAACAGAAAGCCAGAGCTGATAGAAAAGGCAAAATCTCCCGAAATGGGGTGGGAAGTAGGGATAAAGGGAGAGAGAAAAGCGCCGCGGCTATGAGGCCCAACAAAATTCCGGCTAATAAGGCAACCAGCCGGTCTACGGGCATAACCGCCAGATTACTGCGCAGGGCTTTCATTGGTCTCGTTGTGACGTATGGGGCAATCATGAATCCGAGAATTGCGCCAACCAGGGCGGCAGATATGGTACCGATCCCGAGATGAAATGAAAATTGCGAGGATAGGGTGTAACCTAGAAAGCCCAGCAAGATTGCACCCAGGATTGTTCCAAGGATTCTAAAAAGTGACTCAGTACTTAGATGCATGATAAGACCTAGTACATGAGCAAACACCGATTGCCGATTTCCACAAAACCTATTTGCTCATGCATTCAGGTTTCGATAATTGGGACGGTTTATCCGTCCAAATCAATTTATCGAAACACAAGAATTCTGCGCCCTATCCAGAAGCGCAAATTCATAAAGTGCGTTTACCTTCCAGGTCTCAGAAACCCGCGCCACATTTGGTTTCCAAACAAGTTGTGAATCGACTTGAATCTTGGCTAAAGATTTAGATATCAACCAATAAAAACATCTTAAATCACTGCCAAGAACTGAGAAAAGCCGCAATAGGAATGAACAATAAAGGTCATTATTAATAAGATAATTGCGCTGTTAAACCTGGATTATAATCGCATAAATTAATAAGTAATTGATGGTAGCACAACGCTCTATCAACCGCAATAGCTCACGCTCAAAAATGCAGATTTTTCCGGATGTCGATCAGCGATTTAGCAAATAGAACATTCACTTGTCGATTGCAAATCGGCGCTGGTTAAAGGGAACATACTCAAGCAGGTTTGACACGGCATATGGGCGCCGATAGAATCAGCAATTACGTTCTGATTCCTAGGCCCAGCTATAGTTGATAGACTGATTGGATAAGTTACCGAAATGCGAATCGTTGTAGATGCCATGGGCAGTGATAACCATCCTAAACCGGATGTAGCCGGTTCTGTTTTAGCCGCCCGTGAATATGGTGACACCATTATTCTGGTTGGTGATGAGATGTTGATTCACACCGAATTATCCACTTACGATACAAAGAGGCTGTCAATCGAGGTCGTCAACGCCAAACAGACGATCGAGATGGATGATAAACCTTCCCAGGTTATTCGAGAAAAACCGGATTCTTCTATGCATATCGGCATCAACATGGTCAAAAACGGCATGGCCGATGCTTTTGTTACCGCCGGCAATACCGGCGCCGCTCTAGGTATCGCCATGCTGCGGGGTGTCGGCCTCGGCCGAATTCCCGGCGTCAAGCGTCCGGCCTTGGGCGTTAATTTTCCTACTCCTGAACGGCCGTTTCTGATTGACAATGGCGCCAATGCGGACTGCAAACCTGAATATTTGCTGCAGTTCGGCCTTATGGG
The DNA here is from genome assembly GCA_046259485.1 of Promineifilaceae bacterium (SeqCode). Lineage (GTDB taxonomy): Bacteria > Chloroflexota > Anaerolineae > Promineifilales > Promineifilaceae > JAACFF01. The sequence goes on along the minus strand of JBJYWP010000037.1, from coordinate 36,403 downwards.
CAGTATCTACGTTGAACGGGTTCTAGGAACCGTCAATCCACGCGTTGCGCTCATTTCCAACGGGGAAGAAGAAGGAAAGGGAAACACCTTAATTCAGGAGGCAGCGCCGCTTCTGGCGAACAGCGGGCTGAACTTCATCGGCAATATCGAACCAAAGGAATTCATGCGCGGCGTTGCCGACGTAGCGGTAGCAGACGGTTTCACGGGCAATATCCTCATGAAAACGGCCGAAGCGGTTTCCAGCTACATGGCGGAACTCATTCGCACTTATATGAAAGCGAATCCTATAACGGCTCTAGGCGGGCTACTGTCGCGCAGTGTTTTCAGCCAGGTAAAAGCGCATCTCGACCCGGATGAAGTTGGCGGCGCGCCTCTTCTTGGTGTGAATGGCCCTATCATCATTGGCCATGGTCGTTCCAACGAGGTTGCCATTAAACATGCGATAGGCCAGGCGCGTCTTATTGTTCAAAATGATGTCGTCGAAACCATCGCTGCCCGCATCCAAGGGAGTGGTTCAACTTAAAGTAAGTAAGGAGCCAAATCATTATTGGTGGAAATATATATGGAAAATTACAAAGATAGTCGAGGACGCCCGCGTGTTGTGATTACCGGTATGGGCGCCATGAGCCCCTTAGGCCACACAGCACAAGAGAGCTGGCAAAGTCTATTAGCCGGCCGTTCGGGCATAGGTCCCATCACGCAGTTTGATCCTTCGGAACTGCCGGTTACTATCGCCGGTGAAGTAAAAGATTTCGACCCCAGCGACTATATGAATTTTAAAGAGGCCCGGCGTATGTCGCGATCGTCTCAGCTGGCAGTAGCTGCTGCAAGAATGGCCATTGCCGACGCCGGCTTGCCGGAACCGCTTCCAAACCGCGAGCGTGTTGGTGTACTGGTAGGAACCGGCGTTGGGGGATTTGAAGTCGCTATCGAACAATGGGATGTTTATCAAAGCAAAGGATACCACCGGGTCAGCCCATTCGCGATGACCGGCTACCTGGCCAATATGCCCAGCCATCAGGTCAGTCTGGTTGCCGGTTCACTAGGACCTATTAACACGGTAGTTGCCGCCTGCGCCACGGGGACACAGTCTCTTGGCGAAGCAGCAGAAATGATCCGGCGTGGGGCGGCCGATACGGTTATTGCCGGTGGTGTTGAAGGCCTGATTCATGAGGCCGCGATCGCCGGGTTTGCCAGAATGCGCGTCCTGACAACAACGCATAATGAGGATCCGGAACACGCCAGCAAACCATTCGATAAAAATCGGGATGGTTTTGTGCTGAGTGAAGGGGCGGGCATTATGGTGCTGGAGCGCCTCGACCATGCCCTGGCCCGCGGCGCGCACATTTATGCCGAACTCTTAGGATATGCCTCTTCGTCTGATGCCTTTCACGTGGCCACACCCGACCCCGATGCGATCGGCAAGATAAACGCCATGCGTTGGGCAATTGAAGATGCCGGCTTGGAAGTTGGGGCTGTAGACTATATCAATGCCCACGGTACAGCAACGGAAATCAATGACGTCAGCGAAACGCTGGCCATTAAGAAACTCTTTGAGGAACAGGCATACAATATCCCCGTTAGCAGCAGCAAGTCCGCTCTTGGCCACGCCATGGGTGGTACCGGTGCCTTGGAAGCGATCTTTTGTACCTATGCCTTAGTTGATCAAACCGCACCTCCTACCTGGAATTATGAAACACCCGATCCGGAGTGCGATCTGGATTATGTACCGAATGCTCCTCGACAAATGATACTGCGAACAGTTCTTTCGAATTCGTTCGGGCTGGGCGGACAGAATGCCTGCCTGGTCCTGGCCCAATATCCAAACGGCCGTGATAAAGACGACACGGCCATAGAAAGTGAAAACAACATCTAATCATTCTGGAGATTTTTAAACAATGGTTATCTTACGCGACGATGCTCGTGTTGCACGCATGGCCAAAATTGGCCAGTATCTCAGCCTAATTAGTATGGCTGTTCTGCTTGGCGGCCTGGCCTTGATTTTTTTGGGCAATGAAAATGCCATTTATTGGCAGCTCCTTGCCTTAACTGTTGGTTGGGGTCTATCGCAAATTGGACTTTACCTGCAGCACCGCTACGTGCGGGAACCCAGGGAAGACAAGGTGCTGGATGATGCCCTGAAACATGTTGCTCGAGACGGCCGTCTCTACCATTTTGGCCTTCCCGCCCCACACGTCTTACTTCTGCCCACGGGAGTCATTGTCTTGCACACAAAATACCAAACAGGGCAGATTACTGCGGATGGCGACAATTGGACCCAAAAAGGGGTTGGATTGCGCAAGTATTTCGGCCAGGAAGGCCTGGGAAATCCCAGCAAGGAAGTAGAAAAACTGATCAGTTCCATGGCCAATTACATTCGAAAAAATGCTCCCGAAGTTGAAGAAGTGCCTATGGCGCCGATCATCGTCTTCACGGCCAAAGATATCAAGAACCTTGACGTCAAGAATTCGCGCATACCGGCCATGCATGCCAGTAAGTTGAAAGGCTTCTTACGGCAGCAGAAAGACACATTCACGCCTATGTCCCGGGAAGATTATGACGCCCTGCAAGCCGCATTCGATTTAAAATTCGCAAAAGTAGTTGAGGAAAGGGAGATAGATACTGCCTAACACCTGTTTCTTTAAGGGCAGAGTCAACAATCTCTATCCTGTAATGTTGACAAGAAGCAATTATTTAATAGAATCTTAACCTTGAACATCCACTAACCCTGTCACAAGCACTTCTGCGACTGGAAATCACGCAAAATATACGAATATTTTTTGAGGAAAGGAGGTGAGTACCCCGGTACAGAAGATTCAACCCGCTATGGGGATGCCCCCAAATCTTTCACTGTCTATTTGTATTGTTGCTAAATAACCTATTGAGGAGAAGATTGCCGTGAAATTTAAAGCATTACTATTATTGACACTCTTGGCAGCAGGGCTTATGCTGGTCGCTTGTGGTGGTGAAACGCTTGAGTGTACCGATGAACTCGGCTGTGTTGAAATTGCCCCTGATGAACCTATTTTATTAGCCTCGTCTCTCGTAATCTCTGGTCCGAATACCCAGCTGGGTACAGACTCGCAGTGGGGCGTTGAACTAGCCATGGATTTCCGTGACGAAGTTTTAGGACACAAAGTCGAACTGCAAGCAGAGGATGACGGATGTAACGCAGAAGGCGGTCAGACTTCGGCGACAAAGATCGTTTCCAACCCACAGATTGTAGCCATGGTCGGCACCAGCTGCTCTGGCGCTGGCGTTCCGGCAGCCAAGATCATTTCTGACGCCGGTTACGCGATGGTTTCCCCATCTAATACAGCTCCGAGTCTGACAGATCCCGAACAAGCCTGGCAGCCTGGCTACCTGCGTACAGCCCATAATGACGAGGTGCAGGGACGGGCGATGGCTGAATTCGCGATCAACGAGTTGGGTGTAACCAAGGCCGCGGCCATTCATGACGGTGACCCCTACACCGAGGGTCTGGCCAGTGTATTCTCCAATGCATTTCAGGAATTAGGCGGCGAGATCGTCGCTTTTGAAGCTGAGGCCGCTGATGCAACGAACGTTGAGCCTTTGTTGACAACTGTTGCCGCCGCAGGTCCTGAGTTCATCTACTTCCCGGTCTTCATCCCCTTGGGCTCGCTGCTGACCAATACAGCCAAAACGATCCCGGGTCTCGAAGGCGTTATCCTCGCCGGAGCCGATGGTATCCAGTCCCCGGACTTCTTGAACAACACGGTCGGCACCTCGGAAGGTATGTATGTTTCCGGTCCTGATCTCAATTTCGCCGGTAGTTTCTACCAGGAAGAGTTCCTGCCAGCCTATATCGCTAAATACGGTACTGAGCCAACGGCACCGTTCCATGCTCATGCTTTTGATGCAACAAACATGATTTTGGATGCGGTCGAAAAAGTAGCACAGCAGGGCAGCGACGGAACGCTGTTGATTGGTCGCCAGGCTCTGCGGGACGCGCTGTACGCAACCGAAGGCATGGAAGGCGTCACTGGAACAATTACCTGCAATGAATATGGCGACTGCGCCGATCCAAAGATCGCCGTCAGCCAGGTTCAGAATGGCGAATTTGTAGCCGTCTGGCCATAATTGATTCGCTAATCAAATAAAAACCACGGACAGGCAAGTACACCTGACCGAACTTAATCAATGATGGAAACAGGCTCCGGTGAATAACTGCCGGAGCCTGTTTGCAAAATGAATAAATTAAAAAACAGATTGGAAATGTAGTGAAAGACGTTTACCAACCGGCGGAGCAACATTATGTCGCAACGATTAAGAGATATTGATTGGATAGGCGCTATTCTATGGATATTTAGGGCAGCCATTATCCTCCTCGTGGTGGTGGGGATTTTCAATAAAGTTTTCAGAGGTTACGGTACCCAATATACAGTTGATGATTGGGTCGATTTTGTAGGTTCAGGCCTTTCCCAAGGCAGTCTTTATGCTTTGATCGCCCTGGGTTATACTATGGTCTATGGCATCCTCTTCATGATCAACTTCGCCCATGGTGAGTTTTTTATGGCCGGCGGTATGACCGCCACAGTGCTGGTGGCAACCCCTCTAGCTACCGCCGGATTTATGAACGATCAACCAATTCTTTACATGATATTTGTGATGATCGTCTCGATGGTCACGGCAACCGCAATATCCTTGATTACCGAACGCATTGCCTATCGACCGCTTCGTAAAGCACCTCGCCTCGTGCCGCTCATTACAGCCATCGGTGCCTCCTTTTTTTGGCAGTACTTTTTTCGCGGTTTGTTTGGCGGCGCTATTGTTCCCTTTCCCGTTCCTGATATATTCGAAGGACGTGTGGATATTTTAGGATTTGACTTCCTGAAGACACGCCTCGTCGTTATGGCTGTTGCCCTTGTCAGTTTATTTTTGCTCTATGGCCTTATCATGCGCACCAAGACCGGCAAGGCTATTCGTGCCGTGGCCGAGGATAAGGATGTGGCGGCCTTGATGGGCATTAACGTCGACCGGACAATTACCTTGACTTTTGCTATCGGTGCACTGATGGCCGGTATTGCCGCCGTTCTGTGGGGATTGGTCTTTAAACAAGTGCACTTCTTCATGGGCTTCGTACCGGGGATTAAAGCATTTACAGCCGCTGTGTTAGGAGGCATCGGCAGTATTCCCGGCGCTGCGGTCGGTGGTTTGCTTCTGGGCGTTATTGAAGCTGTAGCTCCGCCACTTGTTCTAGAAGGACTTAATGTACCCGGTGCACATCAGCTCAAGGATGTAACTGCATTTACTTTGCTTATCCTAGTATTATTATTCCGCCCGCAAGGTATTGTTGGCGAAGTGCTCTCTGAAGAGAAGGCGTAAAGGAGGAAGCTATGTCCCAATCGCCTATTCGCAAAGCTGTTCGTTACGGTCTGATCGCCGGCCTTGTTGCTGCCAGCGTTAGCGCCATCGGCATGGTAGAGACATTTAACGAACGGGACATCATCACCGGTGTTATTACTCTGGGCCAGTTACTCCTGTTCAGTACACCGGTAATCGCCGGCTATCTGTCAATCAGAACGGACCACAAAAATCAATTAAATACTGGCCCTGCACTGCTGAATGGTTTTATCGCCGGTCTGATGGCGGCCGTACCCTTGATTATTCTAATTCTACTATCTGTCGCCATTCCTAATATCCGCGACTACCTGGTCAATGTATCACCGGCCTTAATCCAAGGCCTGACATTTGGGCAAGGTCCTTATATCGGCAGTCTGATTATGACTGCGGTGATGGCGGTGTTAGGTCTAGCCGGGGCCGCTTTTCATCTTTTACCTGAAAAAATTGAAAAGCCGCTATTTAACGGTATTATGGCAACATTAGGGGTAGGTCTCTTTTCAGAAATTTTGATCAACATGTTTCGGCCGTTTCCACGGTCGATCGTGCGTGCTCTATTCGGCACCAGCGGCATTCAACCATTAGTAGCGGCGATTGTTTTTGTAGCTGCCGTGCTTCTTACAATATGGTGGGAATCACGAGGTGCTAAACGTTACGCCTCTCGGCGTGAATCGCTGACCGAAGAGGATAAACAACGAAATCAGCGAATCGCCCTCATTGCCGGTGCTGTCCTTGTCCTGACCGCACCATGGCTTCTCGGGCTCTATTTAACCGAGGTAATGGATGTCGTCGGCATTTTCATCATCATGGGGCTTGGCTTGAACATTGTAGTTGGTTTTGCCGGATTATTGGATCTGGGTTATGTTGCCTTCTTCGCCATCGGCGCTTATATGATGGGTTTGTTAACCTCAACCAGCGAACTGGGTATTGCCCATATGTCTTTCTGGGCAGCGCTGCCAATCAGTGTCCTTACGGCAACAACTGCCGGGATTATTTTAGGTATCCCTGTCCTGCGCATGCGCGGTGATTACCTGGCTATTGTTACATTGGCTTTTGGCGAAATTATTCGTGTTCTAGCTGCTTCCGATTTGCTGAAAGGCGTTATCGGCGGCGCGCAGGGCATTTTGAAAATCGGCAAGCCTGAAATTTTAAGCTTCACCTTCATCCAACCGCAGCACTTTTATTACCTCATTCTAGCCGGTATCGTCCTGGCCTGGTTTGTATCGTCCAGGCTGCGCGACGCCCGTCTCGGGCGGCGATGGATGGCTATGCGCGAGGATGAAGATGTAGCTGAAGCACAGGGTATTAACCTGGTTTCGACTAAATTACTTGCTTTTGCTATCGGAGCTACATTTTCCGGGTTGGCCGGCGCGATATTTGCCTCGCGGCTCAGCTCCATTTTCCCGCATAGTTTCAACTTGCTCATCTCAATTAATGTCCTCTGTCTGGTTATCGTAGGAGGTATTGGCAGTTTACCCGGCGTGGTGCTTGGGGCATTTGTTCTGGTCGGTATGCCGGAGCTGCTGCGTGAATTTGCCGAGTATCGCCTTCTTCTTTATGGTGCCTTACTCATCGTCACCATGCTTGTCCGTCCTGAGGGATTATGGCCTTCCCAGGTCACCAAACGAGAACTACATGCGGAAGGAGAGGAAGCAGCACATGAGGGAATTCAACCTGAAGATATTCATCCGCTTACGGGGTAACTGTTATGTCTAATAATTTGCTTGAAGCAAGAAATGTCACCAAACGCTTTGGCGGGTTGGTAGCCGTTAACGATCTCTCCGTCGATATCCCCGAGGGTTCGATTTGCAGTATCATCGGCCCCAATGGCGCGGGAAAAACAACTTTCTTCAACTGTATTTCCGGCTTCTATCAAATCGACGAAGGGGATATTCTATTTGAGGGAAAATCAATCAAAGGGCGTTCGCCTGACAAAATCGCGCATCGAGGAATCCTGCGTACTTACCAGAATATCCGACTGTTCGGTAACATGACGACAATTGAGAATATCCTGGTCGGCATGGAGCCGTTGCTACACAGCAGCTGGATCGCTTCTCTCTTCCGTACGCCGGGCAACCGCACCGAGGAAGAAGAAGCACATGCCCGTGCTAATGAACTGCTCAATTTTGTTGGATTAACCGGGTTAGGAGATACCGTGGCGGATAATCTTCCTTATGGTGATCAGCGCCGCCTGGAAATTGCCCGGGCGTTAGCCGGCAATCCGGACCTCCTGCTGCTTGATGAACCAACGGCGGGTATGAATCCGCGCGAGACGGCCGAAACAACAGAATTTATTCGCCGCCTGCGAGACGAAACAGGCATCACGATCTTGCTCATCGAACATGATATGCGCGTTGTCATGGGTATCTCGGAAAACATTACCGTGCTTGATTACGGAAGGAAGATCGCCGAAGGGAAACCACAAGAGATTCAAAACAATCCCGAGGTTATCGAGGCCTACCTTGGCCGCGGCGCAGCCGCAAGCAGTACGATTGATTTATGAGTACGCGAGTGTAAGAAATCCGGTTTTTTGCACTAAGGATGTAAGACGTCTTTGTTCATGGCAAAACCTGGTTATTAGCTGATAGAAGAGGAAAAGATTGAATGGCTTTACTTGAAGTCAATAACATACACGCCTATTATGGCAATATTCATGCCCTCAAAGGGTTATCCATCCATGTAGAGGAAGGGGAAATTGTCTCTTTAATTGGCGGCAATGGCGCCGGCAAAACAACGACCCTTCGCTCGATCAGTGGTTTGATGCCTCTACGTGAGGGCAACATCATTTTTGAAGGCGAGGATTTAAGCCAATACAAAGCGCACGAGCTGGTGTCACGTGGTATCGCCATGGTCCCTGAAGGACGCGGGGTTTTCTCCAAATTAACTGTTTTGGACAACCTGGAAATGGGCGCTTACCACCGCAATGACAAAGAGGGTATTGCGCGAGATATCAAACAAGTCTATGAACTCTTCCCTCGCCTGGAGGAGCGCAAGTCCCAGGTAGCCGGCACCTTGAGCGGCGGCGAGCAGCAAATGCTGGCCACAGCACGGGCCTTAATGTCCAGCCCGCGTCTTCTGTTAATGGATGAACCTTCCATGGGTCTGGCACCGGTACTGGTTGAAGTCATTTTTTCAACGATTGAAGATATCAATAAAAATGGCACAACCGTTCTCCTGGTGGAGCAAAACGCGCACATGGCGCTGCAAATTGCCAACCGCGGTTATGTTTTACAAACCGGGGAAATTGTCCTGCAAGATACGGCCGAAGCCCTGCAAAAGAATGAAATGGTCCAAAAGGTCTACCTGGGAATTGATTAGTTCAGGCTAATAGTTCATCAAGCATTTACCGGGTCTATTCGCTTGAATAGACCTTTTTCATCATACGAGCCGAAAAATATGGATTTGCAAGTGCTTTCAGCCGCGGATGTCGTAGCCTCCCTGCCAATGGCCGAGGCAATCGGAGGCATGAAATATGCCTTCGCCCAGCTTTCGACCGGCCGCGCTGAAGCCCCTTTACGCACACATGTAGCAACAAAAAATATTGGGTCAACATTGGTAATGCCTGCCTTTCTTGCCGACAGCGGAGATTTGGCTGTAAAAGTAGTCTCCGTATTCCCAAACAATTCTCAACTTGGGCTGCCGACTATCCATGCTCTTGTCTTAGCCCTCGACGCGGAGATCGGGAAACCTCTGGCTTTATTGGAGGGCAGCAGCCTGACAGCTATTCGTACAGGCGCTGTATCGGGGGCGGCTACCGATCTCCTTGCTCGTCAGGATGCCCAAATTGTGGCCATTTTCGGCAGCGGTGTTCAGGCACGTACACAACTGGAAGCCGTCTGTACCGTCCGCGATATCCAAGAGGTGCGTGTTTTTAGTCTACTCCCCGCCCAGGCCGGCCAATTCGCCCGTGAAATGGCTGGGAGAGGGCCCATACCACCAGCAATTACAGTAGCAAAGGATGCCAACAGTGCTGTCAAGGATGCCGATATTATCTGTACTGCGACCACCTCGTCCACACCTGTCTTCGATGGGCAATACCTCAAACCCGGCGCGCATGTCAATGGCGTAGGTTCATTTACGCCGCAAATGCAAGAAAATGATTTACAAACAGTAAAACGCTCCCTGGTCATCGTTGATTCGCGGGCGGCAGCCCTGCAGGAAGCTGGAGACCTGATTATTCCCTTGCGAGCGGGAGATATCACCCCCGAACACATCGCTGCTGAGCTAGGTGAACTTGTCGCCGGCATTTATCCCGGACGTACCTCATCATCACAGATCACATTTTTCAAATCTGTTGGTATTGCCGTGCAGGACGCCGCCGCGGCCAGTATCGCCATCAGCAATGCGCGAGCCAATGGCCTGGGCTCGACAATCACACTCTAATGTTCACGCAGCTGATCCGAATCCCAGGGTTACATCTCACACTTTCACCGTGAAAGCAAGATCGAACCGGGCTGTGTTCCCTGTGACTCTTTATAAACGTTAAGTTCAAGATGACCTATCTTGCCCGCGTCTGGCAGCTTGCTATACTTGCCTACCCTGTATGGGAGCAAAAGGACAGGGATTATGAGTTCTTCAACCCGAAAAATAAGCATTATCTTGATACTCCTGGCCATACTGGCTACTACAGCATGCCGGGAGACTAATCTTGTTGTACCAGAGGTAAATCCCACGACCACACCGGGAACTGAGGAGCCTACAATTGCCCCCATTCCCACCCGCGAACCGAATTTTGTTGTTATCGCAACAGATGCGCCGCTGCCTCCCTTTACAAATTTTGATCAGTTCGGTGCTATAGAAGGTTTTGACAAAGAGGTGATGGACAATATCGCCAGGATTGCCGGTTTTGAATATGAATTTGTCGTAACGCCTTCCCAGGGTGTTCTTGAGCTCCTGGCATTAAATGATAGCAACGACTTCGACGCCGCCATGTCCTCATTGCTCATACCAGACTCCACAATAGATGATATCGCCTTCTCGAACCCCTATCTGGAGATGGGGCAGGTAATGGTGATCCTGGCTGATGAGAATGAGATAACCGGGCCGGAAGCTTTACGCCCGGGCATAGCGGTTGGAGTGCAGAGCGACAGCCAGGGAGAAATCACGGCGAGGGATATTCTACAGGTTCAAGAAAAAGACCTTTTCAATGAATATGAAAATCCAAATCAGGTTGTGCAATCACTTATCGATGAAACTGTACGTGCAATTATCATTGATAGCGAGAGCGCCGAATACTTCACTCAGGCTTTTCCACAACAATTAAAGGTCGCCGGCGGTGAGGGGCGGGATGCCTGGATTAGTGAAAAATCTTACGGTATCGCCGTTAACGCGAATGATACTGAACTATTAAACAGGCTCAATGAGGCTATAGCCCAACTCCAAGAGGGTTCCACCCTTGATGAAATAACAGTCGCCTGGTTAATACGCGAAGATGCAAGAGCGGAAAGCATAAATCCGGGAGAATCCCGCGTAGGGACGCCGGAAGAGGAATTCTTCATCGGAATCCTCGGCCAGCTGCAAGATTTGGATCCCGCCACCCTGAACGCTGATTTCATCAACTGGGAAATCATGCAAAACACAATGAGTGGACTCTATCAATTTAACACTGACAATGAGCTGGTGCCGCTTTTGGCGGAAGATTTCCCGCAAGTCTCTGAAGATAAGCTCGAGTATACCATCCGCCTAAAACCCGGCTTACAGTTTCCCGACGGCACAAATTTAACGGCTGAGGATGTTCGTTGGTCAGTTATTCGCTCATCGCGCTTGGGAAATTTTCTGGTCAATGGTTTTCTACGAGATACCAACGAAGATGGCTTTGCCGATGTAGATGCCGTCCAGGCGTTGGATGATACGACAGTAAAGTTTATTTTGAATGAACCTACGTCTTATTTCCCAAGCGTTCTGGCTACACCACCGTTTTTTCCTATCAGCAGCGATTGTTATCCTGAAGCAGCGGCCCCCGGGAGTATTTGCGGGGGATTAGGCCCTTACACAATTTCCAGCTGGGAAGCTGGTGATCGAATTCGGTTAGAAGCCAACCAGAATTGGCCTGGTGAACAGGCGCCCCAATCGCAAAACATTACAGTCCGCTTCTATAATGATATCGACAGTCTGCGAAAATCTTTGGCTGAATTTCAATCGATAGACATGGCCTGGACCGGGCTGCCTTTTAATGATTTTCTTGACTTGCAGAACCAGGATATGGATGAAGATGGAACGAATGATTTTATCCCATGGAACGGACCGTCGACATTCAAAAGCTATCTTATGTTTGAGCAGAAAACTCCTCCTTGGGACAATATCAAAGTGCGCCAGGCCGTAGCGTACGCCCTGGATCGACAGGCAATTGTAGATGAGGTTTTTGCGAACCGCCGCCTCCCATTACTCAGCCCCATTCCTGATGATGTACCCAACGCCATTTCAGTGCTTCCCGAAACAGATTTGGTTCAGGTGGAATCGCTTATGTTGGAAGCCGGCTACACACGAGAAAACCCGCTGGCTATCATGCTTTGGTATGTCAATGACGGCCGTTATAGTGATGTTGAAGAACAATATATCAACGCAATCAAAGGTCAATTAGAAGCAACCGGCCTGTTCCAGGTTGAGGTCAGCGGTGCGCCCTGGGATCAATTCCGGGTTCAAATCGCCGAGTGTGGCTATCCCGCATTTCTCTTAGGTTGGCCCACACCCGGACAGCCGGTCAATTATCTTGATTCCAGCAGCTGGACTGATTTTTTCGTTGAGAATACGGACAGTATTTTCTGCTCGAATTATCAAAGCGATGAGATGGATGCCCTGGTTAAGGCCTCGCGAGAAGAATTAGACAGTGAAGCGCGCGCTGTCATTATCGGGGAATTACAGGAACTGTGGGCCAAGGAACTACCGACTTTAGATATCACCCAAGAGCCGCGCCATGCCCTCTCTCTGGACAAGGTTAGGGGCGTGGCCATTGACGCCCTGGGCATGCTACATTACGAGCAATTGGCCAAATCAGTAGAGTAAAGAAAAAACGCCGGGAATATTCCCGGCGTTTTTGATCTCGAAGCAAAAGATTAACTTCAGATCACTGTTTGCGCTCAAGGGCGCGTTTGCGTGGGCCAACTAGCGGTTCTTCACCATCTAACAAACGTTTGATATTCGGCCTCAACGCCCAAACAACAACAGCTGCCGATGCCATGCCGCCAACCATATAAGCGATGGTATGGGAATAGCCGGGCACACCGGTTGCATACAAAATAAAAAAGGTCACGGGGATGACGGCCGCCATAGCCAGGGAAGCTACTGAAGCCATGCCCACCCCAATTAAGAAGATAATCATGACAATCCAGCTTATTGGGAACATAGGCCACCAGACGGCCGATGACCAACCCACGTTCGGTCCTGTTCCGGCGCCTCCGCGCCAGCCTAGAAATATGGACCAATTATGTCCGACAACGGCCATGACGCCGGCAACAACCGTGAGCCAGGGATACCAATCGTCGCTGAGCTGTGGCGCGAGGAAGTGACGCACCAACCAAACAGCAGCAAAACCCTTCAACACATCACTCAAGGCGGTTATGATTCCTGTCCCAATGCCGGCCGCACGATAGGAATTCGTGCCTCCAGTGCGACCGCTGCCAACCTCCAGGATGTTGATTCCCTTTGTTGCCTTTACATAGAGGTATCCAAAGGGAATAGCGCCACAGATGTAGCCGATTAGTCCTGCCAATAATAAGTAAAAGTTTTGCAATCTAATTGCCTCCTTTTAACAATTTTGTATTCGTTAAAACCCATTTCCATGCTATTAGTTACACGACCTGAATTTTTACTTCTTGATATTTATCCCGCGCCAATAGAAAAGCCCGCAGTGAAGGTTCAGCCCGATCCCGTAAAGAAATGATGATCTGCGGTAAATCTGGGTAATAACCCTGCGCCAGATCGGTTGCTGAAGGATTTGATGGACCTTGTGGATGAGAATGATAGGCAGCCATTAAATCAAGTCCATTATTTTCCATATCCAACATCGCTTCAAGTTGTTGGAGCGGGTTCATTTCAAATGCTACAGGACTTTTCAAAACATTTTCAATCATCGTGACGATGGTCGCTTTTCCATCCCGGCCGCCTATGAATCCACAAGCTTCTAGTGGAAACACTTCCTGGCAGTGTGCCAGCATTAATGCATAGACAGTCTTAGTTATCATTAAATTCATCAGGTCATTCGCTACAGACTTCAAGTGTAAGCATAGCAGCAGCAAGAGAGGCAGTCCAATAAAAAATCTTTGATGGATGATTCATATTCACCTCGTCATTTCTTTAATCAAGATTGGTCCAATTTTTAAAAATCTATATCCGTTATCATACAGCGATTGAAATTGGACCAATCTAATCATGTTCAAGGTAGCAACTTGGGTTCATTAACTCAAGTTGTCACCGTGTTATTGCTTTAATCAAGATTGGTCCAATTTTTAAAAATCTATACCCACAATCAGATAGCGATTAAAATTGGACCAATCTGATGATATTTAAGGTAGCAACTTTGGATAATTAATAGAAAGATCGTAGCCGCTTCCTGGTTTTCTATCATTCGGTTAAACAGGGTTATACAGTACAATAGCGGTTGCAGGTAAGAAGATCGCTTATAAAGCAGTTAATCAACCTGTCTGATTGAGCAATCCGGAGGTTCTTGAATGTGCATCAGCAGCATCGCGCATAATTGTTTTGTCCCCCCATATATGTTGCGAGAGATATACCAAAACGGCACGGCCGTTCAGCAAAAGCATGCCCAACAAAATTTAGCCAGTTCATGGCAGTTTAGGGTTGAACGCGCCGCAACTACCGGCGCCATGTCTGTTCTTGAAGCAGACGACTTCGCTGTATCGACTGTGATGGAAAGACTTGTTTACGATGCTGAGCACGGCACGCTGCTTCCAGGACGTCTTGTCATGGGTGAAGGGGATCCACCAACAGATGACAAATCTGGTGACGAAGCCTATGAGGGGGCAGGCGCTACCTACGAACTATTCAAACAGGTATATGGACGAAATTCCATCGACGGCCGTGGCATGCCCATAGTTTCAACCGTTCATTACGGGGTCGGTTATGATAATGCCTTCTGGAATGGAAACCAGATGGTTTACGGCGACGGGGATGAAGATTTACCACTTGATCAGAGGCTGTTCAATCGTTTCACCATCTCAATGGATATCATGGGCCACGAACTGACCCATGGAATCACGCAGTATGAAGCGGGATTACTTTATAACGGTCAATCTGGTGCGTTGAATGAGGCTATTTCTGACATCTTCGGCATTCTGGTGAAACAGTATTATCACGACATCTCCGTCGACGAGTCAGATTGGTTGATCGGGACAGGATTGTTTACAGAGAATGTATCCGGCATCGCCATCCGCTCAATGAAGGAGCCCGGCACAGCCTATAATGATCCAATACTGGGCAAGGACCCGCAGCCGGGTCACATGGATGATTATGTGAATACGATTGAGGATGCCGGCGGCGTACACATCAATTCCGGAATTCTTAACCGCGCGTTCTACGTCATGGCGATGGAGTTAGGGGGTAAAGCCTGGGAGAAAGCTGGGCAGATCTGGTATGTCACATTGAGTGAAAAATTGTTCGCCAACGCAGATTTCGACGACGCGGCTCGGCTAACCTATGAGGCGGCGGGCGAACTGTATGATAGCGGCAGCCTGGAACAAAAAGCGGTTCGTTTTGGCTGGGAAGAAGTTGGTTTATCTGTCGGTGAAATTGATGAGGGTGATGGTGGCAATAACGAAGACCCGGATAACTCCGGAACCGTAATACAAAGGCGTGGTTGTTTCGATTCGTTCATGAACAACGACTTCATTCGCCGATTATTCGGCCGTTTCTGAGGCGACTATTATCCGGGGAGCAGAGAGATGACTATGCAGATTTATTTCAAACGCAGCGGCGGGTATATGGGAATTCCGATGCAGGGGGAAGTTGACACATCTTCCTTACCTGCTGAACAGGCGGAAATCATCGAAAATATGCTGGATGAGGCTCAATTCTTTGATCTGCCATCTGATCCTTCCGCCCAAACAAATGGGCCAGATCGCTTCACCTATGAATTAAAAGTGATTAGGAATAATGCTGAGCACACCGTATATTTCTCTGAACAAAATGCGCCGGTAGAGATCAATACGCTTGTACGCCATTTAACGACCCTCGCCCGGCGCCATGCCGCAGACGAGTCTGAATCGGAATCAGAAACCCGTTAAAAGCTGTTTACGCGCCGCTGCCAGCTGCTCTTGCAGTGCGGCAGGCGAAGTGCCACCGCTGATGTCGCGCTGCGCTAGAGCGAAGTTTACAGTCAGCACTTGCGAAACATCCTCGCCAAACAACGGGCTAACCGCACGAAATTCATCCAGGCTCAGTTCGGTTAACGTCTTCGCCTGTTCTTCGGTCATGCGCACCAACCGGCCAATATAGCCATGCGCTTCTCGAAAAGGAACGCCTCTTTTAACCAAATAATCAGCCAATTCAGTTGCCAGGAGACCTGCCTCCAATTGAGCTGCCATCCCTTGAGCATTGATTTCTAAGGAACGCAGCAGGCCGGCCATGATCGGCACCATCATGGCTAAGGTGTCATAGGCATCAAAAACCGGTTCTTTATCCTCTTGCAAATCCTTGTCATAGGTCGAGGGCAAACTCTTTAGTGTGGCCAAAAGCCCGGTCAGATCGCCGATCAAACGGCCGCTTTTACCCCGCGTCAGCTCAAGGGTGTCCGGATTCTTTTTTTGCGGCATGATGCTTGACCCCGTACTGTACGCGTCGTGCAGACGAATAAAGCCAAACTCACTGCTGTTGAAAAGGATCAACTGCTCCGATAAGCGGCTGAGATGCAGTCCCAACATGACCGCGGCATAGAGGAAATCTACGGCGAAATCACGATCAGAAACGCCGTCGATGCTGTTGGCGCTGATGCTGTCAAATCCTAGTTCAGCGGCTAAAAATTGGCGATCGATGGGGAAAGTCGTTCCCGCCATTGCCGCCGAACCCAGGGGGAGAACAGAGGCAGCGTCACCCACTGCTTTAAAGCACCGGCGGTCACGTACCAGCGGCCAGAAGAAGGAAAGCACCCAATGCCCCCATGTAACCGGCTGGGCATGTTGCAAATGGGTGTAACCCGGCATTGGGAGAGTAAGATTCTCTGCGGCGGAATCAACTAAGGCGCTTTGCAAATCGGCAATCCAGCTATCCACCTGCTCACAGGCGGCCATTACCCACAACCGAAAATCAGTCGCGACCTGATCATTGCGGCTGCGACCGGTGTGCAATTTGCCACCGACGGGTCCAACCAGTTCGGTCAATCTGCGCTCAACGGCCGTATGGATATCTTCATCTGTCGGCAAGAACTCAAAAATCTCGTTAGCGAATTCCTCTCGGACACTTTTCAAACCGCTGATGATTTGCGAAGCCTCATCCTCGGTCAGAACATCTGCCTTGGCCAACGCTTTGGCCCAGGCGATGCTTCCGGCAATATCCTGGGCATAAAGCCGCTGATCGAATTGGATGCTGGCGTTATACCGAAATACCAACGCATCCGTTTGTGAAGTAAATCGTCCACCCCAAAGTACACTCATTTGTTTTTCTCCCAATTCAGCTGATCAGTAGTTCAGCTTTTTAGCATTTCAGCCGGCTGCGGGGCTATACGATACCAATACTGGTACTGTTCCCGAAAACCAAGCTGTTGGTAAAGAGCCTGCGCGGGTTGGTTATTTACCATGACTTGTAAATAAGCATTATCGGCGCCCTTATGTTCACCCCAGGCAAGGATACTTTCAGTCAGTTGACGGCCGTATCCCTTTCGACGTTTGCTGTCCCGGGTCACTATATCGAACAAACCAATAGTTTCTCCCTGCATGACGCCCAGACCACAGGCCACTACAGCAGTGCCGTCGGATAAAACCATGGGGCATAAATGACCGATAACACGCCGCAAAATCGCTTCATGGGTCTTTACATCCCTACGACCTGGGTTCAGGTCATGAAAGATATCCAGCCAGTCAGCCAATTCAATAACGCTTGCTCCGGCGGCCAGTTCAAACTCTCCCATCAACGGCCGTCCTTGAACACTTGTCAGATCTATCTTCTCATATGCACGGGCCGCCAACCTGGTATCCAGTCCGGCAATATTATTTACCTGTGCCAATCTGAAAATCGGCCGCAGGCCCTGTTGTAGATACTGTTGGGCACAGAACTCGATTTTGGCATCGATATCCAATTCACCGGCATAGAAAGGCGTCACGGAATTCGCGCGTTTGGTATAGCCATCGGCAAAACGCAGGATCCAACCATCATAGAGCAGCACACTCAGAGCCGGCCAGGCGTTCAAGGACGCCTCTTCAATTTGACGGCAGAAGCTCATGAGCGGTAATCAGCATTAATCGAAACATATTCATGGGTTAGGTCGCTGGTCCAAACCGTGGACGTTCCATCACCCTGCTGTAATTCGAACAATATTTTGAATTCCGGTTCAGCGAATATAGCGGCTGCGTCGGCCTCTTGATAACGGGTCGGCGTGCCGTTATCCAGCAGGTGTAGTTCTCGCGATTGTTTTTTACCGGCCCACAGCGCCGTTTTATATTGGTCAAAGGGTACACCGGCACGCCCGGCGGCAGCCAGGATACGCCCCCAATTGGCGTCACTGCCGGCAAAGGCGGTTTTAACCAGGGCGGACGTGGCAATCGTATTGGCTATTGTGTGAGCAGCCAGATCGTCTTCGGCTCCGGCAACAGTGATTTCTACAAATTTACTAGCTCCTTCCCCATCACGAACAACTTGTTGGGCCAGGTATCTGGTCAGGCTGTTGAGCGCCTCCTGGAACAAAGTAATGCTTTGCTCATCCCCAACCTTCACACCGCTGTTTCCATTGGCCATGAGCAGTATCGTGTCATTAGTGCTCGTGTCGCCATCTACGGAAATGCGATTGTAACTCTGGTCAACGGCCGTCCGCAGACAAGCCTGTAGAAGCTCTGCTTCTATGTCCGCATCCGTGGTGTGGACGCCGAGTAAGGTGGCCATATTGGGATGAATCATGCCCGCACCCTTAGCTATCCCACCAATGGTGATTGGGCCGTCCGCCAGTTCAATACGGACAGCAGCATATTTCGGCCGTGTATCGGTGGTCATGATCGCTTCCGCCGCCCACGGTCCTGACTCTGTTGACATATTTTGGGCAGCTTGATTAATACCGGCGATCACTTTTTCCATCGGCATTTGCACACCAATCACGCCTGTCGATAAAACAAGGACCTCGTCTGCTTGACAATCCAGTACAGCGGCGGTCGCCTCCTGCACCCGGGTGGCGTTTTCTAACCCCTGGGCGCCGGTACAGGCATTGGCATTGCCGGAATTGACTGTTACAGCATGAATGCTGTTCTTGTTATCCGCAAGTGTTTGCCTATCGATGATCACCGGGGCAGCGACAACCTGGTTGCGCGTAAACACGGCCGCCGCCTGGCAAGGCTGCTGAGAATACACAAGCGCCACATCAAGACTGGCATCCTTAATTCCACTCGCCGCCGTACCGGCTAAAAATCCATCCGGAGTAGTAATACTTCCATCTGTTAAGAAGTCCATTGATCACCTTTTGAAACATCTCCGAGGTCTTATGCACATACCTTCCGCTGTAGAAAGCAGCCAAAGACCTCGGAGTGATTTTATTTATTAATCGCGTTTGAATTTCGAATAATCGGGAGCAGCGTAATGCGTTTTACCGCCATTGCTGACTTCCATCATCGCTTGCACTTTCATCTGCAAGCCGAAGAGGGTGATAAAGCCCACTGCATCCTGCTGATCATAAACATCTTCCTGCCCAAACGTGGCGAAATCCTCGCGATAGAGGCTGTTGGAGCTGTATCGACCGGCGACAATAATATTACCCTTATACAGTTTCAGTTTCACCCACCCGGTCAGCGCTTGCTGTGTTTCGTTAATAAAGGCCTGCAAGCTCTCACGCAGTGAATGATACCATTTGCCGAAATAAACCAGCTCGGCATAGCGCAGGGCAATCTCTTCTTTGTAATGGCTGGTGTCCCGGTCGTGGCAGAGAGATTCCAGCTCACGATGGGCGGAATAAAGAATCGATCCGCCGGGGGTCTCATAGACGCCGCGCGACTTCATACCAACCAGGCGATTCTCCACCAGGTCAATACGGCCGACGCCATGCTTCGCGCCAAGTTTATTCAATTCCTCGATCAAGGTCGCCGGCGGCAGCTGCACATCATTGACGGCAACGGGGATGCCCTGTTCAAAGTCAATTTTCACTTCTTCCGGCTCATCCGGCGCATTCTCCGGGGAGGTTGTGAAAATGTACATGGACTCTTCCGGTTCGTTGGCCGGATCTTCCAGAATACCGCCCTCATGTGAAATATGCCAAAGGTTAGCGTCGCGGCTGTAGATCGATTTCTCAGTTTGTACAACCGGTACATTATGCTTCCTGGCATAGGCAAGGGCATCTTCACGAGAGCGGATATCCCACTCTCGCCAGGGAGCGATCACTTTCAAGGTCGGGTTCAATGCTTTGTAAGTCAGCTCAAAGCGCACCTGGTCGTTTCCTTTCCCCGTTGCGCCATGAGCGACTGCATCAGCACCTTCCACTTCAGCAATAGCGACCTGCCATTTGGCGATCAAAGGACGGGCCACGGACGTACCCAAAAGGTAACGCCGCTCATAAACTGCACCGGCCTGCATCATGGGAAAGAGAAAATCTTTGGCGAATTCATGGCGCAGGTCTTCGACGTAAACCTTACTGGCTCCACTGGCCAATGCTTTTTCTTCCAAACCTTCCAGTTCCGCGTCGCCCTGCCCGATATTGGCGCAGAAACAGATTACTTCACAATCATAATTCTCACGCAGCCAGGGCACGATTACGGAGGTATCCAGCCCACCGGAGTAGGCAAGAACGACTTTATTTACTGATGTATCTGACATGGGTATAACTCCTTTTTCTACTTCTAATTCAATTTTTTCATCTTTATATGAACTTCCGTTGAAGGCGGTAAAACGCTGTTTAAGGGGAATGGGAATTGATTGGGCCGATTGAACAGGCGTCAGAGACATGACTACGGCCGTTTCGTCGCAGTTATGATAGAAGGGACATGTTTTACAATCTCGCCATACTTTCTCCGGGAAAAGTTCTTTATTACTATTCTGAAAACCCAATTTATTAAAGAAAGGCACCACGCGTGTCAAGGCAAACAAGATCGGAATCTGTCTCAACCGCGCTTCAATGATCAGGGCTTTCACAATAGTACGCCCATACCCCTGACCCTTCACCTTATCGGCTACGGCCAGGGAACGCACTTCGGCAAGCTCCGGCGTATAGCGCAGCAAGGAAACACAAGCCACTATTTCACCATCGACATCCTCGGCTATTAACCAATCCGCAAGGGTGGATTCGATCGAGGCAATCGATCGCGGCAGCAGTTTCCCTTCAAGAACGTGCTGTTCAATCAGGGCCGCAATGCCGGGGACATCGGATGGATTTGCGCCGCGAATATACATCAAACTCTACCTTGAATCCCTCATCTCCGGCGGACTTTTAGAGAGCATCCAAAACGCTCTGGAGGATCATCACGGCTCGATCAATCTCCTCTTTGCCGATAATTAACGGGGGAGCCAGGCGCAGCACATTTTCACCTGCATTAATGACCAGCAATCCCTTCTCTCTCGCGGCGGAAATCAACTGAGCAACAGGCACCTTCATTTCCACGCCCGCCAGCAGGCCGGCAGCGCGAATTTCAATAATCAAATTTGACTGTAATGTCTCTAACTGCTTCTGCAAGTAATCCGCCTGGGTGCGGACATTTTCCAAGAACTGCGGCGTGTTCAAACGATCTACGACAACCAAGGCGGCCGAACAAATCAGCGGCCCGGCGGCGAAGGTGCTGCCATGATCGCCAGGCTTCAAGACATCCGCCACTTCCTGGGTAACCAGTGCCGCTCCTATGGGTAAGCCTCCAGCCAGCGGCTTGGCCAGAGTCATGATATCGGGGATTACGCCAAACGCTTCATGAGCCCAAAGCGTACCGGTTCGCCCCAGACCACACTGCACTTCATCAAAAATCAACAAAGCCTGGTGTTCGTCACATAAGGAGCGCAGCGTCTGTAAGAAAGCGGCCGTCGCCGGACGTACCCCTCCTTCTCCCTGCACCGGTTCAACAATGACGGCGCAAACGTCATCATCAATAACCTTAGCCGCGGCCTCAGCATCGTTGAATGGAGCGAAGATGACGCCGGGCATCAGCGGTTCGAACGGTTCACGATAATGGGTCTTGTACGTCGCGGCCAGAGAACCCATCGTGCGACCATGGAAACTGCCGCTGAAAGCCACGATCTTCGTCTTCTTCTCATTCCCCCCAATTTCGCGGGCGAATTTACGCGCAAATTTAAAGGCTGCTTCATTGGCTTCGGTGCCTGAGTTGCAGAAGTAAACCTTGTCGGCGAATGAGCTCTCCACCAGTCGCCGGGCCAGCTGCGCGTGCGCAGCGGTGTGATAGAGATTGCTGACATGTACCAGTTTGCCCGCCTGATCGCAAACGGCCGATACCCACTGCGGATCGCTGTGCCCCAACACCGTTACGGCGATGCCCGATGTAAAATCGAGGTAGCGCTTGCCTGTGCTGTCAAACAGCCATGCTCCCTCACCACGGGTAAAGACAATTTCTGGCCGTACATAAGTCTGCAAAACATATTCGGCTTCTAATTGAATAACTTCTTGCGCATCCATCGTTTGCTCTCACTCCTTCCTGATCAAAGCTCTCCAGCCGCCAGGCACTTTTATCAGTGTTCTCACGCCTACTAAATGCCAGGCTCCTTATTAACAAGTCGTTTCGACATTACCATAATGTCCTGCCGCAGAGTCCAATCGCTCGTTTCCCAAAATGCGATGCCTCCATCATTTTCGTGAAATATGAAGAGATGACATTTCTGAATGCCTGCTCCCTCCAGGGCTTTCAAGCAGTTCTCAACCAACTGCCTACCGATTCCCTGGCGGCGGTAGGACTCTTCAACAGCGAGGTGGTGAATATAACCCCGACGGCCGTCATGCCCTCCGAGAATGGCGCCGATCACATTTGCTCCGGCAAGGGCTATAAAACTCATGCCTGGATTCCTCTCCAGGTAAGAGGCAATACAATCGCGGGCATCGGCGCTGCTTAATCCCACACCTGGACAGCGATCCCACAGGTCGTAAACAGCCTCGTAATGCCGAAGCGTGAAAGATTCAATCAGAAATTCCTGCCCCACTGCTCTGCTCACCTGACGATTGTCGTTCCTTCACCTGCCAGCAGCCCTGGCAGATTCACAATCCGCACTTTGTCTGCGCCATACGCCACCGCCTGCAGTGCGGATCGCACCTTTGGAACCATACCCCCGTTGATGATCCCTTTTTCAATATATTCCTCTGCCTCGGCGGCAGAGAGTGAAGGGACCAACTCCCCTGCACACAACACGCCAGGTACATTGGAAACAAAAACCAGTTCCTCTGCCTGGCAGGCGCCAGCCACTGCGGACGCCGCTTCATCGGCGTTAACATTATAAGTATGGCCATCCACGCCCAATGAAATGGGCGAGAGAACGGGCGTCAGGCCCAGACCCATCAATTTTTCCAACAAATCGCTGCGAACTTCAACGATCTCACCCACGTACCCCAAGTCGGCCGTTGGATGTTCTTTTTTGCGGCAACGAAGCAGGCCGCCATCGACACCACTTAGCCCCAAAGCATCCACCCCCGCTGCCAGCAAAGCCTTCACGACAGTCTTGTTGCTTTGACCGGAAAGCACCATCTGGGTCACGTTAAGTGATTCCAGGTCAGTAACCCGCAGACCATCCACTTTGACAACTTCCAGCCCCAACTGAGTTTGCAAACCTGCAATCGCCCGGCCT
The DNA here is from genome assembly GCA_046259485.1 of Promineifilaceae bacterium (SeqCode). Lineage (GTDB taxonomy): Bacteria > Chloroflexota > Anaerolineae > Promineifilales > Promineifilaceae > JAACFF01. The sequence goes on along the minus strand of JBJYWP010000037.1, from coordinate 13,132 downwards.
CCGCCATGCACGATCACTAGGGGAGAGTTTGTTTCTTCGAGCAGGTGAGCCACGCTTTTCCCCAGTAAAACAATAAAACCGGGATCACTGAGCTCATTGCCGCCAATTTTTAATACGCGCATAAGTAATCCCTTTAAAACAATCCCGTTTCTTCCGGCAGCCCAATCACAACATTCATATTTTGCACGGCCTGTCCCGCGGCCCCTTTAATCAGGTTGTCGAGCGCTGAGGTAATGATTAATGTCTTTCCGGTAAAGGTGAGTGACATGACACATTTATTGGTGTGCACAACATGGGCGAGCGTAGCCAATTCCCCCGCCGGCAAAACGTCCACAAACTGCTCACCGGCATAGGCAGATGTGTAAAGAGCCCTTACATCAGATTCCGACCATGTGTCCGAGCTGTTCACATAAATATTGGCCAGAATACCCCGCGGTACGGGCAGCAGGTGGGGGCTGAAAATCAATTTCGGCGGCTGATCATGCCACCAGCCGATGACCTGTTCCATCTCCGGTAAATGGCGGTGGCTGCGACCAACGGCATAGGGTGAAAAATTATCAGCCACCTCAACGAATAAGGTGTTCGTCTTCGGTGTTCGACCAGCCCCGGAAACACCCGACTTGGCATCGACAATGATGTCCCCGGCTATCTCCGCCTGGGCCATCATCAAGGGCGCCAGGGCTAAGAGGATTGTAGTCGTGTAACAGCCCGGATTGGCTACCAGGCGCGCTCCAGGCAAATCGTCGCGCGCGAACTCGGTAAGACCATAAACCGCTTCCTCTAAGAGGTAGGGCGCCGGATGTTTGACTTTGTACCATTCCTCGTAAACGGCCACATCTTCAAAACGGAAATCAGCGCTGAGATCAATCACTTTCACCCCAGCTTCGAGCGCTGTAACGGCCGTAGCCGCCGAGGCAGAATGGGGAAGGCATAAGAATACAATGTCCACACTTCCGCGATCTACTTCCTCCGGAGAAGTCAGGGGTAAATCTGGAGCAGCCGGAAAAATATCACGTAGGGACTTTCCCGCGTATGTTTTTGTGGTTGCGAACATCATCTTTACCTGGGGATGGCGCGATAGGATCGTCGCCAGTTCATACCCGGTATAACCGGTCGCCCCGTAAATGCCCGCTCTCACTTTATCCATCTGCTTCTCCAATTCCGCCAGCAGCCAACAAAAAACCGCCAGGTCTTTTTATGGCCTGGCGGTTCGTTTCTTTCAGCGCGTTCGCTTCGCAGACAACCTCAAACACCAGACCATACGGTCAGGCGGCGACGGCGAATACGGCGAGGTGCTGCAATTTGATAAAACATAGGGGCAAATTGTAGCAAATGCTCAATGGATGTCAACAACACATACAGCCCATCCTATTTTTCAAGCAAAACATGGCGTCTGGTATATCCAAATCAATCTATCTACTTAAACTATCTAATGAGGCAGTGAGGCTGTCTTTTAACGCTCTTTCAAAAGCGTTAAAACCGGTTTTAAATCCGGTACGGAAACCTGGGGTGAACTACTCTCGAGATGATGAGTTTCCGGGCGATGTAATCAGTCTAGATATTTGGATTAATCTCTACTTCGCAATGCGCGCATTAAGAATATCCCCGCCAGCACAGGCACCAAAAACTGTACCAGGCAGTACAAATTCATCACTCGCTCAAAACCCATCATATATCTCCCTTTCGGCGTTGTATGGTTGATTATTTGGATTGTCACCTTGTCTGAGGGGCGGGGATGCGGCATTTTCTGTCAGACCAAAGTGGTTCTTCTCACCCTACTCAAATTATCGCCATCTATCTTACATTCTGGCTTTCGTTCTAAACTTTTGCCCATTGACATTACAAAGCCTATTATCTAAAATGTTCCACATCATGCAGAATTTCGCGTCGAAATCTTTATTAAAAGGTAAGAAATATAGTCTGGACACCAACAGGTGCTCTGGCAGTTGACGCTTGCCTCTAAGAATTAGGTACGCAAAAAGCCCCGCCAGGACCTGGTGGGGCTTTTTTTGTTCCAGACGCCTTTCTAAACCCTAAGCCAAAGTGCTTATAGGGGAGGTAATAATGAGTAAAGAGAATTATGCCATAATCGATTCAACACTTTGCGAGGGTGAACAATTTGTGAATGCTTTCTTTTCACGCGAAGATAAGATCCAGATTGCCACATTATTGGACGCATTTGGGGTGGAGTACCTGGAATTGACTTCTCCTCTTGCCTCGCCGAACAGCCTCGCTGACTGCGAAGCTGTCGCAAGGCTGAATCTCAATACACGCGTGCTGACACATACACGCTGCTCCATTGAAGATGCTAAGGTAGCCGCCGGTACCGGCGTTGATGGCGTCGATGTGGTGATCGGAACATGGTCCTACTTGCGTGAATTCAGCCACGGAAAGAATATCGAACAAATCATTGATTTGGCCTCGGAGGTAGTTACTTATCTCCTCAGCCAGGGTATGGAAACCCGTTTCAGCACCGAAGACAGCTTGCGCAGTGATCCCGATGAAATCATCCGCGTATACAAAGCGGTAGATGCTTTAGGCGTACACCGCGTAGGAATTGCTGACACAGTAGGTATTGGAACCCCAAATCAGATTTACCAGTTGATACATACCTTGCGGGGGGAGATCAAGGCCGATATAGAGTTTCATGGGCATAACGATTCAGGCTGCGCGATTGCCAATGCTTATGCGGCCTTAGAAGCCGGAGCGACGCATATCGACACATGTGTTTTGGGTATCGGTGAACGGAACGGCATCACCCCACTCGGTGGGTTGATTGCCAGGCTTTATGCTACCGAGCCCGGCCTGGTATCCAAATACCAACTGCCGCTGATTCGCAACCTGGACGCCTGTGTAGCGCGCCTTGTCGGTGTGGACATCCCCTTTAATAACTATATCACCGGCTTTTCTAGTTTTTCGCACAAAGCCGGAATTCACGCCAAGGCTGTGCTTAATAACCCATCCACCTACGAGATTCTCAAACCCGAAGATTTTGGCTTGACCCGCCATATTCATCTGGCACATCGTCTGACAGGTTGGAACGCAATTAAGAACCGGGTGCAACAGCTTAATATTCAGTTAAATGACCAGCAAATCAAGCGGCTTACAAATGACATCAAAGCAGCGGCCGATTCTGGCCAGTTGACGCTTGATGATGTTGACTCAATGCTCTACGAAACAGCAGTAAATATGAAGAATTTAAATGGCTCAAACTATCGCTGAACAAATTTTGTCGCATGCCGTCGGCCGTCCGGTCGAACCTGGCGAACTGGTAACGCTGCGCCCGGACGTGATCATGGCCCACGACTCGCTCGCCCCCTCAGTGATATCTATCCTTCAAACACGCCTGGGGTTACAGCATGTCGCTGACCCGGATCAGTGCGTACTGGTTATGGATCACGTCGCCCCGGCTTCAACCGTAGGAACGGCCGATAATCAGAACCTGGTGCGCGCCTTCGCCAGGGAAGAAGGAATTCGTCTCTTCGAAGTTGGCCGGGGCATTTGCCACCAGGTCTTGATCGAAGAAGCCATCGCCAAACCCGGAGCGATTGTCATTGGTTCAGATTCCCACTCCACCAGTTATGGAGCGGTAGGGGCTTTTGGCACGGGCATGGGATCCACTGATATCGCACTGGCCATGGGTACAGGCAAAGTTTGGTTCAAGGTGCCGGAAACACTGCAAGTATTTGTGAACGGCCGTTTTAACGACGGTGTTGAGGCCAAGGACCTGGCGCTCTTCCTGGCGCGACGGTTGGGCATTGACGGCGCAACTTATATGGCTATTGAATACCTGGGGCTGGAATGGCTTCCTCTCGAAGACCGCCAGACAATGGCCAGCATGGCAATTGAATTAGGCGCTAAGGCGGGTATCTTCCCGCCATCGGGAATTGTGGCTGAGCGTTTCGCGGTCCCAGAGTGGTTGAAATTCGATCCCCAAGCCAAAGCAGCCAAGCGGATTGAAATCGATCTCGCTGAACTTGAACCACAGGTTGCGCTGCCGCACAGCGTGGACCAGGTGGTTGATCTCTCAGTGATAGCCGGCCAGAAAATCGATGTGGTCTTTTTAGGCACGTGCACGAACGGCCGTTATGAGGACATGCGTCAGGCGGCAGATATTCTATGCGGCCGCCAGATCGCAGCAAGCACTCGATTGATTGTCACGCCGGCCTCACGCCAGGAACTGCAGCGCGCAATCACTGACGATACCCTGGCTGTTCTTCTAGATGCCGGGGCTACGCTGACAACACCCGGCTGCGGTCCCTGCATGGGCCGGCACCAGGGAACCCTGGGCAAAGACGAGGTCTGCCTTTCAACCGGCAACCGCAACTTCCGGGGGCGTATGGGTCACCCGACCTCTCAAATATTCCTGGCCTCGCCCGGTGTCGCTGCGGCCAGCGCCATCACGGGTCAAATTACTGATCCACGTGATTTATAACAATGTCATCGTTTTCAATGAAACAACCCATTGCTCAAAATAATCAAGGAGAAGGGTAAATGAGCAGAGTATGGAAATTTGGCGCGGATGTGGATACAGACCAGATTGTTCCCGGCCGCTACGCCCCTTACATGTTGAAAGAGGGGCAAGATGTGAAAGATTATGCTTTTATTGAAGCGCGGCCTGAGTTCGCAGCCGCTGCTGCCGCCGGTGATATTATTGTCGCCGGTACAAATTTTGGCTGTGGCTCATCCCGCGAATACGCACCTGAGGCCTTGCGCCGCAGACAGATCGCGGCAATCATAGCCCCCAGCTTTGCACGCATCTTTTACCGCAATACCATCAATCTGGGAATTCCTCTTTATGAATCCGCCGATATTGCTCGGGCGCTTGATGATGGTCAGGAAGTCGATTTTGATTTCCGACAATCAAAAATCAGCACTGGCGAAACTATCTATTCTCTCCCCGCACTCCCCGACTTTGCAGCACAGATTGTTGATTCCGGCGGGATCACCGTCTACGTGAAAGAACATGGGCACTTCCCAGGTGAATAGCCAGGGTATCTGTTTCATTATTTAAGGAGATAAAGCGCTATGCCCAAGTTATGTGTCTTGCCTGGTGATGGAATCGGCCAGGAAGTTATTCCCGCTGCTGTTGAAGTATTGCAAGCCGTAATTCCCGATATCGAGGTTGTCACGGCCGAAGCGGGTTGGGAATGCTTTAGACAGTATGGCACTTCTTTGCCGGAGGAATCTTTAGAAGCTGTCCGCGCCTGTGGCGCCGGATTGTTTGGCGCTGTTTCATCACCAAGTTACAAGGTAGAAGGTTATCGCAGCACGATCCTCATGCTGCGCCAGGCGCTTGGCTTATACGCCAATATCCGTCCAGTCATAAGCTGGCCAAATGTTTCTCCACGTGATGATGTGGATATGATCATCGTCCGCGAGAACAGTGAAGGGCTGTACAGCGGTCGAGAAAGAAGTGATGGAGAAACGGCCGTTGCTGAGCGGGTGATCACAAGAAAAGCGTCACAGCGCATCGCCAAGCGCGCCGTAATGCTTGCCCAATTGCTGGGACGGAAGTGCTTGACCATTGTTCACAAGGCAAATGTTCTCCCCCTGAGCGATGGCCTTTTCCGCGACAGTGTGCGCGAGGTCATTGAGCATTATAACGAAAATACCCGCGAGCCCCTGGCAGTCGATGAACTGCTCGTTGATGTCGCGGCTCTGGAGCTTAATGCTCGACCGCAGCGTTTCGACATGGTCGTCACCACCAACTTATTCGGCGACATCCTCTCTGATGCAGCCGCCTATTGGGGCGGCGGTTTGGGTATGGCGCCGTCATTAAATTGGGGGGATGAAATTGCAGTCGCTGAGCCGGTTCACGGATCGGCCCCGGATATCGCCGGAAAAGAGATCGCCAATCCAATCGCCGCTATTTTAAGCGGCGCTCTCCTGGTACGGCTGGTGTGGCAAAACAAAATGGCGGCGGAGCGCATTGAATCGGCCGTATCCGACACGCTGGCATCGAATATCGACCTGACAATAGGCACCGCCGCCATCACAGAGGCGATCTTAAAACAACTTTAAACCCTCGAGTTTTTCTTCCTCACAAGGATGAAGAAAAATCACCTTAAAAACCTCGACGGTCTTTTGACGGCATTATTTGCGAATGCCGCCCTCGGTTAATACCCGTACATCCAGCAGCTGGTCCGCCTGTTCGGCCGTCAAGTACCCTTTCTCCAATACAACTTCGCGTACTGTGCGCCCGCTGGCCATTGCTTGCTTGGCCACTTCTGCGCCTTTTGAGTAACCGATTACCGGATTAAGAGCCGTAACCAGGATCGCATTCTTCGCCAGCCAGCCGGTAGCCTTCTCCGCATTCGCCTCGATGCCGACAATACATTTCTCGGTCAAGGCGTTGGTGGCATTGATGATAATGTCCATACTCTGGAAAAGGTTGTAGGCCATAATGGGCATCATCACGTTTAATTCAAGCTGCCCCGCCTGCCCGGCCATCATCACCGTCAAATCATTGCCAAGGACCTGGAACATGGCCATATCGATCATTTCCGCTAGGACCGGATTGACCTTTCCGGGCATAATCGAGGATCCAGGCTGTACAGCGGGCAAGTGGATTTCGTCCAGACCGGTGGCCGGACCGGAGGAGAGCAGTCGCAAATCGTTGGCGATACGAATCATATCTTGCGCAAAAGTTCGCATTGCCCCGCTGAAATGCACCGGATCGCCCATACTCTGCATGCTTTCAAAGAGATTGTCCGACTCTTGTAATTCTATGCCGGTCAAACGGCTGAGTACGGTGATCATACGGCTGTGGTATTCCGGGTGGGCATTGAGACCGGAGCCCGTCGCCGTCCCGCCAATACCCAGACGCTTCAAGCCATCCGCGGCCAGGCAAATCTTCTCTGCGTCGCGTTCTATTGCCCGGGCGTAAGCGCCAAATTCCTGCCCCAGGCGCACGGGGACAGCATCTTGCAGATGGGTACGCCCGCTTTTGACAATGGAGTCGAATTCGGCCGCTTTGGCATATAAGGCCGCCATAAGTGTATCCAATGCGGTGTACAGCTCATTCATACGCCATAGACAACCAAGACGTATGGCTGTCGGAATAGTATCATTAGTCGACTGGGCCATATTGACATGGTCGTTGGGATGAATAGGCTTTTCCTTCACATCCAGGCCATAACCAAGGATCTCGTTGGCGCGGTTGGCGATAACCTCGTTGGTGTTCATATTATGGCTGGTACCTGCGCCGGCTTGAATGGGGTCTACCACGAACTGGTCATTAAATTTCCCTTCAATCACCTCATCGGCCGCCACAATAATCGCTTTGGCAATTTCATCTCCAGAAATCACCTTATCACCAATCTGGCGATCTTTGAACAAATCGAGATCGGAATTGACCTCCGCCGCCGCACGTTTGATTATGGCCATAGACCATATAAATGCGGGATAAGGTTTTAGCCCTGTTATGGGGAAATTTAAGACGGCTCGTTGGGTCTGCGCACCCCAATAAGCACCGGCCGGAACCTTTACCTCACCCAATGAATCTTTTTCGATACGATAGTCAGTCATTTTTCCCTCTATATAGCCGGCAAAGCCGGTGTAAACATTACTAAAACGCAAAACCGGCCAACCACTCCTGTGGAATGGTTAACCGGATTCGCTTTATTTACCGGGGACCACATCCCAGGATTGGAACGAGGCCGCACGGATAGAAAGGCTTTAGCCTCAATCCAATGCGTCGTACCCCGGCCCTTCGGAATAGAAATCGTAGTTTGGTGGGATGTCTTCGGTCAGGTCAAGGACTTCTCCGCCTGCCAATTGCTTGGCGTTGAGCAGCACGACCGGATGCCCATCGATTTCACCTTCAAAAGGTGCCCCGTCAGGCAGCAGTTCTTTTGTATTGGCAATCCAGACTCCTGCCGGCGCTTCATAATCGAAGGGCACTTCCTCTTCGGGGAAGATCGCTTCGTATGGGCATTCCGGTACGCAGGCACCGCAGTCGATGCAGGTGTCAGGATCGATGTAAAGCCAGGGCCACTCTTCCTCGGGCTTGCCCAAAACCATGCATTCGACCGGACAAACTTCTACGCAGGCTGTGTCACGTAAACATAGTCTGGTAACGATATGTGTCATAAGGTTACTCCTTTATCTCACGATAATTTACGCATCCCAGCTGCAGCAGGAAAAATACAAAATACACACCCTGACCATGCTTGGCGCATGCAGCCAATAGATGCTAATGTCACCAAATCCGCTACCATTATAGACAGTTTATTAAATTTAGTACAGTACAAAATCCATACCTGGTTTGATGCTTTTTAATCAGTGGTAAAGATTGCAGAAATCATGCTTGATATGATGGGGATTGTTTATGAGCAGTTCGACAAATAACATTCCATCTCCCAAATTGCAGTACCTTGTCCTGGGAGTGGGTATCCTGGCTATCTCTTCCGGTTCAATACTTATTCGCCTGGCCCAAGGTGAAGGAGCGCCCTCATTAGCCATCGCCTTCTGGCGCACAATGCTGGCGGCCTTGATTATTTTACCCTTCACCTTACTCGGAAAAAGCGATGAAGTCAGAGCCCTGCCAGGTCCCAGCTGGCTGCTGGCGATGCTCGCGGGTTTGTTTCTCGGACTCCACTTTGCCACCTGGATCAGTTCCCTGGCCTTAACTTCAATCACCAGCTCCACCGTTCTGGTGGATACGGTCCCAATTTGGGTTGCCCTCGCATCGCCAATCGTCTTGCAAGAATCGATATCGCGTGGAGTCAAACAAGGAATAGCCCTGGCAGTGGTGGGCACCATCATCATCAGCCTTAGCGCACTTTCGGGATCGAGCTCGGACAGCAATCCCTTATTGGGCAATGCCCTGGCCCTTTTAGGCGGGATCGCCGCAGCCGGTTATCTGCTCATCGGCCGTCGATTACGGCCGCATCTCTCGCTGCTCAGCTATGCGACGATTGTCTACGGCATGGCCGGCCTGACATTACTTCTATTCAACTTGCTAAGCGGAACGAACTTACTGGGCTATGCGCCGCAAGTTTTTGCCTTGTTTTTGGCAATTGCTATTTTTCCCCAATTGATCGGCCATTCATCCCTGAATTGGGCGCTTGGCTTTCTTCCGGCAGCCTATGTGGCTATCGTAGCTGTCAGCGAGCCGGTGGGGGCTACAATTCTGGCAATTATCGTCTTTAGGGAAATCCCAAGTCTGTTAGTGGTGGGGGGAAGTATCATCATCCTAGCCGGGGTCTTCTTAGCAAGCTTGGACCAGGCCTAGTCCTAAAGGATTCAGATCAAAGCGCGGAGGAGGTCAGGCAAAGCGGCTGGTCACTTTGCCGATTAAATGCTCAAGAGTTATGGGGCCAAACTCAAGACTGTCGGTGCTCGCCGCCGGATTGTCTCCCAGCAGTAATATCCGGCCGTTAGGCCGCACTTCAGTAACGCGCTTAACCAGGACAACATTTCGGCGATCCGGTCTGTGAGCGACGACTATCTCCCCCACATTCGGAAAGCGATTTGCGTAAGCACGTGTATCAACGAGTACTTCATCATCCTCGGCGAGTGTGGGGATCATTGAGGCTCCGGAAACGCGCATACGCCGCCGGAGCCTCAAAATCCACCGCAGCAGCTCTAAAGTGCCGCTTTCGGGTAATGGATCAGCAAGCATATTTGCTCGCCTCGTTCTCGACTAGCTGGCTACATACCAGTCAACGTCACGCCCTTTGGTCGCCCAGAAGATATTGTGGATTTCCTCGATGTTAGCCATCAACTGATTGGCTGCGTCTAAATCAACATGCTGCTTCGTGGTTGAGCAAAGCTTGGTCGTTTCCCAGATAAGCGTATGCAGGTTGGGGTATTTTTCCAGGTGTACCGGCTTGAAGTAATCAGTCCATAAAACAAGCACTTCGGTTTTCGCCAGGTGTGCCTGCTCTTCTTTAATGGCAATGAAACGGCAGGCCGAATTGTGGTACTCGATAAGAGCCTGCTCATCATCGTGCTCGGGGTGGCTCAAGGCCAGGAGCTTTTTAGTCATAGACAGAACGGCTTCAGCAGCAATACGCGCCGATGAGGGATCATAAACTCCACAAGGGCCGTCACAGTGTGCTTCGACAACATCTTGGGCGGGGGACAGTGTTTTTACCAGTTTGGCAAGCTTCATTTTATACCTTCTTGTTAACTAAATTTATAGGGCTTATTTCAGGCTCAACGTACAAGAGACATTTGTACGACTATTACCGTCTTTATTGTCGTAAACTTATCGCTAATCGTCAACTGAAATTAAGATATTATATAGGTATCAGATCAGTCGTTGAAATGGTGAAGTAACCTGGAAATTTAACTTGGCGAAGTGCAGGTTTGACCTATAGGAGATGGAAAATCCCGTTCAGCGCAATATAAAACCTTGCCGGAGGGGATCATGCGGATCAATCAACCATTCGGCACGCCCAGAGATGTGCGCCGATCCGGTTACCTCGGGAATCACGGCTTTGTAGGGTCCAAATTGGACTTCTTGTATGACTCGGCCGGTAAATGTCGTGCCTAAAATACTTTCTACAACAAACGGCTCATCAAGGCCCAATTCCCCACGAGCAAAATGGATGGCTGCACGAGCACTGACACCTGTTCCCGTCGGGCAGCGATCTACTTCACCCTCAGCAAAAATACACACATTGCGACTGTGATGTGCCGGATCTTCAGCCTCGCCGATAAAAATGGTGCCATAAAGGAATCCCAGGTCCTCTTCAAAAGGATGGGCCAGGGGCAGGCTGTCCATAACAGCTCGTTTTATGCACATGCCCAGATCAATGAGTTTGCGATAATCCACGGGGCTGAGATCGACCCCTACGTCCTCGGCACGGCAGAAGGCATAAAAAGCCCCGCCGAAAGCGAGGTCATATTTCAGCAGTCCAAGACCCGGCACTTCAACAACCTGATCCAGCGCATAAACGAAAGAGGGTACATTGTGAAATGAAACGGATTTAACAAAATTATTTTCTTTTTGGGCATAGGCTGTCACCCGGCCGGCCGGCGTATCCATTTTGATTACCGGACGATCGCCAGGTTTTTCGATCATGCCCGTGTCCAACGCCACCTTGGCCAGGCCAATGATGCCATGCCCGCACATGGTGCTGAAACCCTCGTTGTGCAGGAAGAGGACGCCCAGGTCGCCGTCGGCCGTCACCGGCTCGGTGACGATACAGCCATACATATCAGCATGCCCACGCGGTTCCCACATCAACGCCGTGCGCAGTTCATCATAATTCTCCTTAGCATAGCGCCGTTTAGCCAGGATACTGTCTCCTGGCAGCACCGGGAATCCCCCGGTCAACACGCGCAATGGTTCACCGGCCGTGTGCGCTTCAATGGTTGTGATACACTGCCATTCTGCGGGTGGCTGCCATTGGCTTTCCATTTCCACTACTCCTCAAGCTGAAATTCGTCGAATTAAGAGCCGGATTCAATCCAATAATAGACGATCAGTGACAACCCAGCCATAGCGGCCATGCCGATTACCAGCGGCAGGACTGTCCCATTGTAGCTCTGGCCGATTAGCGTCCCAATAGGAACGGAAATGAACGTGGAGAGCGAACCAACGACTGCTGCGCCAACCCCGGCGATACGGCCGAGCGGTTCCATGGCCAGAGCATTCTGATTACCGAAAAGAACGCCAACTGTGAAAAAGGTCATCATCAGATAAATCATCAGGAACCACAAAGGTGGTTGGCCTCCGGTAACCAGGGAAACTGCAGCGGAAATAATGGCCAGCCCCAACATAGTAATCAAGGCCCACTTAACCAGAAAATGCATACCAAAGCGCATGACCATCCGTGCATTTAAAAAGGAAGCCAAGCCAATTGATAAGGCAATTACCGCGAAGTAAATTGGAAAGAGCTCTCCCAATCCATATTCCTCCTGAAAAATCTGCTGTGAAGAATTCAAATAGCCAAGATGTGCGCCGCTGATAAAACCGGCGGTCACGGTGAAGCCCAATGCGGGACGAGTTCTGAATATTTCACCCATAGCGGTGAGGATACGCCTTAGAGAAAAAGGAGCGCGGTCTTCCGGGGCCAATGTTTCCGGCATACGCAGACCAAACCAAAGCAAAGTGATGATCGCCAGCAGAACAAAAGCACCGAAGATGCTGCGCCAGCCGGTAAATAATAACAGCGCCTGACCCATTGAAGGTGCAATCATAGGCACAAGGATGAAGACAGTGGTTACGAAGGACATCACGCGCGCCATGGCCCGCCCCTCGAAGCGGTCACGTACTAAGGCAAGTCCAACTGCGCGCGGCGCAGAAACACCTGTCCCCTGTAAAAAACGCCCGGCAAGCATCATCGGGAAACTAACCGAAAACACAGAAATCAAGGAGCCTAAAACAAACAGAGATAGTCCGCCGTAAATCCCCGGTTTGCGCCCTGTCTTGTCGGATAAGGGACCAAAGAACAACTGGCCTAAGGCCAGGCCTAAGAATAATGACGAAACAACAAGCTGCCGGCTGTTCGCGCTTTGGACTTGCAGATCTGCGCCTATCTGTGGCAGGGCGGGCAGCATGGCATCGGTAGCCAACGCCGTCAGTGACATCATCAAGGAGAGGATAATCACAAACTCGGCTTGGGATAATTCGGTTTTTTGTCTGGTAGTAATCACAATAATGATAAAGCCTTGTTAGAATGTAAGATAACGAGTTTGAATCATATCGTGTTTGATATCCCCGGCAAATCAGCGTCCTTCAAGGCGAGAGAAACCATTACTAATACAAAATATACATAAAGTATATACAGTTCTAATATAAGTCCTTTATCCTATCAATACTCGCCTGGAGCATGGGCGATTAACTCCCTTAGTTCTAGGTAATTAGATAAATTTAAACTTCAGCATCTCGAAAATGCTGACTTTAGGAGAGAATTCGGAATGAGCAAAATCGTAGGAATCGACCTCGGAACTACTAACTCTGTGCTGGCCGTCATGGAAGGCGGCGAGGCAACGGTTGTTACCACCTCAGAGGGTGGGCGGCTAACACCATCCGTGGTTGCTTTCAATAAAAATGGAGAACGCCTCGTAGGCCAGACGGCCAAACGACAGGCGACTATTAACCCTGAAAACACTATTTTTTCGGTCAAGCGTTTCATCGGCCGTCACTTTGACGATGCAGAAACCACCGAGGATC
>JBJYWP010000036.1:47802-133263 GCA_046259485.1 Promineifilaceae bacterium (SeqCode) | reverse complement strand
AAATTTCCGGTTTTGTTATCGGAACATCGTCTTGCAGTGACGGCCCGCGGCTGCTGAAATCGGCAATGACATCGCTGCTGTTCGTGGCGCCGACACTAAATGAAGCATCATACATCGCCGCCGGTTCGTCTATGGTGCCACAGGTAAGGCCACTATTGCCGGCCGAATGAACTGTCAAAATACCCGCGGCGCGCACATTATTGACCACATCACTCAAAACCTCCGGGTCCACACAGCCCTCGCCGGCTGGACAGCTCCAGGAATTGTTGATCACATGGGGTGCTTTCGTAGGGTCGCCATCGCTAAAGGGATCGCCATCCTGCGGATATGGAGCGACAAACCATTGGTAACATTCCGCGTAAGTCGCCGGGGTGCCCCAGCCCTGCTCCATATTGCGGCAGGCGATCCACTGCGCACCTGGAGCCATGCCGATCTGATTCTCCGCCCCATCCTGACCGACCATGGTGCCCATTGTATGCGTGCCATGACCCTGATCATCACAAGGCTGTGGGGAATCGAAGCCACATGGATTACCGGGCGGCGTATTGGGATTATCTTCATGAATCGCATCGTACCAATTATAGGTGTGGCTTGCTGACTGCCCGTCCCAGCCTCGATACTGATTCATAAGTGCCGGATGCTGCCAATCGTAACCGGTATCCTGACCGCCGATGACCACGCCGCTGCCGTCAATTCCCTCCGCCCACACATTTGGAGCCTGGACCAGAGCAATATTCCATTCCACCGCTGAGTCCTGAGCCGAAGAATAAGCTGTCGCCTGCTCCGGCAGCAGGTCCAGCTTCACCACCGGGTTAGCGGCGATATGGGCGACATCGGGACGGCCGGCAAGGGACTCAACCAGGGTTCGGTCCCCGCGGACCCAAATCATGTTGCTTATCCAAAAAGGCCGGTAATCAGCGCCGGCCGCCTTCAAATCGGGGATGAGTGATGCCTGGCTGCGTAAGGCTACGTCTGTAAGCGAATTATAAACAGCCGCCCCTTTCTCCGCTTTTGATAACCGGTCACTTATCCTCCCCAAATCGGCCTGATCTTTTAGAACGACAAGGAACTCAACTTCGTCTGCGGCCCCTGCCTCTTCCAGAACCCAATCATCTACTTTTTGCTGCCATTGTGGCCGCGCACGCGTACGGACTGTCACCATGGCCATGACCACAACTACTGCAAGGAACAGAGTCAGGGAGAGAAAGATTTTTAATGAGTATCTCGTTGTCTTTTTGCGCATATCACCGTATCCTGATCTGATAAGGGAAGAGCCACAATGGACTTCCGGACATTTTTTGAATTTTTTCTCTGGAAAGCAGCCGCCCGATTTCCTGCACCTCTTCAAAAGGCCGCGGCAGCCTATAGCCGTCTCTTTTGGCGGATAGGTTAACCACCGGGATGACATGATCGTCATCCACAGGCAAGCCTCCCAATTCGGCCGCTTTCTTAATCGCATCTACAAAGTCACCATGGTCATCAACCAGATTGAGCCCTCTGGCCTGGCGGCCAGTCCAAACACGTCCTTCACAAATGGGATCCAGTTCATTAACAGGCAGGTCACGTCCGGCGGCGACAATGTCTTTAAATTGATCATAGCTGTAGACAATGCTGTCCGTGAAGATTTGCCGTTCTTCGGCGGTCATCGGCGCGGCGTCGCTGTATAGGTCCGCATGGCGGCCGCGCTGCAAGGTGACACGGTTTAGTTTTAATTTTTGGAACAGGTCACGCGTGCTGGGGCGCAAAGTGATCACGCCGATCGATCCCGTCATCGTTCCCGTCTGAGACATGATATATTTCGCTGGCGCACTCACGTAATAACCGCCCGAGGCTGCGACATTGCCCATGTAGACAAGGATAGGAATTTTTCGGCCGATTCGCTCAACCTCACGGCCGATAAAATCGGCCGCCAGGGCGATGCCGCCTCCGGAATCTACGTGAAAGATCAAGGCCGCCATTCCGGACAGCCCTTCCGCTCCACGCAGCAAATCCACAATTGTTTGCTCTCCGGCTGTGGCGCCGCCCAAGAAGGGAATGGGTAAATCAATGGGCGAGCTGCGGCTTTCGCCCATCGTCATCATGCCCTCCATACTGATCACGCCAATAAAACGTGAGGGGCTGCGTCTTGGTTTTTCCATCAACGAGCGGTAGGCCCCGGGCCAGCTCTTTATATCTGCCTTGGGTCGATTGTTTTCGCTTTTAGTTTCCCGGGCTGCGCTTTTAGCGGGGTCATCTTTTTCTTCTACCGCCTCGTTTTCACGATTCTGATCGCTCGCCTTTTCGGCCAGTAGATAAGCCAATTCATCTTCATAAGCAAGCCCATCGAGCAGGCCCAGTTTGACGGCCTCCTCAGCAAAATAAGGGGCCTGATCGATAAGGGTTGAAAAAACATCCTGCTCCATACCGCGGCTTTGGGCAATATCGGCCGTGATCATGTCATATTGATCATCCAACAACCAATTTAACTGCTCACGATATTCCGGCGTCAAGGCCGCGTGCTGCAAGTTATCAAAAGCTGTCTTATAAGGGGATATTTGGACCACATCCACTTCCACGCCGATCTGCTGCAAGGCCTCTTTCAGGAAGACAATCTCCGCGTGAAGACCCAGCATGCTAAAAGTCGCACCGGGAGGAGCGTAAATGCGGTCGGCGGCCGAGGCGGCGTAGTAGTGGCGAAGATCGAGATAGGGCGTGAATACAACACTTTCCTTTCCCGCTTCACGCAGCCGTTCTAATGAACGCCGGAAGTTCTGAATTGTTGCCAAACCACAGTCCATTCCGCGAAAGATGAAGAGCACCCCTTTAACATTTTGCGCATCGGAGATCAACTGCAGACGGCCATTGAGATACTCCATGCTTAATGGCGATTTCGGCCAAATAGGTATTCTACGCTGGATAAAGCCCCGGCTGGGGGAAGCACGCTCCGGGAGCGGGCCGCTCACCGGCATCACAATATAATCTACCGATGCATGACGCAGCCTGCGCAGCCAGTTGCGGGTATAGACATCAGAAATAGTCCAAGAATCGGTCAGCCAGTTCCAGGCCTGTCCCGGAACTTGCATAAACTTTTTTCGTCCCTCTGTATCACTTTTTTTCATAGAAATCTCGTTGAAACGTTATGGCAAATAATCAAAGAGTGTCAGGAATTCTCAACCAGTGTCTAAGGATGATTTTACCCTTAGCGCCACCGATCAAGCATATTCCTGAACTCGCTTTGGACGCGATCAAAATATCTAGCCAACGGGAGCAGGGGTTGGATCATAGGCGCTTTATAGTTGGCCAGATACTCATAGGTAGCTGCCTCGCCCGAGGCGACAAGCTGCTGGTAGCGTTCGTCATCCGGCACCGGGTGAACAGAAAAGTCTGTCGTGCGCACACAGCAATCATTGATATTGATCGTGCGCATCTGAGCGGGTGTGCTCAGTTCAAAAGCGACGGCCTGTGCTTCTATCAGGGTATCAAATGTACTCTGCAGATAGTCGATCAAATTACCAATCGATTCTCTCTTTTGCGGGCAATCCGGGGGCGTATAGAGGCGACACCCCATACTTTCCCAATTAATGCCGTTAACAAACCAACGGTTATTCCTGGCGAACTGCGGCTCATCAAAAATCGGCAGGGGATAATTGAGGATCATGCCGCCATCGGCGAAATAATCCCCTGTTCCAAATTGCTTTCCATCAAATTGAAGCCCTTCAAAAAAGAGCGGCAGTGATTGGCTCATCAGAAGAGCATCAACCACGGCCACATCGGGAGTCGTGCGCGCGCTAAACACTTCTGTTTTGCGCCGTGATACATTGGTAGTGACAATATATAAATCGCGGTAGCCCCATTCCTGGAATTGGGCAAAGGTAGCTTTACCGTGGTTTTTACAATAAGGAACCAGCGCCTGCTGCAGCCAGTCATAATAATAGTCCAGACTGTTCCAGCCAAAGCGGGTGGCCAGGCGGCTCATGGAGGAAATATTGCCATGCAAGCGGCCCCATAAACGGGGTGAAATCCCATCATTTCCCGTGTGTCCGCTGGCCAGGGCCTCGTTGAATTGTTCAACATCAAAAGAGCGGTAGATATGACGAATTTCGTCACTATCAAGCCGTAAACTGAGCAGTGTGGCCAGAGTCGCACCGGCCGAGGTGCCGGCAACACGTTCGATGCCATCCAGGACGCCTTCCTCTTCGAGAACGCGCACGGCGCCATGATAAGCAAGCGCCTTGGCTCCTCCTCCCTGAAATGCCAGGTTACGAAATGGGTACATAGTCATTAACGCTCGGCGATATCGACGATACGCCCCCCGGTAATATGCTGTAATTCGGAAACGGTCACGCGCATCAAGGCATTAACCTCACCACCACCGCCAAAAACTTCATCTTGTTGTAAAACCCCCTGATCAATCAATGTTTCTAGCTTCTGAGGATGGCCAAAAGGGGGTACAGCGCCAATCGCATAACCGGCAACTGCATTCACCTGCTCTTCACCGGCCATTTTTACGCGCCGGCGTGACATATCTAAGACATCCGCCAATAGTTTGCGGTGTATGCGCGCCAGCCCATTGGTGATTACCAAAACGGGACGGCCGTCAGCCAGGAAAAGCACTGATTTAATAATTTGATCCGGCTGCACGCCCAGAGCTTCCGCCGCCATAGCCACCGTCGGCGTGTGCGATTCCAGGTGTATAATTTGCGCCTCAACTTCATTTTGCTCGATAAATTGAGCGAGATCCCGCGAATTCATAGTTTTTTACTCTATAAAACCCTGCCTTCTCACTTCCTCCAATTTCAGGCATAATTCTATCATGTCATTACCAGCAACCCTTCATCAGCATTATGAGTGAGATAATAAGCCGGATTGACCCTGGCGGCGAGGAATTTAATACCAATTTCAAACAGAATAAGGATCTGGCGGATATACTGCGCGAACGGCAGCAGGAAGCAGCCTTCGAACGATCCGAAAGAAGTATCAAGCGCCAACGTGAGCGCGGCAAACTGCTGGTTCACGAACGTATTAATGCTCTCCTGGATGAGGATAGCCCCTTTTTAGAGCTTTCCCCACTGGCGGCCTGGGATATGCACGATGGCGAAGCTCCTGCCGCGGGGATAGTGACCGGAATCGGCCGTATCTCCGGGCTGACCTGCATGATAATCGCCAACGATCCGACGGTCAAAGGCGGCACCTATTTCCCGGAGACGGTCAAGAAGCATATCCGCGCGCAGACGATTGCCGAGGAAAACTATTTACCGACTATTTATCTGGTCGATTCCGGCGGCGCCTTTTTACACCTTCAGGCGGATGTTTTTCCCGATCGCGAACATTTCGGCCGAATTTTCTATAACATCGCGCGCATGTCGGCCAAAGGGATCACGCAAATCGCCGCCGTTCTTGGTTCCTGCACAGCAGGCGGCGCTTATATCCCGGCCATGGCCGACGAAACGGTTATTGTCAAAGGCAACGGCACCATCTTCCTCGCCGGACCGCCGCTGGTTAAGGCTGCAACCGGCGAAGAAGTAACGGCCGAAGCGTTGGGCGGCGCTGATGTACACACGCGTTTAAGCGGTGTGGCCGACCATTTCGCCGAAGATGAAGCGGACGCATTGGAAAAAGTGCGCGATATCGTCAGCCAGCTTAACCGTCGCCAGGTTATGTCCGTCGTGTTACAAGCGCCTGAAGCGCCGGTATATGAGCCCCAGGAATTGTATGGCGTCATTCCCGCCGACAGCCGCCAGGCTTACGATGTGCGTGAGGTCATCGCCCGCCTGGTGGATGGTTCCCGGTTAAGTGAATTTAAAGCGCGCTATGGACCGACGATTGTCTGCGGTTTCGCCCACATCCAGGGCATCCCCGTGGGCATCGTCGCTAACAATGGCCTGTTGTTCAGTGAATCCGCCCTGAAGGCGACGCACTTCATTCAGCTCTGCGGTCAGCGCGGTACGCCGCTACTCTTCATGCAAAATATCGCCGGCTTCATGGTCGGTAAACAGTATGAAAATGAAGGCATCGCCAAGGATGGGGCTAAGATGGTCATGGCGGTGAGCAATGTCAATGTGCCGCGCATTACCTTGCTGAACGGGGTCAGTCATGGCGCGGGGAACTACGGCATGTCCGGCCGCGCATACGATCCGCGCTTCCTATTTAGCTGGCCTAACAGCCGCATCAGCGTTATGAGCGGCGAATCGGCCGCTGATACACTGTGGACGGTGGGTAGGCAGCGGGTCTTCCACCAGATGGATGATCCCACGGAAGCTGAAATCGCCCAGGCAGAGGCGAAATTCAAGGAACCGGTGCTGGCTAAATACGAGTACGAGAGCAGTCCTTACTATGCGACGGCCCGCCTATGGGATGACGGCATTCTCGACCCGGCGCAAACGCGAGATGCCCTGGCATTGGCCTTTGCCGCCTCGCTCTACGCACCTCTACCCGACGGCCGTTACGGAACATTTAGGATGTAATATGTCACTAAGCATTGGAATCATAGGCCTGCCAAATGTGGGCAAGAGTACGACCCTTAATGCCCTGACCCGGGCGCAAAATGCGGAAGTGGCTAATTACCCCTTTTGCACCATCCAACCCAATAAGGCCATCGTAGCCGTACCGGATGCACGACTGGATAAGTTACATGAATTGGCCGGCGTGCCGGACAAGATTTATGCGACGATTGAGTTCGCCGACATCGCCGGCCTGGTCAAAGGGGCCAGCCAAGGTGAGGGCTTAGGCAACCAATTCCTGGGCAATATCCGCGACGCCGATGCCATCGTCCATGTTGTGCGCTGCTTCGAAGATCCCAATGTTGTGCATGTCAATCCCCAACCAAAACCTCGCGAGGACATTGAGGTTGTGAATCTGGAACTGATCCTGGCGGATTTGCAGCAGATTGAAGGCAAGATGGAGCGCCTGGAAAGTCAGGTGAAAGGGGACCGCAAGACTTACGGGCCGATCATGGAGCTGGCCAACAGCTTAAAGGATTACCTGGGATCCGGACGGCCGATTGCCACCTACCCCGATCAAGATCTGGTCTTTAAGAACTTCAACAAAGAAATGCGCTTCCTGACGGCCAAGCCGGTCATATTCGCCGTGAATGTCGATGAAGAAAGCCTGACCAATGGCAGTGCTTGCATTGAAGAAGTCCGCCAGGTTGCTGGGGAACAAAACGCGGAGGTGATCGTCCTCAGCGCGGAAATGGAGGCGGAGCTTATTGGTCTCAGTGATGAGGAACGACAGGAATATCTAGACCTGGTAGGTGTTGAAGAAAGCGGACTCCACCAATTGATCCGCAAAAGCTACAACTTGCTGGACCTGATCAGTTACTTCACCATGAATCAAAAAGAAGTCCGGGCCTGGACCATCCATCAAGGCTGGACTGCTCCGCGGGCGGCCGGGGTCATTCACACCGACTTCGAACGCGGCTTTATTCGCGCCGAAGTCGTCGATTTTGAGACCTTTGCGAAGTACGGTGGAACGGCCGAAGCACGCGCCGCCGGGCAGCTGCGCGTGGAAGGGAAAGAATACGTGGTCCAGGACGGTGACGTGATCTATTTCCGGTTCAATGTTTAAAAGGCTACTGAGCCAGGTGCCAGGCACTTCACTCGTTAATTTTTCGGGATGCTCGGTGATGGAAAGTGCCTGGCACCTCCGATCACTATTTTTCTGGCAACTATTAAGATAAAGATCACTTAGCTTTAGTTAAACAGCACAATCCAGCATACCTGCCCGTCGTCTCGCCAATAGAAATCGAAAGCGTCCTCGTTCCTTAATGTGCGGCGAATCCCGCGCAGCAGCATCTGCAAGCGGCGCATAGAGGGCTCGTATTCCTGGGAAGGTCGCTGCCATTTCCCCAAACGAGGCAATGAAATTGTTTCCATCTCATCGCCGCCATTCGCTGCTGATGTTAGATTGTATACAACATCCCGGCTATTACTGAAGGCGGTGACCCTGCCGGCCGTTCTATAAGTCATGTTTGCAACCAAAGAGAGATCACGACGAAACTCATCATCTTGGGCCGGATAAGACCAGAGTTGAGATAGGGCCGCGGCCAACTGCGCTGCATCTTCAAGATCAACGTTTTTGGCAGCCGCTCCCGGAGGCAGCCAACCTTCATATTCGTCAGGGAGTATCACATGGATATCGACCGTTTTCTGCAGGCGTGGAAAGCGTACATCACGATAAAACACTTCCAGCAGCCAGATTGGATCAGGCACAATGATCTTGTCGCCCACCCGTTCAATAACCCCCTCTCGCAGGAATATACGAAAGAGTTCGTCAAGCAAAATCGCGCCTTCGGGAACCGGCAGACCGGCGCGCGCCGCATCGTCTAAATGGCGTCCTCGCCGCGCCACACCACGCTTCTTAGCCCGTCCCGCACCAAGCCAGATGAAAGGTGATTTATTCATCCGCTTCTTCCACCCTGGCATGACGAAAACCCTGTCGCCGCCCAAGCTCGTACAAAGCAATCGCTGCCGCGGCGTTAACGGAATAGGAATCCACCCCATCAGGCATGGGAATTGAAACGAGGCAGTCGACCAACTGCTCCGTCTCCGCATCCAAACCCCAGGACTCACTGCCGAGAAAGAGGGCAACGCCTTTTGCGGAAAATTGCGCAGCGGGCAATATCACCCCGCCTGCCACAGCCAGGCCCACGTTTTGAATGCCCAGAGCGGCTGACTCGGCCATGAATGTCTGTGTTTTCGAATAAATCAGTACGGGAAGTTTGAAAAGACTGCCCATACTGGTGCGCAGCGCTTTGGGATGGTATGGATCGCTTACCCCACAGGCGACAAAGCCGCTTGCGCCGCCGGCGAGAGCGGTACGCATCAAGGCGCCAATATTGCCAGGATCTTTTATATCCACGGCAACCAGGAACACAAGCGGGTCATTTGCAATAGCAGCGACGACGTCGTTCGGCTGGGGAGATTCCGGGATACGCAGTAAGCCGATGATGGCCCCCAAATCACGACCTTCCGTTAACTCAGCCATAACCTCGTCGGGGACGGGAACCAGGAGGCAGCCGCTCTCTTTCAGATCCTGGACAAGGGTTTGAATGCGCGGCGAATTGTCCAGGTGAAACGAACGGCCGATTACGGCCGTTTCCACCTGCCAGCCGGCGCCCAGAGCGCGTTCATGCAGCCGGAGGCCCTCAATGGAGAATAAACCGCCGGCAGCGCGGCCTTTGGCGGTCGACGTTCGCCTGACCGCCTCTACGGTTCCGCTCCAAATTTTTCGATCGCCTGTCATGATGGTATCTTAACTGCCACCTTCTTCACGGTCCAGCAAATCAAATTAAAAAGGCTATGTACAATTAACTGCACATAGCCTTCTGTCTGTCGGGGTGGCCGGACTCGAACCGGCGACCTCTTCGACCCGAACGAAGCGCGCTGCCAGGCTGCGCCACACCCCGAACAGCAAGGATTATAGAGAATGCGCAGTAGATTGCAAACATCTAACGCAGTTTCCAATGAGTAGAAAATGTGCTCAGAAAGAGTGACCATGACGCATATTAGGGCTTTGATACAATTAAGAGACACGGCCGTCTTCTAGATTAACGGCCGTGGCCGGTCAACCGCTCTACTGCGCACCTTGCACGAGAGATGTGTATGAACTGGTAAATGAAATAAGAAATAAAAGGTTCTGTTTTTGAAAAAATGGCAGTTTTGGCTAGGAATCCTCATCAGCACCGTTTTTGTTGTGCTGGCGCTGCGGGGATTGAAGCTCGAAGATGTTTGGCACAACATACGCCATGCTAACTATATCTGGCTGGTACCCAGCGTATTAGTTTATTTTGCGGCCGTTGTGGTTCGGACCTGGCGCTGGGGCTTTATGCTGCGCCCGTTGAAACGCGTATCCGTTCCACGCCTCTTTCCCGTCGTTGTCATCGGCTACATGGGCAATAATATCTTCCCCTTTCGGGCGGGAGAACTTTTGCGTTCCTATGTCCTGCGGCAGCGCGAAGCTATCCTCATCAGCTCCAGCCTGGCCACTGTCGTCGTCGAGCGTGTCTTTGACGGCCTGGTAATGTTGGCTTTTGTTTTTGTTGCTCTGCCGTTAACGCCCATTCCCGGCGATGAGAACGGCCGGATCAGCACCATGGTTTCTCTGGCCAGTATTGCCTTCTTCGGGGCCATGATCGTGTTCTTTATCCTGGCCGCATTTCCCGATCGCTTCATGCGCCTGGCCGAATGGTTCGCGGATCATTTATTACCGCAGCGAGTCGCTGAACAAATGCTGGAACTCCTAAATCACTTCTTAGAGGGTCTCGCCTCCCTGCGTAGTTTCAGGAACGTGATCATGATCTTTTTCACATCCGTGCTCATCTGGCTCCTGGAAACGGTTAAATATTGGTTTGTCATGCATGCCTTTGACTTCGAGGTCAGCTTTTTCGCCTTGATGCTTATGAATGGCGTGGTTAATTTGGCCACCACTTTGCCGTCGGCCCCAGGGTACGTCGGAACATTCGATGAGCCGGGTATCGAAATTTTAAAATTGTTTGGCGTGAATGAAAACGCCGCTGCCGCCTATACATTAATCCTCCACGCCGCGCTCTGGCTGCCAATCACATTATTGGGCTTTTACTACATGCTGCGCGAAGGTATGAGCTGGTCGGAGCTTAGCCAGGCCATGGAGGGAACGGAGGAAGAAGCCGTCGCATGAAAATCGCCATTATCGGGGCCGGAATCGCCGGCCTTTCCGCAGCTTATGATCTTTTAGCAGCAGGCCATCAAGTTGTCCTCTACGAAGCGGCCGGCCAGGCTGGTGGTTTGGCCGCCGGATTTCAGGATGAACGTTGGGAATGGCCGCTAGAAAAATTCTACCACCACCTCTTCACTTCAGATGATCAGATCATCAGCCTGGTCAAAGAATTAGGGATGGAAGACAAACTCTTTTTCCCCCGCCCGACGACCTCCGTTATCTATGATGGGAAAATCGTGCCTTTCGATTCGCCGCAGCGATGGATCACCTTCCCCGGTTTTAATCTCCTGGATGTCGGCCGTTTTGGGATGGTCAGTGCCTACCTGCGCTTCAGCAATTCCTGGCGTTCGTTGGAGAAAGAAACGGCCGACGGTTGGATGCGCCGCTGGTATGGCGACAAAATTTACGAAATGACCTGGGAGCCGATGTTGATCGGTAAATTTGGCCCTCATTACCAGGAAGCAAATATGGCCTGGATGTGGGCCAGGCTGCATGTACGGTCCCCTAAGCTGGGTTATTTCGAGGGAGGATTCCAGGCCTTCATCGATCGCCTGGTATCGGCGGTCGAAGATCGCGGCGGCGAGATTTATTACCAGTCGCCCGTGCGCAGCATTTCAAGCGCCGGACAGGACGGTTTCATACTTAATACGGCCGGAGAAGAGGCTGTTTATGATCGTATCCTGGCAACCGTCTCTCCTGCTTTATTGGCAAGGATCGCTCCCGAACTGCCGAACCGCTATACGGACAATTTGCGAAATTTAAAAAGCATGGGCGCCGTGGTCATGACCCTGGCCCTTAAAGAGCCCCTGATGACAGATACCCATACTTATTGGCTGAACATCCCCGCCCATTCCCCAGATAAGCGTGAAAATGAAATCCCCTTCCTGGCGCTTGTCGAACACACAAACTATATTGATAAGGCCCATTACGGCGGGGACACGATCCTTTACTGCGGCGATTACGTACCGGCCGATCATGCTTATTTCAATATGAGCCAGGAAGAATTACAAGCCTTGTTTACCAGCGTGCTGCACAATTTTAACCCAGATTTCAAACAGGAATGGGTTCGAAAAAGCTGGCTCTTTCGCGAACGGTATGCTCAACCCATACCAATGGTCAATCATTCACAGAATATCCCCGACATCCGCACCCCTCTAAACGGGCTTTATCTAGCAAGTATGAGCCAGGTTTACCCTTGGGACAGAGGCACGAACTTCGCTGTTGAGATCGGCCGTCGCGCAGCACACCTGATGCTGCAGGATATAAATGAAGGGATTCATCAATCATAATCAATTCATTCTGTAAGAAAACCCGAAAGGCTGCCGGGTTACCATCTACCCCGAAAGACGTAGGCGCGCCATAGGAAAAGCGTCCGCTTGCAGCCAGTTACCGGCCAACAAGTTAACATGATAATATGGGAGATCGTTAACGCCTTTAATGCCAGGTAGACTGGGTATTTGAATTGTCGAGAGTAAAACAGAAGAAGCACCATCATGAGCATCAGTAGGAGTAGCTCTTAGGAGAAAAATTATGAAGATCATCGTTGTCGGCACCGGTTTTGTGGGTCTCCCCCACGCTGCTGTGCTATCTGAATATGGACATGAGGTATATGCTTATGATATCGATGAAGATCGTATCAACGCGTATAAGTCGGGAGAACGCGAAGAGATAGAACGTTATGTAAACGAGCCCGGCCTTTCTGCCGCTATCGCCGAGAATATCGATCGTTATCTCTTTTTCACGACTGACATTACCGATATCGTGGATGGGAGTGATGTCATATTCTTGTGTTTGAATACGCCCCCCAAACGAGATGGGGCATCTGATTTAAGTTATTACCTTAACGCCGTTCACCACCTCGCCGGCCTGCTGGCTGAACGAGAGGATAAGAAACGGGTTGTTCTGGTTAACAAGAGTACAGTCCCGGTCGGAACAGCCAGGCTCTTAGAAAACACGATGAAGGAATATGGGGTCGAAAATTTTGGCGTCGCTTCCAATCCTGAGTTTTTAGCCCAGGGCAACGCCATCAATGGATCTCGCCGGCCCGACCGTGTAGTACTTGGCGCCGATACGGAAGAAGATTTCGAAATTTTACGCCGTATATATTCCCAATTCGTCAATCATGTTCGTATTCGCTACCTGGAGACGACGCCGGAAACGGCCGAGGCGATTAAGTACACGGCCAACACCCTGCTGCTCACCTATATATCCTTCTGGAACGGTGTTGGTGCGCGACTGGGAGAGGCTTACCCCAATATTCGCATGGAAGATCTTAAAGTAGGCGTAACTTCTGATGACCGCATCAGTACCTGGGGATCTTATGTCAGCAACGGCGCCGGTGGAAGTTGTTTCGGTAAAGATATCCAATCTTTGATTTACCAGTTGAACAGCACCGGGCGTTCGACAGACCTGCTGCAAGCGGTACATAACATCAATGAATTCCAAAAGGTCTATCTAATTGACCGGGCAGTCCATGAGGCTAACTTTAACTTTAACCAAAAAACAATTGCTCTATTAGGACTGGCCTTCAAAAAGCGCACCAACGATATGCGCGATTCGGCCGCCTTAAAAGTTGTGGAATCCTTATTAGTTCGCGGCGTGAAGGCTATTCGCGCTTATGACCCGCTGGCTATGGAAGACGCGCAGCGCTCCTGGTTTAATCCGGAGAAAAATCATCTCTTCGGCCGTATCAGTTACCACAATTCAGCGAAGGAAGCGATTGAAGGGAGTGATG
This sequence comes from Promineifilaceae bacterium (SeqCode), assembly GCA_046259485.1. Taxonomy (GTDB): domain Bacteria; phylum Chloroflexota; class Anaerolineae; order Promineifilales; family Promineifilaceae; genus JAACFF01. The sequence continues at coordinate 119,855 of JBJYWP010000036.1, read as the reverse complement.
CCCTTTACATCTCTACCGATTGGGAAGAATTCCGCGGCCTCTCGCGCACAATCGAAACAACCGTAAAGCCGCCTTATCTGGTTATTGACGGCCGGCGCATGATCCCGGACTACAACGCATTGGTTCAAAAAGGTTATGAATATTTACCGGTTGGAGGAGCACTCCTGCGACTAAAATCAGAACCAACACAGGAAGAGCGGTACCAGGTTCATAGGGAACTCTCCAACGGGCAAAAAGAACCCGCTTAATTTCACTGGGGCATGATCATATGAGTTCTTGGAATAAACGACGCAGGGTTGAATCGGTCATTCATGATGAAAAACCAGACCGCCTACCGGTCGCTTTGTGGCGACACTGGCCCGGGGACGATCAGGATGCTGAGGCACTGGCAGCCGCTCATCTCAAATGGTACCACGACTATGACTGGGATTTGCTTAAAGTAGGCCCTGACAGCAACTATTCCGTGGCCGATTGGGGCGTGAAAGATCGCTGGGTTGGACATATTGAAGGCACGCGAGAAACGACATACTGGCCCATAAAATCGGTCGAGGACTGGGCTTCTTTACAGACGCTGGATCCCCAGCAGGGAAAATTGGCCATGCAAATCGAAACCCTTTCGCTGGTGCGTCAGGGGGCGGGCGAGGATGTGCCTATGTTAGCTACTATCTTCTCTCCTTTGTCGCAGGCCAAACATCTCGCCGGAAAGGAGGCCATCGCCACTCACTGGCGAAGTCATCCACATATTTTTCACAAGGCGCTAGACGTGATCACTGAAAGTACGATTCGTTTTGTGGAAGCTGCGAAAGAAGCCGGGATTGATGGTATATTTTATGCTGTGCAGCATGCCCGTTATCCGTTGATGAGCCGCGAAGAGTTCGCTGAATTCGGCCGTTCCTATGATCTTCGTGTTTTGGAAGCGGCACAAGAACTTCCTTTCAACATGCTGCATATTCACAGCACGGATATTATGTTCGATCTTGTCGCTGATTACCCCGTACACATGATTAACTGGCACGATCGCGAATCAGGTGTAAGCCTGAAAGAGGGTCTGGCCCAGATCAATGGTGCGGCCAGCGGCGGAATTGACCACTGGACAATTCACCAGGAGTCCCCAGAGCAGATGCTCGTTGAGGCAGGCGATGCAATCGAACAAACCGGCGGTCGCCGCCTGCTCCTGGGCACGGGCTGCGTGGTCATGAACACAACGCCGTTGCGCAATTTAAGAGCTCTGCGTGAATTTGCGGAGGCAGCAAAAGTCTAAATTTTAGGCGGGTTTGTATAAAAACACATCCTGTCTAACAAAGCACTGTGCCAGATCGGCGGTTAAGTTAAAAGTTCCTGCCGCACCTGTGGGTCATCTTCGACCCGCAGAGCATCAGAAACAGCGGTTCTTGCCCCCATATTGTCGATCTGGCGCAGTGCCCAGGCAGCGTGACCGCGCAAGATGGGATCCGCTTCGTGCAACAATGCTGCCAATGGCGGTACGGCCGACTTGTCCCCCCAGTTTCCAGCAGCCACGCAAGCGTTGCGCAGGAGCCTGCCGCGCTTGATTCGTTTAATGGGGCTGTTTTTGAAACGCTTATTGAAGGCTTCTTCATCCAGCACCAAAATATCTAAAAGTGGGGGCGCCGCGTCGTTCAAATCGAACGGCAGGAATCCCGCTGCGCCGGTTGGCTTAGTAAAGCGGTTGAAGGGACAAACTTCCTGGCAAATATCACAACCATAAATCCAATTACCTATCAACGGCCGTAAATCACGCGGAATCCACCCTTTGAGCTCTATCGTCAGGTAAGAGATGCAGCGCCGCGAATCCAGCTCATAGGGAGCGGGAAACGCGGCTGTCGGGCAGGCATCAAGACATCGATGACAGGACCCACAAGAGGGCATTACCGCCGGCTTTGTCGGCGGCAGAGCAAGCGTGGTCAGTATCTCGCCTAAAAAGAACCAGGAACCATTTCGCGGATCAATCAGCATGGTGTTCTTGCCCGTGAATCCCAATCCGGCCGTTTCGCCGTGATCCCGCTCCAGAACAGCCCCCGTATCCACGTAGACTCGGCTTCGCACAAGGGAATCAAGCGAACGAAGCCAGATGGCCAGTTCCTCCAGCTTAGGGGTCATCAAATCATGATAGTCAACGCCCCAGGCATAGCTTGAAATGCGTCCCCGGCCGGGGTCATGAGCAATATCCGGCGGAATTTTAATTGTTGAATAAGATAACCCGACACTGATGATGGATCGTATTCCGGGCAAAATAACTTGCGGGTTCTGGCGGCGCTCGACGCGATCCGGTCGCGCCATGTAACCCATTTCCCCATAACGGCCGTCCTCCAGCCAGCGCAAGTAAGTATACAAGCGCTGTGCAGGGGCCGCTATTGAGACGCCGACGCTATTAAATCCAAGATCGGCGGCTCGCTGCCGCAATTCAGAAATTAAATCAGACATGTTTATCAATTATAGCGGATTCAAAAAAACATAAGTGGTGTGGTATAATTCGCTAGCAATTTGTTATTTTCAGCAGGAGGCAAAGCGAGACGCATGAGTACATCTGATTTGGCAATCAATGTTGAAGAATTAAAACGCGTTGGATTGGTTACCGTTGGTGGCCGCATTGACAGCACAAACGCTTCTGAACTGGACGATGTGCTTAAGGAAACAATAGATGCGGGGCAAAACAATCTCATTATAAACTTGAGCGCGGTTGAATATATAAGCAGCGCCGGTCTGCGCGCCATGGTATCCGCCCTGCGCGAAGCAAAGAAGAAGAGAGGTGATTTGGTTATCAGCGCCCCTTCACCCCGCGTCGCCGAGGTTTTTGAGCTTGCCGGGTTAACAACAGGCCTTACACCACTTTTCACCGTATATGAAAATGACACCGCGGCCGTCGGTAGTTTCTGATTTACTTCTGATTTTCTGAGATCATAAACAAGGCAACCATCATTTACTCATGGGTGAAGAAAATGTCCTGAACGTAGCGGGGAGATACGATCAGATCAGGACGATCATCAAATTTGTCACAGCCGGCGGCGAGGCCGCCGGTCTTGATGAGAAAGCCCTTTTTCACCTTGAACTGTGCTGTGATGAGGCATCCACGAATATCATCGAACATGCCTATGGCGCTGAAGACGTAGGTCCTATAATAGTAAGCTTTCAAGCCCAAAACGAAGCCTTTGTCGTTACATTTCTTGACCACGGCCGTCCATTCAACCCCGAGGATGTTGCCGAACCCACATACTACGATGACCTATCAGATTCCAACATTGGCGAGTTCCTTGACCAAATGAAAGTGGGTGGTTTGGGCATTCACTTCATGCGTAGGCTTATGGACGAGGTTCATTACAACTTCGATCTGAAAAAAGGCAATGAATTGACTCTTGTAAAATACATACCGGAACGAGGTGTATGATGAGCATCATGCAGCTTCAACTCATTCCTTGCTTATGGCTCATTGAAGTAGAAGGTAGGCTTGATCAATCGCAGACACCGGAGTTGGAAAAAATTCTTAAACAACTCCAGAATGATCCGCAGTGCAGCATCATTGTCGATTTTAGCCAGGCTACATATATCAACAGCGGTGGTTTACGCTGCCTTTTGACCAGCAGCCGTCTGGCAAAAAGTCAGGGAGGAGACGTCGTTCTTTGTGGCTTAAAAGCTCGCATCACCGAGATTTTCGACATGGTTGGACTTAATCATGTTTTCACCATTTACAGCACACGCGGGGAAGCAGTAGATCATTTTGATTCACTACAAAGCGATGCCCCCACCGGCAATTCCGGATAGGTGCCATTCCTGATAATTTTTTGGGACCTTATGGACATCAACCTTATGCAGCCAAGAAACGGACTCTGGGCGTCCCTTTCTTTATTTATTCTTCTTCTGGCCATATTGGTCACGACGCTGATCATCTGGCGTCGTTATTTCTCGCGGCGCATCCTGATGCGCCGCATCGAAGAGCTGGAAGCACTAAGCGCTGCCGGACGGGCGATTGTCGCCTCAGAGCTGGATGTCAATGCACTGGCAGAATTGATCGCCAACGAGTCGAAAAAGATTATTGAAACCGGGACTTTCCAGGTTGGCCTGTTTAACGGGCAGGTTTATCGTATCTTGTACTGGACTCAGGATGGGCTGCAGCAAGAAACACCGCAGTCATTCGATATAAGCGGCGATCAGGGATTAATTAACTGGATAAGAGAAACACAAAAACCCCTGTTAATCCGTGATTTTGAAAGAGAACTGGCGGATCTACCTGCCAGACCGCGTTATATCAGCCAGTCACCGCCGCGATCGGGCCTTTTTATTCCGCTCATTAGCGGCGACGAGGCGATTGGCGCTATTGCCGCCCAAAGCCATGAGCCCAATTGTTTTCAAGAAGAGGACATGCGGCGGTTAATGATTCTGGCCAACCAATCGGCCGCGGCGATTGCCAATGCACGGCTTTACGAGCAGGAAAGAATGCGCGCCGGCCACCTGGAGCTGGTGGGCCAGATCGCGCGCCAGGTAAACGCGGTTCAGGATCGGGATGAAATATTCGAACAGGTGGTAACCCTTACCAAAAAAACCTTCGGATTTCACCCCGTATCCATATTTGATATCGATCCCCATTCCGGAGAGGCTGTTATTCAGGCGAGCAGTGATCCCACTGTCCAGCCGAACACGGCACGCATTGGCGCTGAACAGGGATTAGTCGGCGCTGCAGCAGCCCAACGCAAGACGATTGTTTCAAACAATACGGCCGATGATCCGCGTTATGTTCGCGCCTTGGATTCCACGCATTTCCTGGTCGCCCATGACTCATCCTCTGAAATAGCCATCCCGCTCATAGTCGACAACCGTGTCCTTGGCGTCTTAGACGTGCAAAGTGAAGAAATCGGCGCTTTCAACGAGAGCGAAAAAACAGTCCTGGAGGCATTAGCCGCGGAAGTGGGCACTGCCATTCACAAGGCGCAGCAGTTTGCCTGGCAGCAGCGTGAAGCCTGGATTTCCACCGCGCAGTTACAGGTAGCCGAAGCCATCTCACGTAGTGATGATATGGACCAGATGATTGAAGCGGTCACACGGCTGACTCCGATGCTAACCGGCGTCTCCTTCTGCGGCATACTTCTGTGGGATGAGGAGATTCAATGTTATTACGGCACAAGTTTGCACGGAGCTGATGGCAGTGCCGCCGAAGATTTCGACTCGATTTGTCTTCCCATCGGCCAGTGGCACGCCTTGGACGCGGTTCATGTCGGTGGTCGCACTTTGATCACCGAGCAAATACCGGATTGGCTCTGGAAAATCTCAAAACAGCTTAACCATACCTTGAAAGGCGTACATATCCTGCCGCTGATCACGAGCAATCGCGCGTTACCACACGGAGTCATGATCGTTGATGATTATGTGGATGCTCCGATCATTGATGACAGGAGTCTACCGGGACAAAGGCGGCTTGATTTACTAACTAATATTGCCCAGCAAACAAGTACGGCCGTGGAAAGTGAACGACTCCGTACAGCGCAGCAGGAAGAAGCCTGGGTCAATACAGCCCTGCTTCAGGTTGCCGAAGCTGTTAACAGCCTTATCGATCTGAACGAAATACTGGATACAATCGTGCGCCTGGTGCCTATGCTCGTCGGTGTTGAGTCCGTGGTTATTCTCATGCGCGATGATGAGAATGAGAATTTTGTGCCCGGACCGAGCTTTGGGATCAACAAGATGGGTGTGGGATTACTTGAGACGCTGGAAATCAATGACGATGAATACAAGGCGATGATCAAGACTATTGACAGTCCCCAGTTCCCCGCGGAAACTGTTCATTTCGTACGCCCAACAGCCTGGCTCAAAACCGTACTTGGCGCGCCTTCAATTTTAGCAATTTCCCTGAATGCCCAGGGGCGGCTTGTTGGCTCCATGCTGGTTGGCATTTCTGGAGATGATAGGCAGCGTCTCTCAGCCCGGCGGCTCAACATCCTGAATGGCATTGCCCAGCAAGCAGCAACGGCCGTAGTCAATCACCAGTTATACCGTGAATCGGCCGAACGGCTGCGCTTGCAGCAAGAACTCGACGTTGCGCGTGAGATCCAGGAAAGCTTTTTGCCCTACGGCAGTCCTGAAATTCCTGGCATGACGGTTGCCTCCTACTGGCAGGCGGCGCGCCAGGTGAGCGGGGACTTCTATGACTTCATCCCCCGCCAAGACGACACCTGGGGCATTCTAATCGCTGATGTCGCCGACAAGGGCGTGCCGGCCGCGCTGTTCATGGCCCTCAGCCGCACGATATTGAGAACGGTCGGTACCAATCGCACCGATCCGGCGGAAGTTTTGATGCGCGTCAACGAAATCATCCAATATGACGCCGAATCCGACCTTTTTGTTACCGTTTTCTATGCCCATTGGGACCCTGAGACGGGGATCCTCACTTATGCGAATGGCGGCCATAATCCGCCGCTCCTAATAAAAGCCAACGGGAAACCTATCTGGTTAAAAGCTCCGGGTATTGCCCTGGGCATTTTGCCGGAAATCGAAATCCCCAACAACAGTATTGCACTCGATCCCGGCGACACACTCATTCTCTATACGGATGGTGTTACAGAGGCGGTTAACGCGGATTTGGACGAGTTCGGCACAGACCGCCTTAATTTAACCACGCAGGTACTGCATCGGGAAAAACCGGAAGAGATTATCAGCGGCATCATCAGAAGTGTGAATGAACATACCGGCGATACACCGCAATTTGATGATATGGCCATGGTTGTCCTGCAAAGGGGCAATCAATGATCTGTTAACCAATTGGAATAACAACTATGCAAAAACCATTTGTAAATTACACAATGAAAGAGAAACCCACCGAAGACGAACAACTTCTGCTGGCTCCTGATGAAGAAGTACCCTTCACGGAAACTGATCCCTGGCGGGTCATGCGCATCATGAGTGAGTTTGTGCAGGGCTTTGACGCCCTGGCCGAGTTATCCCGAGCGGTCACAATTTTCGGCTCCGCGCGCACCAAACCTGGAGACCCCAATTACGAAGCGGCCGTTGAGACAGCCCGCCTCCTTGGTGAGGCCGGCTTTGCGATTATCACAGGCGGCGGGCCTGGAATCATGGAGGCGGCTAACAAAGGTGCACAGCAGGCAGGTGCTCTATCAGTAGGATTGAACATTGAGCTGCCTTTTGAACAACATATTAACCCCTATGTCGATCTCGAGCTGAATCATCGTTATTTCTTCGTGCGCAAAACTATGCTGGTTAAATACGCCCAGGCGTTTGTAATATTCCCCGGCGGCTTCGGCACGATGGATGAACTGTTCGAATCGTTGACTTTGATCCAGACAGGCAAGATCAGTAATTTTCCCATCGTGCTTTTTGATTCCAACTATTGGCAGGGACTGCTGGATTGGATGAAAAATACGATGGAGCGCGGGGGAAAAATCGCGCCGGCCGACCTCGACCTTGTGATCGTTACCGATTCCCCCGAGGAAGTTCGTGACTTTATATTGACATCCATGGAAGATGGCGGCGATCAGGTTTCACGCGAAACGGCCGCGAAAGAAGTCACGCGCCAGGCGTTCGGTCCAAAACCATAAATTGATATTCTTTTCCGTCCCGTTTTAACTGAATCTAATAATCAATGCCAGGGTTACAAAAACCATGCTCAAAAGAGTATACTTTACAGCATAGTCTATGGAGGATACTAATGAGTGAAGCGACCCAAGAACTACCTATTAGTGAAGATTTACTACAAATACTAAGAGACCCGGCGGCCGTTCAAGAACCGGAAAAATATGGCCCGGATCCCGGCCGCCTGGAACTGGTAAATAATGCCTGGCTGGTCTCTGAAGATACCGGTTACAAATATCCCATAAAAAACGGCATCCCTATCATGCTTGTTGAAGAGGGTGAACGCTGGAAAGACATTGCAGTTGAAGATTTGCCGATGCCCCCGGAATCAGCCGATCCGCTCCCATCTGCCGCCCCGCAATCAAATCTATCTCTTAGTGAGAGTGAATCTTGGAACATGCAGCCCATTATCATTCTTGGCAGCATCTTTGCAGGGTTTTTGGTATTTTTCATCATATGGCGTTGGCTAACTCGCGAAAAGGATTAACGCCTCACCTGACCGACAGCCGCCTGGCCAATATCGGCGCCAGAACAATTCAGCAGGCATATGGCACTTACCACGAACAATTCGAGGCGATCACGGCGCGCGCGCGCATGCGTTTTGAACACCAGGATTGGCAGGGTATGCAAGCAGATGTCTCTGAGCGCCTGGGCTTATATAAACGTATTGTTGATCTGGTAGAAGCATCGATTCGTGAATTGCTGGGCGATAGGATCAATAACAAACTAATTTGGGCCAGCATGAAAGCCGTCTACTCCGGCTTAATTGACGATTACGATACCTGGGAATTAGCCGAAACTTTTTTCAACTCGATTACCCGCCGAATTTTCACAACAGTTGGCGTGAATCCACAAATTGAATTTGTGGCCACTGATTTCGAAACACCGCCAACGCCTTCTAGGCGACCTGTCTACCGGATTTACGGAAGAGCGCCATCAACGGCCGAACTGGTGAAAAACTTTCTGCGTGATTTCGAGATCAATGCGCCCTTCGCAAACCTGGATGGAGATGCGCAGCTGGCGGCGGAGCGGATAGAAGATCGCTTATTAAACTTAGGCGCATTGCGGGTAGTTGAACGCGGGGAAATGGTTAAAGAGCCCTTCTTTCGCGGCATGGGCGTCTACCTAGTCGGCCGTTTATTTAGCGCCTCCCATCTCATTCCCTTTGTTTTAGCTCTGATTCATACAGATGAAGGTCTTGTCATTGATGCGGTGCTTCTGGATGAAGACGCGACCAGTATTTTGTTCAGCTTCGCGCGCTCATATTTTCACGTAGAAGTTGAGCGCCCCTATGACCTGGTGCAGTTTCTACGCACGATCATGCCTCGCAAACGGGTCGCTGAACTATATATATCGCTCGGGTACAATAAACACGGAAAAACGGAACTCTACCGCGATCTCCTGCATCACCTGGCTTATTCAAATGATTGTTTTGAAAAGGCTCAGGGTCAGGAAGGTATGGTCATGACCGTATTCACCATGCCTGACTACGATATGGTTTTCAAATTAATCAAGGACCGGTTCAATTACCCTAAGGATTCGACGCGCAAAGGTGTCATGGCTAAGTATGAATTGGTATACAGGAACGACCGTGCAGGACGGTTGGTCGATGCGCAGTCCTTCGAATACCTTCAAATCCATCGCAGCCGCTTCACAGAAAGCCTATTACAAGAACTGCTCGAAAATGCTTCCCAAATCGTTGAGGTTAAGGAAGACAGCGTGATTATCAAACACTGCTATGTCGAACGGCGTGTCATACCACTGGATATCTATGTTCGCGAAGCGGCCGGCAGTGTGGCGCAATCAGCTACAATCGACTATGGCAATGCAATTAAGGACCTCGCCAACTGCAATATTTTCCCAGGCGATATGCTGCTAAAGAATTTCGGCGTTACTCGCCACGGCCGTGTTGTGTTTTATGATTATGACGAATTATGTTTCCTGGTTGATTGTCAATTCCGGCGTTTTCCACCAGCTCATACTGTAGAAGACGAGCTCGCAAACGAACCCTGGTTTCACGTCAATCCTGGCGATATCTTCCCCGCTGAATTCGAGCATTTTCTAGGTTTAAGCGCCGAGCTTCGTCAAATATTTAAGCAGCAGCATGGCGATCTTTTTGATGTTCAATTTTGGCGGATCACCCAAGAACGATTACACAAAAGGGAGATGATGCACATTTTCCCATATGCGCAGAATTTGCGCCTGCACAGAGGACGGGAGCCGTAACAGTAGAAATTTATTAACCTTATATCAAACAGGGAGAATCTTTAATCATGGAAATGGAATACCGCCGCTTAGGAAAGTCAGGGCTGAAAGTTAGCGCCTTATCATTTGGATCATGGGTCAGTTTTTCCAACCAGCTGGCTGTAGATGCCGCGGAAGCCTGCATGGTAGCCGCCTATGACGCAGGCGTTAATTTCTTCGATAATGCGGAAGCTTACGCCCACGGTCAATCGGAATTAATTATGGGTGAAGTTCTGACAAAAATGAATTGGCCGCGCGACAGCTATATTGTCTCCAGCAAGGTCATGTTCGGTGCCGTGGAAGATCCGCTGCCTACTCAACATGGTCTCAGCCGCAAGCATGTTATTGACGCCTGCCACCAGGCTTTGAAACGTTTACAAGTCGATTACCTGGATCTGTATTTTTGCCACCGTCCGGACCCGGAAACGCCGATCGAGGAAACTGTCTGGACGATGAACAATCTGATCCAGCAGGGTAAGATCCTCTACTGGGGTACATCTGAATGGTCGGCGCAACAGCTGATGGAGGCCTACAGTGTCGCCCGGCAGTACAACCTCATTCCGCCAACCATGGAACAACCACAGTACAATATGTTCCATCGCCAACGTTTCGAAGTGGAATACGGCCGTCTTTATGACGCGATTGGCTTAGGCACAACAATCTGGTCCCCGCTCGCTTCCGGACTGCTGACCGGTAAATACAATGAGGGTACCCCAGATGACACGCGTCTATCCCTGCCCGGTTATGAATGGATGCGAGAGATGTTCGCATCTGAAGAATGGCAGGAACGACTGCAAAAGGTGCGCACACTGACCGGCATCGCCGAGAAATTGGGGACCAATATGGCCCGCATGGCCCTCGCCTGGTGTCTGAAGAATCCAAATGTCAGCACGGTGATTACCGGCGCTTCGCGGGTTGAACAGGTCCATGATAACCTCCAGGCTTTGGAGGTGGTTGACCTGCTAACCGATGATGTCATGGCTGAAATTGAGGAAGTACTGGATAATAAACCGGAGCCAATGGCATTCCAATAAGCGAAAGTGTAACAGAAACGGATGAGTATAGACGTATTACCAATTACCGGGGTACCCGTGGGCGGCATCAGCCCCAATGTTATTGTTTGCGGCGATCCCGCCCGCGCTGAAAAAATAGCTAAAACCTTGCAATGCAGCACGCTGATCGCCGAGCGACGGGAATATCGCAGCTTTATCGGAGATTATAACGGCCTGCCGATCACGGTTTGTTCGCATGGCGTAGGTGCGCCGGGAGCGGCCATTGCCTTTGAAGAACTGATTGTTGCCGGCGCACGGCGTCTGCTGCGCGTCGGCACATGCGGCAGCTTTCAGCGAGAGATAATTGATGGTGACCTGGTAATCGCCACCGCCGCCGTGCAAAACACAGGCTACGTCCGTGAAGTCGCGCCGCAGGGGTATCCGGCCGTGGCCGATCCCCAGCTCACGATAACTTTGGGGCACGCAGCCCGGCATAAAGGAATAAATGCCCATTCCGGCATTGTGTTGACCCGTGACGCATTTTACAGCGGCGTGCAGGCCCCAGATCTGCCTGATTACAGCATAATGTCCGAAGCAAATGTTCTGGCTGTTGAAATGGAATGCGCCGCGTTATTTACGGTTGGCTCCCTGCGCGGAGTCTCCACGGCGGCCATCCTGGCCGTAGATGGCAACTTGGTAACGAATGGGGCGGAAAGCGTCGATTCCTATAAGCCTTATCGGGATGTGGTAGATCGAGCGATAGAAGCCGCGATCGTTCTTGCGGCTCAGGCGCTGCATGATGCCGCCCAAGAAGTGTGATCATGGATCTTGATGCAAGTCGTCGCGCGATTCGGCCGTTACTTGACGAGTCAAAACCAGCTGATGCGCTGGCCTCCTATTACGCATATTACCACCCAGATCCTAAAACCGGCCTGGTGATCTATCCGTCTGATGCCGTCACGGCCAGGGGTTATATCGCCTTCTCACGAACCGGAATCGACCTCTTCCGCCCCTTGTTAACCATGCGCCTGCCTTTGGAAGATGAGGCAGCAGCCGAGTTGATCCAAAGCGCACTGCCGGTGGATACGCCGGCGATCTTAATCACACCCGAAAACTATATTCCGATCCTGAATGCTCTTTTTGATGTGCAGACTGAAAGCCGGCTGCAAGTTTTAGTATTGGACCGCGGCCGCTTTCAGCACGTCATCAATGTTTTGGTTACTCAGGAAAAAACGCCGGACGGCCTTCCACGATTTGTCATTCGCTCCCGGCAGGAAAACGATCAAGTTGTCGCCTCGGCAAGCATCAACTGGCAAACACCAAATTTTGCGGAAATATCGGTCTTTACTGAAAGAGACCAGCGGCGCCAAGGTTGGGGTCGCAGCGTGGTCGCCGCATTATGCCAGCATATTTTAGATGGCGGGCGTACGCCACTTTATACGGTTGAAGAATCCAACCGGCCGTCTTTAAAGCTCGCAGAAGGTATCGGATTTGTTGATCTTGGTATTCGCCAGCACCTTCTCCAGGCAACACGCAAAAGCCTTCTCTAGAACTTCATAAAAGTTGATAGCCGTCGATATCGCGTGAAAGAGGCGTGAACAAGCGGTGAAGGCACCGTGAAATTTTCACGATGCTGATTGAACTTCCCCTACCGTCATGATAACTTGTTAGCAATCTTTTCAGATGTTGTATCGAAATTGTAGATCACAGGTTGTATTAGCAGCACGGCCGATCCGGCTCTTTAGGTTAGAGTTGTGGATTAGCTGAGTGAAGTTGTTTGTGTACTGGTAATTGTTATCATTGGCAGCAGTAGTGGAGGTGCCGTAATGGATAAATCTACAGGTATCGTGAAGTGGTTCAGCCGTCTTAAAGGTTATGGTTTCATCAATCCGGACGATGGCGGACAGGAAGTTTTTGTTCATTTTTCCGCCATTGAGGGAGATGGGTATCGAAACCTTTATGAAGGCGACCAGGTTGAATTCGAAATGGTCGACCAAGGTAAAGGACCTCAAGCTCAAAAGGTAACGACACGCCGAACATAATACCGGCGTCCCCCCATTGCCGAGACATATTGCATAATGGGGGTTAATAAACATTGTGACATTTGAAAAAAAGCCCGCAGATGCGGGCTTTTTCTTTTGATGGACCAGGATAATGGGCAGACGCTTAGAGCTTATCCAAAAAGATTTGAACAAGACCTTTGTTGGTTTGCGCTCTGCCAATAAGAAATTCAACCAGGCCTGGAAAACGGATCATCAACCGCTGCATTAAATAGGAACGCTGCATGCTTTTCCACATGGCATCGTGCGTTCGCTTTTCATATATTTTCAACTGAGAAAGCGATGTGTCCCCCGCGTTAAATGCTTCATTAATCGTTTGGGCCGCTAATTCTGAGGAAATCAAGGCGTTGTGAATACCACCGCCAGTGATCGGGTTAATAAAACCCCCGGCGTCTCCTACAAGCAACGCGCCATTAAAAGCATGCTGTACATGTCCCTGTGAGCCAAAACTAAGCTGCCAGGAACGTATCTCCTCCAGTTCACCACCCCGTTTAAGCCGCTTCTTGATCATGGGCAAATCAAGAAAGCTTCGCAGCATTGTCTTCAAATCGCCATGGATTTTGCGGAAAATATCCAGGCGCATACCTAAACCAATATTCGCCTCTTCTTCCCCCATAGGAAAGATCCAGGCATAGCCGGGCAATATTTTTTCATAAAGGAAAAATTCCACCTCGCCTGGATGAATCTCGATATCATTGATATAAGCACGTAAAGCAATAGCGCGGTGCTTATCTTTATGCTGTTCTTGCTTAGGCCGTAGGTTACGCGCGATAACCGAAGTTACACCATCCGCCCCGACTACGACCTTACTGCGTATGGGCTTTACGGAACCATTAACCTGCGCATTGACACCAACAATACGGCCGTTTTCAATCAGCGGCTCTTTGACCGCCGCCACCTGGAACTGCGCACCGGAATCAACCGCATGTTCTTGGATAACAGCATCAAAATAAAGACGCGGCATAACGTATGAATGCGTAGCATTTTCCGCATAATTAAAATCAGCTACGATGGAACGTCCTTTTGGAAAGACGAGACTCATCTTGTGAATCTCATACATTTCACCCCGTAGGAGCGCCTCCTCAAATTTCTCCTGCATACCCAATCGATATAATCTTTCGAAAGCACCTGCTGGAATCCCATCTCCACATACTTTGTCGCGCGGAAAGCCGTTGCGATCCAATAGCAGCACATCGTAATTTTGTTGAGCTAGAATTGTCGCCGTCATCGCCCCGGCTGGGCCAGCTCCAACAACAATTACATCGTGTTCTCGGTCCATAAGTTTAAAAACTCCTCTAATTCAACCCTTCTTGTTCAATAACAGCTGCCAAGAGTCCTCGGCTTGCATCTTCCACCAATTCGTAGACATATTCAAAGTTGCCTTCATAATAAGGATCGGGAACATCGCGATCGCTGGTGTTTTGTGCGAAGTCGAGCAGGAGATAGAGGTTAGGGATATCACCATAGCGTCGCTGTAAATCACGCATTGTACTGGTGTCGACAGCAATGACATAAGAATTGGGGTCAATTACTTCTTGCCAGCCCACGGCCCGCGCACGTCCCACATAATTGATGCCATGAAGAGCGAGTACCCGCCTGGTTCCGGGATGGGCAGCCTCCCCCACATGCCAGTTGCTCGTCCCGGCGGAATCAACTGTGACTGTATCTTGCAGCGCGGCATCATTGACCATTTTCTGAAAGACGGCCTCGGCCATCGGTGAGCGGCAAATATTGCCTAAACAAACAAAAAGTACGTTTACTTTCATAGACTAAACAACAAAAAAGGAGTGGAGGAAAAACTTTCTCCATACCCATCCCTAAAAGAATAAATACCAAGCCGGCCTATAAGCCGCATTCTGTTTGCGCATAACAGATAATCTGTTACGCGCACGGCGATCATCTCTCTAGGGCTGCCATTACTGGCAACCTCGTGCAGCCTACCCGGGCATTAACGGAACGAGCAGCCCCGCGATCGGCCCGGCCCTTACCGGACCGGTCCTGATCTGTACCCTGCTTAGCTTTGCTCCTGGTGGGGTTTGCCTGGCCGGCGACATTACTGCCACCGCCGGTGGTCTCTTACACCACCGTTTCACCCTCACCAACCGGACAATTCCGGCCGGCAATGCGCTTCTCTGTTGCACTTGCCGTCGGGTTACCCCGCCCGGCCGTTAGCCGGCACCGTGCTCTGTGGAGTGCGGACTTTCCTCAGTTCCAGATTAACCGAAACTGCGACCGCCCAGCCAGCTTGATAGTTAGATCGTATCACTGTTGGGCGTGACTTCGCAAGAATTTTTATTGACCCAGCTTTACCAATACCCGCCTGGTTAACACTTCCGCCATTTGGGCGCGATAATCCGCATCGCCTCGGAAATCTCCTGGATGGTGAGCACTTTCCTTCGTCGCACTCGCAGCGGCGATTATTGTATCCTCGTTAATTTCTTCCGTAAGAACCGCCTCTGCGGAGTGGAGTCGCTGCGGCAACAAACCAATTCCTGTGGCGGCCAGCCGTATCGCTCCGCCAGACGGCTGCCAGGCGACAACGGAAACAATTGGGTAATCAGCGGGCGTACGCGCCACGCGCTCTGCTGCGCCAAGACCCGTCGCCCACGGTATTTGCACCGCGGTAATAAGCCCAAACTGCGAATCAGGTGCGGCCAAGTAGTCAGCCAGACTGTTACCCTCAGAGCTGGGAGAGCCTGCAAAGCTTAAGCGCGCATCCAGGACGAGTAAGACCGCCAGCAGTTCACTATCCGGCAAACGGCTGGCTATGGTACCGCCCAACGTCGCTGCATTACGATAGGTATTGGGCCCTTCCCGTTTAATTACTTCTTGTAACAGTAAGCTCAATGGTTCGGCCAGATACTCCTGGGCAAGCGCAGCTGAAAAATCTTTCAGTGTGCAGGTCGCGCCAACTATGAGCCAGTCTCGCCCGGCCTCGATTTGATTCAAGCCCAAAGCCTGCAAATCAATTACATGATCCACCGGCAGTCCATCCTCACTCGCCAGCAATTTCGTACCCCCGGCAAGAGCCACACTTTCTGGTTGAGCAAGAAGTTGTAAAGCTTCGGCCATATTTTCAGGGCGGTGGTAAGCACCAGGTTTTTTTGGCATGTCGTCTCCTCATTAGATTGCCACAGCAACTAAAGAATGTTATTGTTACGTCATTTCCGCCCACTGTACCTAATTCTTCGAGACTTGCAAAGCCTAATTTGGGAAAATAATCGCAGTTAAAGCATTAAATCAAAATAATGACTTTAAAGGAAGGACAAAGTTCTGCAGCTGAAATGACAGCTGGATTTCAGCCAGGAAAACGGCGTTGGTTTATAGCGGCGGTTATCGGCGCTGCCCTCCTGCTCATGCTTTTTTATGCGGTGACGGATGGATCGCATATCAGCCATGATCCCATCCTGACGGCCGCTGACTGGGCCGGATACGCCTTATGTCATCGAATTACTGAGCGATCATTTACCATCAACGGCCGTCAATTCCCATTGTGCGCACGATGTACAGGTATGTACCTGGGCGCGACATTGACTATCGCCGCTTTATTTTTAGCAGGGAGAGCGAAATGGGTCTTACTCCCTCACAAATGGCTGCTCTTGACCTTCTTTGGCTTGATCGCCTTGATGGGCATCGACGGCCTCAATTCTTATGGCCACTTCTTTGCGAATGCCCCGCACCTTTATGAACCCCAAAACTGGCTGCGCCTGGCGACCGGAATGGGGGCCGGCCTGACCCTGGGCATCATTGTGTTTGCGGCACTGGCCCAGGCTTTATGGCGGCAGCCGCGATACGCCCCATTGGTTAAAAATTTCCGCGAGCTCGCGGGGCTGCTTCTATTAGCGTTGGTAACAACCATCCTTGTTCTGAGCAACCAACCTGCACTACTATACGTATTGGCTATCATAAGTACGGCCGGTTTATTATTCGTTGTGACAGCTCTAAACACTGCTGTTTTAAGTGTGTTATTACGCCGGGAAGGGCAGGCCGTAACCTGGTCTGATACAATCGGACCGCTCCTGGCCGGACTGGCTTTAGCCGTCCTGGAACTCGGGACAATCAGCGCCCTCCGTTGGAGCATGACCGGAACAATGGCTGGATTTCCAGGCATTTAGGCCGCAATATACTGGAGAAGAAAAATGATACAAGCGATAACTGGAATTGGTACAGCTTTTGGGCTGTCCGGCAGCGCAGGGTTAAACGCATACATCCCCTTATTAATCGTCGCCCTGGCCGGACGATTCCCAACCGCAGACCCGTTAATTAAACTTAATTCGCCCTATGATTTACTGAGCAGCTGGTGGGTCATTGGGCTGTTAGTCGTCTTATTGGCCATTGAGATGCTGGTTGACAAAATCCCCGCAGTGGACACAGTCAATGACGCCATACAGACTTTTATTCGTCCGGCTGCCGGTGCGATTCTTTTTGCGGGCAGCACAAATGCGTTAGGCGATATGAGTCCCATAATTGCAGTTTTGGCCGGTGTGCTGGTTGCCGGAAGCGTCCATGCAACCAAAGGTATTGTCCGCCCGGCAGTTACAGCAACTACGGCGGGTACCGGAAATTGGGCCGTGAGCCTTTCGGAGGATGTAATCGCCACAGGTATGTCCCTGCTGGCTATTTTCCTCCCTCTACTGGCAGGTATACTGGTCATCATTTTCGCGATCGCTATAATCCTCATCATTCGTCGCATCAGGAAAAGAAAACAAAGCGCCAGTATTTAAACACTGGCATTCCTTAAGGCGCACAGATATAACCGAACCACCTATAAACGCTTATTAATTTTGGAGGAAGAAATCAATGTTTAAAATAGACGGGTTCAGCCTTTTAAGAGCCGGCGCTTTAGGCGCAGCGATAGCGGGACTCTTATACTTGATGTCCTTAACTCCTTTCTTCAACACCATATTAACCGTCATGCTGATCGCCGGTGGGGTATTGATTCCCTTGGGAACAGGGATGTATTATGGCTACCTGGCGCCTGGTGAGGAAACAATGTTCCAAAGCGTGGTTGGTGGGGCAATTTCAGGACTTATAGTCGGTCTGATTTTAGGGCTGGCCTTTGGCCTGAATGCTTTTGTGATGAGTACGGCTTCCTCATTCCTAGGTTCGCTTGCCAGCGGCGTGGGAACCAGCCTGATCATCGGCGGCATCTTTGGCGCTATCGGGGCGGTCTTAGGCGCTCTTGGCGGCGTGATCTGGAAAGTTATACAACCCCCTGAACCGGCACAAGAATAATTTTCCAAATAGATAGAGCATTCAATTCAAAAAACCGGTTAGCCAATTTGCTAACCGGTTTTATTTATTTTTGGGGGATTTTGGGGTCTGTAAAAAGACTCTTCTATTTAACAGCTGCAAGTGTTACCAACAACCACAACCCCTTATCTTGGTAGTTTGTCATCTTTGGCTAGGATCAGGAGTTGGAAAAGGGCATCCAGGCATAGGGAGCGCTCATCTTCAGAAATCGCCAGCGCTCCGAACTCATCTTCGTCCAAAATTCGGGGATTTAAATCAGAAGTCACCCAGAGATCCAGAGCAAGGTCTTCACAATGAACAGCGCTATCCCCCAAGATGGCCGGACGACATATATTGCAGTACCAGCCTTTTAACCGATCGCTTTGCCCCTCGTGTACGGCAAAGACATTGTACCAGCGATCGTTGTAAAAATATTCAATAAAGCGATCACCGCGAGCAAAAACGACAAAGCCCAAATCAAGATCGTCCCGATTAAATGAAGCTTGTAGACGGATAAAACACTCCCTCCGTTCAAGCTCGAGCGCCGGGTATTCCCAGACGAGATTTCCTCTCTCATCCAGCTTGTAGACAGTCAGTTCTCTCAAGCCGCCTCGTCATCCAGAATGGTTTGCAAGCCGCTAATTTGGGACTCGATTTCCAAAAGTCGTCCGCGCTGCTCCAGTAGCTTCTCTTCTTCAGCGCGCACGAAACGGGTGAAGGGGGCGATAGTATCTTCAAGCCGCTGGGTACTGCGCTGCATTTCGCGCTCGAACTGCCTGGTCAGATTATCCATCAGCGTCGTTCGCAGCTCGGCCAGCTTCTCCGCGTACTCTTTCTTCGCTTTGCGTTTGCGCGAAGGAATGATAAGCAAACCAAGGGTTGCAGCAGCGATCCCGGCGGTAATACCCGTATAATCGATGAAGACGACGTGAGAAGCGACGGCGGCAGCCACACCCAGACCTACCCCCAAGCCGGCAATACCCGTTCCCACAACGGCCGATCGCGCCGATTGGGCCAGTTCTTCCGCCTCTTTCTCTTTGTCGTACATATCTACAGCCTGGCGGGTCGCAGCACCGATGGAATCGATCAGGCGCTGCCGGTCATAGACCAATGTTCCTTCTCGCGGTCCGCTGCCGCCAACGATTCGTCCCTCGTATTCTGCTCTGCGTTCGGTCAGATGATCAGAAACGGCCGACCATTGACGGAGATCCTGTTCAACCATCCAATCGATGAGTTCACTCACACGACGTTCGATTTGTTCCGGTGTATCGGCAACAACTTCCTTTTCGAAATCTGATTCCAACTGCTTGGAGCGTAGGAGGTCAGGTACACGCACCAGCCGCATGCGATCGTCAAAAAACGCGTTGCCTCGTTTTTCCATTTCGTAGAGCAGATTGTCAATCTCGCCTAGGCGCGCCTGGAAATTACGCTGCATGTCGTCATTGTAATAAAGCATCTGCCGCTGAATATCGTCCAGCAGCGCCTTATCCTCACTCAAAACACCGAGGTCGGCCTGGATAAGGGCGAGTTCCTTTTTAAGAAGGCGGTTACCGACACCAAGCGGGTTAAGCAGTTTGAGTCGAAAACGGCCGCTATCGTCTAACGTCTCCTGGATATAAGACTCCAGCGGTTCAAAGCCACCCCCACCGGCTTCCTGTTGTGCAAGCCGCGCTGATACAGCAAATATGGCGGGACGGCTGCCCATTAACTGCTGCGAAGCGCTACGTACAAAATCGATCACTTTCTGCACATCCTGTTCGCTTTTTAGAATATCGATCTTGTTCACAACCAGGACGATCTTCTTGCCCCATTCTTTGATCTGGGTCAGGAAATTTCGCTCACTTTCAGTAAAGGGCCGGTCGGCCGAGGTAATGAAGAGAACGAGATCGCTGCGTGGAATAAACTCCGCCGTAAGCGCTTCATGCTCACGCATAATGGCATTGGTTCCTGGGGTGTCAACGATGCTAATTTTACGGAGTAGTTCCATCGGCGCGCGCCGGATCCAGACCCCACGTTCAGCAGGTACCTTCTCTCCCTTTTCGCCATATTTCAGCCAGTAAATGCGGTCGGTTGTCGGTGTGACACCTTCCTCTTGCAGCTCATCGCCCAGCAGCGCATTAATGAAGGCCGACTTACCGGAATTGAATTCTCCGGCCACAACCAGCAAAAACAGCTCGTCCAACTGGCTGATTGAATCGGCCAGTGCTTTGCGATCGGCAGGTTGGCTGTCTGTTTCGGCTAAAACCTCGCGCAGCCGGCCTAAGGTGTCTCTTGTTTGGCGGAGCAGCTCCTGCTGCTCCTTGTTCATTAGCAGTTCCATATTTATCAGAAGCCAGACCTTTCAGAAGAGCCTGGCTTCTCGCGCAAGTATATCATGAATAAAGCGAGGGAGAATAAATTACAAACTGTTGGGCAGCGATGAAATCAACAAAATGACTTTCTCCCCCAACAATGGGTACTAAAGCTTTATAGATAACTAAACCGGCCAATCCTCGCCGTCCGTATATCGCGTACCACGATGCCCTTTCTTAGGAATTGGTGCTGATAGTCTTTCGCCCGGCGCGTCAACAATGATCAACGTGCGTGCTTTGCCTGACTTGGGATTGACGGCACCCGGGACTAACTTATTGATGCGCAGACGGCCGATTAACTGATCGCCAAATATTGTATAAACATAATGGCCGACCTCAAGTTTAGAAGGTTTGCCCGCCATATGGAACTCATATTCTGACAAAGTGCCGTCGTACAGGGCGTCAACCGCCTCCTGGCCTTCACCCGCGGGAATTGTCTTCGTAATGCCGAAATTCATAGCCACCTCCATTTTTAGTGGGTCGATTCAACTTTGTAACTGAAGGCAAAAAGGAACAGTTTTGCTTGCGTTTAAACATCATCAATTGCTAAATACTCCACAAGTATTTGAGGAATATTTAGAAAATGCGCATCGGCCGTCAATAAGACAGTGCCATGTTCCATTGCCGATGCAGCGATCCACAAATCATTAGTTGGGATTGGGCGCCCAGATTGACGCAGATATGCGTAGATTCGAGCATAGCGTTCGGCCGTTTCATTAATGACCGACGCCAGGCTTACTCGAGAACTGGCAAGAAATTCGCCCAGCTCATCTCGGTTTTTCGTTCGTCGATTGCCTACTTCAAATCCAGCCCAAAGTTCACCAAGAACAATGGTAGGAAACATAATTGTCGCTGCTTTGCGAATCTGTGATATAGCATCAGGATGCCCACGCTTAAACAATGCATACGCGGAAGTGTCTAGCATTAAGGTCTTCATTGCCATAAATCTGGATCTATTTCCCGCTGCTCATCAAGTAGATCCTTGAAATCGTGGTAATCCTCCTGAGTCCAGGTTCCCGCCAAATAATCCAGATCATTATACTCAGCATCAAGCGCTATTCCTTGCTCTGCAAATCCAACTGATTCTTTAAGGATTGTCAGGACATACCGATTGATACTTAAATTTTGCTGATCCGCCTTGAACTTTATTTTATGATGCAGTTCTTCGGTAACACCACGAATAGTAAGTTGTTTCACAACTCCACTCTCCCTATATAAAATGCATGCACTAATGACATTATAGTGCATGCATAAATTGATGTCAATTATCGTTTTCAGTTTTTATTATTCTTAGCTCTCTAAATAAAAAACCACTTGATTTGGGCACCAAGTGGTTTAATACAGCAGCCTATCGCTGAGGAAGTTTACCTATTTCGTTTATCCTTAATCAGCCCCATAAGAAATGCCCGCTTCGTCTAATACGCGCATGCGCTCCCATTCCGGCAGATCGGAATCGGCTCCGGCATCCTTTAAGGCCAGCGTGCGCCGCATCTCCATCACCTGGTCGCGCAAAACAGCCGCTTTCTCGAATTCCAACGCTTTGGCCGCGTCCTGCATCTGTTTTTCCAACTCGATGATCATCTTGCTTAATTCAGGTTTAGGCAGATCAGAAATGGTTGTGTAAGTTCCACCTGCTTCGGCCACAGCCATTTCGCGCGCTTCCATAATATCGTCAGTCAGGTCGTGCACAGCCTTAACGATAGAGCGCGGTTCGATACCATGCGCCTCGTTATATGCCTGCTGCCGTTCGCGCCGTGCGTTAGTCGTATCAAGGGAACGCTGCATCGAATCAGTCACCTTGTCAGCATACATGATCACTTTGCCGTCCACATGCCGCGCGGCACGGCCGATTGTCTGCGTCAACGCCGTTTCCGAGCGCAAGAATCCTTCCTTGTCGGCATCCAGAATAGCCACCAGGGACACCTCCGGCAGGTCCAACCCTTCGCGCAGCAGGTTAATGCCTACCACGACGTCAAATACACCCATGCGCAGATCACGCAATATCTCCGTGCGCTCGATCGTATGCACTTCCGAATGTAAATAATGCACTTTAACGCCCATCTCTAAAAGATAGTCGCTCAAGTCCTCGGCCATACGCTTGGTGAGCGTGGTTACAAGGACACGCTGCCCGATTTCCGTGCGCCTGTTGATCTCACCCAATAGGTCATCCACCTGCCCGCGGACCGGTCGTACCTCCACTTCGGGATCAAGCACGCCGGTCGGCCGTATTTCCTGGCGCACGATCTGCGCTGATTGTTCCATTTCAAAGGGACCTGGTGTAGCACTGGTGAAAATCGTCTGGCCAATTAAATTCTGCACTTCTTCAAAGTTCAGCGGCCGGTTATCCAGGGCGCTGGGCAGCCGGAACCCATAATCCACCAAAGTCTTCTTGCGGCTCTGGTCACCGGCATACATGCCCCGCACCTGGGGCAGCGTCATGTGACTCTCATCCACCACGAGCAAGAAATCGGGCGGGAAGTAATCGATCAGGGTCCACGGCCGTGATCCTGCGGGCCGCTGATCGAGATGGCGGCTGTAATTCTCGATGCCGCTCGTATAACCCACCTCGCGCAGCATTTCCAGATCATACATCGTACGCTGCTCAATGCGCTGCGCCTCCAGCAGCATATTGCGCTGCTTGAAGAAGGTGATCTGATCGTGCAGTTCTTCTTCAATGTCTTGAATAGCGGACTTTAGTTTGTCCTCGTCGGTGATAAACTGCGTGGCCGGAAAGATCTCAACCTTAGCGTGATCAAGCAGGATCTCGCCCGTCAGAGGATCAAACTCTGTGATCCGCTCCACGGTGTCGCCCCAAAACTCGACGCCAAAAGCCGTTTCGGCATAGGCCGGATAAATTTGAAGTGTATCGCCGCGCACACGAAATACACCACGGCGCAGCTCCATATCATTGCGATCGTATTGGATGTCTACCAGGTGGCGCAGCAGTGAATTACGGCGGTAAGATTGGCCGCGCTCGATGGGTACGGTCACCTTGCCCCACGCTTCCGGATTGCCTATACCGTAGATGCAAGAAACCGAGGCAACGATGATCACGTCACGCCGGCTGAGCAAATTAGCCGTGGCCAGCAGGCGCAGGCGGTCAATTTCGTCATTTATCTGCGTCTCTTTCTCAATATAGAGATCATGACGCGGCACGTAGGCTTCAGGCTGGTAATAATCGTAATAACTGACGAAGTAAGAGACGGCGTTGTTGGGGAAAAATTCGCGGAATTCGCTGTACAGCTGAGCAGCCAGCGTTTTATTATGCGCCAATACAAGAGTCGGCCGTTGCGTCTCCTGAATCACATTGGCGATTGTATAAGTCTTTCCGGTCCCCGTTGCCCCGAGCAGGGTCTGGTACTGGTCACCTCGCTCCAGGCCTTCAACTAAACCGGAAATCGCCTGTGGCTGGTCACCCATTGGTTGAAAAGGGGAATGAAGTTCGAACTCAGGCATAGGTTATCCTCTTGATAAATGTGGAATTCGGAGTTCGGAATTCGGAATTAAAATTAACAGAACGAAAGTTCTATAGTCTAACATAAAACAGCTTGACAGTCGATATTCTTTTAGTCGTTAATCAGCTTGTCAGCTTGTCAGCCTGTCAGGCAGTCAGGCAGTCAGGTTTTCAGATACATGAAGCTACTATCTCAAACCCTGAATTTTCCATTCCAAATTCGGTCAAAACCGAAATAAAAAGAGCCCGCCGTCTGGCGCGCTCTCTTCTCTTAGTGGAGATGGCGGGAATCGAACCCGCGTCCGAAAAATTCGTCCTCTGAATATCTACAAGTTTAGTCGGCCGTTTGTTTTTTACCGGAGGGGCCCGGGACGACGCGGTCAACCTCCAGCGAGTCGATCATCCCCAAAAGGACGTCTTAGCTACTCCTATCGACGTCGGAGCAGCGCACGTTGACTCTTTTGTCGCCGGCAATCGCGCGGTCAACGAACGCGACGACTGAGGCGGGGTTCTGTCTTGAGAACCATCTTGCTATGCTTTTACGCCGCTAAGGGCATAGCAGCATAGGCTCTATTAGAATTGCCGTTGGCATTTCTAAAGGTGCTTCCAGTTTTACGAGTTGTAAAGCGTGCTCGACTTGCAATTCAGGGCCAGCCTTCCCCGTCGAAGCCTGTCATCCCCATGCTAAACGATATTATACCACAGGTATAACGGCCGTTCTATTAGAAGCTTATCAGTATTATTCTTATTCGATCAAATGTACAGCCAGATAGCGAGCTGCCTGCCGCTCAGCCCAGTAGCGGAACTTTCGCGGGTACCTGCCTTCGGCAAAAGCCACATGTCCACCATAGGGCGTCAAGGCTGGCGTGATATGCTCATTGCCGGCCAGCGCCGCGTGCGGGACATCGTGAACGAACATCGGATCGTCCAAGGCTCTAATGACAAGGGTAGGAACACCAATAGCCCGCACAAAACGGCCGGAACTGTTCAAGGCGTAATATTCTTCCGCATCACGAAAACCATGCAGCGGCGCCGTGAAAGCTTCATCAAACTCGCGCATGCTCTTGACCGTGAGGATGCGCTCTATATCAAGTGCATTGCCATTGCGCTTCGCGAGCAGGAGGGCCTTTTTTTGCAGGTCGCGCATAAACCGCAGGCCATAAAGCCGTCCTTCCCCATGCTCAAAAGTATCAGCAGTCCGCCCAAGATCAAAAGGTGGGGAGACGGCGACGGCCGCACGCACGGCCGATTGCGATCCCTTTTCTCCCAGGTACTTAAGCAGCATATTGGCCCCTAAGGAAAAACCGATCATGCCCAAAGGAACGCCGGGCTGGTTCTCCAACAGCCAGTTAACTACCAGGTCCACATCATCCGTTTTCCCCGCGTGGTAAAGAGTAGCTGTGCGGTTCATCTCCCCGCTGCACGAGCGAAAATTCATACCCACGGCACGAATGCCGCGCGCAGCCAGCTGGCGATAAGCCTCATAGGCGTAACTGCTGCGCGCTGATCCTTCGAGGCCATGCAGCAGCAAAACCAGCGGTGCGCTGTCGGGCAGCGATACACCATCCACGGAAGAAAAATCGAGGTCCAGAAAATCACCATCCGGCGTATCCAGGCGCAGGCGATGGAAGGCTGCACCGCTCGTCGGCCGCAGCGTATTAGCGAGCACCGTTTGAACGTGCGGGTGACGCCAAAGCGGGGAAGGATTAAAGGCTTCGAGATTAAAATCGGCGGGCATGAAATCAACTCAAGCAGATAGAATTTGCCCAATAATTCTAAGGCGCGGCGCTAACAATTGGCCAGAAACTAAAGCCTCATTAATGGAGATAAACCGGGCTTGACAACCACAGCGCGGTTGCTATAATGCGCATTCGATGTTGCGGGGTAGAGCAGAGGCAGCTCGTCGGGCTCATAACCCGGAGGTCACAGGTTCGAATCCTGTCCCCGCTATAAATTAAAATCCCAGCCCTGCAGGCTGGGATTTTTGTTTACCGGGCATTTTGCGCGGTTTATCAAATTTCGTGTTTACTCAACTCGTTTTAGGGTCACGCTCTGATCTCTCAGATCCAGCAGGGTCAAGGTATCCCCATTGAGCTCCATCTGGTAGCAAATAAGCTGCGGGCTGTCCCAGCTGGCGCAAAAATCGCCGTCTTCTATCGACCATTCGTATGGACTTTTTCCTCCGTCAGTCGTAGTCACAACAGCCTGGTCTTCCGCGGCCAGATCGACCTCTGCAACAGACAACCAAATCTCTCCATCTACGCGCTCCCAGGTGCCAAGGACCTGATCCTCTTCCTTCGGGCCACAGGCAGATAGCAGTAAAATCGCCAAAATAAGAAACGCTAATTTCTTCATGTTATCAATCCTCATCTTTGATTGGCCAGGATAAATACAGCGGCCGACGAGCTAATTATAACATGGTATTCGGCCGTGCGCGTTCTGTGGACGGCGGATTGAAGAAATCCCCCAAACGGCTCTTACTGAGTGGAAAATCTTGCCATCATTTATGGCACTTCGACATAGAAATCACCCAGGGACCAACTCCAAATCCTGTCATCATCCTTTGGTTGTACCGAGACGCTCAGGTTATAGGTGCCGTCAACGACCGTTTCTCCTGTTGATTTCCACTTATACACGCCGTTGTCAATCACCCAGGAGTTACAGACGGGTTCGCCGCCGCCGAAAATGCAGTATCCGGCCGTTCCCTCTCGCCGTTCATCAACCACATGACCTGATTGATCTTGGACGGTCAAGGTCACTGTATCAACCCCCGCGCCATCATAGTCGCCTTTATCAATGTCCCGAACATAAAAGCGGAAGAGAAAGTTGTCGCTCGTCTCCAAATGCCACTCAACACGCCCCTGTGGAAAATCCCCCGCGTCAGGATTATTGGCATTTGAAGGTTGGCCGATCGAGATAGGCAGATCGGCCACGACAACCGGTGTAGGTGTTGGGGGAACGGCCGTCGGGGAGGGGATCGGCGTCGGGGTCGGCGGGATCACGCTTGGCGCAGGTAGTGAAGCCGGGTCCACGTTGCAGATCACTAAATCCGTTCTGGCGCTCACCCACCCCTGCTGAGTAGCACTTGACACCAGCAGCCACGAGCCACCCGGGAATCCACTAGCAAGGAAAGCCTGAGGGGACAATTCCAAATCGGCGGCCAAGTTGCGAATGATGCTGTAAATTTCGCCAGGACCGCTGCGCATTCTGACCCCTGATACCACCCGACACGTGGGAACCAAGACCGTCGGAGAAGGGGATACGGCCGTTTCTGTGGGCTGCTCTTGAGTCGCCGTGGCCTCAGCTTGTGGCGCTGTAGTAGGTTCTTCCGTCGTCTGCGCTTCAGGAGTGGTGTCTTGAGCCCCCGGTTCATCCGTCGCCGTCACAACTATGATAACCGGAGTCTGAGTGGGTGGTTCATCCGTCGCCGTGACAACAATAATATTCGGCGTTTGTGTAGGAGACTGATTCGCCACCGTCCCGGTATTAGAACCACAACCGGCCAGGAACAAGAGTATTAACAACGAAAACAAACCAACTATGTGCGGGGGATTTTTACGCATCGCAACTGTCTCCTTTTAGACAAAATTTGTCTCTCTATTGGACGCCCCCCGCCGCTTGTAGTTCAGCAAGACCATCCTCACAAAGCGGAATGATCACTGTTTGTAAAAATTCATCTACAGGGGCAAGCTCTCCCTGCTGCAAACATTGTCCAAGAGCCTGGATGCCCTTTTGCAGCGCTTCTCGACTGCCATCATCCTGTTCCTGCACCAGCAAAAAGGTCAGCCAATGGTAGAGTGTACCACGCGCCTGATACAACCTGGCCAGCGAGCGGTGGTAGCTGACCTGCTGAAAATCAGGTTCGGCCACGTCCAAATCGGCCAGGCCGCTGTTTAGATCGGAAATTGCTGTTTGCGAATCACCAAGGCAGAAATGACTGTTGGCGCGGATGCGCTGCAGTATCCCCTGATCGAGATGTACTATTCCATTTACCGGACCGCCATACTCGGCTAGGTCAATTGCCAACGGCCGCTGCGGAACTTCAAGAAATTCCGCTTGCGCAGCATCTGTCTCAGCCAGCACTTCTTGAAGCACGCCGGCCGCGTCCGCAGATGTACAATCCTCAGTCTGGGCCTCGTCCAGGAGCGCCTGCGCACGCTCCAAATGCACGGAACCCAATCCAATCCTTGCCCGCGCATTTTCATTCTCATCCAAAGCACGTAAAAAAGCTGCTTCCGCCTGATCAAGGTGATCGGCGGCCGTATCCCCGTCCTGGTTCGCCAGATGAAATAGTTCCTGGCCGACAAAATAGTGAACCATATCTGAATGGGGCATCAAATCCGCGGCCTGCTGAAAATGATCCAACGCTTCATCTGCCTGCCCAAGCTGGCTGAAGCTCAGGCCTAAAGCCATCTGGGCTAGAGCCTGTACCGGCTTTTGAATTTCCAAGCCAGGGTCAAGCGGATCAAACAAGGGGATAGGCTCTGTGAACTGGTATAAACCTCCCATATTACCAACGTCCGCCCCAAATTGGGGTTTGAGGTACATTTGCAGCTGCAAGACATTGGAACTGCCATCTTGGACAATAGAGCCATAGATCAAGGCATCCGCTTGGAGTGATTCCGCCTTAGCCTGGGGAGTTTGCTGCGGATCATTATCGGGATTAACTTCACCAATCACCACATTTTGGGAACGGCGCAGCTCCGGGCTGTCATACCAGACTTCGACATCGGAAAAATTAGCCAAAGCTTCCTCGAGACTAACACCGATACGTGTGCTAACGGCCGATCCTGATCCTTCAGGAACACCCTCTCCCTCCTCCATGACCGCCACAGCGATATTGAAACCGCCTTCCATTTGCCCTGGCTCGCGGAAAAGAGCGGTCAAATTCTGTCCGAAGAACCCCGCGGCAACTACCGCGATCAGCAAAACAACCGCTACTCCGATCAGAATCCGCTGCCTTTTTTGCGCCGACCGGAGTTGTTCGGCACGGCGCTCTTCCTCAGCCTCGACGGCGCGGCTGGCATCTATAAATTCTTGTTCGGAACCACTCAATGGTTCATCTAGTTGGTCCAGCCATCCTAATGTTTGCTGCAGGCGCGATCCGCGATAGAGGTATCCCGGATCTCGTTGAGAGGCTTCCCATTTCTGCACATCTTGACTCAGCTGCCGTTCAAACTGCAACCGTTCACGATTTTCATCCAGCCAATCTTCTAATCGGGGCCAACGGCGAATTAAAGCCTCGTGCGCAACTTCCACCTGTTCGCCATCAATCGTCACCAGCCGCGCGCGGACAAGGTCTTCCAAGACCACATCCACGTTCTCTGCTCTTTCGCCTCGGACCAGCTCGTCTTTGGAGGCAATACGCCGCGTATCTTCCGCCTGCTGGCCAAGTTCGGTCAGGGAGAGAAAAATATGTTCGACGATGGTCATCTGCTCGGTATCGAAGTTTTTGAGTAAATTTTCGGCCGTCTTAGCAATAGCGCCTTCCACCCCTCCAGCAGCGCGATAGCCGCCCAGAGTCATGACCGTCCCTCGGCGCAGTCTCCAGGTCTCTAATAAGGCGTGGGAGAGCAGCGGCAGCCGGCCGGGTTCACGCCCGACATCTTCTAAGATCTGTTCCACCAAGCCATCCACAAACTGCCAGCCGCCGCGTTTAGCCGGTTCGGCAATTACCCTGACCAGATCTTCCTGGCGCATGGGACCGATGAACTCCTGCTGCCGGGACACCAGGTCTCTCAATCCTTCGTAATCCGCACAGCGATCGTAGAAATCGGCACGCAGACCGATCAGGATCGTCACCGCCCCCTCACCGGCGACCGCGGTCAGCAGGTTATCTATAAAGAGCTGCCGCTCATGCTCGTCATGGCAAAGGGTGAACAATTCTTCAAATTGATCAACGACGAGTAAAAGGTAGCCCTTATCTTGTCTGGCGGCTAACTTATTGGCCGCCAGGAGTAGCGCGCGTGGATTTTGCACAAGCGCTTCTCGCATTTCATCTGCCGCAGTTAAAGAAGGATCATCACCGGTAAGGATCGTCGCCAGGCGCTCTAAGGGCCGTGATGTCGGGGTCATCACCTTAATTGACCAGTTTTTACGCCGCATTCGCGGAATGACGCCCGCGCGCAGGAGTGAGGATTTACCGCTGCCGGAAGCGCCGATGACGGCCAGGAACCTCGTTTTCAACAGGCGCGCGGCTATCTGGTCGCTCAGCTCTTCACGGCCGAAAAATATGTCCGCGTCCTGCTCGGTGAAATAGGCCAGGCCCTTAAAGGGCGGCTCCCCAGGGACAGGAGGCAAATCCTCAATGCTGTCGGATTGAACGATGATTTCGGTGTAATTATTGATTGTAGCGCGGGCGCCACGGCCGATTGCCACTACCCCGCTGTGCTCAATACGACCCACATCAATCCGATCGCCCTGAGATTCGGAAGGCTGCTCACCGGTTAAAGCTTCTTGCTTGTCCTTTTGCGTCGTCAATTGATTTCCTTATCAGGCATCAAGCCAATCAATTTCGGTAAGCCTGTTCTTGCTGTTGGAACAACATGTGCAATAACAGACGTAATAATAGGTTCGAGAATATTCGCCAGACATGAAAGATCACAAAGAAGTGAGGCGAGAGAAGTTTACAATATTATGAATTATGCGCAACTGTCCTGGGATATAAAAACGACCCTGGTCATATTGGAACAGGGCCGTTTGGTTTTAAGGCGAAAAAAAAGCCGCGCGGTCTTATCCCGCGAATTTTAGTAAGTGAAACGAAAACTAGTGATGCCTTTTTCTAAAATGATGCCTTAAACAAGCCACCAGTATAAAAGAAAGACAATAGAGATAACAAAGACGATGCCGGAAAATAGGGCAGCATAAAAAATCCCTCTGCATCCTGCCGCTGGGTCCGCCTGAAACCTGGCATCCTCTTCCTTCATCTGCGCTTTTTCGTGATCGGGCACTGACTCTATATCAGTGCTCCATTCATAGCTCATGATGAAACTCCTCTTAAAATTAACTTTTTAAATCATCAGATCGCTCAGCTACCGTGCACTGCCTTCACCCCTCAAAACTAAACTCAACACGAGTTGTTTTGTAAGTGAGATCTGATGAACCTCTTCTGCTGAAGCAGAACAAGTATCTAAAGACAATCTCTCTCCTCTATTCTGACCTTAATCCATGATTAAGTCAATGATCCTTTTTCATTCTGAAACCGAAATCGACACCATGGTTGGAAAATTTAAGCCATGGTATATCCCAAATATTCGGATTCCCAAAGGCCTGGAGCGCTGGATATATTGTGCAGTATGATTCAGGCATCATTGCATTGATTTAAAAAGCCAGCTTAACCGTTTTCGTAAGCTGTTAGTAGTAATATGGAATAATAGTAAAAATGTGTCCAACTTTTTTGGCGGTCATCGTACTAAACCCTATAGAAAAACCAAGAGTTGGAATTTGATGATTTAGGAAAGGATCCCCCGTTATTGCTGTTAAGGAACCTGCTTACTCAAGGATAGTAAATCATGGCCGACATCTTCCAAATAAATCCAAATCAATTCAGTGTGGACGACCAGGTTGATGAAATACAACCCCAATTCAGGGATAACCAATTTATTCTGCTGGTTGTTCTGGCGATCATTTCATTGGTTACGGCCGTTGTAATAGGCATATTCACACGCTTCTTTTCTGCTGGAATACTCTCACTATCAGGCATTCAGACACTCGTCATCCTGCAAGCTGTTTTTGGCGTCCTGGCAATCGGGTTGTACATCGCTGCTGTCTGGCATATAAGGCATAACGATTCCCTCCTACCTCAAGTTGGGTGCCCATCTTGTCAAAATCTTGGGCTGATGCGCATCAGCCGCAGACGAAGAGATCGTCTGCTAACCTTCGCCGGCATCCGTGTTGCGCGCTATCAATGTCGGGAATGCCGGTGGACCGGCCCACGCATCTACAAGGGTGAGTACCTTCTCCTCCCCGGCAGAAATTCAGAAAACCTGGACGCGGCATATGCCCAACCCATGACCGTTCCAGCTTCCTGGCCGGTAAAATCGCGATCTGCGACAGATGAAGCTGTTGTAGAAACTGAGAATCCCACTACGGGAATTGGTGTGCATGATAGTTCAGACCTGGGCTCCTTCGGCGCTAAGGAGCTAGGCCTTAGTGCTTTAAGCATTTTTGCGTTAAGCAGTGACGCCTCGCCTGATGATGAAACCACGCCTAAAACCTTAGAGGAAGAAGTTAAAAACGTCGTACTGGGTTCAAAATCAGAATCAAGCGACGAAGGTGAAACAATAATTCTAACCGGAAGCGACACGGCAAAGGTGTTAACAACCTTCGGTATCAATTTAAAGCTGGAACCGTACGCGGATTCTAAATGGGTAGGATTGTTGGGGCCGAAGACCTTGGTCACGCTGCATGAATGCAAGAAATATGCGGATGGAACCTCTTGGTTCTTGGTGCAGCATAAAGAACAAAGCGGCTGGATAGAGAGCTCCAATCTGGATCCAATTTTGTAAACTTGTTCCCGAGCCGCTCGACAAAACCTTGAGTCGCTCCCAAACGAAGAAGAAAAAAGCCGCGGAAAACCGCGGCTTTTTAATTAAGTCTCGTTACTGTCGACGGTTACCCATCAACTTGCACCGGCTATTTTCTCTTTTTAAGTGACCTGGCAAAGCCAATTACAGAAAACACAATTATTTCTCTATGCAGCTCTACTCTGAGTTTTACCCTTCGAGGAACTTTTCTAAATTTGCTTTGCTGATGCGGTAAGCATTGCCAATCTTGCGCGCATTCAGGTCACCCGCTTCTATCGCCGCCATTACATCTTCTTTCGAAACCTTTAGGATTTCTGCGGCCTGTTCCGGTGTCATTACATCGGGCATACCCGATGCGCTGCCGGGAACTTCCGGCGCCGGTGCGCCAGGCGTTGTATGCTGCTGCTGTTGGGGTGCGGGCTGCATGCTCTGCAATGCGCCAATTCCCATAGCCCCGATACCAATCTCGGCAAGTCCACTTCCGCCTGGATTTTCGGCCGCGGCCAACAGGGCGTCCGCCTGTTGTTTCTGTACATAACTTGTGCCGTAGCCCATATTTGTGACGATAGCCAGCGAATCGGGATGCAAACCCATGACAATATTAAAGTCTTCAAGTTGAAGACCAAGGGCATCAAAGTCCTCTTGCAGCAGTCCTTGCAGCAGGTCGTTCAACTCTTTGCTGAATGATTGCAAATCAGCGGGTCCCAGGTTCTTTGCCTGTGCCAGTTCGCTCAATTTGTCCTGCATCATCACGCCGACCATAGGATCGAGACGTGTCTTCAACTGGGTAAGATTGACACTGTCACGGAAAGCATTCATAGCATTAAGGAAACGCCAGGGGTCCTTAACACGCACGATATAAGTACCATTGCCACGCATAGCGCTGGCGCCGGGACTTCGCTCGGGATGCTCGACAATAACCGGCTCCTTCGTTCCCCAACGCATCGGCAAATCGGTAGTTTTAATGAAATAAACGTCGGCCGTAAATACATTCTCGCCGCCAAAAAGCCCCCATTCCAACAGGTTGGTCAGCATGGGGATATTTTCCGTAGTCAGCGTGTGTCGACCGGGTTCAAAAGTTCCCATCGGCTCACCGCCGCGCACGAACACGGCCGTCTCATAAGGATTGACAATCAACTGCGAGCCTAATTTGATATCACCCAGCCCACCTCGCGGGAACTTCTGGACAATCTCATCCTTAAGCCAGGAATCAATAGCAACTCGATCAAATACTTGGGGCATAATTCATTCTCCTATCATGTCTCTTGAGCGTTTAGGCCGGTATCGAACACCCTACCTAAAGTCGTCGAGATTAATCCATTACCCAATCCCACGCATCACTTCCGTGCGCCCTGTGAAGGTATCATTAGCCAAGGCAACATCTTTGTTTAGTTGTGCGATGGCCGCTTCTATTTGTGCGCCGCGGTTGACGGCCGATTGCAGGGTATCCACATCAGCCATAATCTGATCCACATGGACCAACATTTCATTATCAAAGGCGTAAATTCGCGCCAGATCTTCTTCCTTGACCTTAATCGCATCGAAGTAACCTGCATAACCGACCGGCGCGTCTTTAATCTTACCCATCAAACTCATCAGCCGGGTTTCCGCACGACCCAGTTCCTCGGCATAATCCATAGCCAGAACGATATCGCGGCTTAACGCGTGATGCACATCACTAAGCTGCAGCCGAACTTGCTCCAGACGCCCAACGATGGTATCACGTAAAATACTATCCGCCTCGCGGCGCCGGCCACGTTCCATATAGCCGCTCAAGCCGGGAATCTTAGCCAACAAATCACCCAATGCTGTCGATTCCTCACCCGCGATCTGCGAATACAGATCGCCAACATCATTTTTCAAGTCATCATCCATAATCATCTTACTCCTTGTGTTTGGTTTCCAGCTTTTGGCCGTCAGTCCATTAGCAGCCCGCTAACTGGAAACTTTGCCTCAATGCTTCTTGCAAAACGCATCATGCATCTAACTATTATTTAATCCAAAAAATATTCCGTTCCGCAGTATGGACACCTCAGAACGCCCTTACCTGCAAACTCAACCTCGCCTCCACAATGGTAACATCTCTTGAGTTCACGGATCTGGCTCGCTTCTTTTGAATAAAGAATCCCTTCATCCCAGTTAATATACCCAGAATACAAGCCCATACCTACCAGCTGATGCAACATGTCTTGTACCTCATCTTTGCTCTGTTGCATTTGGATAGATACATCACCAATATCAATCTGTCCATGAGCTTTGATAATGTCCAATAATTCACGCTGTTTCTGGGCTATTGCTTCGGTTTTCGCTTCTTGAGTTCCTTTCCAAAGCAAGTAGGCACCTACACCCCACTGCGGTAGAACCAGGACCAGAAATCCAAGGGTAAAGCCTAATATGGCTGCTCCACCTGATAGATTTCCCTCACGGCTGTAAGTCAGCATTAAAACTCCTAAAACAAGAGCCACCAACGTGCCGCCAATAAGTAAAATTATGCCCAATGTGCGCCCCATCTATTACCTTCCTGTTGGTGCTGTCAGCAGTCAGCTAATCAGCAATTCAGCAAAACGCTCGATACATTACGCATCATTCATCTTGCTCAAACTATTCGTTTTAGTCTTATTATTTAGTGTTTGGTGTTTCTTGTTATCCAAATCCTGCACTTCCCCCGCCGCCGGAGAAACCACCGCCACCAGAGAAACCGCCGCTAAATCCACCACTAAACCCACCGCCACTACCTGATTTGGGAGGTGGTGTACTCTTCATAATCGTTGAAGTAGAGTTTAGCATAGTTGTCAAACCTACCGACATCCCTGCCAATCCGGCGGTTAAGCCTCCAGACATTCCTTCTAAACTCGGCCGTGGTATGCTCGTCGATCCACCGCTACCGGCCGATGTAGGTATGCCTCCACCAACATGTCCCGTGTAAACCGGATAGGGGAAGTACCAGCCAGGCATTGGCGTTGATTCCACCTGGGAGAATTTGTAAATCCACGACTGCTCCAGGCCAAACGCAGTAGCATAAGCCAGGTACTCTTCGAAGATCGCGTTGCTTTCTTCAAGATCTTCATATTTTTCAATTTTCTGCAGATAATTTTTAAAAGCGCCCCATTTTGCAGCCGCCTCAGCCCCCTTAGCAGTCTTCTGCGGCATGTACCGCGACGCGATTACCAGCGCCAGACCAGTCACACCCAGAGCGAGCGCCGGACAAATGGCTGTTGAGACCAAATCGCCGAAGATAGCCGAGAAGGTAACAAAAAGGGCCAGCGCCGCTAGGAAAACGAAACCTGCCAGACAGCCATAACTTTTTCGAACTGAACTTGGAGAGCGCTCCAACAGTTTTTCGTTGACGAGCTCCTGGTAAATATCCCCGCGTAATCCGGGGAGATTACCGGCGAACTCATAGCGCATGCTGTTCAGCGTTCGTTCTTCTTTGCCTTCAAAAACATCTTTCAAAAAACGTTGTTCGTAACCACGCAAGTCATTTGCCGATTTGTCTGTGCGCACGAACAGATAATCCTTCTTCTTTTCGGCCATCTGTACGTAGCCGCGATGTGCCAGGTCGAGCAGTGTAGAAATGATGTCCCTCATGTCGACCTTCTCATCAACCAGTGTACCCACAACGGCCGGTGGTAGATCATCTGGGGGTTCGCTGACATACTCGGGAATGACAACTGTCAATTGCGGATCGCGACCGCGCAGGTACCAGAGCAGTAAAACCAGCAGCGGCCCACCAATGAGAAGGAGTAAGGCCAAAACTAACAGTCCCAGGCTCATCGCATCACCACGCTGCATCGCTTGCTGCCACTCCGGCACGGGGATATCCATGATGCCATGAGGGAACTGCGCCCGCACGCCGAAGGATTGACCGGGCAGCAGTGGAGAGTCGGACGCATAAGTAATAACTCGGCCGTCTTCACTTACGTTGATAGTCACGCTCGGATCTTGAGAAGCGGAGTTGTATGCGGCGACGAGATAATCATTTGTACCGGTATACTTTTGTGGATAAACCCCTTCCGGCAGACGAATCACCGCGCTGCGACTGTTTATGATGCCGCTGGGATGATCCTCCGGTATCACGGTCCAGATGACCTGGTCGCCGTCTCCTTCTTCGGCCGTACCTACGCGCACGCCGCCCTCTACGAGATAACGAATAGTATACGTACGCTCTCCCAGGGCTGGTTCAAAGTACCAATTGATAGTAATTTCATCACCGGAACGGGACACACTGTATGTTCCCGGCTGCTGGCTCGTGCTCTGCACAAATTCCTGGCCGTCTCCACTGAAGGAGGTAATTGTGATATTGTCACTGGACCCACCTGTAGCCCCCTGATCCATGGGAATTACCCGGTAACCATATGTAAAAGGCGCGCCTTGAAAGTTCAAGGTCTGGGTTTCTACGACTTCCAAATCCCCATTTTCCAGGAGAGTGATATCCGCACTCCAGTCTTCCCAGTTGAACGTCTTTGATTGTGCAGATGCTACCTGGGTGACCAGTAAGAGAGCGAAGATCAGTAAAATTGTGGTAACTGTTAGCCTACGAGATTGGTTATTCATTGTTAATTGGGTCAGGCCTTATTTAACGGTAAACACATCATTATTATAAGACGAACGGCCGAAAATTTGAAGCTTATTCCTATACACAAATCTGAAATTTAAGAGAGATCTTAAAGCCTATCAATCAAAGGCTTCTTTCACGGTCCAAGCCACCGCTCAATCAGGATATCCAGCTCGCCGGTGGCCGTCAGGGACGATAACGCTT
Source organism: Promineifilaceae bacterium (SeqCode) (assembly GCA_046259485.1). Taxonomy (GTDB): domain Bacteria; phylum Chloroflexota; class Anaerolineae; order Promineifilales; family Promineifilaceae; genus JAACFF01. Next base: position 82,645 of record JBJYWP010000036.1, on the reverse strand, counting down.
CATCTAATTTGGCCAACAAAGTTTCATCTTCTATACGTACAACCATAGCATAGGGTTCCACGGTTACAGTCTGACTTACACGTTCGAGATCCAGATTGCTCCTCTCCTTTAAATACAAACGGCCGCTCACACCATCGACCAGAGCAGCATCCGCTTCTCCTGCAGCGACCGCATCCAGCGCCTCATCGGCACTCGGATAAGGCAAGACTTGCAGGTCCGGCAGCCGCTTCGCCCATTGAGTTGCTTCTACATGCCCCTGCGCACCTAGTTCGACGGCCAGTCTTTTCCCACTCAGTCCGGCCATTTCATCAATAGTTGATCCACTGGGGATAACTAGAATTTCACCGGCGTTAAAATAAGGTTCGCTGTAAGCAAAATCACGCATACGACCAGGCACTATCACCAGGGCGGAAATGAGAACATCTACCTGCTCCGTTGCCAGGGCGTCATACAATCCATCGTAACCAAAATAGACAAATTCAGCTTGCAAACCCATTTCATCGGCCAGTGCGCGAGCCAGGTCGGCATCCAAACCAATCACGTCAGAATCGGCCGTAACCTCAAAAGGTGGGAAGGTGGGGTCTAATCCGACGCGGAGAATGCCTTCCTTCTGAATGCGCTGCCATGTGTCATCCTTCCGCCCGCAACCTGTTAAAAAGAGTAAAGCTAGAATGATAAAAATCAACAGGGATATTCGCATCCCTGCCGAGAAGAGTGAGCTATGGAAATTGGTCTTACGGTTTTCAGCCACCATTACCCGTGTATTCCTTAATTGCATCATAAATCGGCTTGGTCACAAACTCCGGTGTGACTAATGTGAAATAATCCATATAACTTTTCGTAGACGCCGGATAGCGGAATGCCCACAGCGCCATCATTTCTACAAAAGGCCAGTTTTCTTCCGCATAGCGCAGCGCATCCAGGGTATATTGGATACGCTGTCCAGGACGGACAGCCATGGTCCAACGGGGGTGATCATTCCAGCCTGTTTCCGTTACAAAGATCGACTTATCACCATCGCCAGCCACCACCATCACATCGCGCACCAATTCGATACGCCGGAAGTTTAGAATGTTGGGGTCGGGATCCGCCTCAGCAGGAAAGGTCAGACCATAGGCATGCACGGCCAAACCATCAAAAAAAGGGGCTGCACCTGCTTCATACATTTCGGTTAGATACTGCAAGTCATTCAATCCCCAGGGAGATCCATCCGGTTCCAAAGTGGGCGCCAGGGCGCCGGCCAAGATCTGCATCTCGGGATTGGCTTCTTTTACTGCCGGATAAACAACTTTAAGCAGATTCACGTAATCCTCAGCCGTGGTTGGCCTGTAACCCCACTCGTAGCTCAAGTTAGGCTCATTTCCGATAACCAGGTAATCAACTTTACCCTCGTAACGCGCGGCGAACGCCGCGGCGAACGCCGCAAAATCTTCGTAAGCATCCTCATCCAAATAGGTTAGTGGTGTATCTGGCGGACGCGCCCAATCGGGGGTCAGCCCCAGCCGGGCAATGATCGTCAGACCTTGAGCATGGGCATGATTAACCACCTGATCGGGATGCTGCCAGGCTATATCCCCGTCCGAACCCTGGTAATAAGCCCAAGGGAAAAACTCTACAATCCATGGTGAGCCCATCTCGCGCACGAGTTCCAGGGTGCGTTTAATCTTCCATTCTTCCACCTCATCGGTCAGTCGTGTATGCACGCCGGTGATAGGGTAGTCGCTATAAACGGTTTGCTGCGGGCCGATTGTGACCAGAATTGGCGCGGGTAAAAGCAGGCGGAGCAGGATCATAAATAACAGCAGTCGAGCCAGCACCCTTGTGTAGCGCGCGCTGCTTCCCAGAAGCCGGGACCATACTTTTTCTCCCTTATCTCGATAGCCGCCATTTCCAGTTTTCGTATTTTGCAAATAATCCATTCGTTGAAAGGTGGCGCTAAGTACCTCTTGTAATCAACCAATTATTTATTCAATCGATTATACGGCCGTCCTAATAACTGGCGAACTGTCTCACCTCACAAGGTCTTTAAACCTATAAAAGTGCCTAGCACAAAACTCCAGACTATAATCACAAGAACTAACCAAAGATATATTGGAGAAGCAATGCGCGTATTTATCACTGGGGGTACTGGTTTTGCCGGTTCCCATCTTGTTGACTATCTTCTCGACAATGAGCATATTGTATTTGCCCTGGTGCACGGGGAGAGCAGTCACCAGCAGCTTCCGCAGCACCCGCGCCTTACAGAGCTTCCTGGCAATTTACTCCAGGTCGAGACCCTAAAAGAGGCGATCGGCGAAGCCAGACCTGATGTTATTTATCACCTTGCCGGACAGGCTTCTCCTTCAATCTCCTGGCAAAAACCGGCTCTCACCCTGGCCATCAACAGTGGCGGTACAGCAAACCTTTTACAAGCCGCTGAAGCTTACGGCCGTCCACGAATCGTGGTTGTCACCAGCGCCGACGTTTACAGTAAGATTACGCCTGATATGCTGCCCTTGACCGAAGAAACCGAGGAACGGCCCACCCATCCCTACGGAATCAGCAAAGTTTCAGCAGGTCAATTGGTAAAAGCTTATTGGGAGCGCTATAAGCTCCCTGTTATGGAAGCACGGCCGTTCAATCATATTGGTCCCAGACAAGCTAAAGGTTTTGTTGTTCCCGATTTCGCCAGCCAGGTAGCGGCGATTAAGCTGAGTCTTCAAGATGCGCGTATTTCGGTCGGCAATCTGGGTGCACGACGCGACTTCACCGACGTGCGCGATGTCGCCAAAGCCTATTCAGACCTGGCCGAAAGCGGTCATCCAGGTCAGGCCTACTTGATCTGTTCCGGCCAGCCGGTCCCAATTTATTATCTACTGGATACGCTGGTAGAACTCTCCGGTATCGAGGCCGAAATAGTCCATGACAAGGCGCGTATGCGCCCGTCCGACAATCCCATCGTTTATGGCAGTCACGAGCGTATTACGGCCGATACCGGTTGGCAGCCGGAGATCGCCATCGAGCAGTCGTTGGCGGATGCTTTAGAGGACTGGCAGAATCGTTTATCCTGAAATTGCGGTTACCGGTAATGTGTAATCAGTGACCGGTCCTTATGAGTAACGGTCGAACTAACTACCCGACAGCTTTATTCAAAGGACGCGGACTAGGCCCGACACGTTGTGGCGGGGCGGATGAAAGCGGATAAGTAACCTTTTTCAGTGCTCGTCAGCTCTCGTCAGCGTCCTAAATCTCTTCTCTGGGCAAAGTGTCGAGTAACTAGACGGTCGAACAGTAAAATATTGATATGGCACAGAATAAAGAACGGCTCGACATTCTCCTCTTCGAACGCGGTCTTGCGGCGACGCGCAGCCGGGCCAAAGCAATTATTATGGCAGGTGAAGTATTGGTCGATGGCCAGCGGGTCGACAAACCGGGCACAAAAATCGCCCACAGTGCTGACATTCAAATCATTGCGCCTATGCCTTACGTCAGCCGCGGCGGTTATAAACTGGCAGGTGCGCTCGATCTTTTCCAAATCGACGTCAGCGGTGAAATTTGTGCTGATGTCGGTGCTTGTACGGGTGGTTTCACGGATGTCTTACTTCAGCGCGGCGCCGTCCGGGTTTACGCCATTGATGTCGGTTATGGACAATTGGATTGGAATTTACGCCAGGATTCTCGGGTTGTAGTCATGGAGCGTACCAATGTCCGTTACCTTGAGGAACTACCCGATCCAGTCGATTTCGTCTCCGTGGACGTCTCCTTCATTTCCCTCAAACTCGTCCTTCCGGTGATCAATAACTGGCTCGCTCCCGACGGGGATATCGTGGCCTTGATTAAGCCCCAGTTCGAAGCAGGGCCTAAACAGGTTGGTAAGGGGGGTATTGTTAAAGACTCGGCCGTCCACCGCCAGGTATTGGAAGACATCCTCAATTGGTCATTGGAGAACGATATCATCCCCCAGGCACTCATCACCTCGCCAATAAAGGGCTCGGACGGAAACCGCGAATTCCTGGTTCACCTGCGCCGAAACGGGAACGGGTTAGACTCACTCGACGAAGCGATATCGGCCGTCTTACAGTGAGCAAAAAGCGCTGATTTGTGCTACGGATTTAGGAATCCATCCCTCATTCCGAAAAACATGGGTGAAATCTTCCTTAAGCCCATGAAAATAATCATTCACGATTACAATTACAATAGCGATCAAGGCAAGAGTGATGACTGAAAGCTGAACATTGCTATACTTAGTCATATGGAACAGAATCAGATACGAAATTTCTGCATCATCGCCCACATCGACCACGGCAAATCCACCCTGGCCGATCGCATGCTGCAAGTCACGGATACCATTTCCGATCGCGAAATGCAAGACCAGGTGCTGGACAGCATGGAGTTGGAACGCGAAAAAGGGGTAACCATCAAAGCATCGGCCGTCCGCATGAACTATACGGCTGGCGATGGTGCAGACTATGAAATGAATCTTATTGACACACCTGGGCATGTCGATTTTGCCTATGAGGTCAGCCGCGCTTTACAAAGCTGCGAAGGGGCTGTGCTCGTAGTCGACGCCACGCAGGGCATCGAAGCTCAAACGCTTGCCAATCTCTATCTGGCTGTAGAGGCTGACCTGGAGCTTATCCCGGTAGTCAATAAAACCGACTTACCCGCCGCTCAGCCGGACCTCGTCGCCGAAGAGATTGAGCGTATTACAGGCATCGATGCCGCCGATGTAATCCCTGTCAGTGCTAAGCTGGGTGAAAATATAACCAATGTCCTGGAAGAGGTGATTAAAAAAGTACCACCTCCCAGCGGCGATCCCAAGGCGCCTCTCAGAGCGCTGGTCTTTGATTCGCATTACGATTCCTATAAAGGCGTCGTCGCTTACGTGCGAATTTTTGAAGGCACGCTCAAGCATCGCGAATGGATTCAGATGATGTCCAACGACGTGACGGCCGAACCTATCGAGCTGGGCTTTTTCGGTCCAGACATGAAGCCTGTTAAGGACCTGAGCGCCGGCGAAGTAGGTTACATTGCTACCGGCCTTAAGGATGTGCGCGAATGCCGCGTCGGCGACACGATAACTACAAGGGATCGTCCCGCCAAACAACCGCTGCCCGGCTTTCACGCTGCAAAACCCATGGTCTTCGCCGGCCTCTATCCCACGGAAGGTGAAGATTACGCTTTGCTCAAAGAAGCATTAGAGAGATTGCAGCTTAATGATGCTGCACTCATTTACGAGCCGGAAACATCCAACGCCCTAAACTTCGGCTTCCGCTGCGGCTTTCTGGGGCTCTTTCATATGGAAATCGTTCAAGAACGATTGGAGCGAGAGTATGATCTCGATCTGGTGACCACCGCACCGAGTGTACGCTATGAAGTTGTCATGCAACATACGGGGGAGGTGCAAGTTATCGAGAGCCCGGCCGACTTACCTGATCCTTCGTTAATTGAAGAGATTCGCGAACCTTGGATGCGCGTCCAAATTTTTACGCCCGAAGAATATTACGGAATAATCATGGATCTGTGCATCAAGCGACGTGGCATCTTCACCGGCCAGGAATACCCCGCACCTGGGCGTGTCGTCCTTAATTTTGACCTGCCTTTATCAGAGATCATCATTGACTTTTACGATCGCTTGAAGAGCTCCACTCGTGGGTACGCCTCAATGGATTATGAATTCGCCGGCTATCGGCCGTCCAATTTGGTCAAGCTTGATGTCCTGGTCGCCAAGCAGCCGGTTGATGCTTTGGCCATGATTGTACATGACGATCTTGCCTACCAACGCGGGCAGAAACTGGTCACGCAGCTCCGCAAGCTCATTCCGCGCCAGATGTTCGAGGTGCCTATTCAGGCAGCCGTCGGCAAACGTGTTATCAGCCGCGCCAACGTCAAAGCTTTGCGTAAAGATGTCCTGGCTAAATGTTACGGTGGTGACGTAACACGCAAGCGCAAACTGCTGGAAAAGCAAAAGAAAGGCAAGAAGCGCATGAAGATGATCGGCAACGTTGAAGTACCGCAAGAAGCCTTTATGGCCGTCCTCAAACTGGGGGATGATTAACTTTTCCTTTTAGTTACAATCATCAACCGGAGCATCATGGGTCAATCTTTAGACTGCGTTCGGTAAAACAATCATCTGCTGTACCCGGCGCTTTAGCCCAAATGACCCAATACCCTGGTTCTTTTATTATAAGCGTTTTCGATCCCTCATGCGGCAGGCGCTCGCCCCACATTTCTACCAGCTCCGCGCCTTCAACCCGCCAGGTACAATAATATTCGAAGCGTTTGCCGGTAGGTACAATCGAAAATTCGATTATATCCGGCAAAATGCACTCACCATTTGTTTGTGGCGTGTTTTGGGTACTTTCGCTTTGGATACCACCGTTTTGGGTATCACTGCTCTGCCCTCCCAGGTCGGCTCGCTTAAGTTGTGGCTGTGGGTCATCCAGTTGAAATTCAGGGATAATGCCATGATCGGTATCGTTTGGGTACAGTTTTACGGTCTGCGCATTCGTTACATCCAGGAGAATAATGACGCCGTATTCAGTAGATTTAAACGTGGCCATGACATGGCCGTCCAGCAATACCTGCGCGTCATGTCCATACTTTACATGCAAGACATCCCGTTCTCCGCGATTACGATCCTCTAGAATTAGGATCAAATCCGCGGGACCCGCCTTCAACGCTTTTAGCTGGTCAACGAGCTGCTGTTGTTCGGCGCTTGAGAGTTCAATACCAAAGGTACCGACAGATGTATGATAGCGTAATCCGGAACCCAATCCCCACTTACCCGTGCGTAGGGATTTGGTAATAACAACCGGCATATAAGGCGGCGAATAGGTGACAAGTACATCCGTATTTCCTGTAACCTCCTCAGCCATGATTTGAGCCTGTTCCAGGAAACTATCGAGAGCAACAAATCCCTCTTGATAACCAGTAATCCCCAGCCCAAACGAACCAATCTGGGTACCCAACTTGATCTGTTTTGTGTCCAGGGCACTATCTATCAAATCTTTAGGCGAAGAACAAGCGAATAGAAAGGGTACCAATGCTAAAATCCACCAGCACCGGCTCCGGCGACTGAAAAAAGATCTGCCCATGTCCCCAACCTCCTGTTGAATACCTATTTGGCATAACGGCACGATCCAGCACATCATAAACCAGTAAGATAGCGGTGCACAAGTAACAAATGTCATGTTTATAAGGTGCAAACGCTTAAATTTCAGGGACAATGATGAGCATTTTTGCACACATGGAGGGCGGGGTTATAATTCGAGGCTGGCTTAAAAGTTCGACGTAATCGGCACGACGGCTTGAAAGCCAAAAAATTATGTAGTTGGAGGAAGTACCAATGCCTTTAGATTTGGCAGAGAAAGCCGAATTAATTGAAGAGTTTGCTACGCACGAAGGTGACACAGGGTCGCCCGAGGTGCAGATAGCGATTTTTGACCGTCGTATTCGAGAGTTGCAAGAACACTTGGCTGTTCATAAGCATGATGAAGCTTCACGAAGAGGCCTGCTCAAGCTGGTCGGTAAACGCCGCCGGCTGTTGGGCTACTTGCGCAAGCGCCATCCGGAACGCTACCGTGCGATCATCGCGCGTTTGGGTTTGCGTCGGTAAGATTTATTAGTTTTTTAGGAGAGGGGCGAGAATATCTCGCCCCTCTTGTTTAGGATTTTGCGGCGTGCGTTAGGAATTGGGAACTGTAGCATACGTCTTCCTGAGGGAACGTTTACTGTATGAGCCATTTCCCAGTCCCTAACCCATTTTAAATCCTAAGCGAAAAATAGAATATTGATTTAGGAAGGCATAGATCCAAATTGGGAGCGGTTTTCGTAGCCCTACTTACGTATTGCGTAAGTTGATGTGATCCGCCGTTGTACAGGCGAGAAAAAACGCCGCATCTAACCGTCCCAAAAGATTATGCCACAATTAAAAGAGGTATAGAATGTTACCTGAATACACTTTTTCCACGACTGTGGGAAACAAAGAAATAATTTTTAAAACGGGCAAATTGGCTGAACAAGCCGGCGGCGCCGTGACGGCGCAGATGGGCGACTCAATCGTCCTGGCCACAGCCACTATGTCCAAAAATATTCGCGAAGGGCTGGACTTCTTCCCATTGAGCGTTGACTTTGAAGAGAAAATGTACGCAGCAGGCCGTATCCCTGGTGGTTTCTTCCGTCGTGAAGGACGGCCGACCACGGAAGCGGTTCTGACAGCACGTCTGACCGATCGCCCGCTGCGCCCCCTTTTCCCCGATGGTATGCGCAATGAAGTCCAAATCATCATGACCACGCTGTCCTCAGACAGCATCTATCATCTTGATATACTGGCTTTGAATGCCGCCAGTGCTGCCCTACACATCTCGGATGCACCCTGGAATGGGCCTATTGGCGCTGTACGCGTAGGTTATATCAACGGCGAGTTTGTCGCCGCACCGACCATTCCCCAGATGGCGGACAGCATCCTGGATCTTCGTATGGCTGCTTCAAAAGATGCGATCATCATGGTCGAAGCAAGCGCCAACGAGGTTGAGGAATCCCTTTTCCTGGAAGCCCTGGCTTTCGGGTTCGAGGCTGTTCAACCCATTATTACCGTGCAAGAAGAGATGCGTGAAGCGGTCGGTAAGCCCAAACGCGAGATTGAATTTGCCGAGGTTGAGGAAGGACTATCCACCGAGGTTAAAAACCGCCTTGGGGATCGTCTGCCCCAGATCGTAGCTGAAAATACCGGCCGTGACGATCGCAATGAGGCTGTCGACGAACTGCGAGAAGAAGTTGTTGATAGTTTCCTGGAAGAAGACGAATTCGCCGATGCTAAAACCATTCGTGAGGTTATCTCCTCCGAGCTAAAGAGCGCGATTCGCAATCAGATCCTTTATGAGGGAGTTCGTCCGGACGGCCGTGATTATACAACCATTCGTCCCCTTTCCTCCGAGGTTGGTTTAAGCCCACGCGCACACGGATCCGGTCTCTTCCGCCGCGGTCAGACCCAGGTGCTTTCGATCCTGGCTCTGGGAACCCCGCGTGAAGCGCAAAAACTGGAGGGGCTTTATCCCGAAGACAGCCGCCGCTATATGCACCATTACAACTTCCCGCCCTTCTCCACCGGTGAGACCTGGTTCTTACGCGGTCCCAAACGACGAGAGATTGGTCACGGCGCCCTGGCTGAAAAGGCGCTGCTGCCCATGATTCCACCGGAAGATGAATTCCCCTACACGATTCGTGTCGTTTCCGAGGTACTATCTTCTAACGGCAGCACCAGCCAGGCCAGTGTCTGCGCGTCCACGCTGGCACTCATGGACGGCGGTGTGCCGATCAAACGACCTGTCGCCGGTGTGGCCATGGGCCTGATCAGCGACGGCAATAAATATGCCATTCTGACCGATATCCAAGGTCTTGAAGACCACATCGGGGATATGGATTTCAAAGTTGCCGGGACCACCGAAGGTATCACGGCCATTCAAATGGATATTAAGATCGAGGGTCTATCGCAAGAGATCATGGCCGAAGCGTTGGAACAAGCCCGCGTTGGTCGTCTGGAGATTATGGACTCCATGATGGAAACTCTCTCCGCCCCACGCGAGACTATGAGCCTCTACGCGCCGCGTATGATGAGTATTCAGATCGATCCCGATAAGATTGGGGCGGTCATCGGCAAAGGTGGCGCCACCATTCGCAGCCTGGAAGAAACCTATGAGGTTTCAGTCGATATCCAGGAAGACGGCACCGTATTCGTGGCCGGCGTCGACGGAGCGAAGGCGGAAGCAGCTATCGACCGCATAGAAACACTGACCCACGATCCCGAAGCAGGTGAAATCTTCACCGGCAAAGTGGTGCGGATCACCGATTTCGGCGTTTTTGTCGAGTATGCACCCGGGGTAGATGGTATGTGCCACATCTCGCAACTTTCCACCGAACACCTGCGCCGCGCTGAAGATGCGGTTCAGGTCGGCGATGAAATCATGGTTATGATCACCGACGTGAGCAGCGAGGGCAAGATCCGGCTTTCGCGCCAGGCTGTGTTGGAAGGATGGACCTTGGAAGAGGCCAAAGCCAATGACCAGCCGCGCGGCGGCGGTCGCAGCAGCAACCGCGGCAATCGTGGTGGACGTGGCGGTAACGATACAAGTGGCGGAAGTCGCCAGCGTTCTCGCCGTTAGTAAAATAAACTTTTCAGAAGTTATAAATGAAAAAGCCGGGCTTTTTATAGAAGTCCGGCTTTTTTTATTACTCTTGCGTCCAGCCCAAAGACAAGACGGTCTGTAAGTCACTGGCCGCGATTTGCACCCGGAAATGGGCGCTTGTCGGCGCGCCGCATACGTCAGTGACTACCAGTTCCGTCATTTCCGATTGGGCGACTTTCACCCCAGCGGCCGTTAGCGTGCTGGTCGCCTCACGCAGGTCACCATAACCTGGCGCAGTCCCATCTTCACACTGAATACCTACTGGGCGAATGACCCATGCCAGGCCTCCGGGATAAGGATCGACGGTCGGTACATCAGTCGGAGGCGCTGGATAGTCTGGATCCAGGGTCGGCGCTGCCGGCTCAACTGCTTCCGGAGCCGGGTACACTTGCGGCACGGGCGTCGGTCTGGCAGTGGGCATTTCATTTACAATTGGCGCGGTTGGAATTGGCTCCGGTGTATTTACTTCTGATGCCCCACACCCACTCAATAAAACCAGGATACCTGTTATTGACAATAAAACATATATCAAAAGGTTTTTCATGATTTTTCTCCTCAGACAGCTATTTTACCTCGCAGATATTGGCAGTAGTAACATTAGATTGGTCCAATTTCAATCGCTATTTGATTACGGATATAGATTTTTAAAAATGGACCAATCTCGATTTGGACGATTGTTTAAGTTCATCGATACCAGGGACAATTTCCAGATTGGCTAGAGAACGGCTCCATATTCGGAGATTAGCAACTGAAATCTTCATATATTATCAGAAGCTTAGCATGTCAATTGTAACGTGATAGAATGCTCAAAATCATATTTAGGAGTAATTCAATGCGCAAATATTTAATCCTGGCCCTACTGATTCTCCTGTTGGCTGCTTGTGGCTCGACAACCGGGTCCAGCACGACTACGGGAGAAGAGGCAACAACGGCCGTCGATAATTCGGTTACCCCAACGGAAGAAAAAGATAATAACGAATCCACTCAGACCGGCAGCATTTCGGTTATCACCGGATCAACGCCGGAGGAGGCGAGTGTCGTTCGCGAACAGGACCATATCCTAGGAGCAGAAGAACCCGTTGTAACTATCATCGAATATGGCGACTTCCAGTGACCGGGCTGCGCAGGGTTTGCACCCCTGATGGCGCGTCTGGCAGATGCGTTTCCGAATGAAGTTCAAATTGTATATCGTCACTTCCCCCTGAATCAGATCCATCCCAATGCCCAGAAGTCGGCCGAAGCCTCAGAAGCAGCAGGTGCTCAAGGGGCCTTTTGGCAGTACCACGATTTGCTCTTTGAGAGACAGAGCCAATGGGCCCAATTGAGCACCGACGAGGCGCGCCAGTTCTTCATCGATCTCGCCGCCGAACTTGGTCTGGATGTCGATCAATTTACGGCCGATCTCGATAGCGGCGCTTATGCTGATTATGTATCAGCGCTAGAGCAGGAAGCGGTAGCTCTCGGCCTGCCCGGCACACCTTCAGCCCTCGTCAATGGCGAAATCGTGGCTGGAAATATCCCTATCGACTATACGGTTTGGGAGAATTATGTTAAAACACTGATTGCTGTCGCTTCCATTCCCCAATGGGATGAGCCACCAGAAATGACCCTGCAAGAAGGAAAAACTTATCATGCACGCGTTAAGATGGAAAACGGCGGCGAGTTCTTGATCGAACTTTATCCCGAGTCCGCTCCACAAACAGTGAACAGTTTTGTTTTCCTGGCCAATGAAGGGTTCTTTGACGGGGTAACATTCCACCGCGTTCTGGATGGATTTGTCGCTCAAACGGGAGATCCCAGCGGCACGGGTATGGGCGGTCCCGGCTACACGCTGCCAAATGAAATCGATCCCAATCTTTCGCATGAAAGTGAGGGCGTAGTAGCCATGGCCAATAGAGGTCCGGACACCAACGGCAGCGGTTGGTATATCACTCTGGGACCGGCCGTCAATCTCGACGGCGACTATACTATTTTCGGCCGTGTGGTAGAAGGGATGGATATAGTCGAAGGGCTCACCCTGCGCGATCCGGCAACCAATCCCGACGCCCCTCCTGGTGATGCAATTGAGTCAATAACAATCGAGATTTCTGATTAAGCTGTACGGAGAATCAAAAGTTGCCACCTTTTTCTTTGAATAAAGTCCACGAGTTAAAAAGGTGGCAACTTTCTTAGGAACTTACAGGGTCGCTAAGGCGTCTTAAGGATATGTCAATCATAATGAGGGTGGCCAAGATATTTAGCGGAGAAAGTTCGATACGCGGGCTGCTAATGTTGTTCCTGCTGCTGGCCTTACCGGCGCTCGCCTGTAAGGTACCGGATATCCCCGACCAACCATCGATTCCTGGCCTGGTAGAGCCGACTCCGGTCGGTTCGCCGACACCGATGGGCGATTCAATTTCCTATCTTATTCCCGCATATTCCCAAAACTTGAAACCAGGTGAGACAGTTCCAGGCACCCAACTGACCTATGTCGGCAGCAGTGAAGCCGGTCATGAAGTAACGATCGGCGGGCAGCAAGCTTTTAAGAAAGCAGGAGATTCTTTCTATTGGAGCGGTGTTATCGCCCCCGGTGTATTCGCCAATTACAACCTGAGACTGACGACGAGTTTCTTTGGCGGTTTGCCGGTCGCCGGACCCGTAGAACTAATCGTTCTATTTCCCAATCCTCAACCCCTCCCCCTAAATAAGGATCCAGAGGCGAAATTGCATCTGTCCAATATCATTATTGATTATCATGTTCCTTTGGACAAAACCATCCCCGGTACGACATTGGTTTACCAGGGTTTAGAAAACCAGGGCCTGGGCAACCAGAGTACAACTCTTGCCAAAATTGGTGGTTTGAGCGGCTATCCAAATCTGGCGGTCGGTGATTCACTGGGTTGGTTCGGGATCCTTCGCAATAACGTTGCTGTGCGATACAACATGCGCGTCGTATCATTCGATGAAGAAAACCTGCGCGTTGCCGGAACAGGGGAGATTTGGATAACAGGATAAACTCCAAGATACTCCAAGATACTATATCTCTGGGAAGGTTGTTCTCGATAGGTGAATGGAAACACGGGTAACAGTTGCTACGATTAATCTCCACGGCCAAGAAGATCGCTGGCTTGAGCGACGCCGTCTTTTGGTCGAACAGCTTATGGGGTCCGGCGCCGATCTAATCAGTTTGCAAGAAATTAATACCCGTATTCGTCAGGCCACCTGGCTTTGCAAACAAGTCAATGTTCGGCTTAGCGGCTCTGATAAAAAACCATTTCAACTGGTTCAGAAACGCCATTGGCGCAGTTTTTCCGGCGGCATAGGCGTCCTTAGCCGGCTGCCGATTCTATACAATGAGAGCATCAATTTAGGAAACGGAGGGCAAGTCGCTCTGCGTGTCCATGTTGAATTACCATCACACCAAACGATGGATTTTGTAACAGTGCAGCTGGATCAGGTCCCCTTTGAACGAGAAGCGCGTCAGGACCAGGCTCTTAAATTGATGTCCTGGCTGCACGGCTATAAACGCGTCCCGATCCAGGTTGTAGCCGGCGATATGAATGAAACCCCGGATGGCCTGGCGGTCCGTCACATAAAACAATCTTTCCGCTCAACCTTTGAATCAGTTTACGGTCGTGAACCGCTGGCTACCTATCCTACAGCCTTACTCGAGCAGGTACCTGATCATGCCTTCTGTCATGACTATATATTTGTCTCTAAGGCTGTTCAAAAAGTCATCAATGCAAAATTATTTTGCGACGAATCTGCTTCCGACGATAATACACTTTACCCAAGCAGCCACGTGGGACTGCTGGCCACGTTACAGGTGTAATTTATGAAACCTACGATATCGATCGTCGCCCCAGTCTACAATGAAGATGAAGTTTTACACGAGCTTTACCGCCGCGTGCACGCAGTGATGGAAGAGACGGGTGAAACCTGGGAAATGGTGCTGGTAGACGACGGCAGCCGAGACCGGTCAGCCGAAGTGATTGCCGAACTCAACGCCCTGGATGAGCGTGTGCGCGGCCTTAGTTTCTCCCGCAATTTTGGATTTCAAATCGCCGGAACCGCCGGGCTCGATCATGCGCTGGGAGATGCCGTCATCTTGACTGACGCCGATCTACAAGACCCACCTGAAGTTTATCCGGCCATGATCGCCAAATGGCGTGAAGGTTATGATGTAGTCTATGGCGTACGCACCTCGCGTGAAGGTGAAACGTGGTTCAAGTTGACTACGGCAAAAATTTTCTACCGCCTGATTTACTCCATAACCAGCATTGACATTCCCCTGGATACGGGCGATTTCCGGCTGATGGACAGACGGGTAGTCAACGCTATCGGCCGTATGCACGAACGCAATCGTTTCCTGCGCGGCATGGTACCCTGGGTCGGATACCGGCAGACGGGTGTTGAATACGAACGGGAATCTCGGTTTGCCGGGGAGGCGAAGTTCGGCAGTATCCGCAAGATGCTGCCTTTCGCTGTCGACGCAATTACCAGCTTCTCTTATTTTCCACTGCGCCTGGCCACATACTCGGGTTTTGCCTTAGCCGGGATCAGCGGACTGTTCATCTTGATCGTCATTCTGCTGCGCCTGTTTGGCCCGCATGAACCACTCCTGGGCCAGGCATCCACCCTGATCGCTGTTTTATTCCTGGGAGGTATTCAGTTGATATTTCTTGGGATTCTCGGCGAGTATCTCGGCCGTATTTATGATGAAGTTAAAGCACGTCCGCTCTATCTTATAAACAAAAGTTGGGGCATAGAGGAACGAGAAGAGATTCCATTACAACCGGAAAGCGTCTGAGACCAGATCAATTCTCAATTAGGCGGCTCGAAAAATCTGGGGCTGGTGCAGGGTTTAACCCCCAATTTCTGACATGACACGATTAATGGCAATCACATCCTGATCAAGTTTGTGACCCCATGGCTTCCACCACACAGCTTCCGTAATCAGGTCTTTCAACTCCTGATCACTGGCGCCTTCACGCAAAGGTGTCAGCAGATCGACCTCCCGCTCTCGCAAGAGACAGAGCCGCAAACGGCCGTCGGCGGTCAGTCTGATACGCGTGCAGCTGGCACAGAACGGCTGGGTGACTGAGCTGATAAAACCCAAAGTTCCCCTTGCGTCCTCAAGTTGGAAAAGCCGTGCTTCCCCATCAAGTTGGCCACCATTAACCTCGTACAGCGGACCTAAAGCATCAGAGATTGTGGATCGCAGTTCCTCTTCACTAACAACGCCTGACTGTTGGAAATTGGTTATCTCCCCAAAGGGCATCATCTCGATGAAACGTACCTGCCAATCCTGGTGTCTCGTGAGTCGAGCCAAGTCAACCACATCATCCTTATCATTGTAACCACGAACAACAACACTGTTTAATTTGACGCCAAGTCCCGCCTCTTGAGCGGCATGAATCCCGGCCAGAACATCATCAACCGTTCCCCAACGGGTCAACGTTTTGAACTTCTCGGGGTTTAATGTGTCAATGCTAATATTGACGCGTTGTAAACCGGCTTGTGCAAGCGGACCGGCCAGTTCATCCAGCAGCAGGCCGTTTGTGGTCATTGCCACGGTCTCTATCCCTGGCAGCGCTGTCAATTCGCGTACGATTTCAACGACACGGGCGCGTACAGTTGGTTCGCCACCGGTCAGGCGGAGTTTGACGACGCCTAACTCGGCGAAGATACGTCCCAGGCGCAGCAGTTCATCATCTTGCATGAGTTCCTGCCGTGGCCTAAATGTCATATCTTCCGGCATGCAGTAGACGCAGCGTAGATTACATTTGTCGGTGAGTGATATGCGTAGGTAATTTATGTGACGGCCAAAACGGTCACTGATCATCTGTTTTCCCTGAAGTAAGGCAGAGCGCTTGAGCCAAAATTATCAATTCCACCAAAGGCTGCTACCGTCTGCCTAAAGATATCCCTACTGTAGCCACACAGTTGCGACTTGTCAATCAATTTTTATGATGATTTTCTGTTTAATTAGCATGTGAGGGATTGCTAAGTAGTAGGTTTATCGCCTTGCTTCCATCCGGTGAAAATCAGCAAGGAAGCTATAATTGCAACACTTATTGAATTTTTGGAGGTTTCTCTCTTGGGTAAATCGAGAAGTACGGCTCTGCCAGGATGGTTAAGTATTTTATTGCCAATTGCCTTCGTCTTGGCGAGCTTTGCAGTAATCATTTTCTCTTACTTGACAATGCAAATTGTCTGGAATCGAGCAATCAACCCAATCGAAGTTGCCGCGTCAGATGTTGCAGCGGTGGAGTTGGAATTGGATCAGAATGGGCCGCGGCCGCTTTTAGCAATGGCTCCTGGTGAACCAACCCCAACGATGATCCCCACCAGTGAAGCGCGCGAAGCGGATGAACGGACGAACATTCTAGTGATGGGTATCGATCGCCGCCCTGGAGAACCTTTTATTTCGCGAACCGACTCGATGATGCTGATATCCATCGACCCTCAAGGAGAGACCGCATCAATTCTCTCGATTCCTCGGGATCTTTATGCCATGATCCCTGGTTACGGCCGTGATCGAATCAACACAGCTTTCGTTTATGGCTCGGCCGGAGGCAATCCAGCCGGCGGTGCGGCGTTATCGATGAGCACTGTGGAGTACAACCTCGGCGTTCCTGTCGATCATTATATCCTGGTCGATTTCAGCACCGTCATTAAGAGCATCGATACATTGGGCGGTATTGATGTCGTTGTCCCATTCGACATCAACGATCCCACTTATCCGGATATGGATTATGGCTACGATCCTCTGTTCATCCCCGCCGGTTTGCAGCATATGGACGGCCAGACAGCGCTTAAATATGCGCGCACCCGCCATGTCGATAACGATTTCGGCCGTGCTTCGCGGCAGCAGCAGGTATTACTTGCAGCACGGGACAAAGCATTAGGATTAGGTATAACAGGTCTGCTAAAAAATGCGCCGAATTTCTATGCACAGATCGAGCAAGGTATACGTACCGATCTGAGTCTGGATCAAATTATGAAGCTTGCGCAGGCAGCATCAGGAATTGAATCTGAAAATATCCGTACTGAAGTACTCGATCAAAACTATGTGTCACCCTTCGTCACCGACCTCGGAGCACAGGTTCTGGTGCTTGATCCTGCGGCGGCGGAGCCGTTAATCCAGGACTTGTTCTATCGGGAGCCGTAGCAAAACGGAAACTAGGCTTAATAATGTGTTGATTTCTTTAGTAAGTTCTTTCTTAAGAAAAACATTTTAAGCTACAATAACAACAATGCCTCATCCATCCCAGCAGTTGAGCTGCTGGGATTTTCATCGTTTAGGACAGTTATATGAATCGCGCTGAATTTAGAGAATTAGTAAAAAAACGCCCTCTCCTATTGGACGGCGCTTTCGGCACCATGCTGCACAGTAAAGGAGTTTCCCTAGACCAGGCCTTTGACGCAGTCAATTTGACTGATCCCGGTCTGGTCGCCGGTATTCACCGCGACTATATTGATGCCGGAGCAGATATCCTCGAAACAAATACTTTCGGGGCCAACCGCTTTAAGTTGGCCGAACACAATCGAGAACATCAAGTCGGGGAAATTAATCAAAAGGCCGTGGCTATAGCTCGCAAGGTTATAGACAGTTCTTTTCGTGAAGTCCTTTTAGCGGGCTCGATTGGCCCCTTAGGTGTGAGCCTAGCCCCGTTGGGGCGCGTGAGCGCGGCAGAAGCCCAAGAGGCCTTTCGCGAGCAAATCGACGCCTTAGTAACGGCCGAACCGGCCGGGGTTGATCTGTTAATCATCGAAACGATTTCCGATATCAAAGAAATCACGGCTGCAGTGAATGCCGCACGCAGCGTATCTACTGATATTCCCGTGATCGCACAAATGACCTTCACCCGCGAAGATCGCACCCTATTAGGGAACACGCCGGACGAAGTGGCCACGCAACTGGCCAAATTAGATGTAGATGCTGTCGGGGTAAACTGCAGCAGCGGCCCGGCGCAAATATTACGCCTGATCACAATGATGCACCAGGCGCAGCCGGAACTGATGATATCGGCCGTGCCAAACGCGGGATGGCCCGATCAACTGCAAGCAGGGCGTCTCATGTACCCAGCCACGCCTTCCTACTTCGGCGAATACGCGCGATCATTTATCGCCGCCGGCGCCAACCTCATTGGTGGCTGCTGCGGTACGAACGCGGCACACATTGCGGCCATGCGTGAGGCGCTGGACACCCCTGGAGAACTGACCCGTCCCCTGCCGGTGATACCCGTCGTCAGGCGCGAAGAACGAGAAGCCGCCGTTGTCGATCCACCCACACAGCTTTGCCAGAATCTTAACAGCGGTAAATTTATTGTTACCGTAGAGATGAGCCCACCAAAAGGCATCGCCGCCCAAAAATTACTCGCCGGGGCAAAAATGCTTAAAAACGCGGGGGCTAACTTGCTGAATATCGCTGATGCTCCCCTGGCCCAAATGCGCATGAGCGCCTGGGCTGCCGCCCACCTGGTGCAAGATGAAGTAAATCTGGAAACGGTACTGCATTTCCCTACACGTGGACGTAATTTGATTCGCATCCAGGGCGATCTCCTGGCGGCGCATGCCCTGGGCATTCGCAACTTATTTGTGACCATGGGCGACCCGACGCGTATTGGTGACTTTCCGGATGCCCTGGATACCTATGACATCGTCCCCACGGGCTTAATCAACTTGATCAAAGAGTACCTGAACAAAGGGGTCGATAAAGCGGGTCACACCATTGATCAGCCAACCAACTTCGTCGTTGGCTGCGCGCTAAACCTGACCCCGCAAGATGTCGAGCGGGAAATGAAATTATTGCGCAAGAAAGTAAAAAACGGCGCTGATTTTGCCCTGACGCAGCCGATCTTTGATCCAACAGCAGCACGAGAATTTATTCAAGTCTATGAAAGCACCTATGATGAGCCAATACTGCCCATCTTAGCGGGAATCAAACCTTTGTATAACAGCCGCAACGCCGAGTTCTTGCATCATGAGGTACCGGGTATCCATATCCCGGAAACATATCTTGAACGCATGCGTGGCGCACAAAATATGCAGCAGGAAGGCATTGACATCGCCCAGGAGATTTTGTTAGAGCTGCAGCCATTCGTACAGGGTGTGTATATGATGCCCGCATTCGGCCGTTATGATCTCGTCGCCGATGTGCTCGATGTTTTAGCAGTAGGAAAAAGTTCAGAGTCTACTCATCTCTAGCTAGTAATTGGAGAATATT
Source organism: Promineifilaceae bacterium (SeqCode) (assembly GCA_046259485.1). Taxonomy (GTDB): domain Bacteria; phylum Chloroflexota; class Anaerolineae; order Promineifilales; family Promineifilaceae; genus JAACFF01. The sequence goes on along the minus strand of JBJYWP010000036.1, from coordinate 63,268 downwards.
TATGGAAAGGCGTGCATTAACCACAGAAGAAATTGAAGAAGCTTTAACTGAACTACTCGGCTGGTCAGTCAAAGAAGGCAAGCTCTATAAAGCCTATAAGTTCGATTCATTCGCTCAAGCACTGGGTTGGATGGTCAGCGCGGGCATTCAGGCGGACAAGCTTGACCACCATCCTGAATGGAGCAATGTCTATAACCGCGTCCAGGTGTATCTCGTCACTCATGATTTAGGTAACGTGATCAGCACATTTGACGTTGCCTTAGCCAAGCAAATGGACCAACTAGCAATGTGATGAAGGGCGTTAGCGTCGAGAGGAATTGAAAGGTTTTTTCATCCTCAGCGTAATTGTCCCCAAACAATACGGCCAGTTTTTTTGCAAGCCTAACTATTTCGCCAGGTTAAATAGCTATCTTACCGGAACCAGCGCCCATTCTATACTTCTCGAGTCCTCCGAAGCTCCTCATGCTTGATTATTAAAATTGCTTCACCGATTACCAAGAGTCGATTAAGCATTGAGCACAAGGACAACGAACCGTGTAGAATAAAGAGTTGGAGTTTTATAATTATGACACTTTATGACGAAAAATTAGCTGTTAAAGAAATACGACTGTACAGCAATGGCAGCAGGCCACAGACATTAATTGAACGCGTAGGTGAGACTCACTTCCGCCAACGTAATACCATCGAGCAGCACCATGCAGGGGATGTATTCGGCCGTGGGCGTACGCGCTTCCATATTGAGAACGCGGACTGGATTATGGATGCCCTCTATTCCGGCTTGAAATGGACGGGACTGTTTAAACGCGGCTTGCAAAATATACTTGATATTAAAGTGGTTGAGAATAACTTTTTTGTGCCGGGGCTGCCGCGCGCCTTCTCCGGATTCACAATCATGCAGCTTAGCGATTTGCATATTGATATCGCCCCCGGTCTGGCCGAGGCGATCATTGAGCGGCTGCAGTCACTAGAATATGACCTCTGTGTGATCACGGGTGATTACAAATGGCGCACCGAGGGACCGGCTGAACCGGCGCTGGCGGAGTTACGTAAGCTCGTGCCCTACTTACAACATCCCGCTTATGCGGTTCTAGGCAATCACGATTTCCTGGAATTTGTGCCGCCTATGGAAGAATTGGGGCTGCCCTTCTTACTGAACGAAACAGTGACTCTAGAACGAAATGGCGAGCGTATTTATCTCTCCGGGGTTGACGATCCCCATTTCTATGAGACGTACAATTTGCAAAAAACTGGCGACAAGATTCCCCAAAGTGCTGTATCCATCTTGCTGGCCCATTCACCGGAGATTTATCGCCAGGTAGCAGCCGCAGGTTATGACATTATGCTCTGCGGCCACACGCACGCGGGGCAAATCTGCCTCCCCGGCCGAATCCCGCTGTTGAATAATGCCAACTGTCCGCGAGATATGGTTTATGGCCCCTGGGAATTTCATAGAACGCAAGGGTACACCTCGGCGGGAACAGGCAGTTCCGGGGTACCTGTGCGCTTTTTCTGCCCCCCGGAAATAACGCTGCACAGACTGTATCCGGCTCCTTAAAAGAGCACGCCAGAGACATTTCGGGAAGCTGGAGGGCAAATGAACAGCGGCTAGCTGGCTATTGACTGCTGACATGCTGACGCGTTTAAAAATAAGCCGGCACTCGTTGGCTTTTTCCTTTTGGCTAATCACGGCCGTCCTCTTGCTGCTCTACCTCTGGACGCTCACAGAAACGGTGTCCCTGGAGATCCAAGTGCAGGATGGGCAATGTACTGCTTTTCTGGGAGAACGCAGCAGCGAGATCGCCTGTCCGGACCTGGCGGGAGGAGAGGTAGGCGTTTATTTAACCTCTACTTCGATAGTTGAGAAACTCCAGACCCGGCCCCTCGATTTCTTCGCTCCCGGCGCAGCCTGGGGAAATATTACCATGGAGGCGGAGGAAGGGGACAATGTAGCAAAGGTTTTTGAGGAGCTTAGCATAGTTCCGGGAGCAGTTACTACCTGGCCAGTTCTTGATAGCAAAGTTTATACGATCCAGGCTCGCATAAAGCGACCGGATGGGGAGCAAGCCGACATTTTACTCATCCCTTCGGGGAGCGATGGTGGCTGGATATTTCAGGTAGACAGTGAAAATCGCCAGGCAGTCTGGCGCCATTGGCAAAATGGCCAGGAGGCGGATGTCATCTCCGGCGTTCCTTACCAAAAACCGTTCACGGCTCAACTGCAGTCATTGCTGCGCCTGATCATTGGCACATTTTTCGGCGCTTTATTCATCATCTTCATCGTAGCGATCGTGCAACGAGCCGGAAGGCTAGCAGGTCAGCACGTCAGCAGTTCAGCGAGTCAGCGGCTAAACCCAAGCAGTCGGTCATTAGCCGTTCATACACCTAACCATGCTGCGATTTTGCTCTTTACGTTCATCATCCTGCTATCCATCTTCGCGGTTACATTGTGGATCGCTGTCGATCTCCTTGAGCGCATTCCCCATGTGCAGGATTCAATTACCTACCTATTTCAGGCACAGACTTTAGCTAGAGGCGCTTTGTGGGCCCCCGAGCCGCCGCTGCCGGAAGCATTTGCCCAGGAGTTCCTGACCGTTTGGGATGGCAAATGGTTTGGCCAATACCCACCCGGTTACCCGGCGGTCCTGGCCATCGGCGTGCTGACCGGCGCGCCCTGGCTGGTCAATCCCCTACTGGCGGTGCTTTCAACAGCGCTCCTTATCAAGCTGGGAATGCTGCTCTACCGGCGGTCAACAGGCCTTTTGGCCGGGGGCTTGGCCCTCTTATCTCCTTTCTTCATCTTTTTATCCGGCAGCTTGATGATTCATGCGGCAGAGCTGTTTTGGGTTGCATTAACCATGGTCGCCTGGACGTTAGCCTTGAAGAGTCCTTACCGAACGCGCTGGGCTATCCTGGCCGGGGCAGCGCTGGGAATGCTCTTTCTGACGCGGCAGATTACGGCCGTGATCACCGGCTTTTCGTTTATCTCTTTGATGTTTGTATTTGAGATTCTGCTGCCCCGCAATACATCCCTTCAACAACGGTGGCGGGAAGCGATTCGTCCGGCAGCCGGCCTGGTCCTTGCTGCACTACCCTTTGTTATTCTTCTATTGGGCTACCAGGCTGTGTTGACGGGATCGCCTTGGCAGGACCCACGTCTTTTGTCACGTCCTTTTGATTCACCAGGTTTTGGGCCACAAATCGGCGAAAGTGAAAATGCCTTTAAGCTTCAGGTCAAGGAAGGAGAAACAATTAAAGTCTGGTATACCGATCCTCAGCAGCCACCCCGTGGACATTCCCCGGCTCGCGGTCTCTACAATACGGAACGAAACCTGGAATCATTGACCCGTGAGCTCTTTGGCTGGCACCCGTTGATCGCACTCGCGTTTTGCTGGATCCCTTTCCTCCTCGGTAAGTCACAAAAACGTGATTGGGTTTTATTAGCGATGCTGCTTGTCGTCGTCGCTGCTTATATTGCCTACTGGACCACTGGCATTATGTATGGCCCGCGCTACTATTTCGCCGCCCTGCCGGCGCTGCTCTTGCTAACCGCCCGCGGCTTGCAGACACTGCGGGATCGTTTTGGAACAACAGCAATGGTCACGGTTTTCACCATTATGGTTGGTTTAACCTTCTTCTTCTACTGGCCAACAGCCCCTTCATCCCTGCGCGGGTATAACTTTATCAGCGGCGAGGAAAAGGCACTAGTGGAGGAGCAGGTAGAAAAACCGGCCTTGGTCTTCATTCCCGTTATAGATTGGTGGGATTACGGCCGTTTCTTCAGCGGCAACACCCCCTGGCTCGACGGCCCTATCATCTACGCTCGCGACCTTGGGGAAGAAAATAATAAGTCTCTGCAAAAAGCCTTTCCGGAACGAGCCGCCTATCTGTGGCAGCCGGATTCAAATAATGTCAAGCCTTAGTATTGCACGCGCGAAACTAGTTTGTTACAATTTTCACAATTAACAGACTTTAGCGTGGCGTCTATTAATCGCTGTTCAATCACGGCACTCATCTGACGCAACGTGTACTCCTTGGGAGGGGATAGTGGCCCGCGCCGCATCAATTCGAAGACGACTGCCTTTCTGGACGGCTGTCTGCGGAGTGCTTCTGCTGCTATGCCCCTACCTATTATCGGCCGTGTCCGCAGCGGCCGTTCCCCTGGATATTATCCCTCTAGAGATAAACTTAGAAACAGATTCCGGCGATTGGGTAATCAATGAAATTCATGCCGATCCTGCTGACGATTTGGCGGGAGACGCCAACGGTGATGGCCTGAGCGACCTACAGCAAGACGAATTCATCGAGCTCTTCAATAACACGGGAGACTCAGCCGATATTAGCGGCTGGTCATTGGCCGATGGCTTTGGCATCCGCCATCAGTTCCCGGAAGGAACCATCGTACCCGATCGATGTGCCATCGTCGTCTTTGGAGGCGGAACACCATCAGGCGAGTTCGGCAGCGCGCTTGTACAGGTCGCCAGCAGCGGGTCCTTAGGCTTGGATGACACTGGAGATACGATCACTCTAAGTAGTGATTCAATTACTATTCAAAGTGTAAGTTATGGTTTTGAAGGGAATGAGGATCAGTCACTCACAAGAAATCCTGATGTTGAGGGACCTTTCGAAAGACATCTAACCGTCTCTGCGCCGTTGGAAACGCGCTTTTCACCGGGTACACGCCTGGACGGATCCATTTTTTGGGGCTGTCCCGGATACAACGCGCCGCCAAGTGTTCTAGCGACGCAGCCTGCCAACGGAGCAACTGACACAGATATAAACAGCACAATTGCCGTAACCTTCAGCGAGCCGGTTTCTTTAGTTGAACCCTGGTATGAGATTCTTTGTACGTCAAGTGGTGAACACACGGCAGTGGTCAACGGCGCCGAAGATGCTTACCTGTTGGTGCCAGATGAGTCATTTGCCTATTCGGAAACCTGCCAGGTCACACTGTTTAGCGAGGCTATCAGCGATGTGGATGGACAACAGATGGAAGCGGACATGCAGTGGCAGTTCGCGACCGAAGCCGAATTAGATCAGGCGCCGGAAATTATTGACAGTTACCCAACAGATGGTGTATCCGGCATTCCGTTAACGCCGGTGCTGTCCTTGACTTTTTCCGAAGCGGTCGATCTGGCAGAAACGGCTGTGGCTCTCTCGTGCAGCAGCAGCGGAGATATTATGCTTCAAGTAAGCAATGGTCCCTCCCAATTCCAGTTTCTTCTAGATACTGAACTTGCGCCAGGGGACCTATGCACGTTGAGCGTTAATGGCGGCGGAGTCAGCGATCAAGACTTGAATGATCCTCCCGACCGGATGACGGCCGACTGGCAAATCCAATTCAGCACCGATGTATCCAGCCTGATGGTGATCAATGAAATTGATTCAGAAACCCCGGGTACTGACGACGCCGAATTTATCGAACTCTTCGATGGCGGGCTGGGAAATACCTCCCTGGATGGTTTGGCTGTTGTTCTTTTTAGCGGGCATGATGACAGCGTCTACGCCAGTTTTAATCTGGACGGACTGCAAACGGATGCGCAGGGTTATTTCCTATTGGGCAGCAGCAGCGTCGACGGCGTTGACCTGGTTATGAGCGACAGCTTACTGCAAAATGGCTCGGATGCGGTGGCTTTATACCATGCTGAGGCTGCGGCGATGCCCGTGGGAACGGCCGTTACAACGGAAAATATAGTCGACGCCCTTGTTTATGATACCGGTCAAGAAACAGACGAAGGGCTACTTCCTCTGCTGCTGGCGGGAGAGCTGCCCGCTGATGAAAACGGCCGTGATCTGGACGATCTACACTCCTTACAACGCTGTCCCAATGGCAGCGGCGGTCAAAGGGTCACAAGTACTTATTGGCCGGATCTGCCAACGCCTAAAGCAACCAATACTTGTATTAAAGACGATGCACCGCTGATAATCAGCACAACACCGGCAGATGGCGCGAGCAATATACCTCTGGGGAATGAGTTAACAATCACGTTTAGTGAGGAAGTACAAACCAATAATGGCTGGTTTCAGATCACGTGCGAATACAGCGGCGTTCATAATGCTGCTGTAAGTGTGGACGGTCTACAATTCAGTTTACAGCCTCTGACGCCCTTCGCAAATGGCGAAATTTGTCAGGTAACCATCAAAGCCGAGTTGATAAGTGACCTGGACAACAACGATCCACCAGATCATCTCGACGCCGACTATTCGTGGTTCTTTTCCACAGTTCCGGCCACCCACATGATCATTAACGAAGTTGACGCAGATACAGAAGGGATAGACACGGCCGAATTTATCGAACTCTTCGATGGGGGTGAGGGCAGTACAGCTCTAGATGGATTGATTCTCGTTCTCTTTAATGGCGCCAATGACCTCTCCTACTTGACAATAGATTTAAGTGAGCAGCAAACAGATGAATCCGGCAGGTTCGTGATCGGCAATATGGCCGTGGCCGGCGTAGACCTTATTTTAGCGGACGGCACCCTGCAAAATGGTCCTGACGCGGTGGCCCTTTATGCAGCTCAAGCGGGAGAGTTTGCGAGTGGATCAGCGATCACAACAACCAATCTCCTTGATGCGGTCGTTTATGGAACGAATGACGATCCGGATGATGGGTTGCTCGTCCTATTAGCCGATGGACAGGAACAGGTCGACGAAGACGAGCGCGATAATGGCCCGGGAGACTCCAGCCAACGTTGCCCGGATGGATCCGGCGGTCAGAGATTCAGTGATTCGTTCTTGCCCAATCTGCCAACTCCCGGGGAAGCCAACAAGTGTACCTATGATGCGGCTCCGTTCGTAGCCGCTACATCACCTGTAGATGGGGCGCTTGATGTACCCCTGGATGCTTCTGTAGTTATCACCTTTAGTGAACCCGTAGACTTGCTGGATAGCTGGGCAGAGCTCTACTGCCAGAAAACAGGCGCGCTTGCGATCAACAGCAGCGATTCAGGAAACGCGGTAACACTAAAACCACAAGAGTCATTGCCTAATGGGGATACCTGCACGCTTTCAATTTCGGCCGATCATGTGTTAGATACTGATATGGATGATCCACCGGACCAAATGGCGGCTGATTTCGACTTACACTTCCAAACAATTTATGAAGCCGATAACCCACCGGTGGTTTCCAGCCACACGCCGCAAGCAAATGCAAGTAACGTTGCATTGAAGAGCACCCTCTCCGTCACCTTCAACGAACCGGTTTCACTGCAAGAGGAAAGTTTGCAGTTGGTCTGTTCGAAGGGAGGTAATCATGATTTTGATGTTTCAGGCGGACCAGTAACTTTCCAATTTACGCCCGATCTACCTCTATCAGCCGGGGAAACTTGCTCCGTTACCTTGTTTGCGGACAAAGTATCTGACATAGACGACAACGACCCGCCAGATCTTATGGTTGGGGATTATTCCTGGTCGTTTGGGACAGTATCAACTCCCGTTGCTCAGCATGTGTTTATCAACGAGGTAGACGCCGATACAGCAGGGATAGACACGGCCGAATTTATCGAACTCTTTGATGGAGGCGAAGGCAATACGGCTTTAGACAGCCTTGTAGTTGTTTTGTATAACGGCAGCGATGATCTTGTCTATGCGGCATTTGATTTGGATGGCTATCAAACGGATAGGCAGGGATACTTCTTATTAGGTAATTCAGCCGTGGCCGGGGTAAAGCAAACTTTTTCGGATGGGACGCTGCAAAACGGACCGGATGCAGTAGCACTCTACGTTGGAAATGCCGGCGAGTTCCCCAATGGAACGGCTGTCTCGACTGATAATCTTCTCGATGCCCTGGTCTACAGCACCGGCGATGAAACCGCTACCGGCCTGCTTCCTTTGCTGCTTCCTGATGAGGAAATTGTTGACGAAGACGGCAGCGGGGCGAAGGACGTTCATTCGAACCAACGTTGTCCCAATGGCACAGGTGGCCAACGTAGAACCGGAACTTATTTACAAAATACGCCCACGCCCAACGCAGTAAACTTCTGTGAATTCGATGAACCGCCGGAGGTTGTCGGACACACACCACCAGCAGACGAAATGAATGTAATTTTGGATAGCAACATATCCATCACCTTCAACGAATCAGTTTCATTGCATGAGCAGAGCTTGCAGTTACTTTGCACAAAGAGCGGTGATCATGGTTTGATAGTTTCCGGAGGGTCGCTGACCTACCAATTTATACCCGTAACACCTCTGCAGGCTGGGGAAGCCTGTACTGTAACCCTGTTTGGGGATAAAGTTTCCGACCTGGACGAAAATGACCCGCCAGATCTTATGACTGGAGACTATTCTTGGTCATTTGAAACAGTGTCGATTCCTGTTGCCCGGCACATGGTAATCAACGAGGTGGACGCCGATACAATAGGCGTAGACGAAGTCGAATTCATTGAGCTTTTTGACGGAGGTGATGGAAATACGGCGCTGGATGGTTTAGAGATCGTCTTAATCAATGGCGCCGACGACCAGGTTTACCGGCGCATTGATCTAAACGATCAGCAGACGGATGCGCTGGGTTATTTCGTAATCGGCAGCCAGGCTGTGCCTGGCGTCGACCTGATTTTACCAAACAGCACGATTCAAAATGGGCCTGATGCCGTCGCCCTCTATGTCAGCGATATTTCTCAACTGGATGAGACCGAGTTGTTGGATGCCCTGGTTTATCACACCAATGATGAGCCTGATCTAGGACTGCAGTTTTTGCTCCTGGAAAATGAACCACAGGTGAATGAGGGGACTTGGCGCGACCCGGCCGTCGATTCAAACCAACGCTGTCCAAACGGCGAGGGAGGCCAGCGGGTTACATCAGGCTACGTTCAAAATCTGCCAACGCCGGGAGCTGCCAATCAATGCCAGATCGATAAACCGCCGCAAATCATCCAGGTAACCCCCACCGACGGCGCTGCTGGTGTAGCAGTTGACAGCCATCTATCCATCCGTTTCAACGAACCGGTACAAACGGCCGAGTCGTGGATCGATCTTACTTGCGATGAGGGCGGCCTTATTGAGCTGTTCTCCAGTGGTGGGCCGAATCTGTATACCGTCCAACCCGCATCATTGACCCCCTTCGACAGCTGTACCGCAGCAGTGGACAAAGATAAGGTGTCCGATCTGGATGGCTACGCCGATCCGCTCGAAGAGGATTATGTTTGGCGGTTTAGCACCGGTAAACCACTGACCGGCATCTGCGGAGATGAAGCCACCCCCATCCATCTTATACAGGGAAACGGAGAAACCAGCCCGCTTGTGAATACGGCGGTCATCATTGAAGGGGTTGTCATTGGCGATTATCAAGGCGAACTAAAACTTGGTGGATTTTTCCTGCAAGAGGAAGTCGCTGCCATGGACAGCGATCCGCTCACCTCAGAAGGTTTGTTTATTACTGACGGTCCAAATACGGAAGAGGTGACTGCCGGTGAGATCCTGCGTTTACAAGGAGAAGTAGCGGAGGTAGACGGATTAACCAGCCTTGTAAACATCTCTTCCTGGCAGCGCTGCAACACAGAAACGGCCGTTGAACCACAATCAATATCCCTGCCCCTCAATGATCCTCTCACCTGGGAAGCTTTAGAAGGAATGCTGGTTATCTTCACCCCAAAGCTGACCGTGATCGACAACGAACGCTGGGGCAGCGAAGGCATCGTCGGCCTGGCGGGTGAACGGCTCTATTATCCAACGATGTTCACCGATCCCGGACCTCTGGCCCAGGAAGCCGTTGAAACTAACAGCCGTCACCAAATCACGCTTGATGACGGGAGTATGGTCGATGACCCGCTGCCCTATCCATCCTACATCGGCCCTGGAAACACGCTGCGCCTGGGAGACACGGCCGAAAACGTAACCGGTATCGTGGCTGAAGCAGACGAGGGCTATCGAATTCAGCCCACGAAGTTGGTCAACTTCAAGCGTGACAATCCGCGCCAAGTATTAGCGCCGTTGATCCCGGGTCGCACAAGGATTGCTCATGTCAATGTCGGCGGCTTTTTTAATGGGGATGGCCAAGGTCTTGGTTTTACACCAGGTCTTGGTGCGCAGTCGGCCGTTGAATACGAACGGCAGCGAACAAAACTCGTGAACACCATCCTGAACCTTGATGCTGCCATCGTTGGGCTGACAGATATTGAGAATGACGATTATGACGAAGACAGCGCGGTGCAAAATTTAGTCAGCGCGTTAAATGCGGCCGTCGGGGAAGAAGATAGTTACCAGGTTATTGAAGTCGCCGGCGAGGTTCAGGCGGGCTTCGCCGATACGGCCGTTTTGATTTACCGTCAGGATGTCATTTCTCCCAAGGGAGATCCGCTAACGCTTTCGGACTACCCGTTTGAAGAACTTAGCAGACGGCCATTAGCGCAGCAGTTCGTATCTATCGCCTCCGGTCAGGAAATACTGTTATTTGTCGCCCAATTCCCCGAACGTGGAAATTGTCCGGATGAAGGGGATCCCAATGCCAACCAGGGAGATGGGCAGGCTTGCTGGCATAAATTGCGGGCGGAAGCGGCGGGCAGCCTTGCGGCATGGGTGAACGAACAGCAAACAAAAACCGGGATTGAGGCGCTGGTTATCGGCGACTTCAACAGCTATGCGAAGGAAGATGCTCTGCAAGTATTGGTCGAGGCCGGATTGACCATGGTTGAGAGCCCGGAAAGTGATGAGATCCCTTATTCGGCCGTCTTCAATGGCCAGTTGGGAACTTTGAACCATGGCCTGATCACAAACGGACTTAAGGCGAAGGCAGCGTTGGTACAGCGTTGGCACATCAACGCCGACGAACCTCCGGCCCTTGATTATCGCGAGACCAACCAGCCGCTGCTGTATACACCGGAAGCTTATCGCTCAGCCGGCCAGGACCCACTGATCATTGATCTGGCAGCGGACGCGCTAAGCGCCGGATTTAGCAGCAGCAGTCCAGTTTGGATCGGCGATCCGCTATACTTCCAGAACCTCAGCCATGGACCTCAACCACTCACTTACGAATGGAACTTCGGCGATGGCAGCCCTATCTCGAACGAATTCGAACCCGCTCATGTCTTTGAACAGGTTGGAAATTTCACCGTGTCCCTGACAGTGGAGACAAGTTGGGGTAAAATGGCCGTTTACAGCGCCCAGGTTGAAGTCCTGCCTAGACGCGTGTATCTGCCGCTGGTGTACCAAGATAATTCACTGTAAAATCCAAACAGTGGTGATGATATCATACGACAAAGATGGCGATGATGAGGCCAGTTAAATTCATTTCGCGCTGCGTGCTGTTTGTGGCGTCTTGTACGGTCGTATTCCTCACAGCCTGCGCGGCGATGATCAATTCAACCCCAGCAGGCAAACCAGAATACGAGGTAACAAGCGTGCGGCCTTCCTCACAGGTCACGGCGAGTAATGAGGGCAACCAGGCTGTTATCGAAGTTTACAGCAACAGCGGCATCGGCGATGCTTCTGTCAGGTTGGTTAGCGGAGCTTGGCCCAAGTCCATTGTGATGCGTTTTCATCTGCAAGGATTGGAAAACATGAAGTTCTCCTATGGAGAAACCATAGTTAACCTCTCTGTCAACACCGAAAACATGGTTCTAGAAAGCATAATCGCTCCTGATGGGACCGAGGAAGAAATCGACGAAGAGAGCGTCTATTGGATGCCGGTCACCTTCCTAGATGAAGCAGGCACGGCCGTGGATCGCCTCGCCGCCGGCGGAGTGCTTGAAGTAAATGCACCTGCCTCTTTCTTAGCGGGGAACTATGCGCAGTTTACGATCAATTGGATCGACTTCTACCGTTAGGGGATCCTTTCGTAAACGGCAAATAATAGCATTTGTTCTTATTTTCGCACTGGTAAATACTTTCAGCAAAAGTTTTATTTGAAACCCCATCCCTGTCGCTGGAAGTGGGTATATCGTCGACGGAACAGGATCATGAAAGCAAAATATCTAGCACAAATAACCTTACTGATTCTTACTTTATGGGCGTTGGGTGCATGCAATCAAGTGACGGAGACCACCCCAACATCACTGCCGCCAACGACGGCAGCAACCGCCGAACCTACGCAGAGCAGTGAACCGCTGATCTCAGCGGCAGAGATAGACAGCCTGGAAATCCTGACTGAGGAGCAAACGGCCGACCAAGTACCGGTCAAACTGCGTGGTGTCTTTCCTGATACGTGCAGCCGTCTGGACGATATTACTGTTGAGCGGGATGGGGATACCTTCAACTTGATGGTGCAGATTATCCAGGAAGCGGGTGAAGAATGCTCCCAAGAAGCCGTGCCCTTTGAGGAAACAGTTATTTTGGATGTCGCCGGGTTAGATGCCCAATCGTACAATGTGATAGCTAACAACCGGCAGGTGTCATTCGAATTGGGAGCCGGAGAAGAGCCGGAACCTACAGCAACGGCCGAACCAACAGAAGAAGTAGAACCAACAACCACAGCCGCCCCGGTAACAGCCTCCATATCCGGTCTTGTCTGGCATGATTCCTGTGCCAATAACGCCGTAGAAGATACAACGCCACCGGCAGGCTGCGTCCTGACGGAAGAGAATCTCTTCCTGGCCGACGGCGAACTTGGGGATGAAGATGGCATTGCCGGCGTCGAGATAGGTTTAGGTGCGGGAGAATGCCCGGCAACGGCCTTAGACAGCACGCGAACCGACGAACAGGGCGCTTTCACCTTTAGCGATTTAAGTGCCGGTACTTACTGCCTCTTCATCGATATGACCAGGCTGCAAAATCAGAGCATCCTCGGAGCAGGCTCCTGGACGGCACCAGATGGTGGTGATCCGCAGTTCACAATCACTTTAGGAGAAGGTCAGGACCAGGATGGATTTAATTTCGGGTGGGACTTCCTTAATCTGCCCGCTGAAGCAGCCGAGCAGATCGACTGCGACAACAGTTTCGAATTTGTTTCCGACCTGAACATACCAGACGATACCAACTTCGCCCCTGGAGAACCTTTCACCAAAAGCTGGCAGCTGCGGAACAATGGCACCTGCACCTGGACAACGGCTTACAGCATTCTCTTCGTCGGCGGAGACCAGATGTCGGTCGACGAGAATATTCCTCTTGAACAGACCGTAGAACCCGGTGAGGAACTGGAAGTTTCTATCGACATGGTCGCACCTGAGGAAACAGGCACCTATCGTGGAAACTGGCAAGTGGCGGATGCAAACGGGGAACCGTTCGGCATTGACGGCTTCATTGAAGACGCCTTCTGGCTGCAAATTGTTGTCGCCGAGGATGCCGCGACTCCTTTACCCAACTCCGCGGCCATCGGTGGAGTCGTCTGGGATGATTTCTGCCTGAACAGCGAGCCCGGCCAGGGCTGTGTAGAATTTCCGGAAGACAGCGGCATCTTCATCGCCGACGGAACCTTCGGTCCTGCCGAATCTCCACTGAGTGGTATTTTAATTGGTTTAGCGGAAGGAGCCTGCCCGGCGGACGGTACTGTTCCGGGTGAAAGTGCAGTATTGAGCACTACGCTGACCGGCGATGACGGGCGTTTCATCTTCGAGGACCTATCGGAAGGGACCTACTGCGTCTTCATGGATGCGCTCAATGAAGAAATGATCGACTTGCTTATCCCCGGAAACTGGACGTGGCCGGCTACTGGAGTCGGGCAGTACTCGATCGCGCTCGATCCGGGCGAGCAGATCCTTGACCTCGACTTCGGCTGGGACTATGTCGATTAGGGAGAACTCTAGAGGCGCCAGGCACTTTTATTTCACGCCGTTTTACTTATTGAAGTGCCCGGCACTTTGCCTCCGTTCTAGTCGCCATTATAATCCCGATCAATAAAATCAATCTTATATAAAAAGCTGTACAGGGGACTCCTGACCAGCTTTTAAGGAGTTAAAATGTATTCGTTTGTCTTGACTCTTCACAATATCCTGCGTTGGCTCGTGCTCATTTTAGGCATCATCGCCATTGTACGCGCTTATATCGGCTGGTTCGGCAATCGAGATTGGAGCGATTTAGATGATAACTTGGGCCGAGGTTTTACGATCAGCCTTGATCTACAGTTCTTATTAGGTTTGCTGTTGTACATATTTCTCAGCCCCATTACTACTAGTGCTTTCGCCAACATGAGCGCCGCAATGTCTGATTCCGGCACCCGTTTTTTCCTGGTCGAACACAGCATATCAATGCTGTTAGCAATCATCGTGGCCCATGTCGGCCGTTCGCGGGCTAGGAAACAGGAAACTGATAAAAATAAATATAGAACAACGGCCATCTTTTTCACCATCGCTCTCCTGATTATCCTGGCAGCAATCCCCTGGTTCCGCCCCCTGCTGCCTTTCTAGCCAGTTTATCGAGGTCGAGGAAATGAGTGAAAACATCAATTATCTATCCAAACTAACCGGCGTGTTCGGTTATCCCGTCGCTGAAAATCCGACTATTGTCATGCAGGAAGCCTCGTTTAAAGCCAAAGGCCTTAACTGGCGTTATTTAAACATTGAAGTGAAACCGGAAGACCTGCCTAATGCCATGCGCGGGTTGAGAGCGATGAATTTTCAAGGCATCAACCTAACCATTCCGCATAAAGTGGCTGTCTTGCAATACCTGGATGAAATCGCGCCGGATGCGGCTCTGATCGGCGCGGTGAATACAGTACGCCGGGACGGCGAGCGATTGGTCGGCGAAAACACGGATGGTAAAGGGTTCTTAAGAGCCCTGCGTCAGGATGCCGAGATCGATCCGGCGGGCAAGAAGGTGGTGATCCTCGGCGCGGGAGGCGCGGCACGGGCGATCAGTGTAGAACTGGCATTGGCCGGCGCCGGCAAGATCATTATCGTCAATCGCACAAAACAGCGCGGCCAGGCACTCGTGGATCATCTGAATGCGAATACTGATACCGCGGCGGCATTCGTCCACTGGACGGCCGAATACGCCATACCACAAGAGACTGATATTCTGGTTAATTCAACATCGATCGGGCTTTATCCCGACGTCGATGCACGGCCGGATATTAATTACAACACCATTCACGAGAGGATGCTTGTCTGCGATGTGATCCCCAATCCACCCAACACCCCTTTTCTTGAACTAGCCAGTGGGAAAGGGGCACAAACACTCGACGGACTGGGCATGCTCGTTTATCAAGGGGCGATTGGCTTCACCATGTGGACCGGTGAAGACGCGCCGGTTGCGATTATGCACAAGGCCCTTTCCGACGTATTTGCCTGAGTTCATCCGGCACGGAAACAAATAAAAAGCGGTAGCGAGAAATTTCGCTATCGCTTTATTTATTATCCGGGCAATCCTACGAACCGCCTGTTAGATGCGATTTAAAGCCGGTAGGTCAGGCTGGAAAAAAGCACCTGGCCATTGTAACCGCTGCACAGGTATGGCTGCTTCTTCGAGCAGCCGCGTGGCCGCCAGCCGCGCAGAAACCAGGGCCGTGGGTACGCCAGTTCCAGGATGCGTACTCGCGCCAACAAATGGCGGATTGCTTTCCAGTCCTGCTCACCTTCATCGTCCAAATGTCCTACCGGGG
>JBJYWP010000036.1:13701-47702 GCA_046259485.1 Promineifilaceae bacterium (SeqCode) | reverse complement strand
TGGCGGATTGCTTTCCAGTCCTGCTCACCTTCATCGTCCAAATGTCCTACCGGGGTGATGCCGATTAAGGTATCTTCACCAGTCGGCGCCATTGTAGGATCGAGGCGCGCCGGCGCATGAACATAAAGGCTTGGATTTTCAGGCAGGGTCAAATCCTCGATGATGCTTTCAAAATTCTGGCGATAATCATCAACAAGAAACAAGGTGTGTGGCGGCAGGGACTTCAAGGGTTTATCTATCCCCCAAAAGAAACTAATTGTCGAGCAGGAGAAGCGTTTGCGCGCCATAGCGCGGGAGACACGATCTTGTGGTAAAAGTTCCTGGTAAACATAGGGTAAATCAGCATTGGCGACTACGAAGTCGGCGTTTAGGCAGCGACCATCATCTAATACAACCCCTTTGGCTTCATAACCATCAACCAAGATCTTCTCCACGGCCGTGCCGAACTCAAATTCGACCCCCGCCAAACGCGCGATCTCCACGAGCGACTCCACAATGCGGTACATACCACCCCTGGGATACCATACTCCATGCGCCAATTCTGAATAGGGCATCATCGAAAAAGTAGCAAGCGCCTCAAAGGGACTCAAGCCCATTTACACATCTTGGAAGGTAAAGGCTGCCTTCAGCCTTGGGCGGTCAAAGTAGGCATCCATATTGTCGTAATGTTTCACCAATGGTTTCAACTGCTGGAGCAGCGGCAAGTTCTTAAGAGAGAAGAAGTCACTCGCCTTGCGGAAGTCGCGATTCACTAGCTTTTCCAGGGCCAGATCATAATGGCGACCTCCTTCATCCAGATAACGTAACAGCCCATTAAAACTACCCGGTTCAATACGTTCCAGTTGATAGCGCATTTGCTTAAGGTCGGAGGTTAGTTCCAAACGGCTGTTATCATCGAAGACGAGATGGTACGTAGGGTCCACACGCTGCAAGTCCAGCATCTCGCGCATAGAATAGCCCAAGGCCGCGAATTCCGATTCATACAGCAGGGGCATCACCAGCAGGGTTGGTCCGGCGTCAAAGATGTGGCCATCCTTTTCAAAACGATCGCAGCGGCCACCCGGCCGGGCATTTTTCTCCAGGATGGTGACATGCAGTCCCTGTTGAGCCAGATGGGCTGCCGTGGCAATCCCTCCAATACCCGCGCCGATGACAATGACAGAGCGAGATTTATTGCTAATCATCAGGCAATCCTCCGCAGCGCATTGGAATTTTCTTGAAATTCAGAGCGTTTCCGTTCGCGAAATCCCGTTCCCTGCGAAATGATATTCCATCCCATTTGCAGGGCAGCATGTTTACTTTTACGCTCGGGGTAATCGGCGCGCAGCAGGTAATTATCCTTTTCGATAGCATCGAGAACTACTTCGAAACGCGCGATATAGGCATAACCTGCCAGGCGACAGCGCACATTTTCCACCCGGGCCAGATTAGCCCGGCCGCCGTTAAAGAGTTTGCGCGCCAGCTCGACCCGACTTTTAACCCATTCCCGATAGGCCTCACTGCTAATATCCGCGGGGGATATACCATGCTTTTTAAGATAGTCGCGCGATATGTTGTAATAACCATTCTCAGTGTCTTCGACAGCATTGCGCAGCATATATGTGATATGAGCTGCGGTTACGGCCAGATAGCGCTCCTCGTTCAACGGTGAAGCACAATCATGACCGATGAAATAATGCAAGGCCTCGGTCACGGCCATGGAGAGCCGCAAGGTGTAAATATCAAGTTCCAACTGCGAGATCAGGCGACCTTTGCGACCGGTGTCATAGGCCATTACCGCCATCATCTGCCTGATATAAGTTTGCAGCCCACTATCTGCATCCTGATCACGGGCAATGAGGCCGGCCACCAATACTTCTTCAGAACATAAATCTTCTATACATTTGCTGGCGTAACAACGGTCGACAATCTGCTGCTGGCGGCGAAGAAAAGCGAGGCGGATTTCTTTTGGTGTTCCCGGCGCATCGAGGATGTCATCCACCCAGCGGAAATAAGCGTAGGCACGATAAGCATCATCGGCTAAGGGGCGGTCAGCTAACAAGCGGATGGTATAATAAGTCTGCGCGCTGGCCTCCCTGGTAATTTTCTTCGCCAGGGCTGCTTCGAAATCGGTCCCGCGAGCCATGGATGAGATAGACATCTCCGGTTGTGGGGCAGCGTCAAGTTTGCTCAAAGCCGTAGTAAAATCTAACATCGGTTCTTGCCTCCCAGAAATCACCGATAAATTGAATCATGTCATAGAAGGAAAATTCCTTCCAAAATCTATACGCTGGATGGGTTCTTAAGTTGCATTATTGACGGCTTAAGAGCGAAAAAGCAGAGGAATCAAAGGAAGATGGCCAGGAGGATTGATTGGCTTAAGGCAGCTAAAAGGGTTGATACTAATAATGCCGTAGATATAGTAGCGATGCCCATCTGGTACTTCTGCGCGACCATATAAGCATTAACGCCCACGGGCATTCCGGCAGCCATCACTGCAACCGCTCCCCAGAGGGGATCGATATGGAAAACAACGAAGGCTAATATCCAGACCAGCGCAGGCATCAAGACCATCTTCAAGCCGATCATGGTCCCCGCTTCGGCGAAGTGACCGGCCACTTTATAATCGTTGAGCGAGCCACCTAATACCAACAGCGCACAGGGCAGGGTTGCACGGCCGATTAGGCTTAATGTTTCGTCTAGAACAGATGGAACGGGAACATGCAAAATGTTTACCAGCAAACCAAGAGCCAGACCAATGATAATAGGATTCCGAGCCAGGCGTTTAATTGTATCAAAGGTAAGTTGGGCCGCGGAGCGGCTACCGCCTGTTTCACCTTCCACGATCACGGTCACAAGGAAAAACTGCAGGGCGCTGTGGATCGATATGATCATAAAGAGGGGCAGCAGTGCCTCTTCACCAAAACCGGCGCTTATGATCGGCAGACCCACGAATACCAGATTAGAGTAAGTCGACCCCATGCCAAATACACCCTGTTCCTCATGGGAATAAGCAAAAAATTGTTTGCTCGTCCACATAGCCAAGCCATAGACAACCAATACTACAAGATAGTAAGCGAGGAAGAACTGCCATTTGAACTGCGCCGGTAGTTCCAACTTGGACAGGGAATTGAAGAGTAAAATGGGGATGAGGATGTTAAATACCAGGCGTGAAACACCATTAATATCGCGGGTATTCAGTACTTTGAGGCGCACAATCACATAACCTAGAAGAACAATAGAGAAAACGGGAAAGAGAATTTTAAATGTTTCCATGAGTAGAGGTTTTATTAATAGGTCAGGAGAGCGCTTCTTGCCAATGATCCTGTATTTGTTCGGCCGTTAGCTCCTGGGATAATGTTTTACCAAGATGTTCGGCGCAGGCGGCGCAAAAGGCGGCGCTGCTGCCTTTGTCGACTTTTGGAGGACGATCCCAAATGCGTTGCCTCCCATCTCCATTGACAGCAAGCACGAGGATCGCATCGTGGGTCAGAGCGTTCATATTGGCAATATGTACAGAGATAGGATGCTCAGCATGAACGACCGCATAGTTCAATAGGTGAAATCTCGCCTTCTTAAGGGCAATGGCCAACGCAGCCCATCCCCTGGGATTCCAATGGTGGAAAGTAAAGATGAGACGGCCGTTCGGCCGTCGCAGCACTCGGGCGCATTCGCTGAAAATCTCGCTCATTAATTCAATGTAGCGGCTGTCCTGGTCATTGTTGTGCGGATCAACGGCCGACTGGCTGACATCAAAATCCCAAACATCTTCTCCCGGCAGCAGCTGCCGCAGCCAGACACGAAAAAAGGCGGAGAGATCACTGTACTGAATACTGTCAAAATAGGGCGGGTCGGTGACAATGCTGTCCACGCTTTGATCGGGGAGGTTAAGCCTCGTGGCTGATCCCGTTTGCAGCAAAAAGCGGCGCATACCCGTACCCAGTTCGCCGTACTCTTTTACTTCCACGCCCCCGTCAATTTCTCCTTCAACCGGCACAAAGGTCGCTTTTTCATGGCTGAGGTCTCTTTCTCTAGGCAGCATAGCCCATTTGCGGGCCCGGCGGATGCGCATGTGAAATAACTTCTTCCAGGTGCCGGACGCCCGGCGGTGGTAGAGGGGGTTATTTTCAACGGCCGTAATTGGGAAGGTGTACGCATGGTGGGCGAATGTATGGCGCACAGCACCTGACCGGCGTTTGCTCTTGCCCTTATATCCGCAAAGCAGAGAATTAAATTCCAGGGAGGTCGAGATGAGCAGGGCTAAATTTAGCCGCTCAACAGCATTGTTCTCCGGCAGCGCGGCGATGGCTCGTTGGTAAACCAGCAATTGGCGGCTGGAGAAGAGGTCCAGGTAATTCTCAATACCGCGCTGGATCAATTGGATAGATTTGCGCCCAGGTTCAACGTCAAACTGCTCACGCGCCAGCTCAAGTCCCGGCCTTAATCGATCCGCTGCAGCCAAGGCATTCTGAACCAGTTCATCCGGTTGTTTGATGAAATAGGAATGTTGGGGACAGTGCCCGCTCACCGCTATGGGCTCAAAGCGTTGGTAATAGGGCGCGGCTAAATCCTCCATATAACCTTCGCCGCAAATTGAACAAGAATTATCTCCTCTTTCCACGATTTGCACGGGGCCTTGCTCTCCACAAATACAGGGTTGGGAATCATTGTTGACCCGTCGACAGTAAGGACAGAGGCGGATCAAGGTGCCGTCAGTTTCCTGGCGCAGCACCAAAGAATCGACCATCAGGATTGGCCCACAGGAACATGAACGGCGCGATCCGTAAAGGAGATACCAGCTTTCCACTTCTTCGGCACAAGAAGGGCATGTGGTACGATAATAATGAGCCAGGTCCTTACGCACTTCTGAAACGAACTTTGTAAACGTCTTCTCCAACCGCGCCAAAGGATAGTCTGTAAGCGTCGCCCGCGCCTGAAGGATGGGGATTGGATCCAGGTCGGCGCCGATTACATTTGCACCCATGCGTAATGCTTCATGTAAAGTCGTACCACCGCCTATCATGGGATCGAGTATGATCCGGCCTTCCAGGCCGCCAGGCGCATAATAATCCCCCCCATCGTTATCTTCAATTACCAGATGCTTCAATATCTGGCGAAAGGTTGTACCGCAGCGGCGCGCCCACCACTTGTGCAGGTAGCTGTTGGGCCGGTAGTAATGTTTATTGAAGCTTTCCAGGCGGGCAAGCCGCTCGGCCAGGTCAACATCAAAAGTGACATCGATGGGGTAAGTCACGGCCATTTGCTCTTCGCTCATCGGCCGTATTGTAAACCTTCCCCACATCTCGTCCACTGTTATCGCTTATGGTATCATGAGACCCGGAATTAGCGGGGTACTTGATGTACAATAATAGATGGTTGCTATGAGCAGCATTCAAGAATTCGCCACACAAGTCATCAACAATGTCGAAAAGGTCATCATCGGCAAACGAGAGGCCCTGGAGATGTTAATTGTCACCCTACTATGTGAAGGGCATGTCCTCTTGGAAGATGCGCCAGGCACAGGGAAAACAATGTTGGCGCGCTCTCTGGCTGCCAGTCTGGGTGTTAACTTTAAACGCCTGCAGTGCACGCCTGACTTGCTGCCCAACGATGTCACCGGCGTCTCCGTCTATAACATGCAAACCCAATCCTTTAATTTCATCCCGGGGCCCGCTTTCAGTAATATTCTATTGGCCGACGAGATTAATCGGGCCACGCCGCGCACCCAATCCGCGCTGCTGGAAGCAATGGGCGAAGGACAGGTGACGGTTGATGGCCTGACGCGTGTACTGGAACGGCCGTTTTTCGTTATAGCTACCCAAAATCCCATTGAGTACGAAGGCACTTTCCCCCTGCCCGAGGCACAGCTGGATCGCTTTTTCATGAAATTAAGTCTCGGTTACCTGGACCCGCATTCAGAAGGGCAAATGCTGATCAACCTGGGTCGCAAACACCCGATTGAGAGTCTGCAGGCTGTAGTCGATGGCTATGAAGTCCCTGAACTGGCGCGCCAGGTTTGGGAAGTACACGTGGACGAAACGATACGCGATTATATTGTGCATATTGTTTTCGCGACCCGGGATAATAAGGACCTTATTCTAGGCGCCAGCCCACGGGGCAGCCATGCCCTTTACCGCGGCATCCAAGCCTACGCGGCCTTAAAGGGCCGTGATTACACCCTCCCGGATGACGTCAAACTGCTATCGCCTGCCGTACTGGAACATCGCTGCCTGCTGCATCCCGAAAGTGCTCTACGAGGGGTCACGGTCAGCAAAATTCTGGAAACGATTTTAGAGGAAGTGCCGTTAGAAATCGGGGAGTTTTGATTGAGGATTTTCATTTTTCTGGAAACGATAAATTAATCAATCGCACGGTCTAATAGATCAACGTATTCGGAAAAATTTGTCTGCGAAATGAACCTGATCATTCTGATCATAACCCTCCTGGTAGTAGCTTTTCTGCTGCGGATCGATTTCATTTACTACATCGTTTACGTTTGCATTGGAATCTATTTCATCAGCCGCTGGCTTGTTCCCTATACCATGCGTCACCTGCAAGGAAGCAGGAAATTTAACGACCATGCCTTCTCTGGTGAGACAGTCGATATAACTCTGCTGTGGCAAAACACAAGCCGAATCCCTTTACCCTGGCTGGAAGTAACCGAAAGCATTCCCCCAGAACTTCGCCGCAATGAGTCCGCTGCCTGGGCGATCGGATTAGGCAGCCGCCAAAAAAGACGATTGGAGTACCAGGTCCGTGCAGGAAGGAGGGGTTATTATCAGATCGGGCCGGCGAGATTAACCAGCGGTGATTTATTTGGCCTGGTTCAGCCGTCAAGCGGGCAATTAGGCCCTGATTATCTGACCGTCTACCCAGCAATAATCCCTCTAGTCGAATTAGGCCTGCCCTCGCGTTTACCCTTCGGCACGATTGCCAGCCAGCAGCGCCTCTTTGAAGACCCTGCCCGGCCGGCCGGTGTACGAGAGTATCGTTCCGGAGATTCACAACGGCAGATCAACTGGAAAGCCAGTGCTCATGCCAACCATTTACTGGTCCGCCGCTACCAACCGGCGATCTCCCTGGAAACGGCGATTTTACTGGACCTTAACCAGGCAAGTTATGAGAAAAAAGATTGGCGCTATCATACGGAATGGGCCATTATTGTTGCTGCTTCGCTGGCCGCTCATCTGGCCAATCAACGCCAGCCGGTCGGCCTGATTAGCAACGGCGTAGATCCCATGCTTGCAGCGGAAGGGCTCGTTTTCGATCAAGACAGCGGGCGGCTCCTCCATGATGAGAGTGAACAGTCTGTAATAAGTGGTATGACAGCGACTTCCTTGCTGCCACACAGCGGGCGGGCGCATTTGATGAAGCTCCTGGAGACCTTGGCGCGGATTGAAAGTGAGAACACGATAGGACTCGACCAATGGACAGCAACCGCCTGTGCACCGCTGACTTGGGGAGTAACGATCATGGCTATCACGGCCGCCGGAGACGAAAAGACCTGCCAGGCGCTGCATCACCTCGTTCGTTCCGGATTCAACCCAATATTGATCGCCGTGGAACCGGATCTGCACTTCGGCCGTACGCGAGAGCGCGCGCGGCAGTTAGGCTTTCGCGCTTATCATGTACTGCGCTCAGCCAATCTCGAATTGTGGCGACAGCCTCATGGATCGCTTGCCCAATGACTAAGCTGCACATGACAAGCCTGGCTCGAATAGACGAGCAAATCGATCAGGAACAGTTGAAGTCCTTACGCCGCCGCTACCTCTCCGGACGGCCGATGCGCTACGTTTTCAGACCCTTCTTAATGTCGGTTATGTTAGCGGCCCTGATGATTGGTTTACTGGCCGTTATAGTGGAAGTTAGTGGGGACAGCCGCTGGTTTAGAGCAACTTTTTTGCTTTTTTTCATCGCTCTGGAATCGATCTATACCACCAACTGGTTAAACCACCCGCAGCAGCTGCCGTTAGATCGCTCTACCTATCGGGCTGCTGAACTTCTTCTACTTCTTATTCTGGTATTCATTGCCAGCTGGTTAATTTTTGACCAGGGGATCCCGACCAAAGACATGCTGTTCGAATATCTGCGCGAACCGCAAACCCTTATTCTAAATGGGCATTTCTTGATCACAGCACTTCTAGCGGCCATCATCTGGCGCCTGGCCACCCAACTCAGCGAGATATTCACGAAGCTTCAAGTCAGCGAATTTGAACTACGGTTCCACAGCCTGCCCCTTGCACAGCGTAAAGAACGCGCCGAGGATCAGCCAATTCAATTCGGCCGTGGCGAGCTTGTCGATGCTTTCGTGCGCTCCTGGTTGTTGGGCGGTCTTTTGTTAGTCTTCGCGATTGGGTTTAGCACAATAGATCAGCAGTCGGTCGAAAAATTAACAGCCCCTCTAGCCTCAGGACGTGCCAGTCTTGAACCACGTCTGCTAAGTGCATTATTGCTCTATTTCATTATCGGCCTGTGGCTTCTCAGCCAGGCCAGATTGATGAATATCCATGCCCGATGGCTGTTAAACAATGTCAATGCAGATGAAAATGCGCGGCAAAAGTGGCAGCGCACCAGCCTTCTCATATTGGCCCTTGTTGTTCTGATAGCCGCCTTCTTACCTATTGGATCGACATCGGCGATAAGCCAGATTATCAACGTCGTGCTATTTTGGGGGATGGCCATCGCCTATCTCATCATTTTCCTGCTTATACTTCCTTTCGCCATGCTCCTGGCACTATTTTCAGGGCAGGGAATTGAGGAAGTCACCCCTCCCCCAACACTTGAACCAACTTTCATGCAGCCACCTCTTGAGAGCGGCTCGTCGTATTTCGGAGAAACGATTGCGATGGTGTTGAGTTCGGGATTTTGGTCTGTTTTGATCATTGTTGTCCTCCTGGCACTGCTCTTTTACTTTCGCGAACGACGGCTGGCCGGGAGGGGCCTCATTAAGGACCAGCAGCTTATCGAGCGTTTTATCAACTGGTTGAAAGAAGTCTGGGCCAACCTTCGTAAGCAGGCACGCTCGTTGCAGGACACGTTGATCCTCATGCGCGAAACGGAAAGCTCCGGCGAGGAAAATCCAGGCGAACGATCGCGCTGGCGCTTCCTGCGGGTGAGCAGCTTGTCCCCACGCGATCAGCTGCGCTACTTTTATCTTTCAACAGTCCGCCGGGCCGGCGATCAGGGCGTCAAACGGGAACCCAGCGGGACTCCTAATGAATATGTCGATAATCTCAAACAATCATGGCCCGAAGTAGAAGAAGAATTTGACGATCTTACCAAAGCTTTTCTGAAGGCACGCTACAGCAGCCGTGAAATCTCTGCAGAAGACATTCCTCCCGTGAAAGGTACCTGGAAAGAGGTGCGGCGAGAACTTAACCAAAAGCCCACCTCAGTAGAGGAACCCATGGAAGGCAGTGAAGAATAACGGCCGTCGATAATCGCTCTATAAATCGCAAGTATGAAGAAGCCCTTTAGCAAGTTCGTCCCCTATCGCATTTTGTGTAAAAATTTACTGGTTGTGCCTCTCCCAGGCCGACAACCCACTGTTTGCAAATATTAGGAGTAATTTTTCATGCAGCAACTCGTTGAGTGTGTTCCCAATTTCAGCAACGGCCGTGATCCGGAAGTTTATTCCCAGATCGCTGCGAGCATCAGCAATGTGAAGGGGGTAACTGTCCTTGATGTCAGCGCCGACCCCGATCACAACCGCACCGTAATTACCTTCGTCGGCGCACCGGAACCGGTCGAGCAAGCCGCCTTTGAAGCGATTAAAAAAGCCGCGGAATTAATCGATCTCGATTATCAGGAAGGAGAGCATCCGCGGATTGGCGCTACAGATGTCTGTCCCTTCATCCCTATCAAAGACGTTTCTATGGATTACTGTGTTGAAATGTCCCGGCGGGTCGGAGCGCGCGTTGGTGAAGAGTTGGGCATCGCCGTCTATCTGTACGCGGAGGCCGCAACCCGACCGGAGCGCGCCAGATTGGCCGCTATCCGCAAGGGTGAGTATGAGTTGTGGAAAATCGAGGTCGCGACCAACCCTGATCGACAGCCTGATTTCGGCCCTGCCGAACCCAAACCCTGGGGGGCAACGGTGATTGGCGCACGGCCGTTTTTGATCGCTTACAATCTCTATCTGAATTCAGACAATGCCGATATTGCCGACCAGATCGCGCGCAATATTCGGTTCAGCAGCGGCGGTTTGCGCAATATACAGGCGAAGGGATTCCTTGTCGAGGGACAGGCGCAGGTCAGTATGAATCTCACAGATTTTGAGAAAACGCCTATTTACCGCGTACAAGAACTTGTCCGCCGCGAAGCGACCCATTATGGACTGGCGATTACCAAGGCGGAGCTGATCGGCCTGACGCCGCAGCAGGCACTGGTCAATGCTGCGCGCTGGTATTTACAGCTTGACGAGATGCATGACAGCCAGATTCTTGAATACCGGCTGCAAGAAGAAGTACAAGAAGACGCAACGCCGGAGGCATTTATCGAAGCGACAGCTGAACCATCGCCTACCCCCGGTGGAGGTTCCGCAGCCGCTCTTGCCGGCGCATTAGCCGCAGCACTCACCCAAATGGTCGCCGGGCTGACGACGGGACGCAAGAAGTATGCCGACGTGGCCGTCGAAGCGGAGACCATTAAACAAGAAGCCGCGCGACTTCGCCGCCGCTTGACAGAAGCTATCCCGGAGGATGCTGCAGCCTTTGAAAACGTGATGAATGCCTATCGTCTGAAGGACGTCACAGAA
Source organism: Promineifilaceae bacterium (SeqCode) (assembly GCA_046259485.1). Lineage (GTDB taxonomy): Bacteria > Chloroflexota > Anaerolineae > Promineifilales > Promineifilaceae > JAACFF01. Next base: position 36,967 of record JBJYWP010000036.1, on the reverse strand, counting down.
GAGGAGAAAGCTGCTGCGATCGAGGAAGCAACCCTGACCGCGGCGAAGGTGCCTCTATGTGTAGCCGAACTGAGCCTGGAAGCAGCCCAATTGGCAAGCGACATCGCCGGTATAGGCAACGTAAATGCGGCGACCGATGCCGCAGCCGGTGCCTTATTAGCCCAGGCAGCCGTCGCTGTAGCCGTTCTTAATGTCAAGGTCAATGCCAGCAGCTTGCAAGATAAAGCGAAAGCTGATGACCTGCGCGAAGAAGTTGCCGGCCTCGAAAATCAAGTCGCCGAAGTGGTTAAGCAGGTACAAAAAACCGCCGCAGAGCGTGGAGGTTATTAAACGCGGAACTGCGGAAGTAACAGGGATGGAAAAACGTTGCGCATTTCTTTGATCTTACTCCTGTTAGCGCTGCTACTTCTCAGCGCTTGCCAGGCAGATACGGCGGCTATGCCGGCTGCCACTGAAACGGCAACGCTGCCGGCCCCAACAGCGACGTTGGCCAGTCCCGTGCAGTGGGTCGAGGCTCCTACGGCCGTGCCCACAGATCCGCCGTCTTTCGCCCTGGTCGAAGTTGAACCGTCGGGAACACCGGCAAAGAGCGAAACGGCCGTTAACGCCAGTATGCCTACCACGGCAGCGGCAACAGCAACGGCCGAACCTTCACCAACACCCTTGCCAACCTTCACGCCCCCGGCGCTGCCCTTCACTTCTCCCAATGAACATTACTGGCTGCGCCGCCCAATTGCTGAAGGGGGCACGGTGTGGACTGATAAAGCATATCCCTATGGCGGGACGCGCGGGGGCACCTTAAGACCTCATCATGGGGTGGAATTTTACGTCCCTAAAGGGACGGAGATCCTGGCCGCCGCCAGCGGTACCGTCATTGTCGCCGGGACAGACGCCGAAACAATATACGGTCCACATGCGAACTTCTATGGGAATCTGATTGTTATTCAACTGGATACCCCATTCCTGGGCCAGGCGGTCTACAATGTTTACGGACATCTGTCCAAAATACTGGTAGCAGAAGGGCAGCATGTGGAGGCGCAAGAAGTGATCGCCTTGAGCGGCGCGACCGGCGTGGCTGATGGGGCGCACCTTCATTTTGAGGTGCGCGTCGGGGAAAACAGCTATGACAGCACGCGAAATCCTCTGCTCTGGCTCTACCCCTTCCCCGATCACGGCACACTGGCCGGACGAGTCGTCGGGCCGGGAGGGGAGCTGGTTCATGGAAAGCAAATATTTCTAAGACGCATTGATGCGTCCTCGAAATATGCCGAAACGACCACCTATGCCAATGCCGATGGGGAACTCAACGCGGATGAGGGCTGGAGTGAGAATTTTAGTTTCGATGATGTCGCCGCCGGCTATTACGAAGTCGAAGTTCGGCGAGGTGAGGAGAAATTCCGCGAGGAAGTGTGGATCTATCCCTACCGGACAAGTTTTGTGGAATTAACGCTAAGTAATTAAAGACACACAGGAGGGCACAGATGTTAGTCATTATCAGCGATCTTCATCTCACAGATGGAACAACGGCCGAAACCATTTCCAGCGATGCTTTTTCAAGATTCCGCGGCCGTTTACAGGAACTCGCTTACTTCGCCTCCTTTCGCGGAGAACCGGGACCCTATAAGCCGATAGAGACGATTGATCTGGTGCTGCTGGGTGATGTTCTGGACCTCATTCGCTCTACACAATGGAGCGATGAAATGACTGGTGATGACAATTATGCGCGCCCATGGAACAACCTGAAAGATCAAGAACAGCGTGCGCGGCTGCTGCGTAAGGTCGAACAAATCACCGATGACATCCTGGTCAGAAACAAGGAGTCATTCAAGCAGTTACGCCGTCTATCGAGCGATAAACCAATTACCCTTCCCCCATCCACCGCCTATGGTTTTCCCGCACGCAACCAGAAACGGCTGCCGGTAGAAACCAGAATCCACTATATGGTAGGCAATCATGATTGGTTTTGGCATATACCGGGCGCTGATTTCGAGACAATACGCAGGAAAATCGTCACGACCATGGGCCTGGCCAATCCACCGGGACCTTTCCCACATGATCCGTTGGAATCACAGGCGATCAGCCGTGCATTCAGGGACCATCGTGTCTTTGCCCGCCACGGCGATATTTACGATTCATTTAATTATGATCCGAGAGGACGTGATTACGCTTCTCTTGGAGATGCCATTGTCATCGATCTGATCAACGGCTTCCCCTTTAAGGTCCGCCGGCAAATGAGCGGCGATCTACCAGCAGAGTTTCTCAATGATTTAGATCAGATCGGCAATGTACGGCCGCGGCTCTTATCACCGATCTGGATCCAATCCCTGCTGGACCGTTACGAGATTGACAAACCAACGGCCGTTGAAGTGCGGCGTATTTGGGATGAAGCGACTGACGAACTCCTCGAATCAGACTTTGTACGAGAACAAGATTCGCTGAATCCCTTTGACGCTGTCGATATCATGGAAATGACCTTAAAATTCACCCGTCTGCTCTCCTTCGACACGATTACCAGCCTGGTTACCTGGATCACTAACAAGCTATGGGGTGGTGATATCTCTTTTTCCAAGTACGCCCTTCAAGAAAATCCGTTTAAAAATCGTACGGCTAACTACTTCGTCTACGGCCATACACATCATTATGAGGCCACACCACTTGCGATTTCGGAAAAAGAGGGCCAACCATACCAACAGTGGTGCTTCAATTCCGGCACCTGGCACCCCTTATATGACGTCACCAAAGACGGTAAAAACTTCATCGACCATAAAGTTTTTACCTATCTCACATTCTATAAGGATGACGAACGCAAGGGACGCCAGTTTGAGACCTGGTCGGGGAATTTATTTGACTGATCGTTTGAAAGTAAAAACCGGCTGTGGAATCCCCTAATTATGAGGACCACGCTTGGGCTATTAATTTCTCAACCCGGTCTGCTTTTGATCCCTCAATAAAACCTTGCTCTACGAGGGATTGCGTGGCCATACTAGCATTCTTTTTAATCACTTCATCGGCCTTGATGATAATCTTTTCATGGGCCAGCTGGCGTTCCTTGGCCTCAAGCATAATTTCTGCCTGGCGATTCAAATCCTCAAAATCGGCCGTTGCATCGTCGGCTCCAGCCACATATTCAGCCGCGGTGTAAACTTCCTCATCCACGGTCTTGTCTTCCACCGCGCGTGTTCGTTCCTTAATCGTACCGGTAGCCAACAATGTTTCCACAAGGACTGTCGTTACTGAATCCAGGTCATCATCCCGAATAAAACCGCCATCTATCAATGCCATCGCCACTTCAAAACAACTTGCCATGCTTTATCTCCTGGGTAAATGATTTCTAAAGTAATTGCTATGGTTCGCCCAATATACGCGCGGCTACTTCATCTGCCTGATCGTAAAAACCCAATGCTTCAAAAGCCGGCGAGGTACTGGGTATCTGATCACCTATCTCATCTAGATAAGCTATCATCGTCTTTTCCCCCGCCTCAATGAGCGCATTACGCTTCCAATCAGGCATATCAAACTCAGTTGTACCGTAATGTTTTGCCGGCAGTCGCACGACGAATTGGTTATATTCAGTGATGACCCCTTTATCTCGCGCTTGCGTAACCGTATCCACCAGTCCCTTTAAGCGGCTCACCGTACGCATTCCGCCTATAGAACTGCTTGGTTTATCAGGATCGGAATCAACACCGGGGACCTGGATTGTCTCATCGATCAACATACCAATCAAGGCATTCTCTTTTTTAGGACCCATAATTTTCATCCACATCGGATCTTCAGTGATGAAAAGTTCAATGGGAAAGTTTGAGAGCAACCCACCGTCCACAATCGCGTTTCCAGCTATCGCAGCATCGCGGTACGTTCCCCAATCAGAATCCCAAATCACTTCCTGCCAGAGCAAAGGAACACTCATAGACATGCGCACTCCCCAGACCAGGGGTAAATTCGGTGCGGTGCGGTGGTTCAAGACCCGCAGGCGGTTGCCGGTGACATCCGCGGCTAACAGCGTCAGATCGGTGCCGGTCTTCTCGTAAAATTCTTCAAGGGTCATTTCGCTAAAACGGCGTGGTTCCCCCTTGTAAGTCCCTTCATTTAGTTTCCTGCGAATCCATTCCAAAAAGCCATCGGCCGAATACCATCCGCCTCTTTCCACGAAGGAAAAGATATGGCGGTAAAGGTCTGATTTCAGCAGATTATCAACGATCCAATCATCAATTTGCTCTTCCATGGCCGGCGGTACAATTGGAATATCCGCATTTTCCAGCCACTCGCGCGTCGCACTCGCACTTATCACACTCTGGTCAAAGGATTCGGGATCACCCATGAATCGTGTAAAAACAGGCTTGCCATCCACGCGTTCGCTCAGCGCTTCTATCATCTCCGTCGAATCAAAGCCCGCGGCAAGAAAGGTAGCCATGATCGCCCCGGCTGATGTGCCCATCAAGCGGTCAAACGTATGCCCCCGCCTTTCAAACTCGCGCAGAGCCCCGGTAAAAACCATGCCCTTCGCGCCCCCACCTTCGAATACCAGGTCAAACTTGGTCATTTATACCTCCTAAAAAGCTGGTCAGTTTCTTAATTCTTCAGAGATCCAGGTTGCCGATCAATACGTATGTCAGTGTAATGGTTGCGCTACTACCTGACTGAAATATCTCGTTATCCAAAGCCTTTACTGAAATCAACATGGTTGACCCACTGTGGGAAATCGATGAATGGATTGCGATTTCCTTGTTTGGCAAATATGGTCTGGTTGCGATGGCGCTCATAGACCGTCACCGGATAATGATTATGCCAGGCCAGAAGGAATGGCAGCCGTTCCTGTTCAAACTCATCTGCCTGATCGCCAACCAAGCCGGGATAACGCACCAGGAAGTAAAATACGGCCCGCGCGATAGCGCCTTTACCGGCATCCGGCTCAAACTTATTACCGACTCTTTTACCGCACTCACTGCGTGTCGCTTCACCAAAATCCTCAAAATCATAGTAAGGGATATTACTTCGGAAACTATTACAGCCGCTCTCGCAGGCGAAAAGATGGTGCAGATCGCCTTTCATAGGTTCTTTGCGCGAAAACCAGGATTGCGGGACGACATGTTCGCAATTGTAGGGCAGCTGTGCTTCGAGCAACATCTCAAAGGCGGCGATATCCGCTTCCGTCGCCATCTCTTCCCTGGCGCGATAGGACAGCAGCTGCTGAGTCCGGGCCTGTTCTACGGCGAAATCCTCGCTGATGAAGTCGGCCGGATCGTAAACCTTACCGGAATAAATACTGCGGATCTTGCCATCTTCATGAAGATCAATCCAAGGATAAACTTCTTTAGTTGGATCGTACTTTGGGCGGGTCGTATGTGTCTCTTCTAAAAGTTTTTGTAGCTGTTCAAATGTGGGGGCACTTTGACCATCTTCTCCATCATTTTGCATCTGCCGGGCGACGATGATGTGCCAGCCATCGGCCGTTTTTAAATCAAATGCCGGTTCGGATTTCTCGTTTGGGGCCAGCGTCCCGTAATATTCTTTGCGGCCTTGTTCATCCTGCTGTGAATCGTAATAAACGCGCTCGGAAAACGCCTGCAGCTCTGCGAGGGGACCTGCAAGCTCATCGGGCACCTCGTCCAGATTACTATCAGGCGTCGGAATCTTTACCGCGTGCTGCCCAACAGTTTGTGTCCCACCAATTTGTGGCTTATTTCCATTCGGGATCGGAGCTTTTTCAACACTTTTGGCTTCTTCCCAAAGTTTAACGGCCGAATCAGGGAGCATCTGCTGATCAACAAATTTGATAATACGGCTGATGCGTATACCTTCATTGGCTTTCCAGGCCAGTTGTGAGACCGGCATCGACTTATTCCAAATCCCACCATCGAGGGTCAGGTAATTCCCATCAGCATCCTTTTTGGGCACACCAGAATGGTGCAGGGCAACGACTTCCCACTGATCATTGAACACGGGAGCACCGGACGATCCCGGAGCGGTGTCCGTTTTGTATTGAAGGAAATTATCCAGGATATCTTCGAGGAGATTTTCCCGAAAAGCCAGCTGTTTTCTCTCACCGCTGGGATGCTGAATGATGTTCAATTTTTCGCCAACAATTACCTTGTCCTCATCAGCAATAAGCGGGAGCCAGCCATACGAAGCGACTCTCCACTCGCCCGTATTCAAGGGATTTACGGCAACCAGCGTAAAATCGAGGTCGGGATCGGTGATGAAGAGCTCGTCAGGCATGAAATCAAATTCCTGCATGTGCATCAAACGGCCGTCTACCCCTAACTGATAGTCAAACTCAATATAACTATGTGCTGCCGTTTCCCTATCGGGCAAAACATGATTATTCGTCAACAGCAAACGCGGTGAGATCATAAAGCCTGTGCCGAAGCCCAACCCGCTGGAGATATGAATTCGGCCGACAGCTCTCGCCGCGAGCCACCCTTTTTCAAGAAAATGAACGGGAATGAGATCATTAAAGCCCAGAATCCGCTCCAGGACATTGACATCTTCCTCAATCGTATCAACGATGCCCAGCGAGCCTAAAGCGCCGGGGACCTCATCCATAATTTGTTCGTGCGTGTCCGGATCGATATTTAACCGCTGCAGCCGTGCACGGACATGATCATCCTGGGCATCCAGCATATTTCCTTCTTCGATTTGTTCCAGGGAAGCAGCGCGTTCAGCGGCACGGGCATCGTACCTATCTTCAACCTCTTTCGACAGCATAAACAATTTATCAATCATGTCCATGATGATTTATTCCTTACTAAATATCGGGTATTTGATTATTCAGTCCCCAACAACAATTTATCATAACATAATTTAAGTTTTCAGTGAACCCCCATTTATATATTCATAAAGCCTCGGGCCATACCCAACTTGCACCGCCAGCGAAGCGGGGTTTACCAATTCAAAGGGTTCGGCCGTTCCCGCGCCTCCGTGTTTTCGTCCCTTTTTTTGCTTTTCTTCAATGCCCGACAAATAATGTTCGTTAAGAAAATGACCCCAGGCATTTTGCCGCATATAGCGTGGACCTTCGATCTGAATTTCTCGTGCTTTAGAATTAGGTGCTAGCATTCCCAAACGTGCTACGATGTCAAATTCATTACCGAAGTGCTCAATCCAGGGCAGCGGCCGTTCTCCTTCTCCGGTTTTGAAGTAAGTAAACACATTGGCACAGGTCGCGAAGCTATAGATCTCTAACTTAGCCAGCTCCTGTTCTTCTATCTGCTCAAAATCATTCAGGTCAATCGGGAACTGTTCAGGATAAACGAATTCCGGCCCGGCATATTCTGCTTCAGCTGTCAACGCTTCCAGCGCCTCCTCGGTCGGCGGTCCCACCAGAGCGTATAACAGGCGCAGCACATTAGCGATGATGATCGTACCCTGCGAGTGGGCGATAACAATTACTTTGCGTTTTTGAGGGCTCTTAAGAGCATCATAAATCACGGGGAAAGCCTTGATTACCGGCTCCGTCATTTGCGCCCATTCTTTGCCAATCATGCACTGCAGCATGTCGATGACGAAGGAATCCGTCGAGTTTTGAATAAGCGTCAGCGGACGGTGGAATAAGTATGAAATGTAAGCGGCATTCACCTGGGCAACGGAATCGTCAGTCATGATGCCATTAAGAAAGAACCAGGCCTCATCCGCGAAGGTTGTGTAATTATTATTATGATCTGGACGCTGCAAGATAACGCTCGGCTTCCAGAAGAGATTGTTAAGCAGCGGTGGGCCGAAAGGTGGAGGCGTGCGCGGAATAGAAGGGATAATGACATTCACCAGATATTTGATGGTCCGCCCAAGCCGCCAAAGGTTAAGGATTTTAAATTCGGAAAATCGCCCGTAAGGAGGGATCCAGGTGTATGGCAGGCCAAATATCGATGAGGCCCATAACGGGGGTCGGATATTCAGCGCATCGCTGGCGATAGCCAGTACATCTAAAAACCGCGGTTCACCAAAATCTGCCCCTGACCGCTTCATATCCTCTGCCGATTCTAACGCGTCAGAGATGGTCTTTCCAGCTTCCCGATCAACGGCAGCCGTTCTTCCATTTGCTGTCATTCTTTTTGTCATGACCTCTCCCTATATGACTCCCCTGGCAGAGCCAGGCCAACTAATCAAAACATCGCTAACGGAGCGGTGGGATAGCCGCCCACTTCGCGGGGTTTGACCACTTATCCCCCTTCTGCGCCGGAGATGACGGGCCTTCGGTATCGGGCAACACTTTGCCGAACCAGGTCTTGACCAGCGCCCCCCAGGGTCCTGAAAAACTACTGTTCCATTTTTTACCGCTCAATTGAACCGGTTCTCCCCAAGATTGATCCGCTCCTGGGCCGATAGTCAGATGATCCCCTTTGGCACGATCGATATACATGAAGTATCGATGTTCGCCCCGTTTCAAGTAACCGGCATGGGATCCACAACCTACATAGACAACTGGGTGCGTGCCATCCACTTTTTCAACATCCTGCCAAACGGCCGTTTCCGGGCCATACAAGAAGGGGATTGTGACGTGCTTTGAATAAGCAACATGGCGCGCTTGCTCCTGCTCGTCCAGGAAAACGTAAACGACTTCCCAATCTCCCTCGTGATCATTATTTCCACCATGGCTGGCCCAATCATTATAAGGATAGAGAAACCAATATTGCAGTACCTGGTAGCCACGATCACGGCAGACGTGGTAATGGTAAACTGGGGGACAGAGATTCCAGTCTCTAAAGGGGGCATATTTCTGTACGGCCCAGTCACGAATCGCGCCCGGCAGCGGGTTCAGGGCCGGAAACTCCATCCATTCCCAATTGCCCATCACAGTTTCAAAGCCAAAAGGGGAAGATACAACTGCCGTTGAATGATTCACCTCACCCCCCGCCCAATTGTTGATCAAGGACGATAATTCGTCGCTGTTAATTGGGCGGCGATTAACCGCTGTTTGTGAGGACACAGCTGCTTCAAGCAGTTCTGCCTGCTGTGCATCAAGCAAGATTCGCGGGGTCACGCTGCTTCCGGCATCAAGAGCTTCCAGGGTAAAATCGCTGCCGGAGGGTGAAGGCCCTATTTCCAGACCGTTATCCGCCAATTCCATCAAGAGATCGGCCGGAAAATCTGGCACATCTCCCGCGGCAAATACCAGGTAACAGTTTTGCGGTTTGGGGACAGAACTTAGACGGGTGAGTAAGGTCTGGCCAGGATTGCGATCCCAGCCGATTTTCCGACGCCGCAAGCCGCAAGTATGCACAAAGTCACGTGCCGCCATGGGGAAAAACAGTTCCGGCTTACCCATCTTGTCGGTACCAAAGCGCAGTACCGGCTCGTACTTGCGGATCAATTCACGCGGAGCGGCCATCAAAATGGACCCACCTTAACCTTAAAAGAAAAATACACGGCCGTCACGCACACCATTATCGCCGAAGCCATTTCATGTGCACGGCTGCCTGCAAAACTACATTCTAGAATTTAAGAAATGCCAAGTTCATCCAAAATTTCTTGCCGATCGGCAAAGGAATCGCGCAAATCCTTAATGATTGCATCTATACGAACACCCTGGTTATTCAGCCATTTTCCTGAGGCATCCTGAGCACCTCCGGCATGGTGCAGGGCAACCAGTTCCCACAGGTTATTGAAGACAGGCGACCCAGAGGAACCAGGCTCTGTATCCCCCTTATAGCGTACAAAAGCATCGAATAATTCGTCAATCTCGTTGTCTTGCAGCGCGACCTGCTTAGGTTCTCCCTTGGGATGCTGGATGATATTGAAGTGTTGTTTTTTACGATAGAGCGGTGATTCGTTGAGAGGAATGAAACCCCAACGACTGCCGGCCAGGGTTGGTTCGTCTTCTCCGGCCACATCTTCAAAAGGCTGCAAGCGTATCAAGGTGTAATCAAGCGCTGGATTGGTGCGGAAAACATCAGCCGCCGGCAAATAGGATTCGGTAGCCTCATCCATTCCCTGAGCATCCTGCTGGTAATTAAACTGGATGCGTATGCTGTCATTAAAAGCCTGCTCGGGGATAACATGATTATTGGTTAAGAAGAGACTGGGTGATACCATGAATCCCGTTGCCCACCCTCTACCGGGCGGCAAACCACGATGCGCCTTGCGCAAGACGACTCTGGCCACTGCCCCTTGAACCGCCAGGCCGCTGGCCAGGAAATAGATGGGCAGGCGGTCATTTTCATCAATTTGTCTTTCCTGTAATGCAAGTGGATCGGCATGAACCTCCGGAAGAGGAAGCTTGTCGCCCAGGGAGAACTTGAATTCTGGAGTTTCCATGTAGGCACCTTCCAAAATATCGTCCGAACTATCAATAAGTTCCGTCATCTTTTTACCTCCACGATTTTAGAGATCGGGTCGTTTTATAAAATACTGGCAGCGCAGGTCCGAATAATACTACAAACCTACTAATTATCATACGCCATATATTCTTTTATTGTCAAGCCGGGGGCGCTTGTTATTTTGGATGTTCTTGCCGGCGCCTCATTTTTATCAGGACCGGATAATCAAGATATTAAAGGGTTTTAACTGGTTAAGCTGATTTATCCTGATTATCAAGGCCAAGCTGGCCGCGGACCAGGCGATCCAACCAACGGTCGGGTAAAAAGCGCGGGAGGATCCAGCTGGTCAACCACTTGCGCGGTATGGGGTAACGCGTCTTAGGATGTTCACTCTCAACTGCTTCAACAATGACGTCGACGACTTTCTCAACCGGCAGGCCTGTCGTCTCCCGCTCAGCCAGCTGCTTTTCCAGACCGGCAAACATGGGGCCGTAATCCGTTTCTTTATAGCGGCGTATGCGATCGGCGAATTTATGCTTGATCGGCGTGTTGGTCGTGCCGGGTTCGATAATGATCACGTCGATGCCATAGAGCATCATTTCGCGGCGCAGACTGTCCGACAACGCTTCGAGGGCATGCTTCGTCGAGGCATAAGCGCCCATGAAGGGATAAGCAACCTTTCCGCTTGTGGAACTGATATTGATGATCCGGCCAGGTGGAAAAGGGGATTCCAGTTCCCCACCCAGCAGAGGCAAAAACTGCTGGGTAACATCGAGCAAGCCAAAGAGGTTGACTTCAAAATGCTCGCGAAACTCCTGCAAGGGCGTGTACTTCAAGGGGCCGGGGATGACGATGCCCGCGTTGTTGATTAAGGCGTAAAGCCCTTCATCCCCTGAGGCGTCGGAGACCTGAGTAACGGCCGTGCCAACAGCTTTCGAATCGGTCACATCAAACAACAGCGGTACAAAGCCATCGCCTAATTCTTCCTGCAAACGATCGGCATCTTCCTGACGCCGCACACTGCCAAACACACGATATCCTTTATCCAGCAGCGCAGTCGTTGTGGCGTAGCCAATGCCCGAGGAAACACCCGTAATCAGAATATTTTTCATCGCTCACCCATCCAGACGGCGGCTCTATGACCAGACTCTACTCAATACATAACCCACGAGGGCGAACAGGCCGCCGCTAAGGAGAATAAGCACCGTCCAAATTGTCCCGAAGTCAAACCAGAACTGCTCCGGGAAAAGGCGGATGAGCGAGTCGGTATATAAGAACTGCCAAGTTCCAGCATCAAAGAAGATATTGTGGAAAACTGTAAAGGCCCAGTTCCAGGCTAGAAACATGAAGATCATGACCATGAACACCAGGGCCACGGTGAACAAACCGCCAAACATCATCGTTTTCGCCCCGAAATAGCGTGTCTGCTCGCGAGCGAGCAAGTAAATGAGGCCTCCGACGACGATGATAGCCGACAGCCAAAATGCAGGCTTAAAGGCATCCGCGACTACCTTAACGTCGATCATATGCCCGATCTCGGCCTCATTGTAGAGGGCTTTATTCGTACCAGGAATGCGTAAATCCCGCAGCATATAAATCACTTCGGAGGCCGGCTCGGAGCGGCGCAAATAAGCCATGGTGTCCATCGCCAACTGCAGCCGCTCTTCATCGCTGAAACCAAACGAATCAGGCGCAATCCGGCCATATTCAAACTCAGGATAGCTGGGATGGTCCCATGAAATAAGGAATCGCACAGTGCCGACGGTGAGCATCACCGGTATGGCCAGAATTACCAGCCAGCGTATTATTTTGTCGAGGGTTGTTATTTCCAATATATACTCCAATCAAAAAAACTTTCCCGGAAACTTATCATAACTATAACCCGCATCACTAAAAGCAGGAAGTTTCCGTGAAAATGAAAAGCCTAAGCACCAAGACCCGGTAATCCGCCCGGCGCTTCTTGCACTAAGAAGCGCAGCACCAATGAATCAATAATTGTCTCTACCGGCGCGCGCTGGTCGGTAAAAAGCACCTCTCCCGCGGTGGCCGGGACCAGGTTTGCCGCAGCCGTTTGCAAAGCCTCGCGCAAAAGGGGATCAGCAGCCGGATCGAGCACGGCCAGATTTTTAGCCAGGTTTTCAGCCGCGGTCGGCCGTACTGTAGCGACGAGGATCGTGTTCAAAGCGCCGGGCACATCAATTGCGTGCACCGTCGGGAACACTTCCAGCAGGGTCGCTGTGATCGCTTCCACCAGCCGCCGATCACCTGGGGCACGGCCGACATTAATAGCCACAACACCATCCTCCGTCAATTGGTCCCGCACTTCCGCAAAAAATTCGCGCGTGGTCATATGCCAGGGGATATAAGGCACTTTATATGCGTCAATGGTGATGACGTCGTAACCTCCGCGCAGGCGATTCAGTTCGTAACGGCCGTCGCCGACCAAAACATTGATATTGGGATCGGTAAGCGCGAAATAATCCCTTCCCACCTGTACAATAGCCGGATCGAGTTCAATGCCATCGACCGCCGGCGCGCCAAATACCCGTGTAAACTGCTTGGGAATGGTACCCGCAGCCAGGCCAATCACACCCAGCTTTTCCACACGAATGGGATTCTCACTGGAGGCGTCGTTAAAGTAAGGCGCGGCAAGCATGATGCTCCAGACGGAAACACGCGGCACACGCCCGCCATCACAATAGAAAGAATGGTAAGCTTGTCCCTCATTCAGCAGCAGGTAATTGCAATCCCCCTGCCGTACCACCTGCACATAATTGTAAGCGGATTCCGTTTCAAAAATTTGACCATCATAATTCTTTATCCCACCCCGAGACCAGAACCAGATAAAAGGGAGCAGCAATAAAATCGACAGCGAACCAACCGCTGCCGCGCGCCGGTTCATGCGCCATAAGCCAAATAGCCCAACAAGCAGTAGAACACCGCCGAAGATGACGGCCGTGATCCGCGAGCCTGCCAGCGGTATCACCAATAAAACGGGCAGATATGTTCCCAGCAGGCTGCCCCAGGTAGAGATGGCATAAATTCGGCCGCTGATGCGCCCCGCTTCTCCCACATCACGCACAGCGAGGCGGATAGCGAAAGGTGAAATACACCCTAAGAGCGTCATGGGCACAGCCAGGGTAAAAAATACGCCGGCCAGAGAACCGGCGATCGCTCCCACCGCCAGTTCGGCCATCGCTGTCGAAGCGCTGTGCAAGATGACGCTGGTCAAGAGCAAGAAGAAAACACTGCAAAAACCGGCAATGGTCACGAGGATGTAGAAGACCTTCTCACTCGGCTGGCGATCGGCCATCCAGCCGCCCAGGAAATAGCCAATCGTCAGGAAAAAGAGCACCAGGCCAATCACATTAGCCCACACAATATTTGAGGTGCCGTAGACCGTCTGCATCATGCGGCTGGTCGTGAACTCAACCGCCAGGGTGCTCATGCCGGCAATAAAGACGGTTATGAAAAGGTAGGTGCGGGAACTTCCCTGGATCTGGTTCATGATTAAACTACAAAAATAGGGACCAACTTGCAGAATTTAGTGAAATGTTTGCTATAGCGTGCAATGCCGGCGCCTTCTTATTCAGATCGGATTATAGCTCAGTGGCCCACCTCGGCTATGGTTCAGGAAAATACTGGCGCATCTCCGCGGCGGTTTTAGGTTCAACTTTCTTGAAGATCATCACCAATGGTTGGTCGTACACGGTGAAGCTCTCATCAAAACGGCCGCCGGTGATCCCGCTAAATTCATCAAGGTAATCAACAACTTCCTGAGGAGGCTGAAGATCGGGCCAGACAAAGGAGTCAGGCAGCAGGTGTAAGCCGAACAAGCCGGGAACTCTTGTATTGACGTAAACAGGCTCAAAACCCAATGTTCCGTCAAAAAGAAGCTGGTGGTAGACATGGGAAAGCGGGTAGCGATCTTCCAAACGGGGCACGACCCCGTAAACACGATTCGAGAGCAGGGTCACATACTCCGCCTGTTCGAGGAGGGCCAGGTTTTTTTCCAGTTTGGACTCGTTATCTGCAGCATCAGGGCCGGTAAGCCAGTTCAACTGCCGATCGAGATATTCGGCCCGGCGGCGAATCCGACCATCAACAAGCATTGACGTGGGGAGTGAATCGTCCCACTGCTCGCTGGCGATCAATGTCCCCGGGGGTACGTTGGCATACACCCAGCGTGACGCTTCATCCCAGGGATGGTCGCTGCTATAAATATTCATGAAACTGAAGGCGTAAATGGCCGTCGGCAACAGCACCAGTAACAAGACGGCCAGCCGGATACGCCTATCTCGCAGTTGAAAGATCATGGCCGCTCCAAAAAGCATCAACAGCGGCGTCATTGGCTGCAAGTAACGCATAAATTTGACGTAGAAGCCCCCCGTAGTGAGAAAGAAGGGGATGGCCCAAATAAGCAAGATCAGCAGGCTGACTGTCGAAGGAGAAAGTGGATCAGGTGCGTAGTTTTCTTTGCGCCGCCGCCATCGCTCCCATAACGGCCGTGCCGTGATCCAGATTGCCCAGGCAAATCCAATAAAAGCCAGCAGGCCCAGCGCCCACCCCATACCCCAGCGCAGCTGCATCTCAATCGGATAAAGATAAGGCCAAGTGCCGTCATACTGGCGCGTAAAGCCCAGATCGGACTGCCCGCGAACCATCGCCCCCTGAGTGAGGATATTGGAGAGGTAACAAGAACCGAAATTAAACTCCGGAAAGTGTATAGGACTAAGCGTCATTGCCGGGATAAACAATTCACAATTTAAATCGAGAATGGCGAAGGGATTGGTAATGGCAAATGTCAGGACGGCTGTGGCAAACACGGCCAGTAAGCGCCAAAATCGCGGCTGGGGTAGCACAAACCAGCTTGTAAAAAGCAGGGGTAGAAATAGCAGCAAAGCCGAGAACTTAGCTCCAATGGCTAGTCCAACAAAAACTGCGGCGACGAGCAGGTTGCAGGTTGGAGAACAACGCCCCTTATGCGCTCCCATAGCGTCCGCAGCATAAACAGCACGCACCATGAAATAAAGGGCCGCGATAGTAAAGAATGTGAGGTAAGGATCCGCCGTGAAGAAGTGGGAGAGCTGGATATGCATGACGTTCAGCGCCAGCAAGGCTGCGGCCAGCAGGCCTACCGCGGGATTAAAAATGCGCCGGCTAAGTAAGAAAATCAGGAGCACGGTCCCGGCATCGAACAGGCCGGTCAAAGCGCGGGAAACGGCCGTGAGGTGGCGAAATTCGATTGCTGACATGCCGTTGAAAATATCGGCCGTGACCAGCCAATCAGGGGGTAAAATCTCCTGCGCCAAAGATCCCGGGCGTTCGGCAATTCTCGTCGCTATAACCCCAAGATAAAGGGGCACGTGTCCATAGGCAAAATTGCGCGCCTCGTCTTGCAGCACTTCGATGCCCATGCTCTGCGCTTCCGGATACCAGTAAAATGGGTTGAGCGAAGATTTTGTAGGGTTTAAGGCATCGGCCAGGTCGGCAGGCCATTCTATCGTCGTTGCTACCCAGGTAATGTAGCGTTCATCCGGATGATAATGATGGTAACCATCCCAGTCGATACCTGTCCAGCGCAAGGCCAGGGCTGCGAGAAGGATCAGGCTAAACAGCGTCCATTGCTTCCAGCTTTGCATGCCTGGAATTGTAACGCGTCATGGAGACAAACAAAAAAGGCCGGCGCACAATGCGCCCGCCTTTGGTTCCAATTAAGAAAAGAATCGGACAGTTTACTCCTCGTCCAGTTCTTCTTCCTCTTCACGGCCGATAACTTCGACATCGCCCGCTTCCATTTCTTCCAATTCCTCTTCTTCCTCTTCCTCTATCGCCGAATATTCAAATCGAGCGATAAGTGTTTCAGGATCGGTCAGGATATCAACACCTTCAGGGGCAACTAGATCGGCGACAGTAATGCTGTCATCTGTTGTCTCGATAGTCGAGATATCAA
This sequence comes from Promineifilaceae bacterium (SeqCode), assembly GCA_046259485.1. Lineage (GTDB taxonomy): Bacteria > Chloroflexota > Anaerolineae > Promineifilales > Promineifilaceae > JAACFF01. Next base: position 20,758 of record JBJYWP010000036.1, on the reverse strand, counting down.
ACTCTATTTGCGAAACCAGAGCATCAGGCAAACATTCGATTTCCACGCTGTGCAGCACCTGGGCGATGATGCCTTCACCTGTATCTGTCAAAGGTGATTCACCGACACTAAAGAGGGCTGCCTCTGAACGAATAGTCGAAGCCATGTCCACTTCCAGGAAATCGACATGAATAATGTCACGGCGGGTGACATGCTGTTGAATCTCACGGGCCAGCACCGTATAGCCTTTCCCGTCAACATTGATTTCAACCAGCTGGCCGGTTCCGGCAACGCGCAGCGCTCGGCGCAACGGCTTGACATCCATTTGAATCTTCACCGGTTCTGATTGGCCGTAAATAACGCCGGGGACAACCCCCTCGCGGCGTAATTGTTTAACTTTCTTTCCTGTCACCGCCCGTGGTTCGGCGACGATCGTTACTCGATCAGACATTGTACTATCCTTCGTTTCTTAACTCCTCACTCCTGAGGGGAACTTTATCGCAGCACTTATTTCGGATATAATTCGCTCGATTTCCGAAAAAGACATGAAAGTATAACCCTTCGTGGGCAAACGTCAATCGTATTACAGCCCAGCGAAGCCAATTGCTTATTTTAGACTTATTGAATAAAGAGATCAACAAAGCGGAGAATTTCCTCAGATGTCGCAAAGCAACGGTGCTGACCTATCGAGTTATTACCAACGAGTGGAAGAAAATGGGCGTTTAAGGACACCAGAGATCGCCCAACAGTGGAGCACGGCCGTTTTACGCGCCTTGGGCACGAACCTGGACGGACGAACAAAAAAACGGCTGGCCAAAACTTTGCCGGACGAACTGGCCTTCAATCTAAAGCGGAAGTTTTGGCTCCTGCACTTTCGCGATAAACATAAACCGCAAGCGGTATTTCTAAAAGAAGTGGCCAGACTGGGTGGAAACACCGATGCCCAATTCGCTCTTTATCCCACCCGGGCTGTATTTCATGAGCTAAAGGGTTTTGCGGGCGAAGATATCAGCAACGACGTGGCTGATTCGCTGCCGGATGAGGTTGGCGCGCTCTGGCAGGAAGCCTGAACCCTGACAAATTGACAAGCCAACAAGCAAAATCCGCAAACTCATCAAAAACAACTTTGCCTCAATCAAGCAGATCTCGCAAAGCGGCCGTTTCCCTGCTTCTTCTGCTTGTCGGAGGTCTCTGTTTCTTGCTGGCCGGATCGCTTTACTATCGCCAGGCATTCCTCACCCGCGGCATTCCTCAAGATCTACCCCAACCTATTGCCCATGCAAGACCCGAATTAGGCATTAATGTTTATCTAGACGACTTAACCAAAGAGGAAATGGAAACCTCTTTGGCGCAGGTTCGTGATCTTGGTATCCAGCATATCAAACACTCTTTTTATTATAATGAGGACTTCGATTGGCAGTCGGCCGACAGCCTGGTAACCGCCGCGGCCGGCCAAGATCTCGCACTGATCCCCTTATTGGATGGCGATCCCGAGCAGCAGTTCGCCCCACCGGCTGATCCAGCCCAATTTGCAGCCTGGGCCGGCCAATTTGCGGAACGGTATGGCGATACTGTCCAATATTACATCGTTTGGGATGAACCCAATCTAACGAGCCATTGGGGCGGGCAGGCGGTTAACGCCAACGAATATGGCGCGCTGCTCAGCACGACAGCTGCAGCAATTCGTGCTGCTGACAGTGACGCGGTGATCGTCGCTGCCCCTCTGGCGCCGACTGAAGAAACCGGCCCTCAGAATCTCACCGAAACACTCTATCTGCAAGAACTGTATGAGGCGGGCGCCGCGGATTCTTTCGACGTGCTGGCCGCCAAGCCATATGGGTTTTCCACGGGACCCGATGACCGGCAGGTCGATCGGACTCACCCGAATTTCAGCCGCGCTATCGCCATGCGCGAAACAATGGAAAAGTACGGCGACGGGCACAAAGCACTCTGGGCAGGCAACTGGGGCTGGAACAGTTTGCCCTCCGGATGGACCGGCGAGCCCTCGGTATGGGGCCAGGTCAGCGCTGAGAAACAGGCGCAGTGGACTGTAGCCGCCCTGGATCGGGCACGCCGCGAGTGGCCGTGGATGGGTCTGATGTTCCTTGAAAACTGGCAGCCTCACGGCGATCCTGACGACGCACACTGGGGATTCAGCATAGCCGGCCGGCCGGTCGCGAATGCGATTCAGACTTATCTCCAAAGCATCGATCCGGCCGTTGCCTATCCCGGTTTTCACCTGGCGCAAGAAGAGGATCCCGCGCAGCAGTACGCAGGGGGATGGCGGTTTTCGCCCGAATATGGCGCCGATATCAGCCAGCCGGATGCCGGAGATGAAGCAGATCAAGTTCGCTTCACTTTTTGGGGCACAGATGCCGGCTTGCGGGTGCGCCGCGCAAATTTCCGCGCCCGTCTTTATGTGACTGTAGATGGGCAGCCTGCCAATGCCCTTCCCCACGATGAAAACGGGACAGCCCTTGTGCTCTCATCGCCGGATCCGTCAGAAGATTTTCTGACCATCGTCCCCGTAGCCAGGGGTCTTGCTTCCGGCTTGCATACGATGGAAATTGTTGCCGCCCGCGGCTGGGATCAATGGGCCCTGAACGGCTTTTCGGTAGGCTACGCTCCCCTGGGTCCTCGAAGCAGCTGGCCTATCGCATTTCTTATTCTGGCCGGGTTGTTCTTTCTGGGTCTTGGTATTTACATCGCGCGGCGTGCTGATTGGGGCACAATGGGCAGACGTGTTCAGGCAAGCTATTCGGCATTGAACGATGAGGTCCAGATTGCCATTACCGCCCTGGCCGCGATCATTGTCGCCCTGACCGGCTGGCTTACCTGGGGCGGACAGGTAGCCGGCATGTACCGCCGCCTGGGGGATGGCGGCCAGCTGGCCCTAACGGCTGCGGCGGCCTCCATCTTTTACGTTACACCTTATTTCTTTCTCTACTTCATAGCCCTGGTAGTCCTCTTTGTATTAATTACATTGCGCCCGGCTTGGGGTCTGGCACTGGTGGCTTTTACCTTTCCCTTCTACGTACCGCAATTAACCAAGCCAATCCTGGCTTATCGCTTTTCGCCCGTGGAAATATTCATACTGGTCACTTTAGCCGCCTTCACCCTGCACCAGCTGGTAAATTGGGCTTACCGTCGCAAGAATGGCCAAGAAATACAGGAGAAAAGGTTTACCTGGCATGCCGCGGATTACGCTGTGCTCATCTTCACGGCTGTTGCTACTCTCTCCTTATTGTTCACCGAGCGGTTGGACGTGGCCACAAACGAGTGGCGCGCAGTCATCATCGAACCGGCGCTCTTTTACCTGGTACTGCGCATGCTGAATCCAGAAGAAAAAGAGATGTGGGTCATCCTGGATGCCTATGTCCTGGGCGGGCTAATCGTTGCTCTTATCGGCTTGTGGCAGTACGCAAGCGGACAGAATTTGATCACGGCCGAAGGGGGACTCATGCGCCTGCGTTCAATTTATGGATCGCCCAACAACGTGGCTCTCTATTTAGGGCGCATGCTGCCTCTCTTAGCGGCCATGATCCTCCTGGGTCACAGTGCATCCCAAAGACGTAGATGGGCTTATGCCCTGGCGATCATTCCGGTCGGTCTTGCCCTTTTGCTGACATTCAGCCGCGGCGGCCTGCTGCTGGGAATTCCCGCCGGTTTACTGGTCGTTTTCTCGATCTGGATGCGCAGTCGGGGCCGTTCGCCATGGCCCTGGGCAACCGCATTCGTCATTCTGGCTGTTATCGGCTTCTTCATCGCCCGCCAATTACCGCAGCTCTCTGCGCGTCTCGATCTCAGCGGCGCTAGCGGTGTTTTCCGTATCAACCTCTGGCGCTCCAGTCTGGAAATGATCCGCGAACACCCGCTGTTTGGTGTAGGCTTGGATAATTTCCTGTACGCCTATCGCGGGCGTTATATCCTGGATGCCGCCTGGCAAGAACCCAACCTGAACCATCCCCACAATATCTTCCTGGACTTCGCAACACGACTAGGAATCCTGGGGCTGGCGGCCGGAGCGTGGTTGATCTTTAACCTGACCCGCACGTTGAGTCACAACCTGAAATCCGTACCGGCCAAGTGGCTTCCTGTTGCCGCCGGTTTTAGCGGCGGTTTGGCCGCCATGCTAATTCACGGGCTGGTGGATCACAGCTTTTTTCTGGTCGATCTCGCTTTTTCCTTCTACCTGATGTTAGGAACGGCCGTGTGGCTTGACAATCTATTTAATGCACCTAAAATAGCCGGGCAATCATCACATAGTATGCGGTAAGGAGAAAAATCTCAATGAGTGATACACAAGATACCATGAACGATGTTCAGGAACGCGTGACAGCAATTATCGTGGATATTCTGGGCGTTGATGAGGACAAGGTTGTCCCCGAAGCAAGTTTCCGCGAGGATTTAGGCGCAGATTCTCTCGATCTGGTAGAGTTGATTATGGAGTTTGAAGAGCAGTTCGAAGCCACAATCACCGATGACGAGGCGAAATCGATTAACACTGTTGGCGATGCCATCAATTATATCGAAGAACGCATGCGCGCGGGGGGATAATAAAACTGCAACTCTAGGCGTGGCCGGAAGCTAGTAGGCCACGCCTATTTTCTTATTTTCTCCAACGTCGATTGTCAGTATCTGGTATAAACTGATTACCACAATCAGGATATTCCCCAGCAAATTTAACCAAAATCCCAAACCGGCGCTCACTGGCACCCCCAGGATATCGCTCAGAAATGGCTGCACCTGTAAATAAAGCCGGGTGGGAAAAAGTGCGCCAATTAGACCTAGAAGAGCCAGCAATAACCAGGGTAATCGCCGCCATTTCCCCTTTGGACGCCAGAAACCGGTAATCAAAGCAACAAGTATAACTACGCCAATTAAAACCACGCGCAGCAGGTACTGCCCACGTACCGGCCCCCTGATATCCTCAATCGCCGGGAAAGCGAGTAAGCTGACAAAAATACCCAGGCCGCGGGCTGTCCAGCCACGCCAATCGAAACCTTCCGTGGCAGGCCAGGTCCAGGTCCAAATGACCAACATTAATCCCAGGATAATCGGCGGTAGGTAAAAAAGATCACGCCTCGATCCCAGGCCCAGGAACTTAAACCATTCACCCATTTCCACACCCAGGAAAGTGAGCCCCACGCCAGGCCCGCGCAGCCAGACGCTCAGATAGCCAACGAAAACGGCCGTAAAGCCAAGTATCAGCAGGGATCGTGAAAAACGGCGCATGATCAAGGTCCTCGATTAAGCGCGAGCGCGCAGGCGTTCTTTTCGCCTTTCCTGCGCCTCGGCAAAACGACGTTTTTCCGTTTCTGTTTGGGGAATGAGCGGCGGCACCGGCGTAGGACGGCCGTTTGCGTCCAGTCCAACGTAAACGAAGAAAGCGGTGTTTGTATGCGTTACCTCGCCGCTAAGCACATTTTCGGCCGTGGCATAGACGCGCGTTTCCATCGAGGTACGGCCGGTCCAGGTCACTTCCGCCGTCACTGTAAGCAGGTCTCCAATCCTGACCGGTGAGTGAAAGCGCATCGAATCGACGGCAACAGTGACAACCGCATGGCGGCTGTGTTTGGAAGCAGCCATGCCCCCCGCCTCATCACATAATTTCATGATCAAACCGCCATGAACATTGCCCAGGGTATTGGCGTCTGTCACATTCATCAACTGGGTCAAAACTATGCGTGATTCTTCAACACGTTTTCCTTCCATACCATCACCTCAATAGTCAAACGACTCACACTTCATCTACCGCTTCGCGCCAAACATCGCTACCTTTTTTGAACATTACGGCCGTAAGTCCTGGTAATCAGCAGGATTATCGATATCCAGGAGGACCGCCTGCGAACCGACTTCTACCTGGTACACGGGGTATTTTCGTAGTAAATCACGCGGCGCGCCACCGCGGGGTATAGATAATAATTCCTCAAAATAACGACGGCCGATCAATACGGGATTGCCGCGCCGCGAACGATACTGGGGGGCGATAATATCCCCCTTGCCCTGCCAATAGGCGGTGAGAATTTGATCGATGATCGCCGGTCCCACCAGCGGTTGGTCGCCGAGAACCACCAACACGGCGTCGATCTCATCCGGCAGGCCAGCCACGGCCGTTTGCAGCGAAGACAACATCTCTCCCGTGGCGTACCGTTCGTTAAACAAGACCGGCACGCCCCTCTCCCCGGCAATCCCGGCGACCGCTTCCGCCTGCGCGCCCATGACAACCAGGCTGTCGAAGACGGCCGATTCCTGGACATTCTGAATTGTCCGGCCTAACACGGTTGTATTTTCCCAGGGCAGCAATAATTTTGGCCTGCCCATACGCGATGACTCGCCGGCGGCGAGAATCACCGCCCTGATGCGTTTATGCACTTCCAATACCGGATCCGGACGTTCGACGGCCGTGAGTACCACCTGCCGGATTCGCGGTTCCTTTAACATCGCTCCAGCCGCGCGCCTTGCCGCATGAAGCTGTTCCGCGGTTTCAACTTTGTTGATAGCCGGGATCACGCGCGCTGCCCGCGGGACATTTTTCAATCCCCCATCTGGATGGGTGACGATCGTAGCAAAATCCAGGGCCTCGATCCGATCCGCAATCGATTTTCCCAGCAGCTCAGCGACCCGTTCCGGCCGGTGGGCAGTGTCAGCGATTGGGTGGTTTAAGGCGTCGATCCCAACAATGGGAATAACCAGGTTGCTTTGTGGGGGAATCGCCGGTTCATGTGCCGCGGGTGCTTTTAACGGCAGCATCCGCGCACCATCCGCTTCTACAAGGACAAAGGAGACCCCGGGTTGGGCCAGTAACTGCGCCGGAACTTCCAGGCCTACCCCGGCGACCTTATCATCCGGCGCATCGGGACCGATAATGAGCGAGATTCGCGTACAGGCAATGCATGAAATGTTAGGATAATGCGAGACAGCAGCCGGTAGCGTTGCCGCCGCGAAATCAATCTGCTCCTTTGCCATGCGCGTGGTCGTGGTTAGGACCAACGTGCCCGGTAAAGTTCCCGCCAGAGCAACCAGCAGGGAAGTCTTTCCGCCGGCGCCGGTAAAGGCCACAATTTGTGGTGCCACA
>JBJYWP010000036.1:0-13601 GCA_046259485.1 Promineifilaceae bacterium (SeqCode) | reverse complement strand
ATTTTGGTGATATCAACTGTGGACCATCCGGGTAGGTTAAGTCAAATGCCCGAGTTAGAGAATATGGCATGGAATAATTCTTAATCGTGAATAATGGATGGTGGACTCTTAGATTACTGATTCCGCATTTAAATGGGTGAGGACTGCTTCCAGGACGCCTCCACCGATAGCCAGGGCTTTATCGGAAATGGTAAAACAGGCTTCGCGATCAGCACGTGCATCGACGTCGCCAATTTTATAACCCTTGCTAACGGCCGTTCCCGGAGCAATCAAGCCGCGAACAACGCCATCAAAAGGCGCTTTGACCGCAGCCCCATTCACATCGCCCATGACCTCACCGGACAAGACCTGGTCGCCAATCGCTGCCTGCCATTGAACAAGACCATCCTGCGGGGCGCGGAGGACCCGTTCCGCTCCTTTACCGGCAACGATGCCCGGTGTTCCCGTATTGGGAATGGCGCTGCCTTGCCAAATAACACGCCCCAGCGTATGGCCGCGTTTTGTTTCGACCACCGCATGACAGTCCTGTCCGGCGGAGAAGCCAGGGCCTAACCCTATGACAAGGGGCGCCTGGTCGATGCGTGTATCAATATTGCGCTTGGCGATGCGGCCATCGATAACGGCCGTGGGGGGTAAGGGTAAGGCGGCGATTACCGGTTCCAAATCGGCCGATATCAGGACAGGAATAATCCCCTGATCGATCAAGGACAACGCTTCAGGGACATCATCCGCAAGACGGCCGGTCATGTCTTCAATTTGAATTTCTCCTTCAAGAACGGCCGAGGCCAGCGCCACCTCGCGGCGCACGACAAGCGGGTCCGGCAGTTCCAGGACTAAAACGGGGAAACCGGTCTTGAACAGGCGATAAACCACACCGGTCCCCAGATCGCCGCCGCCGCGGACGATGATCAAATGGTTTGCAAATAACATAAGCGGATCATACAGGCAGGCGGGCTATCCAGGCAAGGAGAAAACGTATCCAATCAACGTCCCCGCCACCAGTCCAGGCGCGAGCGCGGATCGAGGAAGCTGCCGGAATCGCGTACGGCGACCTTGATTTCATTGGTTAAGGCGACCCCAAAGGCCTGGTGTCCTTTCAGCGCCGGGAGTTCATCACGGCCGTCCTCATGCAAATTCCAGTAGAGATCGACCAGATCGGGATCGACACAGACATCCTCAATGTGCACCACGTAGCCATGGTAGTCATCATCGGTACCGTTGTAAAGCGTTATGCCTGAATCACCAGCGTATAAAACCTGGTAAACGTAACCTTTGCCCTCATCAATATAATTATCGGCTATTTCCGGGGTATAGATGGTCTCCCCCGACTGGACAGCCAGCCCCAGTACGGTCACTTCATATCTGGAATAAAGAGGATCGTCGGGGTTGGGACAATTACAATCCCAATCCCAGCGGTAGCGCATATAAGTGCCGCTGATGGCCGCTGTGCGATTATCGCCAAATAGTGCCGGGAACTGCGGCGCATTGGGGTCCTTACCTGCTCCATCAATAGTTACCAACTCATGGGCGGCATTTACCGGCGCCCAGCCCCGGTAGCCGAGGTGCATGTCGGCGTTGGTCTCCGGATCGCCGCTTTGGGGATCGTCCGTGACGCGAATGGACCCGTAGTTATCTTCCGGCAAATCGCAGTCAACGGCCGGCCAGCCGCCGCCGTTAATCACGGGTAAAAAGTTTCTATTGTCAGCTTGGGGATTTGCCCCAACAGTTCCAATGAGGGCTGTTAACAGGAGAATAATCAGGGCGGGGATTACGTGGAAGAAGCGGATCGACTTCATCTTAATTCACCTCGTCAGTAGGAATTTGCGGCTCACCTTCCCAGGAAAATAGCATGGGCAACATCATCCCATACCGGGAACGCCCTGTCAAAAGGGCTCATTTTGCATTAGCTTCGGAGGATTTATTGGATATAAACCTTGGAGGTCCCTAATAAATTGTCACCGTAAACTTACAGCGAAAGGCCTCCAAGGTTTTTGATGAACCTATCCGCCTATACCATGTTCGCGCAGCCGGGCGATGACGCGATCGGGGGTAAGCGGTATTTCATTAAACCAGATACCGGTTGCATCATGAAGCGCAGCTGCTATAGCTGGAGCCAGGGGTATGAAAGGCATCTCGGCCACCCCTCGCGCACCCCAGGGACCAATCGGATCGGGAATTTCCATGATCACCGAATCAACATGGGCCGGGATATCGCTTATGCCCGGGATCAGGTATTGGCTCAATAAGGGATTGAGAATATGGCCATCCTTAAGCTGCAAATTCTCCATCAAGGCATAACCTGTAGCTTGTACGACAGCCCCCTCTATCTGACCTTCAACCAAACCGCGATTAATCGCCTGGCCCACATCATGGGTACTGGTCACGCGCTGAATGTGAATGCGACCTGTATCGATATCCACCTGGAGATCAACCACCTGGGCCATATACCCGTAAGCGAAGTTTGGCTCACATTCACCTGTCTCGTCATCCAACATTGTTGTTGCCGGCGGGCGGAAAACAACATGGGCGACAGCCGGACGATCCTCGTTCTCCCAGGCGGCTAAAGCCTCCTGCGCGGCCATGCGAATTGAGTTGCCGGCCATCCAGGTCATACGCGATGCGGACACAGAACCTGAATTACCGCTGGTCGCCGTATCGCTCAGATCGAGTTCAACCATATTGACCGGTACGCCGACCGCCGCAGCAGCCATCATACGCGCGGCGGTATGCGAGCCCTGTCCTACTTCGGAGAGAGCGTGGCGCAAGATGACTTTTTCAATTTCCGCCTGGCCATGTAGTTCAATAATTGCTTCACAGGACTCCGGCGCGCCAAAAGAAAAGCCCACGTTTTTCAAACCGCAGGCAAAACCCCGCCCCCGGCGCAGCGATTTCTCATTGGTTACAAGTGTACGCAAGCTGGAGAAACCATTCTCTCCCGCCAGATCAGGTAACGGCTCAAACCACCCAGCTTCGGCAGCACATTTTTCCACCACCTCAGCAATACTCACTCCTTGAGGAATGGGAGATTGGGTCGTCGTAATGCTGCCTTCTCGAAGCACATTGCGCAGCCGCAGCTCAACCGGGTCTATTTCCAGCGCTTCGGCCAGTTTGTTCATCTGGCTTTCGCAAGCGAAGGCTCCCTGCGGGCCACCAAATCCACGGAAAGCCCCGCCAGGGACATTATTGGTTGTCACCGCGTAACTGTCTACATGGGCATTGGGAATCACATAAGGACCCGTGACCATTAAATGGGCATTCCCCAAAACCTTGGTGCTTGTATAGGCATAGGCGCCGCTGTTTAAGACCACCTCCGCCTCTACTGCGGTCAATTTACCTTCTTTTGTCGCTCCCCAGGTCGTCTTAATAAAACCCTCGTGTCGCTTGTGATGGCCCAAGATACTTTCTTCACGCGACCAAATAATACGCACGGGGCGTTCAATGCCCAACTCGCGCAGTTTTTTCACTGCCAGGGCCAGCACAATCTGGATCGACATATCCTCACGGCCGCCGAATGCGCCGCCAATGGCCACATACTGCACGCGGATCTCCTCTTCAGGCATCGCTAAGGCATGAGCAATTTGTTCCCGCTCTTCGTGAGTCCACTGCCCGGATACATTAATGGCGATGCGCCCTTCTTCATCAATCCAGCCTACACCTGCTTCCGGCTGCAAATAAGCATGCTCCTGGTAAGGCACATGATAATTCCCTTCAACAACAATATCGGCCGCGGCCCAACCTGCGGCCATATCTCCTTTTCGAATGCGCAGATGTTTTAGAATATTACTACCCTGTTCCGGATGGATGATCACCTCATCCTTGCGCGCTTCCAGCATGTCGGTAATGACAGGCAGTTGCTCCCATTCAATTTCGATCATCGCGCAGGCTTCTTCAGCAATAGCCTCGCTTTCGGCGACCACGACCGCTATCTGGTCCCCTTCCCAACAACTGATATCGCAGTTTGGCTTCGAGCTGCCTAATCCGACGAGAACAGGCTGGTCGGGGAAAATCAGTCCATACTCATTAACCGGGACATCCCTGGCGGTGAGAATGATGATAACCCCGGGAAGCGCTTCCGCCCTACTGATATCCATAGACAGCATGCGTGCATGCGGCTGGCCGCTAAACATGGTCTTAGCGTGCAGTAGATTCGGTGGGGTAACATCTCCTGGATAGGGATCGGAACCGGTCACTTTTCCGAGAGCATCGACGCGATAGGTAGGTTGTGCGATATAGGTATCTGTACTCATAGCTAAGCTCACTTTGTATCGGCCGTTGCCGCCATCGCGGCCGCCTTTTCAACAGCTTCAACGATCTTGTAATAACCGGTGCAGCGACATAGATTACCGGCGAATGCCTGTTGGATCTGCGCCAGCTCCGGATTTGTTTCTTCTTCCAGTAATTTCGCGCCGGACATGAGAAAACCGGGGATGCAGTAACCACACTGTACAGCGTTCGCTTCGATGAAAGTACGCTGGAGGGGATGCAAGTCGCCACCCTTGTACCAACTCGCCAGTCCTTCGATTGTCGTGATCTCCGCGCCATGAGCACGGGCGGCGGGAACCAGGCAAGACATGACAGCCATCCCATCGAGGAACACAGTGCAGGCACCGCATTCACCTTCAGCACAGCCTTCTTTCGTACCCGTGAGCAAACCTTGTTCACGCAGCCAGCGCAACAGCGTCTGCTGCGGCTCAACAGGAGCTGATAACGGCGTTCCGTTGACGGTCGCAGTCACAATCGACCTGGAACCAAAACTGCCGGCATAGGATGGGCCGGTTGGAAAATGTCCCGCGGTATCTCCCCAAAGCATTGCCATAGCCTGCGGCCAATTGTCTCGTTCACAGCCGTCGCGCAGATTTTCTAAGGCGCGTTTGCTCATTGTACGGATCATTTCGCGGCGATAAGAAGCAGGGCTGCGGATATCGTCAATGGGCGTGGCCGCCGATGCGGCCAATGCGGCTGCTTTATCGATCACGTCATCTGTCAGCTGCCTGCCACGCAAATAAGCTTCCGCTTCCGGCGAATCGATAATCGTCGGCGCCACACTACCTTGCGTAATACGCGCCGCACGGATGGTTCGGCCGTCTTCCTCGAAGTTTAGAATGACGGAGATGTTCGCCACGGAAATCGCCTGGGAATCGCGTAAGCCAAGCTTTACGAAAACACCGCGTGCTTTTTCTTCCATGGGCCGGAAAGTAATTCCGGTCAGCATCTCATCATCACGCATCACGGTCTTGCGCACCCCGGTATAGAAATCGGAAAGGCGCACAAATCGCTTCCCTTGAACGGCCGATTCCAGCGTCACCTGGGCATCAAGTGCGCGCAGCGGTGAAATAGTATCATTGGCCGGGCTGGCCGTGATTAAATTTCCGGCCACGGTCGCGCGGTTGCGCAGCTGCGGGGAAGCAACTTCCCAGCTCGCTTGAGCCAGAGGAAGGGCATGCTTGACCAACAACTCCGAGGCGATCACCTGGTTATGGGTAACGCATGGCCCAAGGTGAATTGATCCCGACTCAGACTGCCGGATATCGCTCAACCCCGGCACACGACTTATATCAACCAGCACCGTAACATCTGGGCGCAGGCCATTTTCCAACTCTAACAACAAATCAGTTCCACCGGCGATCAGGCGTGCCGCACGGCCGTGTTCCTGTAACAAAGCCAGAACATCGCTCACGCTCGCCGGAATCTCATAATGGGTTACAGTTCGTTTTTTCTTCATTTTCTTTATTATCGCGCTTCTTGTTCCTTTTGACTGTCGGCCAGACGTTTTCCGCTCCCGCTGTGGCGCAGCATCATTATCTCCGATAGGATACTGACGGCAATCTCTTCCGGAGTTTGGGCGTTCAATTCCAGTCCGATTGGTGAATGAATGCGCGCCAGGTCTTCTGCAGCCATACCATCTTCCAACAGCAATTTTCTCGTCTCCTGCCAGCGCCGGCGACTGCCGATAACGCCTATGTAAGGGGCTTTCGTCGCCACCAGCAAAGGGAGAAGCTCACGATCTAGGAGTACATTACGGGTCAAAACGGCAATAAACGTATTCTGATGGATGTGCGCCTGGGATAATATCTCGGAGACCGGGCCGGGTAAATGCTGATCGGCGTCCGCAATATTGGCTGGTGAAGCCAGTTCCTCGCGATCATCACTGACCTGGACCCGGTATCCCAACCAATGGCCAAGTTCGGCGACCGCTTTGCCGACGTGCCCGCAGCCGATCACCAGCAGCGTAGCCGGGGGGGCATAAGGTTCGAGAAAAACCTCCACTTCCCCGCCGCATAGACCGGGATCGCCGCGCTGGGGATCGACCAGAGAGTAGGATACAACACGCGTCTCGCCGAGAGCGAGGCATTCCAGCGCCTCAGCAATTATTCGCGCCTCCATCTCACCTCCACCAATCGTTCCACTGATACGGCCGTCGCCATAAACCAACATCTTAGTTCCACTCCGGCGAGGCACCGATCCGCGTGCTTGAATGATCGTCGCCAGGACAAGCGGTTCACCCGCATCCTGGGCTTTTAATAATTCGGTAAGTAGGGAACTGCTGTAATCGTCGTTCATTCTCGTTCAATGCACCAATCAGCCACCCAACCTGTCTCCGTGATATCTCCCATTGGGTTCAGCCACTCAACTCGCGAAAAAGTCTGCGAGAACTCCCCACCACCCTCAACTTCGGCCAACGTCACCTCCATACTCGATTTAACTTCGACAGTAGATCCGGAAAGAAAAAAGACATCATGCTTTTGAGCCTCGACAACCGGGCTGTCCTTCCCTCCAAGGACAACAATCCTGTTGCCATCTCCCTGAGCCGTACCACATTGTCCCCGATCCGCGCATTCCTGATTGCACACCAGGGTCGCGATATCGGGGACCTCTTCTTCCGGTTGGTTGAACAATTTCGTCCAGGCAAAGTAAGCAATACCAATGATTGCCAGGATCAGGATAATCCATAAACCCCAGACCAAAAATTTACGCATTGTACCGCCGGCTGCAGGTGAATTTCATTGACAACAAAAACCAGTCAGATACCTATCCGGCCATATAACCTTCACTAAAGACATCAATCATTAGTTTTGCGTCGCCGAGTGGATAAAGGATAGGACAGGTCGCGCCGTTGTCTATATATTCGCGAACTTTAGCACGTACTTCCTCTGGGGAACCGCTTGCCGTGCACATCTGCACCACATCGTCGGGCACAATGTGCATGGCGTTCTCAATCTGCTCATCGGTGGCCGGCCAGGTCAAAACCTGATGGATTTCATCGAGCAGTTCCTGGCTAACACCACTGGCTTTCATTAAATGCGGCTGCTGCCCTAAATACTGGGTGATCATCTTTCGCGCCGCGTTTAAGGCTTTCTTACGGTCACGGCCCACGGAACAGATCATTAGCTGCGGCCGGTCGATATCATCGATCGATCGCCCGGCTTTCTTTGCACCGCGCTCCAGCGCTTCTATCGCCTGGAGGTTATATTTGGGGCTGACAAGATAGTTCAGACAGGCGCCGTCGGCGATTTCGCCGGTCATTTCCATCATTTTCATACCCGTTGCGCCGATATAGATCGGTACGTTTCTCGGATTCGTATTGCCATGCACGACGTCAAGCTGAACGCCGTCCACATTGACGAACTCGCCATGATAGGTAACGTTCTCCATATTCAGCAGTCGTCTGAGCACTTCCACCGTCTCACGCATCGCCGTTAAGGGTTTACGACGGTTAATACCGACCTTGCTGGCCAGGGGATCCCACCAGGCACCAATACCACAAATGATCCGATCCGGCGCCAAATCATCCAGGGTCAGAAAAGTTGCCGCCAATAAACCAATATTTCGCGTCCAGTTATTTGTCACGCCGCTGGCAACTTTTATCCTGTTCGTTGTTGCTGCAAAAGCGGCCATGGGCACAATGGCATCGCGGACAAGTCGGCTTTCAGCCTGCCACACAGCTTCAAATCCCTTGGATTCAGCATACTGCGCAAGCTCGATGCCCTCTTGTAATGAATGGGCATCTTGTAAATATAAGGCTACACGGTCTGGGGACATGGGACACTCCTCTTATTACTTGATGTTTAAATCACCGAATTACTAAAATCACTTACCGGTTTACTTCGCTCATCGTTTTGAAAAATCTGCCAATCCTCTTCTGTATCCAGGTCAAATTGCAAACCAGCGGCATTCACCAGACGGACCAGGAAATTGCGTTCGACAGCCTCCTTGATGTGCTCATTATAACTATTTACACCATAATGAAATTTAAAATCCAATGTCGGCCGTAATAATAACCCATTTGTTCCGCTGCCGCGCCTATCTGAACAAATCGCCATTACCGGCTGCTGCGGATTGGCGGGCTGCGTAAGGGATGGCGCAAATTCTACAGCCGTCATCCCACCTGCCCCATTGCCGTGGCTATCACCCAGGCCGGCATCAAGGATCAGGTTAATATCGGCCGTCGTTACAAAAGGCAGGTCGGCCGGCAAGATCAACACCGCACTGGCGCCGTTTTCAGCCGCAAACCCATAGGCGTGTTCAACCGCGCTATTAAGACTATAAGGCATTGTTTCTTCA
The DNA here is from genome assembly GCA_046259485.1 of Promineifilaceae bacterium (SeqCode). GTDB lineage: Bacteria > Chloroflexota > Anaerolineae > Promineifilales > Promineifilaceae > JAACFF01. The sequence goes on along the minus strand of JBJYWP010000036.1, from coordinate 5,039 downwards.
ACCACCAAGGCCCCATAGGTTTGGGCGAGCCGCCAAACTTCGGGATCCCGGCTGATTACCAGCGTCTTCGTGATCCTCGGCACATCTTGAATCGTCGCCAGCACGTGATCCAGCAAACTGCGCATCAACTGGGCGCGTTCGCCGGGCGAAAACAGGCGAGCCAGCCGCCCTTTACTTTCGGCCAGCGATTTGACGGGCAGTATGGTCCAAACATCCATGAGCACTATGCTCTCAACCATTTTCCCCTGCAGCGGCGATACGTACTGCCAGGTCGAGAGTTTCCCGCGCCAGGCGCACGCGGTCCTCTCGACTGCCCATAATCGTATCCGTCACCAAAGTAAAACAATCCATGTCAGCGGCCTGTGCCTCATCCTGATTGTCGATAACAAAACCATCGATCAACTGACCATAATAACCGGCTACTGCCGTCGCTGTCACCGGCATATCCATTTCAGCCATCATTTTCGCCGCCGGTCCTTTGAGCGCCTTACCGCCGACAATCGGAGAGACCGCCACTACGGCTCGTGGTAAATCCATGAGCATTTCGCGAATGGGATAAACATTCAAAATAGGATCGATACTCACAAACGGGTTTGATGGTGCGATAAGAACAATATCCGCGGTTTCCAGAGCCCGTGTCACCTGTGCCGAAGCGATTACATTCTCCGGGAACTGTACGGAGCGAACAACCGGCTGCCAGCGCTCTTTAACAAACCATTCCTGGAAAGGCAGCGATCCTTCAGCGGTGATGATATGGGTGGGTGCAGGCTGGTTGCTCATCGGCAAGACCGCTGTTTCAATGCCATACTGCCGGCAAAGGTGTTGGGTAACGGCCGTTAAATTTCGTCCTTCGGCCAACAAGCTGCTGCGCAGAAGATGCGTGGCCAAATCAAGGTCGCCCAGGCCGAACCAGGCGGGGCCGCCAAGCCGTTCAATCTCGCCGATGGTAATCCAGGATTCTCCTTCTCGTCCCCAACCGGTTTGTGTATTCGCCACACCTCCCAGAGTGTACATCACCGTGTCCAGATCAGGACAAACCGTCAAGCCGAGATGTTTAAAATCATCGCCCGTGTTGACAATGATTGTCAGTTGTTCAGGGGGTAATATCTGTGCCAGGCCATCGGCCAGCTTCGCTCCACCGACGCCGCCGGCCAGGCAAATAACATTGGGTTCTGAGGGCAAGAGTGCGTGGTCCTTTTCCGCCATTAGTTTTGTCAGAGGATAATCGTCTGTTAATTATACCAAAAGTAATGATAAGCGCGCCCCTGTGCGTTTCCCAACATATTAAAATAAAGAGAGGACAGCCACAAACCAAGGCCGTCCTCTCCTTTTATCCTATTTTCAATCAGTAGATTAGTCCAATTTCAATCACTATATGATTAGGAATATGGATTTTGAAAAATTGGACCAATCTCGATTAGAAGTAATGACTAGGTGACAATTTGAGTTAACTTAATAGACCGGCAAATTCTGATCTACCTCTCGCGCCCATTCGTTGATCCCCCCGTCCAGGTTCAGCAAGCGTGTAAAACCATAATTCTGCAGCTCGCGAATGACATCGGCGCTGCGCGCCCCACTGCGACACATCACGACAATATCGCGTGTCTTGTCCAGCTCGCTCAAATGCTCCAGGATCTCGTTTTGCGGCACCAGAAATGCGCCGAGATTTTCCAGATTGGAGATTTCCCATTCGTGCGGATCGCGCACATCAAGGATCTGCAAATCCTCCCCGGCATCCAGCCGCTTCTTTAATTGCAGCGGCGTAATCTGCGACACTTCCGTGTCGTTCTCAACGGCCGTTACATAAAGACTGCGATCATGGGCCGGCATTCCACAGAACTGCTCGTAATCAATCAACTCCGTTATCGTCGGATTGGGGCCGCATACAGGACAGTTGGGATTCTTTTGCAGAAAAACCTCGTCAAAGGTCATACCCAGCGCATCATAGAGTAGCAAGCGCCCAATCAGCGGTTCTCCCTGGCCGATGATTAATTTTATCGCTTCCGTCGCCTGGATCGCACCGATAGTCCCCGGAAGCACGCCCAGGACACCGCCCTCGGCACAGCTGGGCACCAGCCCGGGCGGAGGCGGCTCGGGGAAGAGGCAACGATAACACGGCCCTTCCTTGGCGTAAAATACGGATGCCTGCCCTTCAAATCGAAAGATGCTGCCGTATATATTTGGCTTTCCCAAAAGCACGCAGGCATCATTTGTCAGATAACGCGTAGGAAAATTATCCGTTCCATCAATGACGATATCGTAAGGTTCGAGGATCGCCATAGCATTGGCCGAGGTCAGCGGCACCTCATACCCATCCACCTGCACGTGGGGATTGATATCGAGGATGCGCTCGCGGGCGCTTTCTAATTTAGGACGGCCGACATCACTCGTACCATGGATAATTTGGCGCTGCAAATTGGTGTAATCGACCACGTCATAATCGACCAGGCCAAGACGGCCGATTCCGGCTGCGGCCAGATACATAGCCACCGGCGAGCCCAGCCCACCCGCGCCGACGAGCAAGATCGAAGCCGCCTTGAGCTTCTTCTGTCCGGCCATGCCCACTTCGGACATGATCAGATGGCGGCTGTAACGTTGAACCTCTTCATGAGAGAGGCTGACAGCCGCCGGGTCAATCAGTTCAGTAAAAGTCATAGCAAATTCTCTCTCTATTATAGCGAATTGGAGGATTTTGCCGCTGCATTTAGAGGGAATTTCACGTCCGAGAAATCCGGCCTACTCCTCTTCCGTCCAAAAAGACTCGCTCATATATTTCCAACCATTGTCGGGTAATACCGTCGCCACGACTCCCTGTTCCAGGGTACGCGCCAGTTTAACAGCCACGAAAACGGCCGCCGCGGCGGAGACCCCGACGAATAACCCTTCATGACGTGCTAGATAGCGGGCCATAGCATGGGCATCCTCTGTATTGGCAGTCAAAAGACCATCGGCAAGCGATTCGTCATAAATTGCCGGCTTGATCGCCGTGGGCATATGCTTCCAACCTTCGATGCCATTAACCGGGCCGGTAGGTTGCGCGGCATAGCAGAGGATTTGCGGATTAAGTTCTTTCAAGCGGCGCGTTGTTCCTGTAAACGTGCCCCCCGTACCGGTGCCGGCTACAAAGTGCGTGATCTGGCCATCCGTCTGGCGCCAGATTTCGTTGCCCGTGGTCAAATAATGAGCCTGCCAGTTGGCGTCGTTGTCATACTGGTTGGCGTAAAACATATTAGGATCCTGCGCGGCAAGCTGCCTGACTTGCAGCATGGCGCCATCCACCCCTTCCGCGGGATCGGTCAAGATCAGGTCCGCGCCATAAGCGCGCAAAATCATCTTGCGCTCCGGGCTAATATTTTCGGGCGCTAGAATTTTCACCCGGTACCCGCGCGCCGTGCCCAACATGGCCAGGGCGATACCTGTATTGCCGGAGGTAGATTCGAGGATGGTCATGCCGGGGCGCAAACGACCGTCTTCTTCGGCCGTGCGAATAATGTTCAAGGCAGCGCGATCTTTCACCGAACCGCCGGGATTAAACCATTCTGCTTTGGCAAAAACAGCGACATCAGGCGCAAGGCCGTAATCTTTCGCCGTACGCACCAGGCGCAGCAGCGGTGTATTACCTACTTGTTCTTCTAAACTATGGGGATTAAAACCAAAATAAGTTTGTCTTGGTTGTTCAACAGTTAATAACATTTTGTGTGTACTCCTGAATTTAAGGAAAAAGCTTCTTCCTAGACAGCAAAAAACGGTCGCAGTACCGCTCAACTCAGCGAAGGCGAGCAATTGTTTGTTGCATCGCGAGGGCTGCTGCCACCGTCTTGGCGCCGCCAGGATATAATTCCCGGCTGTTCCTTCTCTTCAGGTCAGGCCAAGAGTGTCAGTTCCCTCGCCCAATACACCTGCAAAAATGTTGCATCTGTTTCATCGTTGTGGTTTTAGTTTGTCCGAATTTTTCCGGAAACTTCTTCCTCTTAGCCCAGATCATGTTGAAACAGTCTCCGGGAAATTGAGTATAAATATGACAATATACCTTAATTAGTTACATTCTAGCAAAGCATTATTCACTGTCAAGCAGGTTTCATGAATTATGATGCTTTGTTGAGGTAAATTCTTACTAAAGCGCGCACCAAAAATCATAATCGCGAAGTATAGCAGACGCACTTATTTACCCTGCCTCCAAAACCGCACCGGCAATAGCGATTGAGTAAACGATGAACATTTGTCCCGGGCCATACGTCAGCCAGATAAGGTCGTGAATGAGCGGCAGGTGCAGGTCGTTGAACCACTCCCCGCCAAGAATCATGTCACTTAACAGGAAAAGAGCTGCGCCGAGGACAAGCGGCCAGAAAGCGGGATCCTGCAAAGCCAGCGCGGTTGCCGCCCCTGCTGTCGTGGCCAGAAGTAAGGCGTAAGGCAGGACCAGCCAATGCATGCGGGTGACCTCCGCCCCGCGATATACGATAAAGTACCAGCCGGCGATGGCGATCAGCCACCAGACCAGGAAGGCAGCGATTGTTGAACCATGAAAGCCAAATCCTAAGAGGAACAAAATAGCTGAGATATAACAGATATGGCCTAGAGCAAAACTGGCGATACCGCCGATTTTGCGACTCGGAACATCAAACAAACCGGCGATGAAGAGATCGCCGAGAAAACCAAAACTCATACCCAGGGCGATCAACAAGGCGTAGACGAAAACCGGCTGGTTAATCGTGAACAACACAAAGCTCCAGCCGGCCAATACCAAAACGGCCGAAGAAGAAAGGCGTGTCCACTTCGGCATGCGCCGGCCCTCTTCTTCTGACCAGCCAAAGATAAAACCGCCAAAAAGCAAGAGCGCCCAAAGGATGAGTAAAACCAGCAGCCACGCCCCTTGCCAGGGATGATCTAAATAATTGATCATATCAATTATCCTCTATTTTTTCTCTGTGCTCCTCTGCGTTATCAGCGCCCTTGGAAGAATAACAAGCATACGCATTCTACGCTAGAATAGGGTTATGAATGATCGGGTGCAGATCAGCGGTTCGGTGGAACGGATC
>JBJYWP010000035.1:69382-72586 GCA_046259485.1 Promineifilaceae bacterium (SeqCode) | reverse complement strand
GAATCGACCGACCTTCTGTGCAACAAGTGCGACTCAGGTGGTTTACCAAAAAAGCTAAAATAAAAGTAATAGCCAGCAAAGGTTTTCATGTTGCGAGAATCATAGCACCCGCATATCCATACGTCAACCCCCAAAATTAGAAAGGGCATCTTGCAAATCGCAAGGGGGAGAGTTATCAGTGACCAGTTACCCGTGACTGGTGACCAGTCAAAATTGGGTCACGGGGTCAGTGACTTGCCGCCTGCCACCTGCCGCTTGCCACTTTTTGAGCATCCCCATCATTTGTGTTACTTTTGAGACATCAGCAATCTAGGGAGAAAAATATGCGCCAATATCTTGATCTGATGCAGACTGTCTTGGATACCGGCGTGCGCAAAGAGGATCGCACGGGAGTTGGTACCTTGAGCATCTTTGGTTACCAGAATCGCTATGACCTTTCCGAAGGATTTCCGGCCGTGACCACTAAGAAACTGCACCTGCGCTCGATCATCCATGAACTGCTGTGGTTTCTTAAAGGGGACACGAACATTCTCTATTTGCGAGATAACCGGGTCACGATCTGGGATGAGTGGGCGGATGAAAATGGGGACCTTGGCCCGGTTTATGGCTACCAGTGGCGATCCTGGCCCGGTCCCGACGGCCGTTCCTACGACCAGATCAGCATGCTCATTGAGCGCATCAAGCACAATCCCAACTCGCGGCGTCATATTGTCAGTGGTTGGAATGTTGCTTTCGTCGATGAGATGGCCCTGCCGCCCTGCCACACGTTGTTCCAATTTTATGTCGCCGAAGGCAAACTCTCCTGCCAGCTTTACCAGCGCAGCGCCGATGTCTTCCTCGGCGTTCCCTTTAACATCGCATCTTATGCCTTGCTGACGATGATGGTCGCCCAGGTCACGGGTTATGAGCCGGGAGAATTTGTACACACCTTCGGCGATGCCCATCTCTATTTGAACCACCTGGACCAGGCACGCTTGCAGCTCTCGCGCGAACCCTATCCTCTGCCGCAGATGCGGATCAATCCCGACGTCGATGACATCTTCGGCTTTCGTTATGAGGATTTTGAACTGCAAAACTACCAGAGCCATCCGACGATTAAAGCGCCGATCGCCGTTTAGAGTGTAAGAATGAGACCCAAAATATCCTTTGTTGTAGCCATGGATCGCAACCGCCTGATCGGCGCCGGAGACGCCTTGCCCTGGCGGCTGCCGGACGAGATACGCCGCTTTAAGGAGATTACCATGGGCCATCCGGTGCTCATGGGCCGTAAAACCTATGAATCGATCCCGCCAAAATTCCGGCCGCTAAAAGGGCGGACGAACATCGTGCTCACCAGGCAGGAGGATTACGAAGCGCCGGGCTGCCTGGTGGTTCACTCGTTAGAAGAAGCCTTAACGGCCGTTTCTGCCGATCAAGAGCTCATGGTCATCGGCGGCGCCCATGTTTTTGAAGCGCTGCTGCCCATTGTCAATCGTCTTTACCTGACCGAAATCGACGGTGAATACGCGGGAGACGTCTACTTCCCCAACTTCGATCCTCACGAATGGCGTGAAAACGGCCGTGAATACCATCCCCGCGACGAGCGGCATGATTCACCGTTTAGCTTCCTCGTGCTTGATCGCCTTCAATGATTTAAGACACAGGGAACGCGGAGAAGGCACAGGGGACTCAGAGTTTTTTATTATAAAGCCCAGTGTCCTCTATGCCTCCTCTGTGCTCTCTGTGACCTTTACCACCATCGCCTCAAATTTTACGGCAGAAAAGTAATCCTTTACCGATAGGCACGACGACGGTATCGACCCGATTATCGGCGGCGGCATTTTCGACGAAGGGCTCTAAAAATTTGGCGTGGCTGATGACATTATCCGCCAGCAGCAGGCCGCCGCTGACCAAATTGGGCACGACGAGATCATAACAATCCTGATAAATTTCCTTCTCCGCATCCAGGAAACAAAAGGCGATATCGTTCATCTCTCCCAGGTAGTCACGGGCATCGCCGTGAATCAGATCCACGCAGTCATCGATCTCGGCCAGCGAGAACGTCTCCTGCGCCAGGGCATACTTGCGGTCAAGCACTTCAAACGTCATGATTTTGCGGTCTGTTAAGGAGAGCCACATCGTAGAATAACCAGCGCTGGTGCCGACTTCGATCATTTTGCCGGCGGGGGTATTGGCGGCCATTAAAGCCAGGAACCTACCCGTAATGGGCGGAATCTGTCGCAAGCGTTCCGGCTGCGGTGTGCCGTCCAGCCGGTCCAGCGCATCTGCTTTTTCAAGCGACCGCATACGCTCTTTAATGGGGTCGGGTATTATCTGAAACATCGCTGTTATCCTCCCTATGCTTTATTCTTTGCATTGTACCTGCAAATCAGCTATCGTGGTCAATATCGTATCGGCAAATGGAGCCAGGACCTCAGCGCCATTTGTGTTATTGGGGCTGATGGCGATACAGCCCGCGGCATTGCCGTTGCGGCCGGTCAGCATGTCATTGATTGTATCGCCGACCATCAAGATACGCTCCGGCGCCGTTTCAAGTTCCTGGGCGATATGGTCCAGCACCTCCCGCTTGGGTTTTTGCGGGAGGGGATCATCCCCACAAATCAGCAGTGACACTTCCTGACGAATATCCAGCACATTCAGACAATGTTCGGCAATGGCTCGATTATCGGCCGTGGCGACGACAACCATGATGCCCGCCTCTCGCAGCCGGGTTACGGTTCCTTTGACATCTCCCAGGGGTCGGATCTCTTTATCGGTCAGCGGCGTACTAAAAATCGCCTTAAGCGAATCAAGGGCGATATTTTCCGCTTCATGCCAGGGCAGGCCAAGCTCCTGGTATAGCACGGTTGCAGCAAGGATTTGCATCGTGTTTCCGGAAGCGGCCAGAATCGGTCCATCGATGGCGACTTCGCGCTTCACGGGCTCGTAGCCGATCGTGTGAAAAAGCGCCTTTGACAAGCTCTCATTCCCGTCGGCCATCTCGACGATACAGGCGATCCAATCCCTGATGCGCTGCCCCCATGCCGGTTCAAAATCGATCAGCGTACCATCTTTATCGAAAACGGCGCAGTTCACGTCAAATTGTTGGTTTCCCGCACAAATTATTGCCATGGCAAAGATTTTATCGCGACTATGGGAGAAATTGTACCATTGTCCACCACCAGCGCATCGGGTAGACTAGCGAACAGCCGTCAGCCGTCAGCC
>JBJYWP010000035.1:0-69282 GCA_046259485.1 Promineifilaceae bacterium (SeqCode) | reverse complement strand
AGCTGACAAGCTGACAAGCTGATAACCTGACAACCTGACCAACTACCAATGCTTTCTTACGTTGACTGGCTGCGAAAACAAATAGGCCATGGAAAAGTTTTCTTACCTTTTGCCACGGTGATCCTGCGCGATGAAGCCGGCAGAGTCCTGCTGCAAAAGCGCACTGATTTCACATTTTGGGGGCTGCCGGGTGGGGTCTTGGAGATGGAGGAGGATATCGAAACCGGCGCACGACGCGAACTGCTGGAGGAGACAGGTTTGACGGTGGGCGAGCTGCGCCTGGTGGGCATCTATACCGACCCCAAATACGACATAATCTATCCTAACGGCGACCAGGTCCAACAGTTCACTTTTTGCCTGGAAGGAAGGATGTCCGGCGGGCGAATGATGCCTGATGGACAAGAAACAACAGAACAGCTTTTTGTTCCCATGGCTGAAGTTGATCAGTATCCGCTGCCGATTTGGTACAGCGACATGCTTGTGGAGGCTGAAATGAAGGGAGCTCCACGATTTAGAGCACCTAACAACCCGCCGGAAACGAATGACCAGATCGCCGCCGTCCGGCCGTTTGTCGGTCATGAGCGTTTCGCGGGAATGGGTTCGGCCATGGTTCTGGATCGTGAGGATGGAAAACTGATTATGCTGCAGCACAAGGGGGAAGAATTCTGGCGCATCCCTTCCGGCTTTTGCAATCTGGGTGAGAATGCGGCGCAAACGGCCGTTCGCGAGGCGAAGGAAGAGCTGGGGCTGGATATCGCCCCAGATCGCATCATCGGAGTGCATTCAACCACGCAGCTCAACACAACCTATGCCAACGGGGACCGGATTCGCAATGTCGGGGTTGTTTTTCACGCGCAGGTGACCGGTGGAACACTGGCCCTTGATCCGGTCGAAATCGCCGAAATGGCCTGGATGTCGCCCCAGGAGACGTTAGCCAGCGTCCACCCGACCCGCCGCGAACATTACAAGGCCGTTCTCCGCCATCAACAAGCGGGATACTTCATTACCTAAAATGCCCGATCCTAAAAAAACCATTCTCCGTTTAATCCTGATCGCCATCGCCGCCGTTGCCTTGGGCACTGCCGGTTATATGGTGATTGAAAAGTGGTCATTTGGTGATTCCCTCTACATGACGGCGATCACGCTTACCACTGTCGGCTTTGGAGAAGTAAATAAACTGACTCCGGCCGGGCGCTTATTCACCGTCTTACTGATCTTCATCGGAGGAGGCTTATTCCTCTATTTCCTCAGCAGGATGGCCGAGTATATTGTGTCAATGAACATGGAACTCGAATGGAATAAAATGCGGTCTATCAATATGGTGAAGAAAATGAAAGGACAAGTCATTATCTGTGGTTATGGCCAGGTCGGCAAAAGCGCGGCCGCTCCTTTAAAGGACAGCGGTGAGGAAATCGTAGTCGTCGATATCAATCCTGAACGTGTAAATGCCGCGATTGTAGACGACCTGGCGGCGATTGAGGGGGATGCTACCGATGACGAAGTATTGAAACTGGCGGGTATCGAAAACGCCGCCTATATCATCGTCAGTACGGGCGATGATTCTTTGAATCTCTTCATTGTTTTGTCCGCCCGAACCTTAAACCCTGATCTGCTCATTATTGCCCGGGCCAACATCTCTGCCAACAGCGAAAAATTGCTGCGCGCCGGGGCCGATCGCACCGTTTCACCCTATGAAATCGGCGGCCAGCACATGGGCAATATCGTGATCCGCCCGCATGTCACTGATTTCTTTGATTACTTCACTTTCCCCGGCGGCCAGGAGATTTGGATCGAAGAACAAATCTTGGAGCCTGACTGTTCTCTCATCGGCAAAACGGTTGTCGAGTCGGAGCTTCGCCGCCGGACCGGGGTAACGCTCGTAGCCATTTATCGCGCGCAGAACGGCACCAATATTATTCCCGATGCGGACACGATTTTTGAGGAGGGGGATAAAATTATCATCCTCGGCTCTCGGGGGCAGCTGGCAGAGTTGGAAAATCTGACCTTGACGCTGGTTTGATCGTGAGAATTCGTGGCCGGGAACGCGTATATAATGTGTTAGATCGCTTGCCATTCCGGGGCACTGAAAGTAACATAGCACAATCATGTTGCGCATATTGCGCAATAAATTTTATTTGATAAGAGTGTACAGGTGATTGAACCAGAACTAATTGAAATAATCGAAGGACCAACGCCGGAATTCCGTTCGACTGCCCAAACCTGGTTGCAATCTCTCTATGAAGGCCCTGAGGTTGCAGAGGTAGCGATGTGCCAGCTGCGGACGGCTACCGGAGAAGATATCAAGGCGCGCTGTGAAAATGCCTGGTCAGACGGCCGTCCCGTGCGCCTCGACTATCCTGATGAATGGGGCATGCGCCAGCAGTTAGACGTGGTAGCCATGCGCCTTTCCGAGGTTGAGGAAGGGGAACTGCTCACCCTATGGGTGTCTGTGCCCTATGAATTACTGCTTGAAGAAGCTGAAGAGGGGTTCGACGACGAAGAGGACGACGAAGACGATTCCTTCTTTGTTGATTAACTCTTTAATCGATATGGGAAATCAAGAGCTCGCGCTTTTCTCTGAGAGGCGCGGGCTCTTTTCTATTTTTAGCTCAGCCCAATACTATTGGGTTAACGCCTAATGTTATTAGGTAAGCCCAATACTATTGGGTTAATGCCTCAATCATTCTCTCCGCCTCGGCATCGAATTCTGGATCTAGGCCCAATTCCCGTGCTTTTTGAAGATCGGCCAGCATCTGATCCGGACGGTTCAAATCGCCTTGAGCCATTCCTCGAAAATAATAAGCCGTCGCGTAATTGGGATCGAGCTCAATCGCTTGATTGAAATCATCAACGGCCTCATATAACCGTCCAGAAGAAGCAAGTGCTAATCCTTGATATAAATAAGCATCGGTGTACTCCGGGCTTAAAGCGACCGCTTTTTCAAAATCCGCCGCGACTTCCATAAATTGTCCGATCAGGTAATAGGCCTGGCCACGAAGTAGATAAGCATCCACATAAAGGGGCTGCAGCGCGATTGCCTCGCTTAATAGATCGATCGCCTCACCGTACTCATCTTGTAGAAAATAAACTATTCCCTCATTCAGATAGTCTTCAAACAGTAACCCATCCTCTTCTTCACTGTTTTCTGCCGGTTCGCCTGGAGGCACGACTGTAAACTCAGTTGGAACCGGTCGCCAGGACGGAGTCGTATCTATGGCCGGCCTCGAGGTTAACTGCCGTTGATCCGACCCATCTGCATTCATGATGAAGAGGTCGGAGCCCCCTTCGCGATCGGAAGCAAACACGATATAGCTGCGGTCCGGAGACCATTCCGGATATAAATCATTCGCCGGGTGGTTCGTTAACTGCACAATATTCCTGCCGTCCGCATTCATGACATAAATATCGGATGTTTCCCCCTGGAACGAACTAAATAAGATTTTCTCGCCATCGGGCGACCAATCAGGGGCTCCATCGCTAGACAGTTGACTGGTCATCCTTACCTGTTCCGATCCATCAGCATTCATCATGTAGATCTGGTCATATCCATCCCGGTTTGACGAGAAGACGATCTTTGAACCGTCCGGTGCCCAGGAAGGGAAAATATCGTGTGTCGCTTCATTATTACTGATATTCGTTAATTCTCCGCTGTCCGGAGCCAATAGATAGACGTCCCATTGATCACCTTCAGAATAATCGAAGGCAATCTGGCTGCCATCCGGCGACCACGCCGGAAAAGCACCATCCGCTTCGCCAAACGTGATTTGTTCTTTATTGCCGCCGTCCGGGTCCATTATCCAGAGGTGATTTCGAACCTTGCTGTTGCCATAGACAATCTTCTGCCCATCGGGAGACCACGCAGGAAAGACATCTTCCAAAGCATCTTCTGTTAGTCGTGTAAGTCCACTTCCGTCCGGTTTGATAATGTAGATATCAGTATTCCCATTTCGCGTGGAAGAATAAGCGATATAACTATCCATCTCTTCGACAACTAATGATTCAGCTTGCTGCCAATCATGCAGCCGCTGCTCTACCTCAACGGCAACATCAGCAGGCAGCCCAAGTTCGAGTGCTTTCTGAACGTCGGAAATAGCGCCTGCCCGATCCCCAAAAGCCGCCCTTAATGCTCCGCGTATGTTATAAATTTCGGCGTCTGTTGTATTTAACTCAACAGCTCTGTTACAGCTCGTTAACGCTTCTTCCGATTCCTCAAACATCGCCTGTGAAAGGCCTAACCCTTTTTGGGCAATAACGTTATCCTCGTCGGACTCCAATACAGTATTGAAGTCAGATGTCGCTTCTTCAAGACGTCCCATGAGTAAATTGATTGCCCCCCGCTTCTCAAATGCCGCCATGTTCTGCGGATCAAGTTCGATAGCATGATCGATCGCCGCTAATGCTTCCATATTGCGATCCAGCTGGTCAGGGCTTCTCCTTTTCCCAGGTACGGTGCGCTGATCTGATCATCTAGGGAAATGGCCTGGTCGAAACTCTCCAGTGCTTTTTCATGGTAACCCAACCTTCCCAAAGCAATACCGAGATTATTGTGATAGCTCGGGTCATTGGGCCCTAGCGCGATAGCTTGTTCGAAATCCACTTTGGCTTTTTCTGAAATCCTCGGTCTCCAAAAAGACCAGCCGACGAGCACTGTATGCGGAAGCTCGAGTGGGGTCGTGTTCGATGATATGGGTGAAATCTGCTTCGGAATCATCCCAATTACCGCTGTAATAATGAGCCAGACCTCTGTAAAAGTAAGCGTTCAATAATTCCCCGTCCAGTTCAATGGCGCGGTTTAAATCCGGCAGCGCCTGCTCAAGACGGCCAAGATCGACATAGGTCATACCGCGATCCGAATAGGCCAGGGCCATATCCGGATCCAGGTCAATTGCCTTATTAAAGTCTGACAGCGCCTGATGAAGGTCTCCAAGGAGTGCATAAACTGCCCCTCGCCCCTCATAAGCATTGGCTGACAAAGGGTCTAGTTCTAACGCCGTGGCGAATTCAACCAGCGCCAATTCATACTCTTTTTTGTCGAAATATCCCCGCCCCCGTTCAATATACGTGATTCGTGGCGGCTGTAGGGGTTGCCGTCGCCGCGGGCGTGGCTGTTGGTGCAGGGCTTGCCGTCGCGACGGCCGTCTCTGTAGCCTCGCTAATAACACTTGTTTCGGCCGGCGCCTGTTCGCTCTGCTGCGAACTTCCTTGGCAGCCAATAATTACCAATATGGCTGCTAATGCCATAACGACAATGATTCCTTTCAAGCTATGATTCATGGCCCAAGCTCCTTGCTTACCAACATCATACTATGAAGAATCTGCGATTCTGTTGTGTTTTTCTACGAATGTTTGGGGCGGCTGCTGACCGCGAGAGCGTGTTTGCCGAATCTTTATTGTCCGGCCACGTAGAGCTGATTGCCGTTAGCGACTATGATGCGCAGGGGCGTTTCAGCGACAGTTAGATCGGATGCCCCATTGAAGATATCCTGCCCCCGGCTGTCTAAAGCGCGGTATTGGGCTAATACATTGCCGAGGCGGCTGGTCTGGATGACCCGACCGGACCCGGCATCGAGGATAAAAATCGAGGCGTTTAAGCCACGGCCGATAAACTTTCCGGCCACGGGCATCTTTAAGGGTTCTGAAAGGCCGCTTTCCAGCAGATCGTTTTCATCCCACTGCACCTGGCCGGTGGCGGTGTCGATGTAACGTACACGGCCTTCGGGATAGATTAATAACAAGCTGCCGTCCTCACCATAGATGTCCAGATCGGCAGCCGCTTTCAGGTCAACGTCGTTGAGGAACAACGTCCTCTCTCCCTCGTCGACGACAAATCCATCCGCCTGGGGAAAATATTTCCAGATCGAATCCGCGGGCGGATCGAGGATGTACAGACGCTCAGAAAATTGGGCGATAGCGTTGGGGGTTTGCCATTCGCTGCTTAATCCTAAGGGGGAGCTGCGCAGCTCATCCCCGTTTGGGTAATAAGTCAGTAATGCGCCCGCGGAATCCAGGATGGCTAAGCCGTCACGCTCAACTTCCGCACCGCTTGGCCGCCACATGAGATCGACCGGGTTTTGAATGACGTGGGTGCCGATCGCCTGCCCTTCGAAGGCTAGCGTTTCCGGCTGCTCGGACAACATTTCCTCGTATGCTTCATCCGTGTCCAGGCTATAGACAACATTATTCGCCTTATCGAGGACAAATACCCCACCTGTAAAATCATCACGAATGGCGACCGATTTTAATTCAGTCGCCTCGCCAAATGTATAGAAGGACTTGGCGGAAAGTCGTGAAACGCCGTTAAGTTCATCCAGGGCTACCAGGGATATGCGCTTGATTTCAGCGACTCCCGCGTCCCCTGGGCGTAATTCCTCCGCCTGTGCTGCCAGGGCGACGATTTGTTCGTAATACTCGCGCGCCACGGCGGGATCACCGGCCGCTTCCTGCGCGGCTGCCAGGCTGTCCGACATCTGCTGGCGGATGCCGGCTACCTGCTGCACACGACCGCGCTGCATGTAGACACTGCTGACGACAAGGGCGACGATGATTGGAATGAAAATCGCCAAAAGAGTTGGGACGGCCCAATGCGGCCCTTCAGGTTCGTCCGTTTTCTCCGGCCGAATGCGACCCATTGCTTCGGCCGTCCAACCGGTAGCGCGCGAAAGGCCGGCCGCCGAGCTTGAAGCTGCCTGGCGGGCGGTCGTGCCTACCGATTCTGACAGATCGTCGTATTCATAATACGCATCGTCATACGCATCACTTTCCTGGTCTGTGTCACGGCTGCCTGTATCCCGTACCGGCTGGGCGGGGATCGTCACATTTTCCCGGGCGGCGCGCGCACCCAGGCCGAAGGGTAGGGATATCCGGCTCCGTTTGATTTGTGGTTTAATCGTTGCCGCGGCCTGCCCTACCGGCTCATCGGTAAATTCGACCAGCAGTAAACGGCCGGTTGCCGTGTCGACCGCTTCCCGTAGTTCCTCAAGCCCCAGGTCCAATTCCGTATCCACCAGCGCCGGAGCCAGGGCATGGCTGGGCAGATGCGCTATCCGTGGATCGGCCAGAAGCAGCATATCTCCCGAGTCCAGGCGTTGGTGATAGTAGCGGAAATCAATACCTGCGCTCTGCCCCAATGGCGTTAAGTGATCGGGTTGGCGGGCCGGCATGCGCTCGACGCCGAAATTACGGCCGATTAAAGCCAGGGATTCGCCAACTTGCACGATGAAAAGCTCGTTGTTGCGCTGGACGGCGCAGGTGATCGCTCCTTCCCGATCGACGCCCTGTCCTTCCAGATTGAGTTTGAGGAGCCAGTTATTGGTTTCTTGAATGACCTGGCGCAGGGCGGCGGTTACACTTCCTACGCTCTTGAAATAGAGATCGCTGATTCGCAGCAGCTGCGTGCGCATCAAATCGGCCGTCTCTTCGGCCGGTCCGCTGAGGGTTAAATGGACAAACAGAACCTCGTTTTGACGGCCGTGAGCAGCCCTTGAGGGCGCGGGCATTGAGAGCAGGCCGGGCACATCAGAACTATCCTGCTCAACGCCGTTGACGATATACAGTTGACCCGTCAACGCATGCAGCTGCATAATATGTCAAGTATAGCACGGCCTGCGTCCCAAAAACAAAACGACCCACCTCTTAAGCAACTTAGGTGAAATCTTGACAAGCATTCTGGCCTGGGCTAACATACTCTTCGCTTCCGGGCCTGTAGCTCAGTTGGGAGAGCGCTACAATCGCACTGTAGAGGTCAGGAGTTCGAGTCTCCTCAGGTCCATTCTGGCTGAGTGGCTAGGCCGGGAAACAATTAAATAACAGGCTGCGATCAGGAGTAGTAGGTATGCCAAGCCCAAGAGAGTTGTTCCGTAGGCTGAAAGGACAACAAACCAGTACCGAACTCGCCTGTGAGCCGTGGCGGTGAACACCAAAGGGTCTAGCCGCCGCCGGGTAGCGCACGTTAAGCGTATGAGTGGATAGTCAATGGGCCCATAGCTCAGTTGGGAGAGCGCCACAATGGCATTGTGGAGGTCAAGGGTTCGAGCCCCTTTGGGTCCACCTTATTAACAGGTGGCCGGCCCGGCATTAACTATCAATCAGAGTGGTACCGCGGAACCCCTTTCGTCTCTGAACGTAAGGGGTTTTTTCTTTGGTAAATTTTAGAAACCCGGTTTTTATCTAATATGCTTCCCGGCGCACGAACCGGAAGAGAAAAACCGGGTTTCTTTTGTCACGTTTTGGGTTGCGCGGTATGGATAACGCGTTATGGATAACGTATTTATCAAGCTGGAATTGACAACGGTGCATGGCAAGCTGGCAGGCGATCCCTCAGCGCCGCTGGTCTTGGCTATCCATGGTTGGAGCCAGCGCAACGGCTGGCATACCTGGGAACCCCTGATGGAACCGCTGGCTGTGGCCGGTTACTGCGTGGTATCCGTGGACATGCCCGGCTGGGGTGACAGCCCCGCTCTCGATAACCTGCCTTTAGGCGGCTCACGCGCCGTGCAGGTGGTCATCGATATCATGAACGGCTTGCAGAAAAGCACAGCCATTCTCATGGGTAAAAGCTGGGGCGGCGGTGTGGCCATTAAAACGGCCGTTGCCCATCCCGAGCGGATCAGCAAGCTGATCCTGACCGCTCCGGCACTGCGCAATCTCGACCAGCTGCCGCACATAGAACAACCTGTCTTGCTTACCTGGGCGGAGGATGATCCCGTGATCCCCTTCGCCATGTCTGAACCATTTATTTCGGCCGTGCCCAATATCGAGTTCGTGGCTTATCCCAGTGGTGGCCACAGCGCGGCCCAGAAGAACGCCGTCGATTTTGCAGCGAAGGCGATCGATTTCTTAGCTAAATAAATAGGGGTCAGGCGTTTTTAATGTGCCTGCCAGCTAATGATGGAGAATGATGAACGATACATATAAGCCGCAAGAACTAGAACCGAGATGGCAAAATACCTGGAATGAAACGGCGCTTTACCGCCAGGTCATTGACGAAAATACACCGAAGTATTACGCCATGACTATGCTTCCCTATCCCTCCGGTGATTTGCACATCGGTCATTGGTATGCCATGGCTCCCAGCGATGCCCGCGCGCGCTATCTGCGTATGAAGGGCTATAACGTGATGTTTCCCATGGGTTTTGATGCCTTTGGCCTGCCGGCCGAAAACGCGGCCATCAAACAGAATGTGCACCCCAAGACCTGGACCTATGCCAACATTGAGCGTATGCGCGCCCAGCTGCGCTCCATGGGCACGATGATCGACTGGCAGCGCGAGGCCATCTCCGCCGATCCCTCTTATTATCGTTGGTCGCAGTGGTTCTTTAAGAAGTTGATGGAAATGGGGCTGGCCTATCGCAAGATGTCGGCCGTTGACTTCTGCCCACACTGCAATACTACCCTGGCCCGCGAACAGGTGTGGGGTGAAGATCGCCACTGCGAGCGCTGCGGCACGCCGGTTATTAAAAAAGACCTCGAACAATGGTTTTTCAAAATCACCGATTATGCCGACGAACTGCTGGACTTCAGCCAAATCGACTGGCCGGAACGGGTCATAACCATGCAAACGAACTGGATCGGCCGTTCTACCGGTGCTGACGTCACTTTTCGCAGCGAAAGCGGTGAGCCGATCGAGATATTCACGACGCGGCCGGATACTTTGTGGGGAGCGACCTTCATGGTCCTGGCTCCCGAGCACCCGCTGGTGGATCAGATCACGACGCCGGAGCAGGCTGAAGCCGTGCAGGCGTACCGCGAGCAGGCGGCGCGTCTGAGTGACATTGATCGTGAAACGGCCGAACGTGAAAAAACAGGCGTTTTCACCGGCGCTTACGCGATCAATCCCGTGAACAAGGCGCGCATCCCGATCTGGATCGCTGACTATGTCATGATGGGCTATGGTTCAGGGGCGATTATGGCCGTCCCCGCCCATGATGAACGGGACTTCGAGTTCGCAAGGAAATACGGCCTGGAAATAATCGAAGTCATCCTCGTGCCCGGGCGAGATGTCAATGAACCGATGACCGAAGCCACCACCTCTAAGACGGAAGGCGTGATGATCAATTCCGACTTCTTCAACGGCACTCCGGTCACTGAGGGGATTGAAAAAGTCACCGCCTGGTTGGAAGAACAGGGCATTGGCAAAGCGGCCGTGAACTACCGTCTGCGTGACTGGTTGATCAGCCGCCAGCGTTATTGGGGCGCGCCGATTCCTGTTATCTACTGCCCAGAGCATGGCGCTGTCCCGGTGCCCGATGATCAACTGCCCGTTTTGCTGCCCGATGATGTGGAGTTCATGCCTACCGGCGAAAGTCCGTTGAAATTCCACGATGGATTCCTGCATACGGAATGCCCCATCTGTGGACGGCCGTCGCTGCGCGAAACAGATACCATGGACACATTTATGTGTTCCTCCTGGTACCAGTATCGCTATCTCAGCCCGGATTATGATCTGGCTCCCTTCGATCCCAAAGAAGGAGAATACTGGCTGCCTGTCGATCAGTATACCGGCGGCATTGAGCACGCCACTATGCACCTGATTTATACGCGCTTTTTTACCAAAACGATGCGTGATATGGGCCTGGTCAATTTCGATGAGCCGATGAAAGCGCTTTATAACCAGGGCATGGTACTCGGTGAAGATGGTGAAAAGATGTCCAAGTCGCGCGGTAATGTTGTCGCGCCTGACAGCCTGGTCGACCAATATGGCGCGGATACGGTGCGTACTTACCTGATGTTTTTCGCCAAGTGGGATCAGGGTGGTCCCTGGAACTATGACGGCATTAAAGGACCACAGCGTTTGCTAAATGATGTATGGATGCTGGCCAATGCTGATTACGAGCCGCAAAAGGTTGATAAAGAGGCCGATCGAGCCTTGCAGCGCAAGACCCACCAGGTTGTGCGCAAGGTCGGCGAGGATATGGAAAGCTTTTCCTTTAACACGGCCGTCGCTGCGATCATGGAACTGCGCAACGCCCTCCTGGCCGCGCAGCGCGACAAAAATGTAAGCGTGGCCATCTGGCAAGAAGCGATTGAAAAAATGCTGCTTGTCCTGGCGCCTATCGCCCCGCATATCACCGAAGAGCTGTGGAGTAGGCGCGGTAAACCGTACAGCATTCACCAGCAGCCATGGCCGACCTGGGATGAGGAGATTGCCAGAGAAGAGCAGGTCACACTCATCGTGCAGGTCAATGGCAAAGTGCGCGACCGTATTGAAGTGCCTGCGGATACGGATGATGGAGCGCTCAAAGAGGCTGCTCTTGCATCCGAGAATGTACAGCGTTTCCTGGACGGCCGAGAACCGCGCAAGGTCATCGTCGTCAAGGGTAAACTGGTCAATATCGTTATTTAGAACAGCTTACTGTTGGTCCGGCGCCTGGTGTTTTGAGATACCGCGAGTTGATCAATAGTTCTGGGCGCTGGACCAATTTCGTATCTCTATATAAACTTAGGATTTGACTTGATACGGCCGATTTCAAGCGAGGAGCACCAATTTTATAGTGGGGTGTTTCACCCATAATCTGCATAGGCTTTCTTTTGTGTAATTGCCTGTGATTGAAGGTGCTTTATGCATGAACCAGGAATATTAGTAACGCCATGGCCCAATGACCAAAAACCACCTGAGCATGTCTTGCAGCGCCTCCTGGCCGAAGAAAACCTGAAACCCTATCGTTGGTCTAACGGCCCGCATGATGTTTACCGGGCGCATATGCACCCTTATAATAAAGTTCTTTATGTCGTAAGCGGTTCGATCACCTTTGGTTTGCCGGAATCTGGTAAGTACCTGACCCTTCATGCGGGAGATCGCCTCGATTTGCCAAAGGGTGTTGTACACAGCGCAGTCGTGGGGCCGCATGGCGTCATTTGTCTGGAGGCACAGTGCTAAAGTCATGACCGACCCAATTCTGATCGAATTCCCCTATCAGTTTGAAACCGAGCGTCTGCTCATCCGCGGGCCGTTACCCGGAGACGGGAAGGCGATTCATGAAGCGGTGCTGGAAACGATCGACGAACTACGTCCGTGGATGCCCTGGGCCATGAATGTACTGGATGAAATTGGCTATGAAAAACGCGTTCGTGAAGGGAGATTGAGATTCCTCGCCCGCGAAGATTTGTGGATGTTTCTTTTCCTCAAGGAGTCTAATACGCTTATTGGTTCCAGCGGCTTACACCGCATCAATTGGGAAGTGCCCAGATTCGAAATTGGGTATTGGGTGCGTAACTCCTTTGCGCGCCAGGGCTATATCACGGAAGCTGTTAACGGTATATCAGACTTCGCCTTTAATGTCCTCGGCGCGAAGCGCGTAGAAATACGCTGTGATAAGCTCAATGAGCGCAGCGCCGCCGTTGCCCGACGAGCTGGCTTTGAGCATGAAGCTACGCTGCGCAAAGACGATCGCAATCACCTCACCGGTGCTTTGCGCGATACCCTGATCTTCGCCAAATTTCATCCCTGACAAATTTTAAATTTGTGGCTTGATTTAGCACACTTGATATAATCGCTTGTTTGCTTTTGGCATGTCACTCATGCGCCAGGCAACTGTGAGAGTAATTTATGACACAACGTGACTTTGTATGGCTGGTGATCATTATTCTGATCGTAGCCGCCGCTATCTATATTATTGTTAGCCCAGATTACACAATTCATCGCGGTCTGGATTTGCAAGGAGGTTTGCAGGTCTTGTTGGGTGCGGATGTACCGGAAGATCAGGAGGTAACGTCTGATCAGATGAACACCGCCCGGCAAATCATCGACCAGCGCGTGAATGCTCTGGGCGTTACCGAACCTCTTGTGCAGACGGAGGGCGACCGGCGAATCCTCGTCGAACTTCCCGGCATCGCGGATCCTCAAGAAGCGATTTCGCTGATTCAGGAGACGGCCCTGCTGGAGTTCGTAGATACGGGCAGCCAGTCGCTGCCCGAGGGGATGTGTATTCGCACCTCGCTAAATACAGGACCATCTCGCTGTGAGTTTGGACCGGGTGAAGCAGTGACAGACGAGGTTGAGGACCCGGCCCCGACCTTTGAGACAGTCATCACCGGAGCGGACTTACGCCAGGCCAGTTCGCAGACCAATAATTTCGGTGAGTTTTATGTCAGCTTCGCCTTACAGCCGGAAGCCGCGGACCTTTTTGAAAAGTATACCCGCGAGAATATTGGCAATTTCTTGACCATCGTTCTCGATAAGCAAGTTGTTTCCAGCCCGCGTATCAACGCCGCCATTTCAGATCAGGGATCAATTACCGGCAATTTCACCCTGGAAGAGGCCCAACATTTGGCTTTACAGCTTCGCTTCGGCAGCCTACCGGTACCCCTGGCTATTGAGAGCACGCGCCAGATTGGAGCGACCTTGGGCGAACAGTCGGTAAACGCCAGCATTCGCGCCGGTGCGATCGGTCTGGTTATCGTCCTGGTGTTTATGCTCATTTATTACCGGATGTTTGGTTTCTTTGCCGATATCGCATTAATCATCTTCGCCCTTCTCAATATCGCCGTGTTCATGTTCATTCCTGTAACCTTGACCCTACCGGCCATAACCGGTTTCTTGTTGTCTACGGGTATGGCCGTGGATGCCAATATTCTGGCTTTTGAACGCATGAAAGAAGAGCTGCGGCGCGGTGATTCGCTGCGCGAAGCGATTAACACCGGTTATGATCGTGCCTGGACTTCCATCCGCGATTCCAATGTGGCGACCCTGGTGATTAGTTTTATCTTATGGATTTTTGCTCGAAACTTCGGAGCCAGCACGGTCCAGGGGTTTGCCTATACATTGGCTATCGGTGTGGTGATCAGTATGTTTACGGCCGTTATCGTAACCCGCACCTTTGTACGTATATTTATGGGGCGATCGTCCGGTTGGCTGCAAGACAAAAAATTCTTGCTGGGGTATTAGGAGGAAGATATGTTTGATTTTGACTTTCTCTACAACCTGGTTGAACATCGCCGGACTTATTACATTTTTTCAGGAATCTTAATCTCCCTGGGCATTGTGGCGATGATTGTTTCCTATGTAGTAACAGGATCTGTATTCCAACTTGGCGTTGACTTTCGCAGCGGCACGCGCTATGAAGTTCAATTCTCCGAGCCGGTCACGGAAGATCAAATCCGTAACGTCTTTGTAGACTTCGGTGTCCATAATCCCTCCGTAATCGCCTTGCGCGGCGAAAACTTGCAGAATGCCTGGCAAATCCGCGCTGAATTCGCTACGCCCGAGGATTCGGATCAGATCGTGACTGCGTTAGGTGAACTCTCTCCACTTGTTCCTGGGACAATAAATGTGCAAAGTGTCAGTCCCACTGTAGGGAAGGAAGTGACGCGGGCGGCCTTCCTGGCTATTGCCGTCGCGGCGGTTGTGATTCTTTTCTACATCATGTATGTTTTTCGCCAGGTGCCAAATTCCTTTCGTTACGGCGCCTCGGCCGTGGCCGCCATGATCCACGATCTCTTGATCATCTTTGGTTTTGCGGCGCTCACCGGCGCTTTCCTCGGTTGGGAAGTAGATGCCTTGTTCCTAACGGCCGTTCTCACCGTTACCGGATTTTCTCTGCAAGATACGATTGTTACCTTTGACCGTATTCGCGAAAACATCGCCAAACGGCCGATGGCTCATTTTGAGCGATTGGTCGATCGTTCCGTTCTGGAGACGATCAACCGTTCCCTGGCTACGCAAATGAACGCCATGTTCATTCTGTTCGCCATCCTGCTATTTGGCGGACCTTCAATTAGATCGTTCATCGCCGTATTGCTGGTTGGTTTGTTAAGCGGTACCTACAGCTCGATTTTCATTGCCACACCCCTGCTGGTATCCTGGGAAGAGGGGGAACTACCCCTGGTCAGTTAAACGACTCCCCGGAAACTTCCGGTTTCCGGGGAATTTAATCTTGGATAGTTGGCTCAAGATCACTGCTCTCCTGCATAAATTGCTGGACTTTTGTAGGAGAATTCCCTTTTCGCAAAGCCCTTCTATTAATAAGTTAACACAATATAAGTAAATTAATTTATAGACAAGGCGAAAACCGCCTATTTATAGTGATATTACAGTCGTAAGATATAATTTTCTGAAAGTTGACATAATGATTTAGTAATTTGCATAGTGCCAACACTTCGAAGAAGGGTTTCTTTTTTATCCTGAAAACCTAATAGCGTACTAAGGTCCAATGTTATCTTGATTGAGACGACTGACTATCTTGACCTCTATGTTCCTAACAATGAGGTAATTGATGATCAGTTATGAATCTATTCCGGATCACAACGGATCTGGTGTCGAAATTATGGGTTCTCATCGGTCAATGCCTTGGGTTCCGTAATTTTACAATCAGGAATAACATGCTGGCTCAAAAAGATCACATCATCGAAAATGCCGGCGATCAGGTCGCAGGTGACAAATATATCGTTGAAAAAATTAATGATGGCTATGCTGCGATTGGTCGCGGTGCCAGGCTCATCGTTAAAAATGCGATTTCCTACGCTGAAGAGAAACAGGAGCTTAAACAACTTGAACAGGCGCAGCTGGCCAGGTCTGTTGCGAAACTGGCCCAAAGTTTAGAAAGCCAGGCCAAGCCGTTCGCAGTTCGCGAGCGTAATCCATATAAAAACATCGACTATTACGATATTTCCGATGCCGGTCGATTCTATGGACGGCAGGAAATTCGCGATCAACTTTTGGCAAATTTGATCTGCAGCAATTCTCGCTGCCGGCTAGTGGTCCTACACGGTGAAGTGGGTTTTGGAAAGACTAGTTTGCTGCGAGCTGGCGTTATGCCTTTGCTGGTAGCGAATGGACATTTACCGCTATTCGTCCGGGTCACAACCTCTTCCTTAACTAAATCAATCATGAAAAGCCTGTTTCCCGAGATCACGGAAACCACCGATCTCAAAAACGCATCGCTACAGAGTTTCCTCCGCCAGGTTGCCACGATCCTTGGTCCAGAAAAGGGTATATTTATTCTTCTAGACCAGTTCGAGCACTTTTTTGATGCCTCAGAAGAGCAACGCTCTGAATTTTTGAAAGAGTTAGACGATTGTCTAAACGATCCTACTACAGGGACGAGCTGATTAATTTGCGTTCGCTCCTCACGATTGGGCTATCTTAGCGTTTTTCAACAAATCGACAGACAGCCTTCCACAAATTCGGCCGTATTAGGTCCATTGGCGCGAAATGATGCACGACAGGCAGTAAATAAGCCGGCTCAGGATGCCGGGTTTTCTGTTGAAACCGAACTGAGCGAAGTATTACTGGACGATCTAGGTGGTGAGATTATCGAACCGGTAAGCTTACAGATTGTGTGCCACACCCTAGTTGAATTGCTCCCTGATGAGGAGAAAAAGCTGACACTTCAGCACTATACCGAGGCTGGTCGGGCTGGAGGCATCCTTCGGAACTATCTTGACCTGATTCTTGAACATAACTTGGTCGAAGAAGATCGTGATAAGGGATGGAAAGTCCTTGATGCCGTTGATGATCTAGGCCCGGCAAAAACAACAATTGTCTGATTGGAGTCACGCTTGAATGCAAGTGGAATGAATAATGACGAGTGCCGTCGTCTGTTGGTTGTGCTGGAGAAAAGTTATTTGGTACGACGTATGGGAACTACTTATCAACTTACAAATGAAAAATTCTCACCTCGAATCAGACAGTGGCGCGCTGAACAGGCGGCGATAGAGCATGTTCGCCAGGAAACCATCCGCCAGTTGAAGCGGGTCCGCGACTCTGCTCTGCGTGGACTGGTAGCCGGCGCTCTTGGTTTTTCACTGGCATTTTTGATCATTTTCGCTAACAAGATCGAGGAAACTTATTTATTAGGTTACATAACTGTCTTGCGTACCGTGCCGGGTGGACTTGCCGGTCTTCTTCTTATCCTCTGCATTGACGTAGGATTCTGCGGTTACCGCTACCGTCGCCAAGGCATGACCTGGATTATAGGTGGGCTTGCCGGAGCGATATCTTTTGCCATCGCATTTGGCTTCCATGCCCTTTTGCGTTCCCCCCGTGAGGACATGGTCCTGATTACGCTTCAAGGTGCACTTCAGGGTGGGCTGTGGGGAGCTGTCTGTGGTGTGGGTATCGTCTGGGCATTGCGTGCCACTGACCATCTGATATACAAGACCTTTATTGTAATATTCACCTGTGGATTGGTGTTCTGGCTGGCAGATCAATTAGGCGGGGCGTTTGCGCACCCGAATCCACCTTTAACAGCCATCATGGCTGGAGCAGTACTCTCATTATCTCTCCTTGCAACGGCTTTACTGTTACGACGAAGAAACGTTATTGCGACATTTACATAGTTGAAGAGTTCCGGTGCCGTTGGTTGAGCTCGCATATCAGCCGCCGGTATTTTTGTAAGAATTGAGGTAAAGACAATGAATAAAATTGAGCAGCTAATTCTAATCCTTATGTTGATTTTGATTCTCTGTGGCTGTGGAGTTTCGCCTCCAGTCGTTGAGGAAGCGCAACTTCCTGTCGAAGTTACTGAGGAGATAGAGACCCCTATTGTTGAAAATCTGGAGGCAGAGACGCCTACCGCCAAAGAACCTGAGACAGAGCTTCCCGTTATTACAGAACCAGAAATTGATCGCGCCGGGATTGTTTCTCGAGAATTAGATGTTATCGAACATGGCAGGGATGAGGAATCCTTACTCCAATTATTCGGCAGTTCCGATCTGTTGTCCGGGGATTGGCTCTCAGTACATGATGGTGGAGCCGGCCGTCTCGATTTTGGTGATGGAATGCTGTTGCGTGTGTTTAACAATTCCACGCTCAAAGAGATCCGCGCTGAGTTGGTGAATGGAATTCCACTTGATGTACAGATGTTTCTGGTTGAAGGCGGTTTGACCGGTCGTTTGGGCGATACCGATGGGCAAGCAGTATTCACAACGCCGGGCGATGCGAAAATTACCATCCTCGGAACCGAGTTTTTTATTGTCCATGATCCTGATAGCGATTTAACTATTGCCGGAAATTTCAAGGGTACAGTTGAGGTGCAAAATGCTGGTGATACCGAGAGGTTACAACCTGGGCATTTCGTGGAACTATCTCCCGGTATCCCACCAGGAGAGCAAATCCCCTTCGACACTTCGCTGGCAGATTTCGAGCAGCGTGCGATTGATCTTCTCTCACCAATTTCCGCTTACGAGGAACTTGCATGCCAAGATGACGTAGAGCTTGTTGAGGGCCTGAACATTCTAAGTGAGCTTGTCGTTCCGCCTGGTGCAGCCTTTATGGTTAACTGGCATGTGTTTAATGGTGGTCGATGCACATGGAATGAAGGTTATATCCTGCAGCTAGTTGAAGGTGAGCCGATGACTGGTGAGACGGCCGTTTCTTTAGGCCATGTTGTCGATCCAGGAGAACGCGCGCCTCTATCTATCTCGCTCGTCGCTCCGGATGAGCCAGGTACTTACCATAGTACTTGGCAATTGTTTGGGCCTTGGGGCAAAGTTATAAGCCCGCCCTTGGAGGTGGCTATCACTGTTTCCCAACCACCGGATCATACACCTGTGCCTACTTTTGTCCCAGAAGCTGCCCCGGACCCGTGCTTACAACCGTCAATAGTAACAGCGTTGAGTGACGCCAACGTGCGTGGGGGTCCAGGTACTAATTATGACGCCATTGGAATACTGAACGAGGGTGAGAAGGTTCAAGTGATCGGCCGTAATAGCGGGGCTCCTCGCTGGTGGCGCATTGCTTCCCCCAGGCTTTCTGGAGAAAATCTCTGGGTTGCCGAATGGGTTGTCTCGTTTAGTGGTAACTCAACCTGTGTCCCAATTTCGGTGATTCCACTTCCACCCACACCAGAACCAAATCCTGAACCGGTTGCAATTTTCCCGCCGGAGATTATTTCAGCCGATACCCAGTGTGGCACGTGTAAGGAATTGTTATGGGAAACCAGGTATGTCGACGCAGTTTACTTGAACGAGGAAGAAGTCCCCTTGACAGGCAGCTACAATGCTTGTGTAGAGCAGGGGCAGTACGGGCAGGCGTTAGCTAGAGAACCACTCGCTAGCACCTATTCATTCCTGGCGCTGGCGCCTGATTGGAGAAAGGAACATTCAACCACAATCAACTGGACGTCAACCACGGTGCTTTTTGGCAACTACCCATCAAAGACAAATGATTGTACCAATCTCACCTGGTATGTGGAGGAGGCTGAAAAAGTTCTTCTTGACAGTGAGCCGGTTGAACCGCGAGGTTCCACCACCGTCTGTCCGGAAGAAACCCAGACTTATATTCTGGATGTGGAACTGGCATGTGGTTGGGTGCAAAAAAAGCAGACAATTGAGTCGGCTGAACCTGATCCATTACCTGACCTGGTTGTTAGTGCAATCTCAGTCTATCCAGATCAATTCGATGGCGGAGCCGAAGGGGGAGGTCGGATAGACAATATTGTGAGCAATCTGGGCACAGCTGGGACACAGGACGGGAACATTAATGTCAGTTGTTCAGCCAATGGAAGATCATGTGGTAATCGGGTAATTGCAGGACCGATTGGACCCAATGAATTAAGTTCAGGTGCATTTTCTGTAGGTCAAGACTGGTCGCCCGGAAGCTATGAAGCAGTCGTTGTGGTTGACAGCGAAAATGTTGTTGCAGAATCAAACGAAGGTAACAACAGGTCTAGCACAGTTTCTTTTGAGATCGTTGAGACGTTACCAGAACTTGGGGCAAAGATCGTTTCCCCCACTGATGGTCAACAGATCACTGCAGGAAGTGAATATTTTGCTACCGTCTCGTTTATAGGAAGGGTAAGTGGAGTTCTTGATAAGCATCTTTATTACGACTGGTATTCAAATGTTGAGGGTTATCTTGGTAGTGGCATATCAATCACCGCACGGCTTAGAGGTGGAGAGATGGAAAATCCTCGCCAGAACCACATAATCACATTAACTGTAACAGATGCAAGTGGCAATGTTTCGATGGATGAGATCGGTGTGACTGTGTTAACCTACATTCCAGAAGTCATTGTTACTGCTCCGATAGTTATACCCGAAGTTCCGGTGTTTCCAACTCAAGTTCTGGTGTTTCCTACTGAAATTCAAGTAACACCAAACGCAGTTCCGATTGTTCCTATTGATCCTGTTATCCCGCTTCCGGATATCGTGATTCCACTAACTCCAATTCCGCCTTTGGTTTTTCCAATAGTTCCTGATCCAGGTGTTAATGAATCAGAGATTCAACAATAGACTTTACGGTCTTGAATAAATAATTGGTGCGTCCGATAGCCTAAAATTCAAGAGATGCCAACTTCACTGAAGTTGGTATCTCGGAAATCTGGGGGGAGAGTTACTTTGTTACTATTTTTACGGATCCATTGAGTAATGATCAGAAATCCTTGACAATAATCAGATACACTATATAAAATAGAACATATGAGCTATAAATGGGTAAATGCCAGTGAGCTAAGTGAATATCTATACTGCCGGCGCGCCTGGTGGTACAAAAACATACGCAGTCTGAAAAGCGCCAACGTTCAGCGCATGCAGTACGGCAGCAAGTTTCATGCCACACATAACCGGCGGGTACGCCGCTTACCCTGGATGCGCGGGTTTGCCTACGTTTTGATTTTCCTAGCCGTTCTTATCTCTGTATTCCAGCTGGTTTTAGGGAGTTAAGGGTTGACGTATGGCCTGGACTGGTCTGGCGCTTAGTATCATTCTCATCTGTGCGGCGATCTGGATATTACTGAAATCCAGGCGCTGGCAGAAGGAGTTGGGGCTGCCTGACGGCAGCGTCATCTATGCTGATGATGGGATCTGGTTTGAAAATAACGAGGTGCTCACCGATCCCGAACTGCGTCTGGCCGGCAAGCCCGATTACCTGGTTGAACAGGAAAACGGCCGTATCGTTCCCGTGGAGATCAAATCCGGTCCTGCTCCCGCGTTTCCCTGGCCCGGCCATGTCATGCAGTTAATGGCTTATTGCCGTCTTGTGGAAGCTGCATATGGGTATCGCCCCACGCATGGCATCTTGCAGTATAAAGACCGTGCCTTCTCGGTTGATTATACGGAGAGATTGGAACAAGATTTATTGGACACCTTGCAAGAGATGAATGACGATCGCCATGCCTTCGATATAAATCGCGATCACGC
The DNA here is from genome assembly GCA_046259485.1 of Promineifilaceae bacterium (SeqCode). GTDB lineage: Bacteria > Chloroflexota > Anaerolineae > Promineifilales > Promineifilaceae > JAACFF01. The sequence continues at coordinate 48,207 of JBJYWP010000035.1, read as the reverse complement.
CGATCCACGCCGCTGCGCCTCCTGCGGCTATCGCCGGCACTGCGACCAAAGTTTAACCTGATGTATCAGGCCTAATTCAAGTACCCTCACTTTAAACAATCGTTATAATAGGCAGTCGAAACCACCCATAGGGAGGAAAATTTGACTACGATACAACGTGTAACCGGTATGCAGGATGTGCTGCCGGAGGACCGCCGCTATTGGGATTGGATCATCGCCACGGCGACGGACCTTTCCACAAGATACGGCTTCCAAAGAATAGATTTACCCATCATCGAATACACCGACCTCTTTTCCCGTGGCATGGGCACCGCTTCCGATGTCTTCGTTCAGAAAGAAATGTATACGATTGAAGAGCCGGACGGCAGCAGCATTACTTTGCGGCCGGAATTTACGGCCGGCGTCATGCGCGCCTATTTGCAGGATGGGATGGCCAGCTGGCCGTCCCCGCAGAAGCTCTTCTTGATTGGACCCATATTTCGCCGCGAACGGCCGCAGGCAGGCCGTTACCGCCAGCACAGCCAGTTCAATGCTGAAATTCTAGGTGAGATGGACCCGGCGGCCGATTTGGAGGTGATGCTCCTGGCCATGAATCTTTACCGCGGCTTGGGTTATTCCAATCTGACCTTCCAGTTGAACAGCACCGGATGCCCCGTGTGCAAGCCAGGCTACATCGCGGAACTAAAATCCTATCTAGCAACGCACCTGGACCGGCTGGAGGATATTGACAAGGAACGCCTGGCTAAAAACCCCCTGCGTGTATTGGACAGTAAAGAGCAGGGCATGGACGAGCTGCTGGCCGGTGCGCCGCACATCGTGGACTATCTTTGCGACGATTGCCAGGCGCATTTTGATGATTTACGGGCTATGCTCGATGCTCTCGGACAATCTTACACCGTCAATTTTCGCCTGGTGCGCGGCATCGACTATTACACCAAGACCGTCTTTGAAGTTTGGGCGGAAGGGATTGGCGCGCAGGCAGCGCTTTGTGGTGGCGGTCGCTATGATGGTCTATCAGAGGCAATAGGTGGGCCGCCAACGCCCGGCGTGGGCTTTGGCAGCGGTATCGAACGCATTGTGTTGGGCTTACAGGAGATGGGCATTGAGCCGCCTGAGGACGAGCAGGCGACAATTTTGATCGCCCACTTTGGCGGCGCGACAAAGGAAACGGCCGTGCAGCTCACTTACCGGCTGCGGGAAGCCAATATTGCGGCACGTCTGGCCTTCGCTCGTGGGAAACGCAGTATGAAAAGCCAGATGCGTGAGGCGAATCGCAACGGCGCGAAATTTGTGCTGGTTATTGGCGAATCTGAAGTGGCGGACGATACCGTGACCGTCCGGCCCTTGGAAGGTGGTGAACAGGTTACGATTCCATCAGCCGAAATCGTGGAGTGGCTGCAAGGGTAAATCAGCATGGGCATGGACAAGGTTGGCATACTCTATCAAAATCGGATTCCCGGTTCGGAAGCAATGGCCCTGGAGATCAGCGACTGGCTGGCTGATCGCGGGGTTCAAACCTGGATTGGCCCAGGCCGCGATGACGGGATTCTCGGTGAAAATGCCGCCGATATGGACCTGCTGATCGTGCTCGGCGGTGATGGTACGACCCTGCGCGCGGCGCGCATGCTCTCTCCCTATGACACGCCCATTTTCGGCATCAATCTGGGACGCGTGGGATTTCTGAGCGAGGCCCAGCCGGATGAGTGGCCCGAAAAATTATCCAATGTCCTGGATGGTGATTACTGGATAGAACGTCGTTTGCGCATGCAGGCGGACCTGATGCGCAACGGCGACTGTGTGGCTTCTTTCAATGCGCTAAACGATGTTGTGATCGGCCGTGGCAGCCAGGCGCGGGTGATTCGTCTTCATCTGCGCGTAGACGGTGACCTAGTCACAACCTATGTAGCCGATGCCCTGATCGTGGCTACGCCGACCGGATCCACTGCTTATGCGATGGCCGCCGGTGGACCGCTGCTGCCGCCGCAGCTGCAAAATTTTGTAGTTGTCCCTGTCGCCGCTCATCTCAGTCTCAATCGCGCCATTGTGCTTCATGAGGAGGCTGAAATCAGCATTCACGTGGAGATGGACCACGAAGCGAATCTGACCGCTGACGGCCAGTTGGGCAGCCCGGTCGAAAATGGAGATCGGGTGACGATTACCAAACACCCCCAACCCTGTTACTTTGTGCGGGTGGAACAGTCCGGTTACTTTTACCGCCGCCTGATGCGCCGCCTGGGATTCAGCTGGCCATTGAGATAGCGAATTTTCCCGCTGCACTGCGATCGATGACCCCTTTGATGGTGAGTTAAGAGAGTAGGTCAAGCAGGTTATGAACGACTAAAATAAAGACTATGACCAATAATGAAACACCTAGAGTGCGTTCTCTTTTACGGCAGGCAGAGCGCAATGTGAAAAGCGGTAAATATGCCGCGGCGGAAGACCTTTACCGCCAAATTATTGAAGAAGCTCCAGAGAGTGCCGCGGCCTGGATAGGCCTGGCCGGTGCGGCTAGGGACCAGGCCGATCGCGATGTCGCCTACGCGCGCGCCATGGAATTAGACCCGCAGTTCGTCGCCGCGGCTGAAGCACAAGAAGAGGAAAGCGAACTGGAGGAAGAAGCGGCTCAGGAAACCCCTACCTCCTCAACTGGAGCGGCACAGAGCCAATCTTCCGCTGCGAATCCCGTTTCCTCTTCCGTCCAAGAATCCGCGGTGGTGGCTGTCGAGGAGCCGCAGGCGGATGCTGTTAGATACGAGGTTTTGGACAGCGATGATGTTCAGCTTTACTGTTACCGCCATCCCAATCGCCCGACTTCCCTGCGCTGTTATAAATGTAATAAGCCCATCTGTTCAGAGTGTACGGAAAAAACGCCGGTTGGTTATCTTTGCCCGGACTGCCATCGCGAGGCTGAAGACGCCTTCTTTAATGCCCGGCCATTAGATTATCTCCTGGCTTTTGCGGTAGCGATGCCAATCAGCCTGCTGATTGGCTATCTGGTGATGCGTTTCAGCAGCGGGTTTTTCTTCATCATTATCATGTTTTTTGTCGGTGGTGCGGTGGGGGGATTTATCGGCCGTATTACCAAGCGGGTCATTGGCCAGCGCCGCGGCCGTTATATCCCCGCATTGGTCGCCGCCTGCGTGATTATCGGCGTGGTATTCTGGGCACTGCCGTCAATGCTTGCCGGTCTCCTGTTCGCTCCCGGCGCGCTGTTTTCTTTAATCGGTCCCGGCGTCTATCTCTTTACGGCCGTCGGCGCCGCGTATTATTGGGCTCGCTAATTGAACTGATCTATGCTCTCGCAACTTTCGATTCATGACTTCGCCATTATTGACGATATAAACCTACCCATCAAGCCTGGATTCGTCGTGCTCACCGGTGAGACCGGCGCGGGTAAATCCATCATTCTTGATGCAGTCACCCTGGTTCTGGGCGGGCGTGCCGACAGCAGCATGGTTCGTGCCGGAAGCAGTACGGCCTTCATTGAGGCGGAGTTCGTATTAAACGAGGCGTTGCAAGAGGTGATTAATCCCCTGCTGCTTGAAGATGAGCTTCAAGGAGATTATCCGGGGCTGCTGGTGCTGGCTCGCGAGGTGCGTGAGAATGGCCGGAGCATTGCCCGCGTCAACGGCCGTACCGTCTCTTTGGCGCAGCTTCGGACCATTGCCGAACCCCTGGTTGATATCCATGGGCAGGGGGAACACCTCTCCTTGCTGAAACCAAAAGCACATTTACCCCTGCTCGATTCCTACGCCGCGCTTAACGGGCAGCGCGAGATTTACGCCGGGGTGGTCGCCCAGCTGCAAGCCGTACAAAACGAACTCCATGCCCTGCGCAGAGATGAGAAATTAATTGCCCAGCGGGTCGATATGTTGACCTACCAGATTGATGAAATCGCTGCCGCCGCCTTAGAACCCGGCGAGGATGAAGCTCTTCGCGAAGAACGCACACGATTAGCCAATGCTGAAAAGCTGCAAAATCTCACCTCAGAGATCAATGCTGCCCTGATTGGTGTTGACGGCGATACGCAGGCGGCGATAGACCTGATCGGGGAAGCGGAACGTGCGCTCCATAAATTGGCCGATGTCGATGATGCTCAGAAAGAGTTATTACAAGAACTGCAAGGCCTTTCCTTTCAATTAAGCGAGATTGCGGCGCGGATTCAAGAATATCAGGACAATCTTGAACATAATCCGCAGCATCTCAACGAAGTGGAAGAACGGCTTGAACTGATCAACACCTTGAAACGCAAATACGGGGAGACCATCGCCGAGATATTGGCCACGCACGACCGGGCGACTGCTGAACTACAAAAAATATCAAACAGCGAAGAACGCATCGCCGCCCTGGAGACGGAGCGCGAGAGCCTTTTGCACCGCGTTGGCGAACTGGGCGAGGCGCTTTCCCTGGCGCGGCAGGAGGCGGCGAAGAAGCTGTCCGCGGCCGTGGAAGGACAGCTGCAAGATTTATACATGGAAGGCGCACGATTCGCGGTTAGCTTTGAGCGAGAATTGTCCGCGGAAGGGGCTTACGGCGCGAACGGCCGTTATGCCTTTGACCGGGGCGGGTTGGATCGGGCGGAGTTCGTTATTTCCGCCAACCCGGGCGAGCCGCTGAAGCCGATGGCCCGCGTAGCCAGCGGCGGTGAGACGGCGCGGTTGATGCTGGCCTTAAAATCTGCCTTGGCGGCGGTAGATGCCACGCCGACCTTGATTTTTGATGAAATAGACCAGGGGATTGGCGGGCGCGTGGGCGATATTGTCGGCCGTAAGCTGTGGAGCCTGGCCGCTGTCGGCGAACACCAGGTGATTATTGTCACGCATTTGCCGCAGCTGGCCGGGTATGGCGACGCGCACCTGCAAGTCAGCAAAGCCGTGAATGGCGGCCGGACAACCACGCAGGTCAACCAACTGGATAGAAATGGACGGGTTGATGAACTGGCGGCTATGTTAGGAACGGGTCACGAAACGGCCGTGAACGGCGCCAACGCTATCCTTAATCACGTGCAAACAGTAAAAGAAAAGGGATCGTTACCAAACCGCTCGGTTGTGTAACGATCCCCTAAGGACTAAGATTCCTCTGCTGCCGGCGGGCTTTCGATCACCGGTTTACCTAATAAATAATCGATAGCTGCCTGCAGTTGTGTGTCCACAAACTCTTGACTGGCATCGAATTCCGGCAGATCGACGCGATAATCCGGTTCAAGCCCTTCTCTATTCACCCAGTTATGATTAGGTGTCAACCAGCGAGCGATGGTCAAGCGCAGCCCGCCACCGTTACTCAACGGCAGCCAGGACTGCACCGTGCCTTTACCATAGGAAGTATGCCCAATAAGCACGCCGCGATCGTGATCGCGAATAGCCCCGGCCAGAACCTCCGATGCGCTGGCGCTGCCCTCGTCGATTAAGACTACCATCGGAATTTCTTCAGCGATATCACCGGTTTTAGAGGTGAATTCTCGTTCAACCTCATCCCCAAACTCCTGGTAAAGGACTGCTCCATCCGGCAGGAATTCATCGGCGATGGTCACAACAGTATCCAGACCGCCACCGGGGTTGAGGCGCAGGTCAAGGATCAGGCCGACCGGATTTTGGGCCATCAGTTCTTTGAGTGTTTGATCCAGGTCCTCATCTGTTTGCAGTCCGAATTGGCTGATACGCAGATAGGCCAGATTATCATCCAGCATCCTGCCCTGGACACTCTTGATCTTGATCACGTCGCGTGTGACCGTGACTTCAAATGTTTCGCCGTCGCGTTCAATTAACAGGATGACGTCTGTGCCTTGAGGTCCGCGAACAACTGCCGCCGCCTCGGCGGCGCTCATTCCGGTCAGGTCAACACCATTAGCTTCGCGCAATATATCTCCCGGCCGCAAGCCTGCCGCCGCCGCCGGCGATCCATCTATCGGTGAGACAATCACAATGTTGTCTCCGTCCTGGCTGACTTCTGCACCGATGCCCTGTATTTCCTGGTCCCCTTCAAATTCTTCACGCTGCGCCGCCTCAAGTTCCGGTGAGAGGTAGATCGTGTGCGGATCGTCCAGGGTCTCCAACATGCCGGTTATGGCCCCTTCAACGAGTGCATTTTGATCGACCGGCTGGTTGTAGTATCGCGTCTCAACCAGGTTGACTGCTTCCCAAAACGGTGCGAACAAATCTCCGTTCTCACCGGTTGGGAAGGAAGCGGGAAAAACGTGGTATGGCGCAAGCGGCGACTGCGCGAGCACATAGCCGCCGTTAAAGGCCAAAAAAAGAGCGAATAGAATGACAATTAATAATAAAACACGAGATTTCATTGATTTTTCTCCAATTAACCCGCTTATGATACTCTCTTATAATTAGAAGGACGTTGGCGTATGTTAAGAGGTGTCTGAGCGGTGCGTGGTCGAAGGATAGCCGCCTTGGACACTGTTTGCCATTTTGTTAGAATGGTTTTTACTTGATGGAAATTGTGAAGTCTAATGGGAGAAGCCGCGCTGTGAAACAGGCGGCGGGCTGCTCACTGAGATAATGAAGAAACAGCAGGTTCGTACGATCAATACTTTGTCGCTGGTCATCCTTGACGCGCTGATGATCGTTTTGGCCTTCCTCTCAGCCTATTGGCTGCGCATGCACATCGATTGGCCGGAAGAACTGGTTAATGTTTATCCATTAAGCAGCTACCTGGGCTTATTGACCTTACAGGTCATGGCGATTATTTTTCTGCTGTTAATCCTCCGCCAGTACTATATCACCCGTACCTTTTCGCGAGTTGACCAATTTTATAACGTCGTTGCCGCAGTAACTGTCGGCACTTTAATTGCCATTGCCTTGGCGACCCTCATTTTTAAAGATCAGGATGCCATTGTTAACTACCCGCGGGCCATGCTGGTTTATGCCTGGTTCCTGGCGATTGTATTTATTACGACCGGCCGTCTTATCCATCAATTTATTCGCCAGCATTTAGGTAGCCGCTATCTTGCGCGTGACCGCCTGGTTGTTGTCGGTACGGGGGACACCGCGCGTATTATCACCCAGCGCGTCCTCTGGTCACCGGAGCTCGGCTACGACCTGATCGGCGTGGTAGATGGCGACTCGAAACAAGATGTTTTTTGGGGGGTCCCGATCTTGGGCAGACAGGAAGACCTACCGGAAATCATTGAGCATTACGCGATAGATGAAGTCATCGTCGCTATACCCGAAAAAGGGCATCGCGAATCGATGCGTGTTATGTCCTACTGTGAACACGGACGCGTTTCAGTCAAGGTGTTCCCGGACATCTTCCAATTCGTGACCACACAAGCGTCAATCGATGATTTGGGTGGGCTGCCGCTGCTTTCCGTTCGTGATTTCGCCGTGCGCGGCTATCTGCTCGTTTTCAAGCGTCTGATTGATTTCGTGGGCTCTGGCCTGGCCTTGATTTTATTATCGCCAATCATGCTGCTGACGGCGATCGCCATTAAACTCGAATCGCCCGGCCCGGTGTTTTTTACCCAGCCGCGAATGAGCCTGGACGGCAAAGAGTTTCTGCTGATCAAATTCCGTTCTATGCGCACCGATGCCGAAAAAGATGGCCCTGGTTGGACAACCGATAACGATCCCCGTCAAACGAGGCTTGGCACCTGGCTGCGCCGGTTTGAGGTTGATGAGCTGCCCAACTTTATCAATGTCTTTTTAGGTGAGATGAGCCTGGTCGGGCCGCGTCCGGAGCAGGCATACTACGTCGCGCATTTCCAAAAGGTGGTGCCGCGGTATATGGATCGCCATAATGAAAAAGCAGGGGTAACCGGCTGGGCGCAGGTGAATGGTTTGCGCGGCGATACATCCATTTCCGAACGCACTAAATACGATCTTTGGTATTCAGAAAACTGGTCGATTTTGCTCGATACAAAAATATTATTGCGCACCATCTGGCAGGTTTTTCAGCCAGGGAAGAAGGGCCAACCTGACCAAAACCCATCCACTAAGGAAACAAAAAAGCTTACCGCAGGCAGCGAACCGGTATCCACTCCTGATGTCCGCCAGGATAAACCGATCAAGATAGGATAACGGCCGATTTTCCGGCTTAAAAACCTCAGTCAGTTGAATAATTTGCCGGATGTTTAGGAGTGGTTTGTTTCTAACATTGTTCTTATTGACGTGCCTATAGGCGCATGTTATGATGAACGACGCTAGGGATTAGCATCCGGATCATTGGAGTGCCAATGATTCCCCAGGCTTAATACAATTGTGATTGCTAAATGTTGGAGACTGAAGTCTGGCTTGAGTCTCCCGCTTTTTGTAAGAAGTAATGTTCGAACAACTAACTGAACGCCAGGAAGCCGTGCTGCGCATGGTTGTCCGTGACTTTATCGAATCTGGACAGCCGGTGGGTTCTAAGACCTTGGTCGATAGCCATGATCTGGGTGTTAGTTCAGCCACGATACGCAATGAATTGGCTCAACTGGGTGAATTGGGTTATCTGGCCCAGCTGCATACATCAGCCGGCCGCATCCCAACAGAGCAGGGCTACCGTTATTTTGTCCTGAAGCTGTTGGGAGAATTTCAGTTACCCAGGAATGAACAGGAGCTGATAAAAACTCAGTTCGACGAGGCGCGGCTTGATATGAGCCAGTGGATGCAGCTCGCGGCGGCGACCCTGGCCCGGACGTCTCGCGGGGCCAGCGTGGTTACCGCGCCGCACGCACGGGCGAATCGCTTTAAACACTTACAGCTTATATCAACCCAAGGCCGGCTTGTGCTGCTGGTTCTTGTATTAAACAGTGGAGATGTACAGCAGCAGTTATTGACATTGGCCGAGCCGCTGCCGCAAGCGCGCTTGAGCAGCGCCGCGAGCCATTTGAATATTCTCTTCGCAAACGCGACCTATGAAGAGATTAGCTCAGGAATTAAACCACTCGATACCCTGGAGTTTGAAGTTGCCAAACTGGTACTGGATATTCTCCAGCGGGCGGATGAGCGGCATATCAGTGATTTCTATCGCGATGGGCTGGTTAACCTGATTGAAGATGAGGGGACGCGATCGGCCGTGCGCGTTTTGGAGGAGCGTACCCTGTTAGCCAGTGTGATTTCCCAGACACAACTGCCCGATATCAGCGGAGTCCATGTGATGATTGGTGGGGAAGGGCGCTGGGAAGAACTAAAGGATTGTACGATTATTTTAGCCCGTTACGGCGTGGCTGATGATTTGAGCGGTACTGTGGCCGTGATTGGACCGACGCGTATGGCTTACGGCCGTAATGTTGCCGCAGTCCGTTATGTTGCTGATTTGATGAGTGGTCTGGTTTATGAATATTATGCCGATTCGTATAATCCTGGTTTGAATCAGCAAATAACTCAAGAAAACACATTAGAGGAAACGAATAGTGAGTGATGAAAAGGTCAACAAAAATGAACAGCTCGTCGAGGAAGGTGAAGAGCTTCCGCAGACTGTAAATAGCGACGATGTTATTGAGGGCGAATTCGTAGATGTAAGTCCTGATGAATCAGGTGAGCCGCAGGCCGCTGAAGAGGCCTCTTTAGAGGAAGAAGAACCTTCTTTGGAGGATCAACTGCAAGAGGCCCAAGATGAAGCGGCAAAAAACCGCGACAGCTATCTCCGCGCCCAGGCTGAACTGGCCAATGCGCGCAAGCGATTTGAAAAACAGCGCGCTTTGACCTATGTGAATGCCAACGCCGATCTGGTCAGTAAACTGCTCCCTGTTTTGGATGATTACGAGCGGGCTATTGATACGGTTCCGGAAGCTGTCAGCCAGGACCCCTGGTACCAGGGAGTTGAATTGGTTTATCGCAAGCTACTCAGTATCCTCGAAAGTCTCAATGTGAAGGAAATTGAAGCGCTTGGGATACCTTTCGATCCCAACTTCCACGAGGCCTTGGGCACGGAACCAACCGATGACGTGGAAAGCGGATCTGTAAGCCGGGTTATGCTCAAGGGTTACCAAATTGGAGATAAGGTGGTTCGGCCGTCGCTGGTATACGTGGCTGATTAACCATCATTCGCAGATTAGTACAACAATTTAAGTAAGAAATACAAGGATTTAGAAATGGGCAAAATAATTGGTATTGACCTTGGAACAACAAATTCCGCCGCCGCCGTCATGGAAGGCGGCGAACCGGTAATTATCCCCAGCGCTGAGGGAAGCCGGCTGTATCCGTCCGTCGTCGCGGTGAACCCCAAGACCGGGGAACGCCTTGTCGGTCAGGTCGCAAAACGGCAGGCTGTGATCAACCCTGATAACACAATCTATTCCGTTAAGCGCTTTATGGGTCGTAAATATGACGATCCGGAAGTCATGCGCGCGCGCGAATATGTTCCCTATGAAGTGCGCAAAGCGGCCAATGGGGATGTGCGCGTGGTCATGAACGATCGCGAATATTCTCCTCCTGAGGTTTCGGCCATGATTCTACAGAAAATTAAGACCGATGCTGAAGCCTACCTGGGCCAGCCCGTCACCCAGGCTGTGATCACCGTCCCTGCTTACTTCAATGACAGCCAGCGCCAGGCGACGAAAGATGCCGGCAAAATTGCCGGTTTGGAAGTTATGCGTATTGTCAATGAACCGACCGCTTCTTCACTTGCTTATGGGTTAAGCAATGACAAGGACGGCCTGATCGCTGTCTATGATTTGGGTGGTGGTACCTTTGATATCTCCATCCTGGAAGTCGGTGACGGCGTCTTCGAGGTGAAATCAACCAATGGCGACACATTCCTGGGCGGCGACGACTTCGACCAAAAGATAATCGATTGGGCGGCCGAGCAGTTTAAGATGCAGGAAGGCATTGATTTGCGCAACGATCGCCAGGCTTTGCAGCGCCTGCGCGAAGCGGCCGAAAAAGCGAAAATCGAACTCTCAACGACGATGCAGACCGAACTGAATCTACCCTATATTACGGCCGATGCGACCGGTCCCAAGCACCTGAACCTGACCTTGACCCGCGCCAAACTGGAGCAGCTGACGTCAGATTTGGTCCAGCGGACCATCGAACCAACGCGCAAAGCTTTGAAGGACGCCGGTGTCAGTCCTTCCGACATCAACGAAGTGATTCTCGTTGGCGGTATGACGCGTATGCCGGCCATTCAAGAGGCCGTGAAAGAGTTCTTCGGCCGTGAACCGCATAAAGGCGTCAACCCCGATGAGGTAGTTGGTCTTGGTGCGGCGATTCAGGCTGGTGTGCTTGGCGGCGACGTAAAAGATGTCCTCTTGCTGGATGTGACCCCGCTGACCTTGGGCATCGAAACCCTCGGCGGCGTGGCTACCCCGCTGATTGAGCGCAATACGACGATTCCAACCAAGAAAAGCCAGGTCTTTTCTACGGCGGCGGACAGCCAGACCCAGGTTGAGATTCATGTCGTGCAGGGCGAACGGCCGATGGCTGCGAATAATAAAAGTCTGGGCAAGTTTATCCTGGACGGTATTCCGCCGGCGCCGCGCGGCGTTCCGCAAATCGAGGTGACCTTTGATATTGATGCCAACGGAATTCTCAATGTCAACGCTCAGGACAAGGCTACCGGCCGCGAGCAGGCGATGCAGATCATTCCTTCCAGCGGTTTAAGTGACAGTGAAATCGACCGCATGGTTGATGAAGCGGAGCAGCATGCCGCGGAAGACAGCTCGCGCAAGGATTCTGTAGAAGCGCGGAATATGGCGGATTCGGCCGTTTACAGCGCTGAAAAGTTCCTTCACGATAACGGGGACAAACTGCCCGAAGCGTCAAAAGCTTCTGTTCAAAGCCAGATTGATGCTACCAAAGCGGCACTGGCGACGGAGGATATTGAGGCTATTAAATCGACGAGCGACCAGCTGCAGGCAGTCATGCAGGAGGCCGGCGCGGCCCTCTACCAACAGCAGCAGGCCGGACCGACCCCAGGTCCCGAAAGTGGCCCAACCTCCGGCCCGACAGATGGGGATACACCGGACGAAGATGTTATTGAAGGTGAATTCAGTGATGCTTAGCACTCACTGAGCGAAATATGGATAGCAAGCAATTTGCCATACTATGAGTCGGCAAATTGCTTGTTACTTATTGGATAACCTATGGCAAACAAACGAGACTATTATGATGTGTTGGGTGTGTCTAGATCGGCAACCCCGGACGAGTTGAAAAAAGCTTACCGTATACTCGCGCGTCAATATCACCCGGATGTCAGTAATGACCCTAACGCGACCGATCGGTTCAAAGAGATCAGTGAAGCGTATGAGGTTCTATCCGACGATCAGAAACGGGCTACCTACGATCGCTTCGGCCATGCCGGCTTTAGCAACGGTGGGCCCGGCTTCTCCGGTTTCGATGGCGATTTCGGCACAGTGGCCGATATATTCGAAGAATTTTTCGGTGGCGCGTTCGGTGGGCGAAGACGCCAGCGTAACGGACCCCGGCGCGGCAGTGATCTACGCTATGACCTGACAATCTCGTTTGAAGAGGCGATGTTTGGTACGGAACAAGATATCGAAGTTCGCCGCCCGGAAACATGCGACCGCTGCAATGGCAGCGGCGCGGAACCAGGGACCTCGCCAATTACTTGCCCAACTTGTAATGGAACCGGCGAGGTGAAACGGGTCCAGCAGTCTATCTTGGGCTCTTTCGTCAATGTGACAACCTGTTCTCATTGTAATGGCGCCGGAGAGATAATTTCTGAACCCTGCACCCAATGTCATGGCCAGAAAGTCGTCCAACGCACGGTGACAAAGAAAGTGAAAGTACCGCCTGGTGTGGATAACGATACCCAGATCCGTCTCACCGGAGAAGGCGGGCCGGGTATTTTAGGCGGACCTCCTGGAAATTTGTTCGTTGTGCTGCACGTGAAAGACCATGAGTTTTTCCAGCGGCGAGGCGATGATATCTGGATGGATCTGCAAATAAACGTCGCCCAGGCGGCGCTTGGGGATGAGATTTCTATCCCGACGATTGATGGCGATGAAACGCTCGTTATCCCAGCAGGGACTCAGTCCGGCAAGGTTTTTCGTTTGCGCGGTAAGGGCGTTCCTCGCCTCGATCGCAGCGGGCGGGGGTCACCCATGGGTCGCGGTGATGAACATGTCGTTGTCCAGGTGGCTATTCCCAAGAACCTGACCAAGGAACAGGAAGATTTGTTTGAAGATTTGGCCCGAACCTTGGGTAAGGAAGTGGTGCCGAAGCGTGAGCGCGGCATCCTGAGTCAGTTGAAGGAAGCTTTTGGTGATTTCTTCAATCTCCTTTAGGCGGTGAGCTTACCCTTAGAAACATGACTGCATTTACAGAAATAAGCGTCGTCTCAGATGGTGAGGCGGCGGAGGCCGTGGCTGAAGTGCTGCGGCCTTTTGCGTATCAGAACAGCGTTGTCCTGGAACAGCTTGGAGATTTGGACAGTCTCGATCCTATGGCCGTGGAACCGGCGGTTACGGTAAAGATCTTTGTTCCGCAAGAGGAAGATACGGCCCAACTGCGGCGCAGAATTGAGGAAATTCTCTACCACATGAATCGCCTTTATCCGATTCCTGAACCGCGTTTTAAGGTCTTAGAAGAGAAGGATTGGGCGCACGCCTGGAAGGAGAATTATCATCCATTTCGCGTCGGCAAGCGGATCTGGATACGGCCGTCTTGGTATGAGGGGGATCAATCAGCGGACGGCGACAGCGCCGCTGCGGAGGACATTGTCCTGGTCATGGACCCGGGGATGGCTTTCGGAACCGGCCTGCATCCAACGACCCAAACCTGCCTGATCGCCCTGGAAAAGAGCGTCCATGAAGGGGATACGGTTCTTGATGTGGGCACAGGAACGGGCATTCTGGCAATCGCCGCGGCCAAACTGGGTGCGAAGGGCATAACGGCCGTTGATACGGACGATCTGGCTGTTAAGGCTGCAAGGGAAAACGCGCAGCTGAATGATGTGCGCGAGGCTATTTCTGTAGGGCAGGGCGATCTAAATAGTGTGCCGCGGGAACAGCGCGATATCGTAGTCGCCAACATCCTGGCCCCAGTTATCATCGCTATGCTTGAAACCGCTGGGCTCTTAGATTACGTCAGGCCGGGAGGCAGGTTGATTTTGAGCGGCATCATCGACGAACAGCAGCCGCAAGTCGAAGCGGCGATTGCTGCCGCCGGTGGGACTGTCGTCGATCGGCTCTTTCACCGCGATTGGGTCACCATAGTTGCTCAGTCCGATGGGGATGAAGTTTAACAGCGTCTGTTTTCTGTTGGGATAAAAAACGCCACGACATCTCGTCGTGGCGTTTTGTTTTTTGTTTAGAAATTTGTAGAAATTAACCGCGTGTATTTCGGCGATAGCGGTAAGTAATACGGCCGCGCTCTAAATCGTAGGGTGTCATCTCAACTCTTACCCGGTCTCCCAATAAAATTCGAATGTAATAACGGCGCATGCGGCCGGATAAGTAAGCCAAAACGCGATGTCCATTGTCTAGTTCCACCATGAACTGCGTGTTTGGTAAGAGCTCGACTACCGTACCTTCAACTTCAAGTTTTTCTTCTTTTTTACCCATAAACTTTCTTATTCGTCTTCCTCAGTTATTGATTCTGCTCCTGTCCGCAATGCTGCTTCCATTTCGGCCGTAGCGGCAGTATCGACCTGTTCGTCCAGCTCCTGCACATCAGACGCTGCTTCAACGGCCGCCTCCGCGGCTGCTTCTGCCTCCGCCTCTGCTGCTTCAGCTTCCGCTGCTTCGGCGGCGGCCTCCGCGGCAGCCTTCTCGATCTCCCGCTGAGCCATCCATTCAATCTGTTCCATAGCCGTAACAGCTTTTAAGCTCAGGCCGATTCGCTGTCTTCTTTGATCGATATTGACGATACGCAAGAGATGTGTCTCGCCTTCCTGCACGACTTCACTGACGCTTGAGACCGTTCCCCGCGAGAGTTGGGATACATGGAGCAGCCCTTCAACGCCGGGTTCGATCTCCGCGAAGGCGCCATAATCCACGATGCGCGTGATCTTGCCTTCGACGAGTTGATTTTCGTGATAACGGTCGGTGACGGTATCCCAGGGATTGGGCATTATTTTCTTAAGGCTCAGGCTGATGCGTTGATTTTCTTCATCAACGCGCATGACGTAAACGTCTATCTCCTCACCAACTTTCAACACCTCACGCGGGTGATCGACCCGGTGCCAGGCCAGCTCGGAAATATGGATCAGACCATCCGCGCCGCCCAAATCGATGAAAGCGCCGAAATCGCGTAACCCGCTGACAGTCCCTGTTCGGACCTCGCCAACTTCGAGACGGTCAATCAGTTCCGCGCGCCGCATGGTATCCCATTCTTTTTGAGCTTCTTTTTGCGAGAGAACCAGACGACGGCGGCGGCGATTAACCTCTATGACCCGCATGGGCAATGTTTCACCGCGGAGTTTCGCCAGCTGCTGCTGCCTTTGGCGGTCACCCGAACCGGTACTGATGCCGGTCAGATGAGAAATGGGTACGAAACCGCGCAGCCTCCCGAAAGGAACAATGGCCCCACCTTTGTTATAGCCAATGACTTCTGCTTCTATGATCTCTTTGTTCTCTAACAGCTCCTCGGCGCGAATCCAATCCTGATTGAGGCGCGCTAAATGGATGGAGATGACCAGGCTGTCCGGCTTGTCTGTATTTAGAACGTATACGAAGACCTCATCGTTGACCTTCAAAGCATCCCGTTCCTCCGGGTCAAGCTTATTCAGATCGGATGTGGGAACCAAACCATCACGTTTGAGACCCAGATCGACGATCACGCCCTGTGTGTTGATAGATACAATGATACCCTGGCGGATGTCACCAACCTGTGGGGAATTGTAGTCGTGTTGATCGAGAAGATCGTTTAGTTCTGCCAAAAGAAATTGTTCCTTTGCGGTATTGCGCTAGAGTCTTTTCTAAACCGGCAACTTTATAAAACAAAAAACCCGACCGTCACACAGATTGCCTTAGTGAAACACGGCCGAGTCCGTTGGTGTTTGCCAGGAAAAGTAGTTGATCATTCACATTTCATATCTAAACCTGGAAAATGAGAATGTTCGCAAAATCATCACATCTGCGCAACCGACTTCGCACTTATCGTCTTAAATTGACACCACGGCAACCCAGCAAAAAATTATATCTGCTGCAGTGTGCTTTGTCAAAGCCACTCCTTTGCCGCTCCCAGGCGCTCGATTCCTGGATGAAATCTGAATTCCAGGGCGCGATCTTGACCGGGGTAGGGGATACGGGTATGATTATCAAGTCGTTGACTGACCGTCAGTCAATTAAAAATTTAACACTATCTAAATTGATATCGCCGCGGCATTTAGCCTGAGTAAGAACCCTAATATTCTTGGAATTGATACGCCGCTATAGTATCATATCTATTCGTGACATTTATCACGAATAGGTCCAGAAGCATGTTTTTATGAGTGGTTTAAATACTATAGGCCCTGACGAAACCTTCCCGAAAAATTGCAACTGTCCTGTTACATCTTCGTAGAAGGAATTAGTACTCGCCGGACAGGCGACGCGAACAATAACGGCGGCTGGAGAAGAAATCATTGGTGAAGAAAAACCGTTCGCCGAAACGATAGTTAAGAATGCTTTGTGGGTAAGTCGCACAAATGCTGATGAAGGAGTGTTTATTCGATGAATTGGAAACGCATATTGTTGGGGGTGGTCGTTATCGCGGCAATAGCCGCGGGCGGCTATTTCATCTACAACCAATTTTTCGCCCCGCAGCCGGAGGTCGCGCAAACCAGCGCCGCTGTTGATGCGACGGCCGAACCAATCAAACTACCATTGGTATCCGCCAATGGTGAGGTTGTTCCGCTGCGCAATGCGACACTTTCTTTTCAAACCGGGGGCCTGGTTGATGAACGGATCGTCAGCGCCGGCAGTTCTGTTTCCGCCGGTGATCCCATCTTGCGCTTAGATGCGACGGATCAAGAAATCGCTTTAGTTCAGGCCCAGGCGGCGCTGGAAACAGCTAAGGCCGCCAAAACCAGTGCGGAAGCTGGACTGGAAGCGGCAAAAATAGGGGTTCAGGCGGCTGAAGTTGGCGTTCATGCCGCGGAAGTCGCCCAATCGCTTGTTGTAGCTGAGCCAACTGCGGCTGAAGTCGCCCTGCAAGAAGCCTCCGTTCAGATCGCCGAGGCAGGTATTTACCAGGCCTCAGCCGGCCAGAGCGTGGTACTCCAAGGAGCGACGACCTCACAAATTCAAACAGCCGAGGCCGGTCTGGCGGCAGCGCGAGCGCAGCTCCTGCCGGTGCGTGATGCACTAGATGTGCTGCAGCGTGAGGACAATCCCGACGAAGATGATTTACTCCGTGCCCAGCAAAATTACAATGCTGCCGCTGCCAGCGTCGCCGCCGCTCAGGCTGCCTTGGAAGAGGCGCAAGCCGGCGCGACAAGCGGCCAGCGCACGGCGGCATATGGCAGCGTGTCGGCAGCGACTGCCCAGCGAGATGCTGCGCAGGCCCAGTTGGACCTACTGCTCTCAGGGGCGCGCGAAGAGCAGGTTGCCGCCGCCGAGGCGGGTGTGGAACAGGCCAAAGCTTCTTTGCAGGAAGCGCAGCTTGCGGTAGCCAATGCAGAGTCCGCGGTCACCCAGTCCGATGCGAGTATCGCCAGCGCTGAAGCGGCAATCGAATCCGCACAAGACGCTTTGGCAAGAATGACTTTAACTGCGCCGTTCGATGGCGTCGTGGCCGATGTTTTGATAGAAGAAGGCGAAGTTATCTCCAGCGGCGCGCCGGCGGTCATATTTGGTGATTTTGGTGGCTGGCGAGTTGAGACAACCGACCTAATCGAATTGGATGTTGTCGATCTGCAAGTTGGGGATCCTGTCGAAATGACGATAGACGCCATCCCGGGTGTGACCTTGATCGGCACCGTGAGTAATATTTCACAGGTCGCCGGATATGATCGAAATGATGTCACCTACAAAGTGACCATAGACCTGGACAATCCCGACCAACTACCGCTTCGGTGGGGGATGACGGTGTTCGTCAATGTGGATGTTGAATAAAGTGAGCAGATGCACGTCTCGCCTAAATGACGTAGACGCATGCATCCTAATTCGCCATTTCTAGAGTGAACTATGAAAGACAAAAGAACCCTGACACTGATTTTCCTTTTAATGGTTGGGCTGCTGCTGATCCTCGCCGCCTGCCAAAATGAGGAACCCACACCGACGGCGGAGGCTGTTGCTACGGCCGAGACATCGCCCTTGCAAGAGACAAATACGCGCGCTATTGATACCGGCTTCGGCACGGTCACGGCCGACGGCAAAATTCAACCTCTGCGCAGCGCAAACCTCTCATTCCTGTTGGGCGGCAATATCGCCGAGATAATGGTCGAACCGGGCGCCGATGTCATGGAAGGCGATCCCCTGGTACGCCTTGATTCAACAATCCTTGAGAATGCGCTCAAGCAAGCCCAGGCAGGTCAGGTGTCGGCCGAAGCGGCCGTACAAGCCGCCGAAACGCAGCTGGCCGTGGCCCAATCCGGTATCGCCGGCGCCGAGGCTGCCAGGAAGCAGGCGGTCGCCCAGTTAGAGCTGGTCAAAGCTGGGGCGACACAGGACGAAATCGCCGCCGCCGAAAAAAACCTGGCCGCGGCCGAGGCGGGCATTGTCACCGCCGCCGGTAACCGGGATGCGGCGGTTCGCGTCAGCGATGCGGCCGTTCAGGCTGCGCAGGCGAAAGTAGCTGCCGCCCAGGCGGAAGTCAATCAGCTGCAGCAAGCGTATGACGACATCATCGATGCCTGTTTCAAATTACCGGACGGCAGTGAAGTTTGCCCATTGTATGGTCCGGTAGAAGAGAATACACGAGCTCAGTTAGAAGCGGCCAAGGCGAACCTGACGGCGGCGCAGTCCGGCGAAGCCGAGGCGCGTGCCGGGGTAACTCCGGCCGAAGCTTACCTGGCGGGGACGGGCATTACCCTGGCCCAGGCGCAGCGCGACCAGGCTCAGGCACAGCTTGATCTGATTTTGGCCGGTCCTCGTGATGAACAGATCCAGCAGGCGCAGGTCGGTGTCGATCAGGCGGATGTCGGCGTCCAGCAGGCGCAGGTTCAGGTGACGCTGGCTGAGGCCGCTGTGGAGCAGGCTAAAGCAGCGTTGGTTCAGGCGCAGGCGAATGTGGAAGAAGCGCAAAAATCCCTCGAACGTATGACACTCTTCGCGCCATTTGACGGCCGTATCGGCGATATTAACGTTGAGATTGGCGAGCTGGTTGGCCCCGGCGTACCCGTGATCCAGTTTGGCGATTTTGGTGGCTGGCAGGTGGAAACGACGGACCTGACGGAGCTGGATATTGTTGCCTTGAAATTAGGCCTGCCCGTGGAAGTACGCGTCGATGCACTTCCCGGTGAGGTGTTAACCGGTACGGTCACCGATATCGCCTCTGTTTCCAAACTTAATATCGGTGATGTGACTTATCCGGTCACTATTTCGTTGGACGAGACAAATTTACCTCTACGTTGGGGTATGACTGTCGAGGTTGATATCGACAGCGAAGCGTAAGCGAATCCTACGCGGGAAGCTTGAAGGCAATTTGCCGCAAGAAGGGTTCGCAGCAGTCTTATGAGAGTTGTTAATTTAAGTAGGTAATGTCGTGGCGCGTTGAGTTGTAGCACAACGTTTACGTTGTGCCCGCCGCAACCTGAAGGATGCGCTACAAATGGCATGGCTCGGTCAGGAGACCAGCCGAAATCATTTACCTATTTATTTTGTAAACTCTCATTAGAAAAGCACGAAAATTAAGAAAACCCCGGCTTTATGCGGCCGGGGTCTTTTTTTATCCGCCGATGCGATTGCGAATGGTGCCGACCTTTTCGACCGTACAGGTGACCTCGTCCCCGGGCTTCAGGAATTCCGGCGGCGTGCGCGCAAAACCAACCCCGCTCGGCGTTCCGGTGGCGATAATGTCGCCGGCTAGGAGCGTCATGCCATTTGACAGCTGGACGATTGTTTCGGCGATGTCGAAGATCATTTGCCCGGTGTTGCTGTCCTGCTTTTGAACGCCGTTAACCGAGCAGGTGATTTGTAAATTTTGCGGATCGCTGATCTCATCGGCCGTTACGATCCAGGGGCCGAGCGGTGCAGAGCCGTCCATGCTCTTGCCTTTGAAGAACTGCTTATGGCGGCGCTGCACGTCTCTGGCTGTCACATCGTTCATGACTGTATAACCGAAAACATAGTCCATCGCCTCGTCGTGAGGGATATTACGGCCGTCTCGGCCGATGATCACGGCCAGCTCCGCTTCAAAATCAATTTGGGTAGATACGTCGGGATCATAAGGTATCTCATCAAAAGGCCCGTTAACGGCCGTGGTGGCCTTCGTAAAGATAACGGGGGATTCCGGGATTTCAACCTTCTCTCCCCACGCCTTATGGGACTCCGCGGCGTGGGCGGCATAATTCTTGCCTAGGCACATGATGTTACGAACCGGGTGGGGGATTGGCGCCAGGAGCTTGACCTGATCCAGAGATAAACTCTCGGTTGTCAGATCGCCCCGTGCCTGGGCCTGGGAAATACCCTTCGCGCCAAGTTTGATGAACGCTACCATATCGGAGGCGATGCCGGAAAGCGGCACAATATCGTGCCCGTCGGCGATCATGCCTATTGTCTCAGTCTCTTCATAACGGTAGGTGACAAGCTTCACAACAAACTCTCCTGCATTAACAAATCTAGGTTAGGAAAGATTACAACGAACAATCCTTTAGTGCCAATAGAATCACTCAACAGTGCGAATCATTGGCCTGTAAAATGAGCGCCTGCATATTCGCTTGACAAGAATGACGCGTCGCGTTATATTGTACTTAAATCATGACGCGTCGCGTCAACAACGAAGAATAGAGCGGTTACTAACTGCTAAAGAATATGAGGTAAAAGTAATGCCTAGAGAAGAAGTTACATTGGATGTAGAAATCGAAGAGTTGGAAGAAGCAAAAGCGGGCTTGTTTAAAAAAGCCGCCGGTGCTGTGCGGTCCTCCATGATGGTCGGCATGGGTACGGTCGATCTGACCCAGGAAAAAGTCATGGACCTTTGGGGGAAGGCGCTTAAATTCATTGGCGACCTGGAAGGACGTGGCGAAAAGTTCTCTGAGAAACGTCGCGAACAGGTGAATGATGAGGTCGATAAACGACAGGGACAGATTAAGGAATTACGCGGGAAGGCTACGGAATCTTTTGATAAATATTCCGAAGTCGTCCTGACCCATGTCAATATCCCAACTTCCGAGGATATCGAAGGCCTGAGCAAACAAGTGAGCTCCCTCAGTCGCAAGGTGGATAAGGTTAACAAAGAACAAAAACCGGCCGCCTGATCGCTGCCTAAGAATTAAGATCAAAAAAAGCCCGCACCATTCAGGTGAGGGCTTTTTTGTTGACTGTCCCGCTCATGAAGCCTTAGCGGGAGCCGATTATTCGCGACATGCCGCGTCCCAGGAATACCTCGTTCTGGAACTCCTGGTTTCTTGCCGAGGCGACGAAATAGGTCACCCCTTCAACGGTCGGGCGCTGTTGGAGTTCCTTCCAAAAATTGAGATATTCATAAGCCTTGTTTTTAGAGCTGGTGCCGTTCTTATTGTTGCTGGCTTCTGTGACCCAAATGGGCTTGTCCTGAAAGCGATTGACCGTATCATCTAAAATCCCCAGCGCGCGATCCATGGGGTAATAGGCAGACCAATAGATGTGCACACCCAGTCCATCCGCCGCTTCAATCGCTGCCCGGCTTGCCTCGAGAAAGCGCACGTGATCCTGTCTCACGCCGTCCGCATCCGTCCCCGGTGACAAACCGGGAAAGATAAATTTATATTCGGGGAAAGCATGGCGGTAAAGCCTCAGCAGCCTCAGCCACCAGGTTGCGAATTCAGCACCATTGCTCCAAGAACTGTTTAAGCCCTCATTGTTGATGTTTGGTTCGTTATGCAGCTCAATGACGAGATCCTGTCCTTCGAGGATTTTCAACGTACGCTGCATATCGTTGATGGTATCGTTGAAAAAACGCTGTGGATTCAGGCTGCGACCGCCAAAATCTAGAAATGCGCGCACGATCCATTTGCTGTGCGGGTGGTTGGCCACCAATTTGCGAAGAGCGGCTGGATCATGAAAGGAGAGGACCTTAATCACGCTGGGCCGGAATAAACCGAATTCGATGATTTCTTCCTCGCTGATGTCCGGATCGGCGGAAGCGTGCAGGCCTATAGCTGCCTGTCCTAACGGCTTCGGATCAGGATTCTGATTGGACGATGTGTCTGCACTCTCTACCGCTTCGAGGTCTTTCTTTATGGCGCGCACCGGCGTGTATTCGCCGGTAGGCGGACCAAGAACGCGCATCGATGTGCCCATCGGCGCGAAGCCGATGATGTTGGCATTGCGTCGAGGTGCTTCGCGGATACTCACACCTTCACGCCCGGCTACGGCCGTTATATATTGCACCGTTATTTGTCCGGTAAGAGCCCAGCCGCGGACGATCTCCGATTCATCCTCCTGGTCACTGGTATGCCACTGCTTTGGCGCCTGGACAGTCACATCCGGCCGAGCATCAAGGACATCCCGCAAATAAATGAATACCGGCGCGTAGCCATTAATCGACTTGCCGACGATCGTCGCCATAAACCCCCACTGTACCTTACCGATCAGTGTGGCATTGCGGACAGGTGAGCTGCGCAAATTGATCCCATGACGGCCGACCATGGCATAATTGCCTCTGATCTCCAGATAATCTTCCCAGGCCCAGCCCAGCAGAACATCCCCCGGCGGGACAGGATCACCGGCCTGCGGTTCATCAGGTGGGTATAAAACCTCAGCCCCATCCAGGGCTCTGGTAGGCGCTCGAACTTCGACGCTGTCCTCATCCTTCTCTCCGGTTAAGATGAGAATCGTCCCTTCCGGGATAAGATCAATCACCTCGTCATTGACATCAGGCCCTTCTCGGAGGTGCGCGTCCCCGACGTTAACCTGGGCGAGGTTGCCCTTAATGGTGACCGATGCTGCAAAAACCCAACCCTCGGTGTATGGGCCGGCTGGTTCTTGCCATGAAAGAAGGGGCAGAAGAAAGGGTGTGGGGTCTGTCAGGTTGTAAGGCCAATTTTGGTAGGTTTCGCCAAATCTTTTTAGGCCAAGATGCAGATGAGGACCGGTGCTGTTGCCGGAAATACCGGAACGTCCGATCAAAGTCCCCGCCTGGACACGGTTTCCTTCGCGCACCAATGTTTCTTCCAGGTGCGCGTAAATGGTTTGGTAACCATCGACATGGTCAATGCGCACGTGAATCCCGTATCCTTTGCCGTCTGGCACCGGTTGTACGCGGTTCACCCGGCCGGGCGCTACGGAAAAAACCTTGCTCCCAATTGGGGCGTGTATATCAATGCCATCATGTCCCGGCAAACCGTATTGGGCATATTTTTCAGGATTTGCCCCGAAATACTGCGTGATTTTACGGTATTCGGTGGGCCAGACCTCAAATTTGAAACTGCTCATGAGACCCATCTGCCTTTTACCATGATGCGGCAGCATTCCGGGCCTCCGTTGATCTTGATCCGGATTTGTTACCGCATGATATAAATTTCAGATACTACCGTTAAGATTCTTGCCCCAAGCCTGCGCCTTGAAACTTTTTCTTAAGGCGCAGGCTCGAAGGTGGGTTTATAGATTATGTCTAAAGATTATGTCGATATATTACGACGTTACATAAAGTTTGTCAAAACCCAGAGGGACTACTTCGAACCAGGTATTGCCCTGGCCCAGGGGAATTGGGTTGCCGTCCTCATCCGTGAAGGTGAGCATGTCGTGGGGATCATCGCGGTGCCAGCGGCCTTCGAAGCGCTGGCCATCGCGGAATATGGATGCCGGTCCTTCGCCCCAGATTTGAATCTCGATCGACTTGGCTCCCCGGCCGACCTCTGTTTCCGGAATCCAGGTATCAACGTGCTGCGCAGCAATGACCACCACGTTTTTGGTGTTCAACTGCTCGCCGGTGTTGGCGTCGTCATGCCGCTCCCCATCATTCCAGCGGTAATAACGGCCGGTTCTTGGGTTATACCACCAGGTTACGTAGCTGCCGCTGTAACCGATTTCCACTTGCCCGGCTTCGGTGCCGCCTTCAGGCGGTGTTTCGCTGAAAACCATGCCGTTTTGGAACTGCGGTGCGACGTCCAGTCCTCTCTCCTGCAAAACTTCACGCAGCCGGTAGGTGTCGGTGAACATAGTATGCCAGAAATCAACGTCAGGATCATCGAGCTGAGCGCGATACATTCCCTTACTTCCGAAAGCAGGGGAGACTATGCGGTCGAACCAGTCAACTGTCTTAAAACGTTCTTCGTTAGCGCCGGCCGCTCCGGAGAAGCCGAATGCCGCGTCATACATCACCGGAATCTCGAAGTCGATGAGCCGCGCGCTGCGTACCGAGCCTACCGTATGGGCGTCTTTGCCGTAGAAAACGGCCGTAAACCGGGTTGACCCGCCTTCCGCATAATGCTCAAAAACCAGATCAGCATTATTCAGGCCTGCCTGCGGCCGCACCAGGGTAGGGTAGTTTGAAACCTTAATGGCTATCGGCCGGTGATCAAGCATGGTCGGATCCTCAAGAATTTCTCCAGTGAGTGGGTCCATGCCCGTGGGATAATTGTCAGGGCCGTACCAACCGTCGGGCAGCGCTGTCGGTTCCGGAGTTGGGGGCATTGTCGCTTCGGCTGTAGGCGTTGCCGTCTCCAGCCTGGTTGCCGTCATTTCCGGTTTGGCAGTAGGCGTCATTGTAGGCTCAGACGTTGGCTCTGGGGCCTCGGCGAGCGCTTCGGCCGTCTGATCAACATCCGCCGATGGTTCTTCAACCGCGGAGGTGGGCTCACTGACTGATTCTCCCGCTGTGGATGCGGGTTGGCTTTCGCTCGCACAGCCGGAAACCAGCAGTATCAGTACCAGAATGGTCGCTATCAAAATAGTTTTTTGTTTATCCATAAGAATCCTCATACGCTCGAATGATAGTTCGCCCATTCTGCCGTGGCAACATTATCACGTTTGTTTTCACCTTGCCGGAGGAGTACACTATCCTGGTAAAGCTTTCACAATAAGTACCAAAAATTATCAAACCAGGAGACTGAGGATATGCGAGCGGTCAGACAGCGAGTTAGCGGCCAACTGCTGCTGGGGGATGAGAAAAACGCCCTGCTTCTCGACCAGGTAAAACCAGCCAAAGATGCCCAAAACTTGATTTATCTACGCTATGCACTGGTTACTCGTGGGCCGGGCGACCATATTTTCCCCGGCTTTGTGCTTGATGATTGGGGAAAAGAACGGAGGAACTTAGGCCTCTACGAATGGATTCTGGAAAATGGCGATCGCTTCCCGCGAGCGGAAATATTCGGCTTTGAAGCTGATGGCCGTGAAACACAGGCTTTTTTGCGTGCTATGGAAAATTTCGCTCGCTTTCCCTGTTATGCGTATATGATCGATGATCCCGGCGTCACTGGTGGACATTTGATTTCCGCTGTTCTATTGCCGGATGCCCAGGTGACGGAACCGGGGCGGATCAAAAGACCCGCGGATCTTGAACTGCCGCTGAGCAATGCGCGTGTTTCGTGGTGGGCGGTCCCGCCAGGAACGGCCGATTTTGATCTATCACTCTTGGAAAGAGAGCCGGATCCCGGATACTGATCAGATGCCTACCCCCTTTATGCATTTACAGTTGAGTGATGCGCTGCACGCTTTGGCTTCTCAACAGCAGGATATGGACGCCGGGTTACAAATTGCCTTGGCTGAATATTGGTCCGCCTTTTATCTGGGCAGTGTGGCCCCGGATTATCAAACTATTTGTGGCATCCCGCGGATAGAGACGCATTTCTATAAAAATCCACCGGAATCCGAAGATGTCGCCCAACGAAACATGCTGGCTATGTACCCGCAGCTATATCCCGGCCAATCCCTCGATCCGCAGCAGGCCATGTTCGTTGCCGCCTACCTGGGCCATTTGCAGATTGACCTCATCTGGCATTTTGATGTGGTTTTGCCCTATTTCATGAATAATTCAGATTTGGAAGATCACCATCAGGCCTATTTGGTTCATCTGACTTTACTGACCTATCTCGATAATTTAGCCTTCCAGGCACTGCCAAATAAGGCGGTGGATGTGTTGTCCGCCGCTGACTACGATCATTGGCTGCCCTTTGTGGAGGTGGAGCAAATGAATGCCTGGCGTGATTTCCTGGTTGAGCAAATGGCGCCCGGCCGGACGACGCAAACGGTGCAGATTTTCGCCCACCGTCTGAGAATGACAACGGACGAATTCAATGCTAAACTAGGTGATCCGGATTGGATGAACGAAGAGTTGTTCTCTCACATACCTGTGGCAGCAATACAGCAGCGTTTACAAGAGTCAGTTCCAGAGAGTCTTGCCTTCATTGAGGCATATTGGCACGGCCGTTTAGAGTTATAAATGTCAGGCCAATCAGTTGTTCTGCCGCCAAAAAAAGAATTTAGAAGTTTATTGATGAACAAGATAATAAAAACTGAGCGTCGCACGACAGTGCAAGCCCATTTCGGCCCCGGGTTAACGTATGAGGGGCCGGTCGGTACGACCGTGGAAGAATTTTTGAATATTGCTCAGCCGTCAGTGATGGGCCGGAGCGTGGCTGCGCTCGTCAATGGCAAATTGCGTGAGCTCACCAAAGAACTTACCCACGATGCGGATATTGTCCCTGTGACAACGGCCGATTCAGACGGCTCGCGGATTTACCGCCGCTCCCTGACATTTTTAGTGATTGCCGCTGCCGCCGAAGTTTTTCCTGAGCACACGATCATTGTCCACCATTCGATGCCCTTCGGTGGATATTACTGTGAGCGGGATGATGAACAACCATTAACCGATGAAGAACTGCAAGCATTGGAAAAGCGCATGCGCCAGCTTGTGGCCGATGACCTGCCTATTCGCCAAATTCGCATGCCCCTGGGCGAAGCGCTCGAATTATTTCGCAAGCAGGGTGACATGGAAAAAGCGGACTTGTTTTCCCGCCGGCGCAAGGATTACCTGACCCTTTATGAGTTAAACGGTTCGCGTGATTATTTTCACGGCTTCATGGTGCCCCGGACCAGTTACCTGGATCTATTTGCCCTCCATCATTATAGCAACGGCTTTATTTTTCAATTCCCACGCCGCCAATGGCCGGATGTGCTGCAGCCTTTCGAAGATGAGCCGCGCCTGGCGCGCGTTTTTCGCGATTACCAGGATTGGCTGTCCATCATGGGCGTTGCCAGCGTGACCGGCTTGAATAAGGAAATACGCAGCGGCCGTACCGGCGACGTTGTTCTCATCGCCGAAGCATTTCACAGCCGCCAACTAAGCTCGATTGCCCAGGAAATTGCTTCCAAGCAGCCCCAGGTAAAAATTGTCATGATATCCGGTCCAACCTCGGCGGGTAAGACGACATTTAGTAAACGCCTGGCTATTCAACTGCTGGCCAACGGTATCTTCCCGGTTACCATCGCCCTGGATAATTATTTCGTCAATCGCGATGACACGCCACGGGATGAGCATGGTGAATTTGATTTTGAAGCCTTGGAAGCCCTGGACCTAGCCTTGTTCACCAAGCAAATGCGCCAGCTGCTGAAAGGTGAAAAAATCATCTGCCCACTCTTTAATTTTCGTTCCGGGCAGCGCGAGTGGGGCGATCAATTAGCCATCGGTTCCGACCAGATCATCATCATTGAAGGCATTCATGGCTTGAATCCGGCTTTGATCACCGGCATCCCGGAGAAAGCGGTTTACCGCATCTTTGTATCAGCATTTACGCAGCTTAATATCGACAAACATAATCGCGTTCCGACAACGGATACGCGGCTGCTGCGACGCATTGTGCGTGATGCGGCCCACCGTGGCTATACGGCGGCGGATACGATTCGCCGCTGGCCCAGCGTGCGTCGCGGTGAAAAGCGTTATATCTTCCCTTACCAAAACAACGCCGATCGCTTCTTTAACTCCGCGCTGGTCTACGAATTGTCTCTGCTCAAACGGTTGGCGCAGCCTTTGCTGCTGCAAGTTGAACCTGGAACGCCTGAGCGCGTGGAGGCGAACCGCCTTCTCGCTTTTCTGCAATGGTTTGAACCGATTCCCATTGCTGAGCAGCAGATGATCGCCGGAGATTCCATCATTCGCGAATTCATCGGCAATTCAATCCTGGAAGATTACGAGCCCTGGAACCGTTAGACACGTAGTTTTTTATGCAAGAAATGCGTTAGAACGTGTAAAATAGGACAACTAAAAGACAAACTTCGCGTATTGGTTGGTGGTGTCGGATTGACAGCCGGCATTGAAAATATTGCCTGATTACTCTCCGGCTGACAGGCTGGGCCAATGGCAAGCGGCAGCTTCCGGCAAAGCCTGATCCTAGTTTGCGGAGTTTTGGAGAAACATATGCGTATTATTCTTTATCTGGGTAAAGGCGGCGTCGGAAAGACCACGGTCGCAGCGGCAACGGCCGTTCGCAGCGCTGAATTAGGTTACCGGACCCTCGTGGCCAGTACGGATATCGCCCACAGCCTGGCCGATTCATTTGACATCCCCCTGAACGACAAACCGAAGGAGATCGCCCCCAATCTATGGGCGCAGGAGATCAGCGTCGTCGCCGATATCCACAACTATTGGGGCACCATCCAGGAATATATGTCCAGCATGATCAGCGGACCGGGCATCAGCAATGTCGTCGCTGACGAGCTGTCGGCGATTCCGGGGATGGATGAAATTGTGAGCCTGTTACACATCAATATGCAGGCCAAAGAACAAAATTTTGACCGCGTGATCATCGACGCGGCTCCCACCGGGGAGACGATTCGGCTCCTGACTATTCCCGATACCTTTCGCTGGTATGCTGGGCACCTCTCACGTTATGAGACCGGCGTTGTGCGCGCCTTGAAACCTTTCGCCGGGCGCTTTTTGCAAGGCACCGCAGCGCTTTTAGATGCACTGAGTAAGCTTGATGAAGCAACGGCCGAACTGCGCGAAACCTTGAGCGATCCGAAGATTTCCAGCTATCGCGTCGTGTTGCAGCCGGAAAAAATGGTCATTCGCGAAGCGGAACGGGCGATCGGCTATTTAGGCTTGTTCAATTACCCTGTCGACAGCATCGTTATCAATCGTATTCTGCCCGAAGCCGCCGGTGAAGGGGAGTTCTACAGCAAACGGCGTGAGATTCAGGCTCGTTATATGGAGATGATTGAAAACAATTTCCGGCCTTTACCCATCTGGTACGCACCCTACTACGCAGAAGAAGTTGTCGGCATCCCCGCCTTGTCCCGCCTGGCTATTGACTGTTTTGGCGATGAGGATCCCGGCCAGATTTTCTACACCGGCTCCTTGCAAGAGGTAGTCGAATTGGAAGATGGCGGTTACCGGCTGCGTATTCCGCTGCCGTTTGTGACCGGCAGTGACGTCAAGCTCCGCAAACGGGGTGATGAGATGTTTATCACTATCGGCAATTTCAAGCGCGAGATGATCCTGCCCGTCGTCCTCGCCAAGCGGCGTGCCGCCGGAGGCGCTTTGCGCGACGGGTTCTTGGAGATCGACTTTATGCCACTCGAGTCGTCTGAAGATGGTTCAGCGGAGGGAACGCCGGAAGCCGCGACGGCCGAAAAGTCATAAACCAAACAGCAAGCCTTAACCCGATTCTTTCTTGGTGTTTTCCCAGGTGTTTGTGATTGCCTCGGCAAGGTAAGGCAAATCCGGTTCTACGACAACGGTAAAGTGATTACCAGGTACGTCGGCCGTATAAAGCCTGGCCGGTAATCCCTCCCAACCAAGTTCTTCACTTACATGCTCATAAGGAGCAAATAGGTCCTGGGAGCGCACCAAAAGAGTTCGGCCGTCATAAGGTTTTGGCTGGTAGTCTTGTTTATTTCTCAAGAAGAAATATTCTAATACCGGCCGGCGCAGCTGAACGGGAACCCGTAAACAACGCTTAACATAGCGGTGCATGATATAGGCTAGAGCCAGCGGGTCAACCACGCGGCGCTTCCAATAATCCTTGATAAGTGACAAAGGTTTATGGCTCAGCCGCTGTACCCTTTCCGGCCAACTATTCGGCCGGGGGCTCACCGATGGGTGATAGGTGTCGATCAGAACCAGCAGCTGCACCGCTTCATCCATTTGCTGTAACTGCTGCGCCATTTCATAGGCCAGAACGCCGCCTCCGGAGTAACCGGCCAGGATCAGCGGTCCGTTCAGCTGGAGAGTTTGTAAAGCAGCGACATAATCGGCGGCTGTCGATTCCAGGCTGCCTTCCGGCCAGGACAGCCCGTCAACGCCCGGTGACTCGAGACCGTAAATTGACCAGTCATCAAAATAAGCCCGCCATTCCTGCATAAACATCACATGCCCACCGGCGCCATGCACACAGCATAGAACAGGTTTCCCGCGCCGGCCGCTGCGAATTTGGATCAGATTGCTGCTTAAAACTTGATCTGCATTGTCAATTTCTTGGAATGAGCCATCTATACTGCGGATCAGGCGCGCCAGTTCAGCAATGGTGGAGTGGCTAAATAAAAGACCGATGTTTAAGTCAACATCGAACTCATCGCGAATTCGGCTGAATATCTGAATCGCCAGGATGGAGTGCCCGCCCAGGGCAAAAAAGTCATCGTGGATGCCGATAGTGTCCGCAGGGAGACATTCCTGCCAGATTGAGATCAAAGCCTGTTCAATAGGGTCTGTCGTAGAGATCTGTGAGGGTGAGTCGTTCACAACAGAATCGACATTAAGCAGAGCATCATAATCAATCTTGCCATTCGCTGTGATTGGGAATTCATTTAGGAAATGAACGATTGCCGGCACCATGGGAGCCGGAAGTTTTTCTTTGACAATCTGTTGAACCTGCCTGGAGGTGAGTTCTGCTTGCTCATCTTCTTTGACGACATAGGCGGCAATTTGAGCGTCGTCACCGTTACGATAAACGGCCGTTACCTCGGCGGCGTGGACGGCAGGATGTGCCGTTATGACCGCCTCGATTTCACTCAGTTCGGTCCGCAGCCCCAAAATATTGATTTGTGAATCGCGCCGGCCATCAAAGGCTACCTGTCCATCCGCAAGAAAACGGCCGAAATCCCCGGTCCTAAAAAGCCTATCGCCTGGTTCTTCCGTCCAGGGATTTTGAATGAAGCGGTAGGCGGTTTTCTCCTTCTCGCCTAAGTAACCCAATGCCAGGTGCGGACTGCGCATATAGAGCTCCCCCAATTCTCCGATTCCGGCCAGGCCTTGTTCAGGCGTCAAGACTAATAATTGAGAACCGGGCATGCCCACCCCGATTGGGATGTCTTGTTTTATTTGCGGGAGATCGGGAGGGTGTTTGGCGACAACATGGTAACTCACCGCACGTTGTGTTTCGCTGGCTCCATATAGGTTGACAACCATTGCCGCGGGATACACCTGCTGCAACATATCGATAGCGTGGCGTTTTAATGGTTCGCCGACAAATAGAGCCAATCTCAAGGATGTGATGCTCATAGGAGGGCTCACGGCTGTCAATGCATAGGTCATCGCCGGAATGAGATGGGCCACTGTTACCGAGGCTGCTTGTATCCACTGCGGCAAATACCCAGGCTGCCACATCTGTTGAGGGTCAGGAACACAAATCTCCGCACCAACCCAAACGGCCGTGAAAATATCCCGTTGGAGCGGATCATGACCTAGACCGGAGAGCATGGAAAAGCGATCTGTCTCGGCAAATTGGAATTGCTGCGTCATCCAGGGCAAGAAGTGTGACAGGCTGCCGTGACGGCCGATTACGCCTTTGGGTTTACCTGATGAACCAGATGTAAAGGTGAGGAAAGCGCTGTCGTTGGGGCCAATGTGGACGGAAGGTGCCTGGTCGGAAAAGCCCTCTACCTCGGCCAGGAATGCATCCGGCTGCTGAGGGAGCTTGATCCGGCATTTTTCGGCCGTTTTAGAAGCGGCAAGCTCGATGGAAGGAGCGGGATCAGTGGTTTTGAAGGACAGCCAGCCTGTTGGCTTGGCCAGTTCCAAATATTGAATCAAACGAGCTTCAGGATAGTTAGAGTCCAGAATAGTTACCATCGCGCCGGCCTTGAGCACGCCGATAATGGCCGGCACTAAGGCGGCGCAGCGCAGCCCGTAAACAGCGACGTTGTCGCCAGGCTGCACGCCATTCTGCAAGAGATAATGGGCCAGTTTGCTGCTGGCGCCGGCGACCTGTTGATATGTCCACTGCGTGTTGGGATCGGAAACGGCCGTTTTCTCTCCCTTGAGCTCAGCCCATTTATCCAGAAGGCTGAAGACCGGTCCTTGCCACTGATCGCTCAATACGGCCGTGGGATCGGGAAGCAGTGCGCGCGCCTCGTCCGTCAACAAAGAATACGCATTGATGGGCAGATCAGGCTTGTTCACAACCTGATCCAACAAAAGCTGGTACTGTGCCAATAACTCCTTCATGCTTGCTTCACGAAACAAATCGCGGTTGTAGACCAATGTCAGGTCGATGCCGTGTTGTCTTTCTTCAAGGTAGAGGGTCAAATCGAAATTGTTGTTCAGATCAGTGCGTGAAATGAACTGTGCGCCGATATTCTCATCCGCCGCTTGCTGGTCAAACTCGAGCATGTTGAAAAAAACCTGGAAAAAAGGCGTACGGCTGGTATCTCGCGCAGGCAGTAATTCAGCCAGGAGCATCTCAAAGGGGACGTCCTGATTGGCGAAGGCATCGACATAGGTTTTACGAACGCGGCGAAGCGCTTCCAGAAAACTAGGCGCTCCGCCTAGGTCGGTTCGCAGCACTAATGTGTTCAGGAATAAACCCACAAGCGGTTCCAGTTCAGGCCGCTGCCGGCCGTTCACCGGTGATCCAATGATAATTTCATCCTGGCCAATGTGCCGCTGTAGGAGGACTTTAAAGGCGGCCAGGAGCGTTACAAAAAGGGTGGCCCCTGTCCGCCGGCTCAGGTTTCGCAGCGCTTGATGCATGCCTGGCGATATCGTTGCCTCAATCTGGCCACCGTGGAAAGTTTGCATCTTCGGACGGGCGAAATCCGTGGGCAGTTCCGTTTGCCGCAGCGGACCTTGTAGTTTGTTTTTCCAGTAAGCGAACTGCCGCGAGACTTCTTCCC
Organism: Promineifilaceae bacterium (SeqCode); assembly: GCA_046259485.1. Lineage (GTDB taxonomy): Bacteria > Chloroflexota > Anaerolineae > Promineifilales > Promineifilaceae > JAACFF01. Next base: position 15,194 of record JBJYWP010000035.1, on the reverse strand, counting down.
CGGCAAGCCATTCCGGCTGCCACGCGGCGTAATCACGGTACTGGACCGGCAAGGGCGGCAGATCGACTGTCAGCCCTTGAACGAGCTGCGTATAGGCTAGATTCAGCTCCGAAAAGAGGATATTGATCGACCAGCCATCGGCGACGATATGATGGGTTGTCAGGAGGATTATATGCTCGTTTGGTTGAAGGCGAATCAGGCTTAAACGAATGAGCGGGTCTGTTCGCAGGTTGAACGGCCGGTTTTTTTCTTCACCCAGCAGCCCGTTCACGATCTGCTTTTGATTCGGTCCGTCAAGCGCAGAAAGATCGATCATGTTCATCGGCGGGACAGATATCTCTCCCGCTTTTTGTAGAACCCGGCCTTCTTCTTCATACGCCCGCATAAATAAAATCGTATGCCGCCGGCAGACGGCGAGAAATGCCTCATTCAGAAGATTGGGGTTGATAGAGATGGGCAAATGAACGGCCGTTGGAAGGAGATAAGCGGCGGAGGTAGGATTCATCTGCTGCAAAAACCAGATCCGCGTTTGCGCATAAGTCAGCGGAACCGCAGCCAAATCTTTTCTTACCGGGATCGCGCTTGTCGTCCCGTCGATGCCTTCCTCTTCAAGGAGAAGGTCAAGCAGAGTTTCCTGGTTTTCGGTTAAAGATACCATGTTGGAATCTATTTCCCCCTTTACTCTCCGAACTTACGATCTTTGAATTTATCCTGAAGCTGCTGCATTTCGTCCGGCGACATAGCCGCCATTTTGACGCGTAGTTGAGCGATACGCTTAATGCGATCGTCGTCTGCTGAGCGTGACAAAGCAGCGGCAAAATCAGCAACATTCGGCGCCTGGAGGAACAACCACAAAGAGAGTTCTGTACGCAGTGCCTGGCTGACCCGCGAGACATAGCGTGTGGCTTGCAGAGAATGGCCGCCTAACTCAAAGAAATCATCGTGAATGCCAACCTCTTCAAGTCCCAACAAATCAGCCAAAATACTCGCCAGCACCTTTTCCAGATCATCGCGGGGCGCGACAAAACGATTATCTAAATCCGGCCGGAACTTGTTCGGGCTGGGTAAGGCGCGGCGATCGATTTTGCGATTTGGCGTTTGTGGAAAAGCCTCCAGAAAGACGAAAGCCGAGGGAATCATATACTGCGGCAGGGTTTGGCGAAGATGATTCTGCAGTGAAGTTGTTGTCGGCCGATCCTGGTCCTGGGCGATGATATACGCTGCCAGCATCGGTTCCTGCTGGTCTTGCTTAATGGTGACTACGACATCACGAACCTGCGGGTGTGTGAAAAGAGCATTTTCAATTTCTCCTGGTTCAATGCGGTGACCGCGAATCTTTACCTGGAAATCAATCCGGCCGAGATATTTGATAGAACCGTCCGACAGGTATTGAACGAGATCACCGGTGCGGTAAAAACGGCCGGTGCTGCTCCATTCTGTATAGGGATCCGGCAGGTATTTCTCAGCGGTAATATCGGGACGATTGAGGTAGCCGCGCGCGACGCCGTCCCCGCCAATGTAGAGTTCGCCGGCGACTCCAATAGGTACCGGACGCGCTTGGGCATCAAGCACGTAACAGGCGGTGTTATTGATCGGACGGCCGATCGTAATCCTGTTTCCATCGGCTGAAATTTGTTGAACTGTTGACCAGACGGTGGTTTCAGTTGGACCATACATATTCCACAGTTCAAGATCGCAGGCTAATAGGGCATCAGCCAGGTCATGAGACAAGGCTTCCCCGCCGCAAAGAGCTTTTTTCAAACTTGGAGCCCCTTGCCAACCGCCGTCAATAAGCATCCGCCAGGTTGTAGGGGTAGCCTGCATGAACGTGACCTTGGATTGGTTGATCAGCGCACTGAGCTTCTGTTTGTCAAGAACCTCCAGCCGGTCGGCGATAACAATCTGAGCGCCGTTAAGCAGCGGCAAAAATATTTCCAGAATGGATATGTCAAATGAAAGAGTTGTTATATGCAGGAGGATGTCTTCGGAGGAGATGCCCGGCTTTTGCTGCATAGCCGTTATGAAGTTGACGACATTGCGGTGCTCGACTTGAACGCCCTTGGGTTTTCCGGTTGAGCCTGAGGTGTAGATGATGTAGGCGCAGTTTTCGGGAGCTGCCGGATCGGCTAACGGTTGGTCCGGCTGCCGGTCAATTTCGGGCCAGTCGGCATCCAGACAGAGCGGCAGGATTTTTTTATTCTGTATCGGTGGGCTGTCCAATAAATCTGCTTGGGTGAGTATGATCTCCGTCCCTGTATCCTCGATCATGAACGCCAGACGCTGGTCGGGGAAGTCGGGATCGAGAGGTAGGAAAGCGCCGCCTGCTTTCAGAACTCCTAACAGCGCTACGATCATGTCCGCTGAGCGTTCCAGATAAATCCCGACTATGGTTTCCGGACCGACACCTCTACTTTGCAGAAAGTGGGCCAGCTTGTTGGAACGTTCATCGAGCGCCTGGTAAGTTAGAACCTGATCTTTGAAAGAGACAGCTCTATTCTCAGGTGTGGCGGATACCTGTTCCATAAACAGGGTATGCAGTGTGGTTTTGGGATAAGGGGCTTGGGTCTTGTTCCAATCCTTAAGGAGCAATTTCTTCTCTTCAGAATTAAGAATGTCGTACTCGGAAATAGGGCGTCCGGGATTCGCTGTGACGGCCGATAACAATGCTTCATAATGGGTCAGGAAGCACTGGATACTCTTTTGCTCGTAAAGGGTTGTGTTGTATTCCACGGCGATGTGTGGTGCAACGGGTAAATTTTCCTCCATGGCGACATTTATTGAGATATCAAACTGTGCCGCTCCGCGATCAAATATTAAAAAGGAAATTGGGGATGCGGAAGCTTGATCATAATCAAAGGGTGGATTGGCCATGTCGAATAGGATCTGCACCAACGGTGTGCGGCTGAGGTCCCTTGACTGGACGATTTCACTCACCAGTTTTTCGAAAGGCAGTTCCTGATGCGCATACGCATCGAGCAGCACATCTCGCGTATTTGTTAAGAACTGGGCGAATGTCGGATCACGGCTCAAATCACTGCGTATGACCAGTGTATTGACGAAAGTGCCGATGAGTGGTTCGGTGCTTAGATATTGACGGTTGGCGACCGGCACACCAACGGCGATATCAACCTGGCCTGAATAGCGGCCCAGCAATATTTTAAAAGCAGCCAGAATGAGCATGAAGGGAGAAACCTGAGCCTCGCGGCTGAGAGCGCGCAGGGATTCTGTAAGTGATTCAGGCAGATAGTGAATTTCAGTTGCCCCATGGTAGGATTGAACCGGTGGGCGCGGGTGGTCTGTTGGCATGGCCAGTTCCGGCAGACCATTAAGCTGTTTGCGCCAGTAGCTTAAGAGGTCTTCAAGCACTTCACCTTGCAGCCGATTGCGCTGCCAGACCGAAAAATCGGCATAGTGGATTTCCATATCCTTCAGTGAGGCAGTCTCATCTTTCAGGTAAGCGTCATAAAGGATCTGGAAATCTTGCCACAGCACCACCGTCGACCAGAGATCAAATATGATGTGATGAAAGGCTAGATAGAAAACGTAGGAATGTTCATTCAGCCGGAAGAGGTTTATGCGCCAGGGCGGCGTATTCGTTAATTCGAAGGGGATATTCATGTCAGCCTGAATCAATTTGATAACCGTCGCTTCTTGTTCGGCTGCCGCTACCGAGGAAAGATCAATCTCTGTGATCTCGGCCGGGAAGGGTGGCAGTATCTTCTGTCTTGGAACCCCGTCTTTGGTTGGAAAGATCGTGCGTAATGACTCATGTCTTTCCACGAGGGCATCAAACGACTTTTGAATCACCTTATGATTAACGGTTTGCTCGAATTTCATGGCTACAGGAATGGTGTAGGCATGATCGTCTGGAGCGAGTTGATGTAAAAACCACATGCGCTCCTGGGAAAATGAAAGCGGTATCTCACCACTTCGATCAACGGGCAAAATGGGGGGAGGGGTGGTTATGCTGCCGCGCCGAGCTTGATCGAGAGCGAGAGTCACCCCCGCGATCGTAGGCTTTTCGAATAGGGTGCGCAGCGGAAGCATAACGCCGGTTGCTCTTTCCATGCGCGAAATAAGCTGCGTAGCCAGGAGGGAATGACCACCAAGAATGAAAAAGTTGTCATGAACGCCGACGCGATCGACTTGCAGTACGCTTGCCCAAACCTCGGCCAACAGGCGCTCTTGAGATGTTCGCGGTTCGACATAAGGCTGCACTAAAATTGAACGCGCAGCATCCCTTTCAGGCAGTGCTTTGTGATCGAGCTTTTCACTGCGAATGGTCGGTCTAAAATCTTCTTTAGGGATGCGGTAGGCGACCAGCGGTTGATCCGGATCCTCCACAATGTTTTTAAGCAGCTGTTGAAAATGGGACACCATGGACGAAACCGTCGAGGGTTGGAATAAAGCCTGATCGAACCCGAATCGACCAATAAGCTGTTCTCTAAAATCGATGATCTCTAAATAAAGTTCCACACCGCCAAGTCCATTACCCGTCATCTTGACGCGCTCTATTGTTAACCCATATTTTTCGATTTGGATGTCCCCGGATTCATCTAACCAGGCGGGTATGATGTCCTGGAATTTATTGGGCGGTTTAAACAGATTAAACATGACCTGAAGAAGTTCCCGATCAGGTTCTCCGCCGGACGGCCGTAATTGTTTTACCAATTCTGCGAAGGGATATTGTTGGTTCGCCAGGACGGCCTGTACCTTCTCACCGGTTTTCTCCAGGAATGTGGCAAAAGTGTAATCGGCATTGATATCTCCACGCAAGGGGACCGGGTTTATGAAGTAGCCGATCGATCGGGCGAACTGCAAGGAACCACGGCCGTAAGCCGGTGTGCTGACCAAAATATCTTGCTGGTCGCTGTACTTAGAAAGCAGTAACTGGAATACGGCCAATAGGAAGCTGTAAGTCGTGACTCCGTGGTTATGAGCGATCTCATGGATTTGTGTGACAAGCTGGGGTTCGATCACAAACTGCATCCAATCGTAAGTCGTTTCATCCGCTTCTGACTGATCTCTTGTTTCCGGTAAATTGAGACGTGGGGGCTTGCCGCTCAGTTCTTCTTTCCAGAATTCAGCTATTGACCGGCCTTCTTCACTCTCGTAAAAATCCCTCTGCCATTTCACGAAATCCGCATACTGATTGCGAAGCGGCTTGAGATTGAAGCTTTTACCTGATTGAAGAACGACATAATTCTGAGAAACCTCATCCATCAGCAGCCAGATCGACCAGGCGTCAACCGCGATATGGTGTACAACGGCTTGAAATAGAAAGTGCGCTTCACCCAGGGTATACAGCCTGACTCGCAGCACGTTGTCGCGCAGTAGATCAAAAGGCTGGTGGTAATAATTATCGACAGCCTGTTTAATTTCATCTTCACTCCAAGATGAAGCCTCCACCTGTTCAAAAACGACCGCTTGCTGCGCCAGAACCGCCTGAACAGGGCTGCCCTCTACCAGGGGATAGATGGTGCGCAAAACTTCATGACGATTCACGACCTGCTGCAGGGCCTGTTGCATATGAGCACCATTCAACGCTGAGCGAATATGGAAGGAAAAGCCAATGTTGTAATTGGCCGTTTCCGGCGACAACTGCTGTAAAAGCCACATCGATTGTTGGTTGAAAGATATTGGGTAGGTATTTTCTAAAGAAAGATGTTTGTTATCTTGCTGTAGAAAATCTCTTGCATCTATGTTTGGATCGCGTTGAACAGAATTTGAATTAAGCATCAGAAATAACCGGTTATTTTTATCTGAATAAATGAATTAGGTTGCTGAGGCAAGACCACGAAGACGGGCCCATCCCCGCTGCCATACGCCCTGCGCAAAAGCTACGTCTTCGCGAGAAATAAGCAGCATTGCAAATGCCATCATCAGGTAGATACCGGCTCCAATCAGGACCGGAATAAGGAAAAATGCGTCTCGCAAAGGCCAGACAACCAATACCATTACGCAGCCGGATATCAAAACCCGCAAAGCAAAAGAAGCATTTTGGCGGGTAAAAAAGCCCTTTGGAAGAGTTAAGAATGCCCCAATCATGATGAACGCTTCGGTAATCAGGTAGGAAATAACCCCACCTATCGCGCCATTGCCGTAAACATTTTGCGTCCAGGGGATTAAGATCAGGTCGATTGGCAGCGTCAAGAGGATTGCGATTGCTATCAACAGGCTTAATCTACTTTGCATGTTCATAGCAATCAACAGCTGGCTCAGAAAGATATTGATCGATGAAAAAATCGTTACAATGCCAAAGCCGGCCAATACAGGACTGGAATTCACAAATTCGTTTCCCACAATCAAAATCAATAAGCTATGGGCCACGGTAAGGATGCCCAAGCCCACAGGGACCGAAAAAAGGAGCACAATATTGAGTGCGCGCCGGGCTACTACCGTTAACCGCTCACGATCATGCTCATATAATCGGGCCATTGTGGGGAACAATACTGTACCGATCGTATTCGGTATTATGACCAGAGCCCCAAAGGCCACATCGGCCACACTGTACCAGCCGACAACCGTCTCGTTCACAAAAAGGGAAATGATAATAACGTCCGCCTGCACATAGATGGTGAGCAAGAGCCTGTTGAGCAGAATACTCATCCCCTCACGTAACAGCCAGGGGAGGGTAGAATAATATAGTGAAAATGTTAATTCCGTGTTTTTACGAATTAACCAGAATAAGATGACCGTACGAATGAAACCGGCCAATATGGAGATGGAGGCTGCAGCCACAATCGATCGGCCGGAAAAAATAACGACCAGAATCCCCAGATTAATGAAGACTTCAGTGACAATTCCGACAACTGCCAGCAGCTTTATTTTTTCCAATCCGAAGAGGGCTGCGTTAAATATATGTCCAATCTGATAAATGAGATTGGCGATTCCAAATATATAAACAACCTGAATGGTGTCAGGCGCATAGCCGGCTAAATTGGCAAATATGGCAACTGCCGTAAAGCCGGCTAAATGAAATATAACGCGCAGAAAAATACCGGCGCTAACCAGTTCGGAGACGCGGGTTCTATCGCGAGCAACCTCGCGCGTAATTACCACATCTGTGCCAAAGCCAATCAGGAGCGCTGCGATGGCCCACAAGGATGCGCCCAAATGGTAAACGCCGATACCGGTCGCTCCGTAAAACTTGGGGAGCATCACTATTGTGACCAGCGAGAGGACGCCTGTTACGATTTGTGACGCCAAGAAAAACACAGCATTCGATGCTGTGCGCTCAGCTAAGTTATCTGACATTGTTCCTAAATAATAGTCGTTGTTGTCTGGTCAATGCTTTAAGGCGACTACATATTGATTTACTCTATGTAATTTTCCTTAAGAAGAAACTGAAGGTATTTAATCCATCCATAAGAAAATTTACAGTGCAACTTTCCTTTTGGCCTTGCGTAGAGATGTTTATCAGCAATCAAAAGGAGATCGCATAACATGTCTGAAGAAACTATTTATAAGGCACAAGAAAAAATCAAACTCAATGCTGAAACTTCACCAGCCCCCTGGATCTTAATCGGCGCAGGCACTGTTTTGCTTCTGGCCAGCATTTTCAACCTGCATCTGATGGATTACCTCTGGCCAGGGTTTATCCTCCTGCCCGGCCTGTTGATGATGGTTCCGGCATACAAGTCAACGGCTGTCGATCAAAGCCGCTGGTCGTTTCTAGCTGTACCCGGCGCCGTCTTCTTGATGATTGGCGGCTTAACCTTCGTCATGAATATCTTTTATCATTTTGAGGCCTGGGCTTACTGTTGGCCGATGATTCCGGCGGCAGTAGCCGCGGGTGTTCTTTACATGACCCGCTTTGATGACAATAAAAGCCTCGAGCAACGCGCGCACAAGTTTATCCGCTTTATGGTCATGATGCTGGTCGGATTGGCTTTCTTTTTCGAAATCATCGTTTTCGAAAATTTCAACCCGCTGATGTCGATCGGCCTGATCCTCTTTGGCCTGTATTTGCTGCGTCAGGATCGTAGAAGCGTGAAATCGGCCGTTTAACCGTAGACTCTCAGGTGTCCGGCTTACGTTTGGGCACCGATTGATCTCTGATCGAACAATTGACACTCAAGAGCATGGGCTGTATGGTTCATGCTCTTTTTCGTTGTGGTAAAATTGCCCGTTTATGGGTGCACGCAACCGCCTTCTCACGGGGATCCTGCTAACCGCCATCTTGCTGCTGGCGGCTTTTTTGCGTTTCCGGCAGTTGGGAACGCTGCCGCCCGGCCTATACCATGATGAGGCCTATAACGGCCTCGATGCCTTATCTCTCCTACAAGGCAAGACATTCCCGCAATTTTATGAAGGCTGGGAGCTCTACGCCGCCGACGCCCATGCCCAAAGGCCGGCCGAGGAAACGCGTTTCCCGCTCTTTTTTGAAGGCAATTACGGCCGTGAACCGCTGCACATTTACCTGATGGCCCTATCCGTGGCTTTGTTCGGGGCAACACCTTTCGCCTTACGCGCCGTGCCCGCTGCCGCAGGCGTCCTGGCGGTACTGACTACCTTTCTGGCCGCGCGGATGCTCTTTGATGAGCAGGGCGGTCGAAATATGGCCGTTCGCATAGCTTTGCTGGCCTCCTTCTTCCTGGCCATTCTTTATCCGGCCGTGCATTTCAGCCGTTTTGCCCTGCGAGCCATGGTCTTCGTCCCCGTCGAAACGATGGCTGTGGCCTGCTTCTGGTGGGCCGTTAACAGGCGCGAAAAAGAGTCCGCGGCGGATGATTTCCTCGTCTGGGCGGCGTTCATCGCCGCGGGATTTTTCCTTGGTTTGGGCATTTATATCTTCGCCGCCGCGCGGCTGTTTCCACTGGTCTGGCTGATTTTTGTCCCGCTCTGGTTCTGGCTGGATCACCGGGCATTGAAAGCCTACTGGCGGCACATGGTGGCCATAGCCACGGCCTCCCTGCTGACCGCGCTGCCGTTGTTATATTTCTTCGCCCGCTACCCCTATTACTTCGTCTTTCGCATCGCCTACGTCGCCAATAAGGGGAAAGGGGCTGTCGAAGGACGGCCGATCGTGACCTGGCTGCTGAATACGGGACGGGTGGCCCGCGGATTTCTGTGGCAGGGAGAAACCCATCTGCGCCATAATTTACCCGGACGGCCGTTTTTCGATCCCCTCCAGGCATTCTTCTTCCTGTTAGGGATTGTGCGTTCGATCCGCCGGGCTGCTCAGCCGCGCACTCTATTCCTGCTCATCTGGTTTGGCGTGATGCTGCTGCCTTCCATTTTGAGCGGCGATGCGCCTCATTTCGGCCGTCTCTCAGGCAGCTATGCCCCGGCGGCCATCCTCGCCGCCTTTGGCGCGGAATGGCTCTGGCAAAATGTACGCGAACGCTTATCCAGGCGTTATTCCTCAAGGGCTGCCGGAATCGTGGCCGGCGCCGGCCTGGCAGCCTTGCTGGCCGCCAGTGCTGTCCTGACTTACCGCGATTATTTCATCCGGTATGCCCAACATCCTGATCTGGCGGCGGATTTTTATCTCGCCGACTGGCAGATGGGCCAATATGCCGCCGGGGCGGTGGATCAAGAAGCGCGTATTTTCCTTTCGCCGACCCAGGAAGAACTGGCCACGATCTACTTCGCTCTCGGCGATCCCGAACGGCTGCGCAACTACAACGGCGGCCCGGACTTACTGCCGGCCGGTGCACCTGGGTTGGAAACGCTTTATTTGTTACGATCCACGGAATTGGCGGCGGCGCAGGCGATTCAAGCTTATTTTCCTGAGGCTGTCAGCGAGGCCGGCGATGGTTTCACCGCCTACAAGGTTCCCGCCAACGCGCCGCGTCTCCATGATCAAAAGGAATCAGACGCGCTGTTTGACGACGCGATCCGCCTCGCCGGCTGGTCCTCAGAACTGCGCGACGACGAGCTGCAGGTGACGCTCGCCTGGCAGGTTGGAAAAGAAATGGATAAAGATTATACAGTTTTCCTGCATCTGATTGGTGAGGAGGGGCAAGTGGCCGCACAAATCGATCAACCTCCCGCCGCCTATCCGACAAGCGACTGGGTGCCGGGGGAAATCATCGTCGCCAGTTATACCATCCCCTGGCCGGCGGATTTGACGCCAGGAGCAGCGGGGCTGCGCACCGGTTTTTATTATTTGCCGACCCTTGAGCCTCTGGGTGAAGCGGCCGTTCTGGCCGGACCAGGAGAATTAATCCCATGAGCGAGGCGGAGATGATGGAAAAGGAAGCGGCGCAAGAGGAACATTCCAGACTCCTGGCCTGGGTGCGCAGACGGCCGAATCTCAGCGCGGCGCTGCTGCTCCTGCTCCTGGCGCTCTTGTTCATGGGCTTTACCCTCTGGCCGTCCGGCGGGCAAATCCTCGGCGGGCACGATATGCGCGGTTACTATTTCCCTTATTACGAACTGGTGCGCGAGGCGGTCCGTTCAGGCAGGCTCCCATTCTGGGAACCGACCCTCTTTAATGGCTATCCCTTCATGGCCCAGCCGCAGCAAAATGCCTTCTACCCGCCTCTCTGGCCCGGCTTCATCTTACCCCTGAATACGGGCATCAGCCTTTATATGCTGCTGCATATCTGGCTGGCCGGTATGGGCATGTTTCTCCTCGTTCGCTATCTCAACAGCCGTTGGCTGCCGGCCATTCTTTCTGCCATCGCCTTCGCCTTCAGCGGACTGTTAGCCGGTCGTTTATGGGCCGGGCACAGCACGGTTTACGCTCTGGTCGCCTGGACCCCGTGGATCATCCTCGGTTTATTCTGGAGCGTCAGGCGATCGACCATTTGGACGGCGATTATTGCCGGCCTGCCGGTAGGCCTCTCGCTGCTGGCCGGGCATATTCCCTCTTTCCTCTACGTGGGCATGATCTGGGGGCTCTTCGTCCTCTATTTGCTGATTACGGAAAACGGCCGTCGACCCCTCGTCCTGCGCCAGGCGTTGATCATGCTGCTGGCCGGCTTAGCCCTGGCCGCCGTGCAGTTAGCCCCCTTTTTGCAGTTCAGCCTGGCCTCGGAACGGCTGGCCGAAGCGGATTACGCTTTCGCCACCGATTATTCACTGCCCCCCGCGCATCTGATTACCCTGCTGGTCCCTGAATTTTTTGGCGAGCCGACGCGCGTGGGTTACTGGAGCGTGCCCACGTTTGAAGAACTGGCCTATTATGCCGGTCTCCTGGCCATTTTGGGCATCGTGCTGGCCCTGAAAAAACCCTCAAAGCTGACCTGGTTCCTGATCGTTGTTATGGTCTTTGGCATGGCTTTAGCGCTTGGCCGTTACGGCATTCTCTATCCCCTGGCTTATAAATATCTGCCACCCTTCCGAATCGTGCGCGCCCCGGGCCGGGCGACAACCCTCTTCCTTTTTTCGGCCACCTTGCTGCTTGGCCTCTCATTTTCCGCCTGGCTGGACATGCCTCTAGCCCAGCGCCGGGAAAAACTCGGGCCGCTCTGGCGCTGGACGCTGGCCATCATTGCCGTATTAGGGGTGACAGCCCTGGCGGCGACCGGCGCGGTCTTTATGGCCGTGCATCCGACGGACACCAGCGGCCGGTTGTGGCAGCAGATCGGCGGCTACGCGCTAGCGACGATCATTTTGCTCCTGGGCGGCGGTCTGATCTGGGCTTATTTAATGACACCGCGCAATCGTGAGCGCCGCCGGGCGTTATTTGCGATAGCCTTGATCGCCCTGACCGTTACCGATATGTGGTTGTTTGCTTACAAGTTTGTACGCCTGGAGCCGCCGACGCCGGATGCGTTCTGGGTCGATGCCCAGGCTGTCATCGGCGAGACAACGGAGCGCGTCCTGCCCTGGGGCGTCTCTCTTTTCGACCAGAATGGGGCGATGCAGGTCGGTCTGCACAGCGTCTTTGGCTACGATTCCCTGGAACCGGCGGAGCATATCGCCCTGGCTTCCTCAGTGCCTGATCCGCGTTCGACAGCCTACGATATCCTCGCGGCACGCTATGTCATCGCGCCGACGGAGTTGAATGACTTCGGCGATGGCGAACGGCCGTTATCCTTACTCGGGCATCATGGTGCAGCCTGGGTCTACGAACGCGCCAGACCGCTGCCGGTCGACCGCCTGGTTTATAATGTAGAGATAATCCCCGACGGCGGAACGGCCGTGCAGCGCGTGCACGAACCGGACTTCGATCCCGCGACGACGGCGATTTTAACCGCCGATCCCTCCTGCGAACTCGGCCCAATCCCAGAGTCGCAGGGAACGGCCGAAATCCTGGAATCCTCGCCCGGTCACTGGTCGATCGCCACTGAAAGCAGTTCTCCCGCGCTGCTCGTCCTGGCGGAAACTGCCTATCCCGGTTGGCAGGTGCAGATTGACGGCGAGACGGCCGAAGCCTTAACCGCCTACACCACGCTCAAAGCCGTCTGCGTGCCCGCGGGCAGTCATGAAGTTAGCTGGAACTATGTGCCAACTGTCTATTGGGTAGGGGGGATATTCACTATCGCGGCCTTGATATTGGTTCTGGCGGCGATTTATTTTCTGCTTAAAGGTAATGCTTCAGATGGCGTTCATAATACGCCAGCGATTGCGCCAGACCCTCGCGCAGGGTAACCTGCGGCGTCCACCCAAGGTCGCGCTCGATCTTGCTAAAGTCGCCCTGATAATCGCCGATATCGATGCGCCGCCGGTCGGGCGGGAAGGGCACGATCTCGTAGCTGCCCCGGCCATGTAATTCGACCAATAATTTAGCCAGGTCCAGCAGATTGATCGCCTCCGGCGCGCCCAGGTTATAAATCTGGCCGTTGGCGCTTTCACTGGCGGCAGCCAGTAACAGGGCTAAAACAACATCGTCAACGAAGTTGAAATCACGGAACTGGCGTCCATCGCCAAAAATCTTAAACGTCTGACCTTCGACCATCTGCCGCAGCCACCAGCCTAAAAATGTCTGGCGGGCGTCTTTGATGCGCATACGCGGGCCGTAGGTATTGGTCAGGCGCAGGGAGACGGTCTTCAGACCGTAGACATTGTGATAGAGGATGTGATACCATTCGCCGGCCGTTTTATTGATGCCGTTGACGTCGACCGGTTGGAGGGGATGCGCTTCGTCGACAGGCAAATACTGCGGACGGCCGTAAATCTGGCGTGTGCTGGCGAAAACGATCGTCGCTTCTGGATTGCCATGGCGGCATGCTTCCAACAGAGAAAGCTGGCTGCGCGCATTAATTTCCAAATCGGCGTAGGGATCGACCATGCTGTCCGTGTGGCTGACCTGTCCGGCCAGGTTGAAAATCACATCCTGGTTCTGGACCAGGAAGCGCAGTCCATGCTCGTCGCGAATGTCGGCAATATTGAGCCTGACCTGGTCGCGAAAGGGGGCGATATTGTATAAATTGCCGCCGTATTTGGGGATCAGCGAATCAACCAGCAGGACATCTGCACCCAGGGTTACCAGGTATTGGGCCAGATTTGAACCGATAAAGCCCACGCCACCGGTGATCAAGACCTGCTTATCGCGGAAGAATTCACTAACCGGTGGAGGAATTGGCAGCATTGCTTGGTTGGTTGGGGGCCGGATCACCGGCCGGATCGCCGGCCTGCGCCTGCAAATGTTCTTTGTGCCAGACGAGTTGGACCCACAGTTTGCTTAAATCGCGGGCGACGCGGTAGAGGCGTGAATAGTTGAAAAACTGCGACTTGCCGTAGGCGCGGTGAAAGTGATGGACCGGCGTTTCCGTCAGCCGGAACCCGGCGTCCTGCACCTTTTTCATCAGTTCGACGCAGATCACGCCGCTGTCCGCAGTCAGGTTGACGACATCGAACACTTCACGGCGCATCAGGCGAAAATCGCAGTCTACGTCGCGCAGGTGCAGTCCGAAGCTGAGCTTGATGATGTACTGGTAAATACGGCCGATAATGATGCGGTGCAGCGGGTCGTTTCGCTCAATTTTCCAGCCGTTAATGAAATCGACCTCATCGGAAGCCAGATCGGCCAGATTTTTTAACTCACGCGGGTCATACTGCGCGTCGCCGTCGGTGTAGAAGATCCACTCTTTGCTCGCCGCTGAAAATCCGGAGCGCAGTGCTCCGCCGTAGCCGCGGTTTTGCGGGTGGTGTACGATGCGCACTTCTTGAGGATAAACGCGGGCCAGCTCGTCAAGGACGGCCGGGGTATGATCTTTGCTGCCGTCATCGATCACGATGACTTCGTAATCATTGGTGAGTTCGCGCAGCGTGAGCAGGGAAGTGATGACCATACTGGTAATCGTGCCGGCGTCGTTATAGGCCGGAAAAAACACGGATATGCTGGGCATTTGCTTCTCACTCATTCGCTATCTTCTCACCTGGCCCATTTCAAGCGGGCACCATCGCGTATCATAACCACAGGAGGCCGATGGGGCAAAGACTTTTGGCAGACGATTAGGATACAGCCGAAAGCTGTCAGCACTCAGCCATCAGCTGTCAGCAGAGCGTAGCCGCAGCATCCTTGGTTCTGTTGAAAAATAGAATCAACCACCATTAAGATCAAGCATTGTGGCTACAATCTCAAATCAAAACTTCGGATTTCGCGTCTACTTAATTGAGGGGTGTGCATCCTATTAAGAGAAAGCAGCCTTGATAGCAGAGATTTCTCTCAGAGGTCTACCCCAAATGCTATTCATTATCATTGAAATTTGTACGGTAAAGGCACCTAAAGCCAAAACCGTTCGCACATTTACAAGTTTTTGAACCGGTAATTGCTTTTGAGGACCGGTAGCGCCGATAACCTTGGCAATTAGGTCAAAGAGTGGTTCCACGCTGGTTTTTCGTTTCTTGAGATGACGTTGACTCTCAGCTTCTGCCAAGAATTGGTGATAGGCTTGAGCATAACGACCATTGAGCCAACGTAGGGCCGGTGTAATTAGGATAGTATCCTGTTTGATCCAGTTGCGAATGCGCATAGCTTTAGTGTTGCGGTCATCAGCTGTCAGGCTTGTTGCTTGCAGTTGGTTGAGTATGAAGGGCGCTTTCTTGTATCGACGTGAAAGCGTTGTTCGATGTGGGACAGTTTCGAAAGAGAGTAAGGTCATGATTTCCGGATGGACTTCTAGCCACCGCTTCCGCGCTTTAAATTCGTAAATGCGGCGGCACTGCATCAGCATGAAAAATACGATCAATTCCCGGTACTTGTAAGTACAGAGATTTTGATAGTGCAACACAATAGGATTGGATTGGCTAAATTTGTCATATAGAGTCATGATTAGGTGAGCATAGTCGGTTAG
>JBJYWP010000034.1:0-125602 GCA_046259485.1 Promineifilaceae bacterium (SeqCode) | reverse complement strand
TCTGCCCTATCAGGTGTTCGTGCAGGTCTTGGCATTGCTTACCGGCCCGCTGACAGGGTAGAATAAATGAAGCTATGGATTACGAATTAAAACTGCACGAAAGTCCAGGGGAGGGAATCAGGCGTATCCTGATCGAATGTGTAGATCACGTATACGGGTTGATGACCGATCCCCAACCGACGCGCGAAGAGGCCGTGCATGAGGCGCGGAAAACATTCAAACAGATACGCGCCGCGCTACGCCTGGTCCGGGATGAAACGGGGCCGGATTGGTACCGGCGGGAGAATATATTTTATCGCGATGCTAGCCGGCTGCTGGCGCCCGTGCGCGACAGCGCCGTCCTGGTGCTTTCGCTGGACGCGACAGCGGAAGCCTATGCCGATATCGTAGATCCGCAATTTTTCGCCTCTATCCGCCAACGGCTGGTGCAGCGCCATGAAGATATCGTTGAAGAATTGCTCGACGAACAGGATGCGATGCAGATCGTGGCCGATCGTATGGGGGAAGGGTTGGAGCGCCTGCAGGAGATGCCGGTCAGCAGCGAGGCATTCAGCATCTATGCCGAAGGGCTGCGCCGGGTTTACAAGAAAGGGCGGCAGGCAATGGCGCAGGCCAACGCTGATCCTGAGAACCCTCTTAAATTCCATGAATGGCGCAAACGAGTTAAGTATCTCTGGCATCACACGGATATTTTGCAGCAGGTGTGGCCGCTTATACTGCAAGACACGGGTAACGAACTGCACCTGCTCTCTGACTTTTTGGGCGATGCCCATGACCTGGTTGTGCTAAAAGAGACCCTGCTGGCCGAACCGCCGCTGTCCGCCGGCGAACTGAATCTGATCACTTTGCTGGCTCTGCTTGATCGCCGCCGCCGCTACCTGGAAGAAGCGAGTTGGACCCTGGGGCAGCGCCTCTATGCGGAACGGCCGAAAGATTTTGCAAGACGGATCGCGGCTTATTGGGAGGCCTGGCAGCAGGATCCTCCTCAAACCCGGGAAGCGCTGTTGAACAGCGTCCGCGTGCAAGAGTGCCAGGAAGAGGGCGCTGAAGCAAAAATGACACTGGACGAAATCATCCCTCCGGGCATTTTTATTGGAACCAGCATGATCCTGCGCAAAGACGGCCGATTTTTATACGGCATTCGCCCGGTGCGAGAGAATGACGGCCAGCAAATCCTGGAGCTAACGGGTATCGGCGGCGGGTTGGAAGCTTATGATCAATCTTATACGGCCGGCGCGGTACGCGAGGCGCTGGAGGAAATTGGCTGCGAAGTGAATTTGTTCCCGTGTCCCACGACCCTTATCGTGCGCGGGCAGGGGGATATTGAAAAGGTGACGGTTCGTGGCGATGAACAACCGGCGGCCGTCGTCTTCCGCAAACATCGCACACCGCCGCACCAGCCGTGGCACCTGGAGAATCAGGGGGAAGGGTGCCTGCTTGTTTTTATGGCCGAGATCATCGGACGGCCGTCGCCTTCGCCGGAACTCCCGTACCTGATTTGGGTCAAGCCGGAACAAATCTTGGAGACAGGGAGAGGGGATGTGCCCTTGAGCAAGCTGCTGACCGACGGGGCGGTGATGACTGGGGAAGCGCTGGAAATGCCGGCCGATCAATATACTGTCCGCTTGACCGACTCCCAGGAAGCGATTGTCCTAGCTTTAGGGCCCGATGCGCTGTCGTTTTTTCAAGCGACATGTTAGGGGGGCAGGTTGTCAGGTTGTCAGGTGGTCGACCAATCGTCGCCCAATGGTGAATTTTTAATTATGTTGTAACCGTTCTACAAACCACCGTTCGCCCAGAGGTCCGGTGGTTGCAAACCACCGTCTGACTAACCAAAGTAGGCTGAAAGCCTAATGATATAAATTGCTGGTCTCGTAACATGCTTGAGCATGTTTTCAAGGGTCAGACACCAAATTGCATTCGGTGGGCCGCTGTTCACCAACCTTTTTGCATCCCTATAATATGGTACAATATCAGTATATCAATCCGTCAGGTGGTCAGGTGATCCATTCACTGACCACATGACCAACTCTACAGGAGATATCCCATGGCCCTGGCGATTCCCAGCATGCTTCTCAAACAGCTATATACTTTTGGAAGTTTGAGAAATGAAAACGGCGGCGTGCGCTTTTCGGTGAAAAACCGCCTCAGCGATGCCACGATTACGGGCATCGAACGGTTGAGTTTTAATGGGCAGGAGGTGCCGCTGGAAAATGTTACGCTGGTGCTGGCCGACGGCCAGGTGCTGACCCCCAAAGATCTGCAAGCCGAGAGGCTCGATTTCCCACTGCGCAAAGAGATGGACATCGTCGCCGGCCGGGATTCGCTTCCGCTGGGCAAACACCGCATCGAGGTCCATTTTTCCTCCGAACCTTTCGGAAAATTGAAGCTGAAGGTTGATGGGGCGATCAGTGAGGAGGAGGAACAGCGGACCTCCATTCCGCGCGACCGCGTCGATGATTACAGCGGGGAGGCGATTCGCGCGCGGCAGGCGTTTGTCGAGGCCTATACGGGTGAAAAGATGGAGCATTTGCCGCAGTATTCTTTCGACCCGCACATCACCAAAGGGAATATCGAAAATTTCACCGGCGTGGCCCAGATACCGCTTGGGTTCGCCGGGCCGGTATTGATCCACGGCGAGCATGCCAACGGCGAATATATTGTGCCCATGGCGACCACGGAAGGGACGCTGGTGGCTTCTTATAATCGGGGCATGAAAATCTTGAATCTCTCCGGCGGGGTGACGTGCAGCGTGGTCGGCGACGCGATGCAGCGCGCGCCGGTCTTCGTCTTTGAAAACGCCCGCGAGGCGCGGGAGTTCATTAAGTGGGTTGCGGAAAACCTGGATAAGATTCGTGAAGAAGCGGAAGCAACCTCCAGCGTGGCTAAACTGCTCTATATCGATCCCTATACGGCGGCGCGCTTCGCCTATTTGCGCTTTAACTTCACCACCGGCGACGCCGCGGGCCAGAATATGGTAGGCCGGGCTACTTTCGCCGCATGCAGCTGGATCATCGATAATTACGAGGGGATCAAGCATTTTTACCTGGAATCAAACCTGGCCACGGATAAAAAAGCCTCGCAGGTTAATATCATGCACACGCGCGGCAAACGGGTAACGGCCGAAGCGACGATCAAACGTGATGTGCTCATCCAGCACATGCGCGTGGAGCCGGAAACCTTGTTTTATCATTCAGGTATCGCCAACGTGGGGGCCATTCTCTCCGGGGCTAATAACAACGGCGCGCATTCGGCGAATGGGATCACGGCAATTTTTATCGCCACCGGCCAGGATGTGGCCAATGTATCCGAATCTTCGGCAGGCATTATCTATACCAATTTGACGCCGGAAAACGACCTTTACATGGCCATCACCATTCCCTCCCTGATCGTAGCTACTTATGGCGGCGGTACGGGGCTGGCCACGCAGCAGGAGTGCCTGCGCCTGATGGGCTGCGCGGGTAAGGGCAAGGTCAATAAGCTGGCGGAGATCATTGCCGCGACGGTCCTGGCCGGTGAGATCTCCCTCGGTTCGGCCATCTCCTCCTCCGATTGGGTCTCCAGCCATGAGAAGTATGGGCGGAACCGATGAACAGTAAGCAGTAAGCAGTGATCAGTAAGCAGTGATCAGTATTAAGTTTACTGCCGCTTTGCGACCTGCAATTTGTCACTTGAAACTTGCTAAATCCGAAATCCGAAATCCAAAATGCGAAATTCGCCCCCATGTGTCACGCTTGTGTCACGATGGTTGGATATAGTATGGATAATTAACAAGTTTAACAGCGGAGGGCAGGAGACCGGCAAGTTTACTTTAAGCGCCTGGAACTGGGTGGAGACAAAAGTAAGTGCCAGGCTTGGGGTCTATCTTAGATTACAGGCGCTTTTCCGGTCAATTTATAAGCCATCGGCGGAGATTGGACCATGCAGCCAGAATGGTCCAATCTACAGCTTGTTAACTCTTTGTCCTACCAGGAGGACGGCCGCCAATCCGGCGAATGTGAAAAACCCCATCACTAGAAATAAAGATTGTCCGCCAATGTTGGACAGCAATAAACCGCCAATGAATCCACCCAAGGCTGCGCCGACGCCCATCACGGCCGTATTAAAAAGACCTTGAGCGGTTGTGCGCAGACCGCGCGGCGCGTGGTCGTCCGCATAATCGACGCCGGCTACCAGCAAGAGGGGAATGGTCAGGCCGTTAAGTAGTTGAAAAACAACGGCCATCGTGGGGTCGTTGGTCAGGCCAAAGAGGACCATGCGCAGGCCGGTGAAGAATAGGGCGAGGAGCATGGTGCCGTAAGCTTGAAAACGGCCGATAAAGCGATTGGCGACCAGCATGACCGGCACTTCGGCCAAGGTACCCACGGCCAGGGCCAGACCCATCGCTGAATCTCGAGCGCCCAGTTCGGATAGATAAGGGTAGAAATAATTGTTGGTCATGGCCATGGCGATGCCACCCAGCAGGGCGATGAACAGAAAGATGATCCAAAGCGGGCTCTTGAGCAGCCTGGCCATGTTATCGCCTTCCATCGCCTGCTCCACTCCCTCATCGTCAAATTGGAGGAGTAAGCCGACCAGGAAGCACAGAAAAATCAGCCCGGCGGCGATCCAGAAGGTGATTTGCAGATCGTGCGATTCGACGATCATGCCTACAGCGAGCGCGCTGAGGCCGTAACCAATGGTGCCGCCCAGACGCACACGGCCGTATAGGTCTTTCTCATCGCCCAACATAAAGACGGCCGCGCTGTTGGCGAAGGCGCCAACCGGGGCCAGGAAGATGTTAATGAGCAGGAGCGATGCCAGAACAGCCGGGAAATGATGCAAAAATGGGAAAACCAGCAGGCCGGCGGTTGTGAGCAGCAGGGAAATAGCCGTGATCAGGCGGTGCCGTCCCGTCTTATCCGCAAATCCGGTCCAGAGAGGGACCGAGATCACGGTGATTAAGGGCGTTAGCCCTGTTAATAATCCGATTTGCGAGCCGGAAAAGCCCAGCCTTTGGAAATGAATCACCAGGTAGGGGCTAAATGCGGCTATCGCGGCGAAGAATAGAAAGAAAAAAGTAAATGAAATTAGTTTTTTAGTCACTCGCGGCAGTCCCGGTCCAGAGTATTGCTCACATCCCCAATAAAGAGCGATTGATAAACTGCAATATCCATAAAGTTACCATACCGATGACGACGGTCAGAACCATATTTCTCGTGCGCCAGGAGACAGCGATTGCCACCAAGCCGGCCAGCAGGCGCTCGTTGCCCAGGGAAAAATCGAGCTGGCCGCCCGGCTGCAGCATTTCCGGGAGGATGATGGCCGAAAGCACGGCCGGTGGGGCGAAACGCAGAGCACGCTTGAGTGGTTCGCCGATCGTCAGCCGGCCAGAGGTGAGGATCATGGAGAGGCGCTGCGAATGGGTGATCAGGCCCATACCTAGAATAATGATCCAGCTGCTCATGATCTTGCCTCCTGTCCCCCATAGCGCCGTTCGAGGAGTACGCCGGCGGCGATGCCGCTCAGAGCGGCGGTCATCAGGCCGAGTTTATAAGGCCAGGCGTTGGTCAGAACGCCTACAGCGCCGGCGATCAAGGCCGCGGCGAGGTTGGGCCGGTATTTGCAGAGGGGCACGACCATGCCGATAAAGGTCAGAGCCAGGGTAAAATCGAGGGACCAGCTTGCCGGAACCTGGGTGCCGAAGATGACGCCGGTTAGGGTCGACAACTGCCAGGATGTCCAGAGAGTCAGCCCGGCGCCGAGCCAGAACCAATGCCGGTTTTCGAGCGGGGTATGGTCGCGGTCGTAGTGCAGGGCGGTGACGACGTAGGCTTCATCGGTGAGGAGGTAACCCAAGAGAAACTGCCAGCGTCGTGGAAGGTGGGCGGTGTAGGGGGCGAGGGCGGCGCTGTAGAGCAGGTGGCGCAGGTTGACGATCAAAGTCGTAGCCCAGATGACCAGAGCGGGAGCGCCGGCGCCGATCAGCTGGGCGCCGATGAACTGCGCCGATCCGGCGAAAACAATCATTGAAGAAGCCACGGCCAGCAGCGGCGTCAGCCCGGCGGAGACGGCCAGGACGCCGTAGATGAGGCCGAAGGGCAGGACGCCGAGGATGATGGGCAGCTCGGCGCGAATGCCGGCCAGGAACTGGGAGCGCTCTGGATGGACCATGAGGGCGCCGGTCTTAGCCGGGCGACCAGCTATTTTCGCCGATGGTGAGATAGTCAAAAGTGCAGGTGAAACGGCCGACCAGGGGGCTGCAAGCATAGACGCCGGCGAGGACGCTCTCCACCGGCAGGTGCAGATGGGCGATGCGCAGCTGCTGCCAGGTTTCGCCGTCGAAGGAAACCTGCAAAAGATAGTCCGCTCCGTTTTTGCTGATCTGGTACCAGGCCTGGCCGGGATCGGCGTCTAATTCCGTCGTTGCCCAATCGGAGTAGCCCAGGTTGGTGACCACGGAACCGAGCATGGAGATGTTGGCGTTTTCGTATTCCGTGGAGAGCTTGATCCAGTTTTCGGGGTCGATGCGCACCAGCAGGCCGCATTGGTCATAACGACCCTGGGGTCGGAAGCTGACGTGGGTGCGCATGGAGAAGTCGCCGGCCAGTGGCGTCAACAGGGCATGTCCGTTGTCGTTGCGAAAACCATAATGCGTGCGCTGCCAGTAGTCGGTGTTGGGGTCGGTGGTAATCGACAGGCTCCCGTCCCTGAAGAAGTAGGTTGAGGGCTCGTTTAGCCATTGGAATTGGTGGTTGGGTAAATTGAAGAACATGGGATTCCTTTGAAGTTGGTCAGTATTTCAGTTTTTCAGTTAGTCAGAAACTGATCAACTGATCTACTGAAAAACTGAAATACTTGGTTATTCCTCCTCATTATACCTGCGCGAGATATAACGCGCGGCCTGGCTGATGGAGAGGGGTTGGCTGGCGTTGCCGGCGCGGATGTAGAAGCTTTCTTCCCCTTTGTTGATTAGAAAGACGGGGGCGTCAGACGGCCGTATGCGCAGCAGGCAGATCGTTTCCTGCTCGATTTCAGGAAAGACGACATCCACAAACTGGCGGTACTCCACGCCGATCATTTTGTTGAAGGCGTTGTTGAAGGTGTTTTCAAATCCGTCGGTGTCCTTTTTGTGCAGGGATTGCAAGTCGGGTTCGAGGCCTAAAATACGGCCGTCGTCGTCCACGCCGATGACCACGAAACCGCCGTTGGCATTCATAAAAGCAGCAGCGTTTTTCATCACCGGCAGGTAAAGGTCTTTGTTCACCCGCTGCTGGCGGTAGTCCCACATCAGGCTCGACTTAAACTCCACATACTGCCCTTCTCCGGCGCTGATTAACTCCTTCGGTGAGGCGGCGCTGAAATCCTGACTAGCTTTTATTTCAGGCTGCACCAAATCCCAGATCAGGTTCATGTGGTGCTGTGGATCGGGAATATCGCGGATGACGGCCGTTCCCGCGGCATCGGAGGTCGTGATGCGCAGCGAGCCGTAGCCCATGCGCTCGGCCAGCCAGCCCTGGCGGACCTCGATGTTGGTGATCGCCGGGGTGTTGGCCAGGTGCACCTTGCCCAGAAAGCTGCCGCGGTTGTGGGTGATGCGCTCGCTATCGGCGACATAGACGGGATAGTACCAGGTGACGAAGGCCAAAAAGAGGATCAGCAGCTGCAAGCCGGTGCTGAGGATGGTCAAGAGAAATTCAAAGGATATCGAGCGCGAGATGGCCAGGCGATCATAAACCGTGGCCAGATCGCTGACGAATAAGGAGATAATCAGGGCTAAAATAAAGGGTAGAAAAGCGAAGAAAGCTTGAATAATTACCAGCCGTTTCAGAAACAGAAACGGGCTGTAGCGGATGGTTATCTGGTCGCGTGTCATGGCTCCCTATTTTAGAGCAGGTGGGCGATACGGGCTATGGAAGGAAAAACCAATCCATGCATTGCTCCTGGTTCACAAGACGCTTGACAGGGTGATGGGAAAACCGTATACTGAATTTAGTTTGTAAATTGAATTTACAAAGTGTAAAGAATTTATCAAGCCACGCCGGAAACTTTTGGGAATTGATTGAACCGACAATGACACTGGACACCGAAAACAGATCAATGCACACACCTGAAAACATTTCGGAGAATGAGAACCTGGGACCCGGTTTGTTTGTGGGGTTGGATATTGGAGGGACGAAAACGGCCGTTTTGATTGTCGACCGGGTGCTGAATGTTATCGGGCGGGGGGCTGCGCCGACTGTCGTCAGCAGCCCAGAGGCGCTTGTAGACGGCATTTATAACGCGGTTGTGCAGACATTGGCAGACTGCGGGCGAACGACGGCCGATCTACTGGCTGTTGGGGCGGGGGTTCCGGGCATGGTCGATCCCAACACGGGTATGGTGCGCCTGGCGGTCAATCTCAACCTGGAAAAATACCCACTTGGCCCGGCGCTGGCGGAACGACTGGGCGTCTCCGTGGCCCTGGAAAATGACGTGCGCGCGGCTTCACTAGGCGCCTACCGCTGGCTGAATGAGCAGACCCCGGTGCACTACATGGCATACCTGAGCATCGGCACCGGTATATCGGCCGGCTTGGTGGTAGACGGCCGCATTTATCGCGGGACTCAGGGCATGGCCGGTGAGATCGGCCACGTGATCTTCGAACCTGACGGCCCGCTCTGCCGCTGCGGGCTTCACGGCTGCTTTGAAGCGATTTCAGCCGGACCGGCAATTGCTCGCCATTATAAGGACGGTGATGGAACGGCCGAAAGTGTGTTTTTAGCCGCCGAACAGGGCGATCCCACGGCGTTGGCGGCGATTGCCTATGCGGCCGAGGGTGTGGCTCGGGCGGTGCAGCTGCTGGTCATGGCTTACGACGTCGATAAAGTGGTCCTGGGCGGCGGTGTGTTGAATGCCGGTGAGGCTTTTTTGACTCCCATTTACGAGAGTCTGGCGCGCATGCGTGAGCAGTCGGATCTGGCGGCGCGGATGCTGGCCGCGGATAAGGTCATTGCCGCGCCACGAGAGGCGGACGTGGCCCGCTGGGGGGCGGTGCTGCTGGCCTTAGGCGCATACAATAAACGCGCTGATGGTTGACCGCGGACCGGTGGTTGCCAACCACCGTCTGACCCGCCAAAGTAGGCTGAAAGCCTACTGGCCCTAACTGATATTAGATCTATTGAGGATATTAGCCTGCTTTAGCAAGCTTTCTTACGATCAGCCGGGGGATCTGCAACCCAAGGGTCATGACAGCAGCCCCTGAATGGCGTCCATCGCCTGCAAGGCAGCCTGCTCCCCGGCGGTGATGACTTCCTCAGCGCGATCGTAGCCAAGCAGTAGATCGATCTCCGGCGCGATTGCCGGGCGCAGGAGGATATCCGGAGGATAAGCCTCCAACTTGAGCCGAGTCATGGCGCTGATCATGATGTACACCACATGGAAGGTTTCCTGCAAGAAGTTGGGTAGGGATGGGGGATCGATGGGTTGTTCGATAAGGGTTTGGCCAGGGGTGTTCAGGCTGAAATCAGGCATGACGTCCACGGCGATCACGATATCCGCGCCCATCTTGCGCGCCACGTCCGTGGGCACGTTGTTCAAAATGCCGCCGTCGACAAGGGTCATGTTTGCTTGCTCCACAGGCTTGAAGACAAAGGGTATGGATATTGTGGCGCGGACGGCATCCACGACCTTGCCCTGATCGAGGATCACTTCGCAGCCGGTTACAACATCAGTGGCAACCATTTTCAGCGGTAGGTCGAGATCGGCAAAAGTGATATCCGGGCCGATGGTGTCGGCGATGAGATTGTAGATGCGTTCGCCGCGCACGAAGCCGCGGTAATTGAGGTGAATGTCCAACAAGCGGCGAATGGAGGCACTGGTGGTCAGCTCGAGGACTTTCGTCTCAATTTCGGCCACACTTAAGCCCGCGGCGTAAAGTGATCCGATAACGCCGCCCATGCTCGTGCCGGCCAGCATATCGATCTTGATCCCTGCTTCCTCCAGTGCTTTCAACACACCGATATGGGCCAAACCGCGCATTCCGCCACCGCCCAATACTAGGCCGATTCGTTTGGTACTATCACTTGTATCTTTACTGCCAACCATGACTTTATCCCCTTTTCAAGTGTAGGAATCTCTAGCTATCCGAAGTTTTAATCAAATGACGCGGACCAGGCCCAACACTTCGTGGTGGACGGATTAAAGCGGATAAATAACTATTTTTCAGGCCTGTCACAGCGTGACAGACCTCGTCAGCTCTTGTCAGCGTCCTAAATCTCTTCTCTGGGCAAAGTGTTGGGTAGCTACCGTATTGAGAATATTACTCGACCCTGAATTCACAGACCAGTATGAAAATGCCTTAATTCGCGTTTTCTAGCAGATTTCTCAGGAGTGGGATGGCTTCAGGTTCATTGAGCAGCCAGCGCGCGAACTCGTCGTGGGCTAATGTTCTGCGCCACTGGCGGTAGGTGGTGTTTCCGGGGAGATCGTGATAGAAGAGGGCGACGGCAAGGGGACCCTCTCCAGTATTGGGGTAGGCGTAGTAGACCGTGGTCAGGATGCCGGGCAGGGAGCCGCCCTTGTAGGCTAGATTGGTGAAGAATTCCTGGTTGGCCTCAAAGCGCATCGGCCATTCCAGTTGCTGGCGGGCCAGGTAGCTGCTTTCGGGCGTGTCCAGGCCGTTGAGGGCTAATTTGGCCATGAGCGCGGCGTATTCCAAGGCGGTGCCTTTGGCGTTGAACGCTTCGCTGAAAAGGCGCTGGGTCTGGCCGGACGGCAGTTTTGTCTCCGTACGCCAGGCGATAGCCTCGTCATGAAAGGTGGGGTCCTCACTGAAAGCGGCCGTTAGCTGCATCACTTCCTGACCGTACAGCGGCGGATCGGCGAGGTAGGCATCCAGCGCCTCCTGCCCGCTGACCTGCGGGCGGGTGTGGTTGGCCATGGCCAGGAATTGGCCGGCGAAGGGGCAGGGCGCGGTCTGATTTTGCAGCCCCAAGACCTGGGCGGTTTGTTCGATCCGTTCCTGTCCCAGGCGCATGTGCAGGTAATCGGTGGCCGCGTTAGAGCTGAATTCGATCATCATGCCCACGACTTCATCGAGGATCATGGCCGGCGGATCGCCGAAGAGACGGCCGTTTTCCTCCAGAGCCTCTAAGGCCTGCTCGTGGGCGCGCAGGTCGAGGGTCGGCAAGTAGAAGCGGTCGAGGTCCTCGACGAGGATGGTCTCCGTGGGATTTAATTCACCGGCGGCGACGGCCTCGGCATAGGCGACCAGGTGCACGATTTTGACCACCGAAGCCAGCGGCAGGGGCACGTTTTCATTGAGGAAGACGCCGTTCGCTTCATCGCCGACGCGATAGGCGGCCAGTCCGACCGTCTGCGGGTCATCCAGGAGCTGTTCCAGGGCAGGAAGCGCTTCCTCGGGGATGAGATCGAGGACCTGCTGTAGAGCGGCCGGATCGGGGGTCAAGGAGCTGACGACCGGCCCTTCATAATCGCTCAGGAGGGGCATTTCGACGCCGCAGGCAGTGACGTCGCGAAAATAAAAGGGCTCGGCGGTGGCTTCCAGGAGTTCCGGAGTGAGGGAGGAGGCGGGTGCGTCAAGAGGTAAATCCGCGGCCTCATCAGCGGCCGTTTCCGTGGCTTCAAAAGGCAGCGTCGTCGGCGTGGGCGGCGGTTGGGTAGGTACGGCCGTTTCCGCGGCGGCCGGTGGGGGAGTCGTGGTGCTTAAAACGGCCGTGGGCTGTTCCATGCCGGGCTCGCCGGCACATCCAGCGGCGAAAAATATCAGGGTCAAGGCTCCAAGAAGGCCGAAGAACGTGAACAAAGTCTGGAATTTCATCAAATTTGGCGGAGTATAACGTTCTCGGCTTCTCTGGGCACAAACGCTCAGCGTACGATGATATAGATTGGTCCAATCTCTTAGATCGATTTTGACAAACCGACTTACACCAAGATTGCACAATAATTCTACAACACTTTAGGGGCGGTCCGCGAACCGCCACTACAAAATCGTCCCCGGGCAGGGGTGATTTCGATCATTACAGTCTCATACTTAATTTAACTAACATTAGCTTAAATATAGATAAGGGGAGGCAAAGGCAAGAATTTTCGATCTTTATTTTCCCGGAAATTAAAAACTGGCCTTATCAAAGCGCATAGGAAAAATTTCCGGGAAAATTCGCGAGACTCTTTTGATTCGATTGTGGCATAACCGCACGCGATCTTAGCATAACCGCGCGCGATCTTAGCAGAATCGCGGTACAATTTTCTCAAGACTATGGAAACAACAGCATACAGAGAGATCTATTACAAACAGGCCGCGCAGTACGAGCGGCTGGTGGCGCGGGAGGATTACCAGGGCAATATTTTGCCGGCAGTGCAGGAAATCTGTGCCGCGAGCAGGCTTGGAGGGCTGAACGGCCGTACAATCATCGACACCGGCGCGGGCACGGGCCGCCTGACGCGGCTGCTGGCACCCTATGCTTCCTATATATATGGCTTCGACCTGTCCCCGGCGATGCTGGCGGTGGCTAATCAGGAATTAAGCCGCAGTGCGCCGCGCAATAATTGGGCGCTGGCGGCGGCCGGGCACGCCCACCTGCCCCTACCGGACAAAACGGCCGATTTGATCATCAGCGGTTGGAGCCTTTGTTACCTGGCCCTCGACCAGCCGCGGCCGTGGCGCGATCCACTGCACGGCGTAATCGGTCGTTTTCAGCAGCTTTTGCGCCAAAATGGAATTATCATAATATTAGATACACAAGGAACGGGCTTTACCACGCCCCACCCGCCGGACGATTTGCGCGATTATTTCGATTTCTTGGGCGAACTTGGCTTCCAATCGCGCTGGATTCGCACCGATTATGAATTCAGCAGCGTTCAGGAGGCGGAAGAGCTGACGCGCTTTTTCTTTGGCGAGGAGTTGGCAAATCAGGTTGTGGAGGCGGGTTCGGTAATCTTGCCTGAGTGTACGGGTATCTGGTGGCTGCCAGGTGAGGAGACAGTTTGAACCGGCTTTTGGGTCTGTTCAGCCTGATTTCGCACTGCTACACGATATTTTAAGCCTAATTAGCCTTTGTTACGCATCCTTTAGGTCGCGAAGGGGATCGTCGTTGAAGGAGTGGCAACCTGAAGGAAGCCCTACAAGGTCTAATGCGTATGCAGGGCTTCCACCGGCTCCATTCTGGAGGCATACCAGGCCGGATAGAGCGAGACCAGACAGACAACTGCCAGCAGCAGCAGGGATAAAATGGCGAATTGACCCGGCGCATAGCCCCCTTTCATGGTCGTGCCGATGGCCATGCCCTCGACCATGGCCGCGGTTTCGGCGGAGAAGGAGATGCCCACGACCGCGAAATAGGTGACGGCGCCCATGCCCAGGACGAGGCCTACGGCGACGCCTAAAATGGCCAGAATGAATGCTTCAAAGAGGATCAGGACCATAATTTGACGGCCGTTCATGCCCAGGGAAGTGAGAATGCCGATTTCACGCGTGCGTTCGAAGACGGACATGAGCAGGGTGTTGGCGATGATCACGGCCACGGCGAGGAAGACGATCAGGTAGATGACGTAGTAAAACACCAGACCTATTTCCATGCTTTCCAGGAGGATGCTGTTCAGATCACGCCAGGTTTTGACATCGATATCCCCACCGCGCAGTTGGGCGGCGATGCTCTCCGCGTCATCCTGGTTATCGAGCATGACGATAATGTCGCTGGCCCGATCCCCCACCCCGCTGAAGGACTGCGCCTGGGCCAGAGGCATGAGGATTCTGTTCTGGTCGATGCTCGGAAAACCGGTGTCGACCAACCCGACCACGGTGAAAAGCCCTTCCTGGCCAACGCCGTTGGCATCGCTGGCGGCGAGACTGACACGCTGGCCGACGGTGATGCCCATCTGCTCGGCCAGCATCTGGCCCAGTAGTATCTGGTCGCGGTCATCGGCGTTCAAGTACTCGCCGGCGGCAATCCCGTCGCGCACCGGCTCGTGAAAATCGTCCCCGGGGACGATTCCAAGAATCTCGATCCCCGTTGATTCAGTCGCCGTGCTCAACAATCCGGAGGATTCCAGGATAGGCGTGGCCGAGCGGACTCCGGCCACCTCTCTGACCCGCTGGGTTAATGCTTCGACGTTGTCGAGTAAGTCTTTGGCCAGGAGGCTGCCTTTGCCGACTTCGTAGTTGCCATTGCGGATTTGCAGGTGGCCCGTATTCACGCGAATGCTGTCAGCCAAGGCGTTATCAATCATGCCTTCAATGGCGCCGGCCATGACCATGACCACGACCAGACCCAAGGCGACGGCCAGGGCAGTTAAAAAGCTGCGCCGCGTATTGCGAATCACGCTGCGGAAAGCCATGGAGAAGAATTTTTTGACGGCCATTTAAACACCTTGTAAATCGATTTGGCAAATCGATCCGCGATTTAGCAAATCGCGCAACATCTATTAGACAAAATGCAGCGATTCCGCCGGTTCCTTGCGCGAGGCCTGGTAGGCGGGAATCACCGAGGCCAGGACGGCGACAATAATCGCCGCCAGGCCGTATTCAACAATCGTCGATAAGCCCATAGCCGGATAAAGGCGGTCGCCCATTAGAGCGTAAATCTCGCCCAACGAACCGATATCCTGGCTAAAAATCCCTAAATCGATACCCGTGCGGTTAACGGCCGAAACGAGCAGCCAGCTGATGATGCAGCCCAATACAGCGCCAACCAGGCCGATGAAGGCGCCTTCAAGTAAGAAGAGGGCCATCGTCTGCCGTCCTTTCATACCTAGGGCGGCCAGGACGCCCATCTCGCGCGTTCGTTCGTAGACAGCCATGAGCATCAGGTTGAGAATGCCGATGCCGGCCATGATCAGCATGATCCCGCCGATCACCAGACCCATGGCGCGATCGGTGGACATCGCCTCGGCGAATTCGGGGCGCAGGGTAAAGATGGAATCAACCTCGTAGTTGGGCAGCGCCGGGGCGATGGCGTCAATCAACTCATCTTCACGGCCCAGTTCTTGCAGAACCACGGCGATTTCCGTTTCGTGACCGCGCAGATTATAGAGCAGCTGCGCGGCGGGTAAGTTCATGTAAAGAAGTCCCTTCTCCGCCTCACCAAGCCCTAAATCAAAAATGCCGGCGACAACCATGGTATGCTGGCGCATTGTATCGTCGGCGCGGCGGCCCAGCAGAGAAACGCGGTCGCCGACGCTGACATCCAGTTGGTCGGCCAGCGCCCGGCCAATCACGATTTCGTCGCGATCGTCAGGCAGCAGGAAGCGTCCGGCGGTAATATTTTCGGCGGCCAGACTGACCGGCCCTTCTATTTGCGGATCAATGGCCGTTATGCTCACCGCCTGCGAAGCGTTACGATTGCTGACCAGCCCGCCGGTGATGATCCTTTTGGAGGCGACGACGACATTAGGCTGCGCGCGCACCAGTTCGAGGACGGCGTCGGGATTATTGAGCGGCAGGAGGGGCATGCGCGTCGACCGTTCGCGGAAGCCGGGAGCATGAATTAGGACATTGCCGCCGTACAGGCGGACCACGTTGCCGTAGATGGCCTCGTCGGTGCCGTCCATGAAGGCTTCCATAAAAATAAGGAGAATCAAGCTCAAGACAATGGCCACGGCGGCAATGAGCGTGCGCCGCCAGTTGCGCCATGTATTAAGCCAGGCCATTTTGATATATTTCAACATCGTAGGTATTTAGAAAGATGGCATCTTTTTGTTAACGATAAAATATCAACAATTGCGTCAAAAAGATGCCATCTTTTTCCCTAATCGGCCGCTACCAGGAGATCCAGGGCGGCGTTGGCATTGGCAATGGTGCCGTCATGCATCTGCACGACGCGCTTGGCGTATTCTACGACACGCGGGTCGTGGGTGGCGAAGATGAAGGCCGTGCCCGTTTCTTCGTTGAGCTTCTGCATGATGTCCATGGCCATCTTGCCGTTTTCCGTATCAAGGTTGGCTGTCGGTTCATCGGCCAGGACCAGCAGAGGATCGGTTACCAGGGCGCGGGCGATGGCTACGCGCTGCTGCTCACCGCCGCTGAGCTGGTCGGGGCGATGGTCGACGCGGTGTCCCAGGCCCACGGCGTTCAGCAGGTACGTCACCCGTTCTTTGCGCTCTTTTTCGCCGACATTATTGAGAATCAAGGGCAGTTCGACGTTCTCATAGGCGCTGAGCACGGGCACGAGGGCGAAGAACTGGAAGATGAAACCGATCATCGATTTGCGCAGATCGGCGCGGGCATTCTTTTTGAGGCCGGTGACATCGCGGTTATCCAAAAAAACTTTGCCGCTGTCCGGCAGGTCGAGGCAGCCCATGATTTGCAGCAGGGTTGTCTTGCCCGAGCCGGAAGGCCCGACTATGGAGGTAAATTCCCCATTTTCAAAGTTAAGGGAAACATGGTCCAGAGCGCGGGTTGTGATCTCGCCGATGGTGTAGTCTTTGGTTACGTTTTCTAATCTGATAATTTCCATTTTTTATTTTCCAATCTTTTTAGAACCCCGGTTTTTAAGACGGCCGTTTTTTGCGGTTCGTCTTGCTAAAAAAACCGGGTTTCTATTCGAATTAAAATGCGTGCAGCGCCTCCACCGGTTCCATGCGCGAGGCGTACCAGGCGGGATAAACGGAGACCAGAACGACGATGCCAAACATCAGCAGGGAAAGGATCAGGAACTGGTCCGAGGCCATGGCCGGGTACATTTTACTGCTGAAAGCCATGCCCTCTACCAATCCGGCCGTGCCCTCGCCCATGTCAAAACCGACTTGAGCCAGGTAACCGACGGCGCCCAGACCCAGTAATACACCGAAGAAGATACCGATTAAGGCTAGAATGGCCGCTTCGATGAGCACCATGACCATGATCTGGCGCTGCTTCATGCCCAGCGAAGCGAGGATGCCCATTTCGCGTGTGCGTTCAAAGACGGACATCAGCAGGGTATTGGCAATGAGAATGGCCACGACCAGGATGACGATGATATAGATGAGATAGTAAAAAGACTCACCCGCCTGCATGGATTGGATGAAGAACTGGTTCATGTCCTCCCAGGTATAAATATGAATACCCGGTGTGGCCAGGGCAGCGGCTACTTTAGCCGTATCGGCCGAATCATTGAGAATGACGATGATGCTGCTGGCGCGATCTCCGGTGCGCGTAAAGGATTGCGCCTGGCTGAGCGGCATGATGACGTTGCTATTGTCGTAGCCAGGAAAACCGGTATTAAAAGTCCCTTTTACGTTGAACAATCCTTCATCCAGACCCCCATTAGCATCGCCTGTGGCCAGGCTAACTTGTTGGCCAACTGTAATTTCCATATCCTCAGCCAGGCGCTGGCTTAACAAGATTTGGCCGCGATCGTCCGCGTTCAGGTATTCGCCCTCAACCATACCCTGGCGAATCGGGCTATGAAATACATCATCAGGATCGATGCCCGTGATTTTTAAGCCGGTCGATTCACGCGGGGTGCTGAGGATCGTGCTGGCCCATAGAACAGGGGCGACTGATTTTACTTCGGGGAGCACCTCGATGCGGGTGACAAGATATTGGGGATCTTGCACCAGGTCTTTTCCCAGCAGGCTCATATTTTCTGCTTCATAGGATTCAGCGCGCAGCTGCAAGTGGCCGGTCACCACGTTAATGTTGTCACGCATGGCGCTGTCCATGACCCCGCGCAGCATGCCGGCCATGAGCATGACGACGAGCATCCCCAGCGCTACGGCAAGCAGCGTCGTGAAGGTGCGGCGGCGATTGCGTATTAGGTCGCGAAAAGCGATTGTCCAAAATGTTTTTAGTGCCAAAATTTTCTCCATCAAAACCTCCAAGGTCTGAGAATATCTTTATCCAGGTTAGAAGGATTAAAGACCTTGGAGGTTTATTCACTCAAATTTACACATGATGCAGCGACTCGGCCGGTTCGCTGCGTGACGCCTGCCAGGCGGGTATCAGGGAGGCAAGGGCGGCGATGATCACCACGGCAAGGCCGTAGTAAATGATATTCAAAAAAGGAATCGTGGGATAGATGTAGTCGCCGATCAAGGCGTAGACATCACCCGCGTCACTGAGGGATTCGCCAAAAATCCCTCCGAAATTAATCCCCGTATGTTCCAGATAAAGAATGAGCAAATAGCTGATTGTGCAGCCGAGAACGGCGCCGATGAGGCCGATGAAGGTGCCTTCGAGCATGAAGAGGCCCATCAACTGCCGCCCTTTCATGCCCAGGGCGCCCAGAACGCCCATCTCGCGCGTGCGTTCGTAAACGGCCATGAGCATGATGTTCAGAATGCCGATGCTGGCCATGAGCAGGACGATGAAGCCCAGGGCGGAGGTGAATGTACTTTTGGTAGCCAGCGCCTGCTGAATCTCCGGCTGCAAGGTATAGAAGGAGTCCAGTTCGTAATCCGGCAACTCCGGTTCCAGGCTGGCAATCAGTTTGTCTTCCTGGCCGATGCGCTGCAAGGTGACGGCTACTTCCGTTTCTTGATCGCGCAGATTGTAGAGCAGCTGCGCGACGGGGAGATTGATATAGACCAGGCTTTTCTCGGCCTCGCCCATGCCCAGGTCAAAGATGCCGACCACGGTCATGGTATGCTGGCGCATCGATTCATCCTTACGCCGGCCCAGGAGCGTGATGCGGTCGTCGATGGTCACGTCCAAAGCATCGGCCAGTTCACGGCTGATCAAAATATTGTCACCGTCGTCGCTGGTCAAAAAACGGCCGTCGCTGATATTCTCGGCGATCAGGCTGACCGCGGCTTCCGCCTGCGGTTCGATGGCCGTGATACTCACCGGGAAGGCCCCTTCCCTACTGCTGGCCATGCCGCCCGTGGTGATCCGTTTGGAGGCGTTGATCACATTTGGTTTTTCGCTGACCTTTTCAACGACGACGTCACCATCGGCCAAGGGGATAAGCGGCAGCCGCTTGGCTTTGTCGCGGAAGCCGGGTGCATGTACCTGCACGTTGCCCCCGTAGAGGCGCACGGCATTGCCGTAAATCGCCTGATCCGATCCGCGAATCAAGCCATCCATAAGAATGAGAAGAATCATGCCCAGCACAATGGCCATGGAGGCGATCAACGTTCGCCGCCAGTTCCGCCACATATTGCGCCAGGCTAATTTTATGTATTTGATCATGAACCAACCGGCTCCTTTTCACCATTAAACCATTGTTCGTAAATGGCCGGGTCGCCCAGCGGCAGCGATCCCGCCGGCGCGCCGAAAATACGTTCAACAGCGTCTTGAACGGCCGTTATCTTGTGCTGCGCGATGGCAGCAGGATCGTCGTATCGTTCCGGGTTGAGAAAAAGATCATACAATTCTTCGGCAAATGTCAGCGTGCTGCCAAAGGCGATCCTCACAGAATCCTCGCCGAATTGGGTATTAAAAAACCCTTCATCAATTCCCTGGGCAATGATTTGGGCCAGTTCCGGCGATAATGTCTCCACCGTCCGCTGATTTGTTTTGTAACGCAGCAGGGCGTTCTCATCCGCGTACAACATTTTTCCAATAGCAACCATTTCGCTGCGCCGTCCCACTTTCCAAGTACCAATCATTCGAAATGTTTGCACCCATTTTTCAACCGCGTTTAGCTCCGGGTCGTCGATGACAGGCCGTATGATGGCCACGGAATAGGCGACAAGTTCATCAATCATGGCCTCTAAAAGCGCCTGTTTGGAGTCGAAGTAGTAATAAAAAGTACCCTTGGCGACGCCTACCGCATTGACGATATCACTGACAGAAGTGCTTTCATATCCCTTGGAAAAAAACAGTTGTTGTGCACATGCGATCAGTTCGCTGCGCCGTTCATCCGGATCTTTTACCGTTCTTGGCATCGCTCCGCTCTTTGCTTAATTATTAATTGACTGACCGTCAGTCAACTACCGAAAATGATAGCTGAAAGGCGGTTTGCGGTCAAGATTCAGCAGGTAGTAAGTAGTATTTAGTTTTGAGTGTTTAGTCTACTTGGCTTGTCCTGAAATATTTTGACGGCTGGTCCAACATGCGTGACAATATAGAAAGATGAAGCAGGCACAGCCAATGGCGGCGGATGATCTATGACTAGAGATGCAGAAAGCGAAGCAACGAATCAACCTGAAACGGCCGAATTTGAAAAAGCCGTCATCGAAGATGCAATGGTTGACGAAAGCACGATCGATGGGGCCGAAACTTATGACGCTGGTGAGGCTTCGAGTACGGAAGCAGCCGCAGTGGCGCCTGTTCGCAGCCCGCGTGAGGAAGCGATTTACACGATTCGTCTGTTAACGGCCGTTGCCGTGGGCGGCGTCGTTGAAGGGAGCGACCAGCTTGTGCGGCGGCTGAAGAAGTATGAGGAAGAGCTGCGCCAGGCGGAAACGGATCTGGATGGCGAGGGTGAAGCCGGCATCGACGAAGATGAGCTGGACCGCCTGCGTTTCGCCACCATCGGCCTGATATTCGATACGCAAAACATGATCGGCCGCAGTCTGGAACTGGCTCTTAAAGCCGCAGAAACAGGCGTGGCCGTGACCGAGAAGATCGGTGGACCATTTTGGAACTTCTTTCTCTTCCGCCCGGTCACCAAGCGCGTAGAAAAGCGCGTGGAAAATATGGCCAATCTCGGCGAGGATAGTCTGTCACGCTGGGTCACGATCGGCCGTCAGGTTGAACCGCGTGGACGGCGGCTGGCCACCTTCACCTATGAAGAAATTGTCTCCGAGTTTATCAATCGCCTGGCCGAAAACCCGGAAGTGAGGGCGCTGGTCGCTCAGCAGAGCATCAGCCTGGCCGCGGGTATGCGCGATGAAGTACGCGAGCGCACCGTGACCAGCGATAACGTGCTCGAAGATATCGCCCGCCGCATTCTGCACCGCGAACCGCGCACCGCGCTGCCGCAACCACCGCCCGAGGTTCAGCGCTGGGCCGGTATCTCACCTGAAGAACTGAGAGAATTGGAGCGCAAACAGTTAGATGAGCAGCAGTCCGATAGCGCCAAGTAATTCAAGCCTACAGGGCCAGTATGCCGGCTTTATCAGCAGATTCATTGCTATCTTGGTCGATATTCTGCTGGTCA
This sequence comes from Promineifilaceae bacterium (SeqCode), assembly GCA_046259485.1. GTDB lineage: Bacteria > Chloroflexota > Anaerolineae > Promineifilales > Promineifilaceae > JAACFF01. Next base: position 104,600 of record JBJYWP010000034.1, on the reverse strand, counting down.
GCTCTGTTCTGTTGATAGTCGGCGTAGGTATTAATCTGATCTTGCGCTTTTTTCGCCTGGATGAATTGTTTTCATCGGCAATCAGTTCCCTCACCCAACAATATCCATCATTCGCTGATGTTCTTCGAATCCTCACGGCGTTGGGAAGTTTTTATTTTATTTTTTTCCTCTACTACATTACGCTGCATACCGCAACCGGCGGTCTGACGATCGGCAAGGTGCTCATGGGTTTACGGGTTGTGCGCATGGACGGCGAACCGCTGTCCATGGGCCGTTGTACGCGGCGTTACTTTACTTTCTTACTCTCCGCCATACCCTTATTTCTTGGTTTACTGTGGGTCATTATCGACGATCGCCGCCAGGGTTGGCACGATAAACTGAGCGTTACCTGCGTGATTTATGATTGGCCGGCGCAGGAAGACGAGAATTTTCTGGTGCGTGTAAAGAACCGTTTTCGTTACGCGCAGGAGACGCGCAATCGCTATACCGGTGGTTCAGACTCCAGCGCTCAGGAAAACACGGGATAGCCCTTCCCCTATCTAGCGAACTCATTTAATTTCTATCGGGGATAAAAATCCTTGATTTTCGCCGACAGCCGTTAGTGGCGTGATCTCCGGCCAGGTGTAGAAACCGGCGACCAGTTGATATGTTCCCGGCGGTGTCTCCTCGGGAATGTGCAGCACCAGCGTATCGCTTATGGTATCCCCTGCGCGCCAGGTGCTTGTGGGCAGCGACCCGCCGCAGGGTTGGGAATCGACCTGGGCGACGAGGACGGGGCCAGAATCCTGTTGGTCTAGTAGATGCTGGTAGGCTGTATAGTCGATATCCAGGTCCTCAAAGGCGCGGTAAGTCAGGGTGATGGTGAGTGTATCGCCCGGCGCTGGATTTTGCGGCGAGACGGTAAAGTCAAGCAGCCCAATTTTATTCTCCCAGTTGACGAGTAAATCATCCGCATTCGCGATCTGCGCCGGTGCAGCCTGGGGGACGGTGAAGGTGATGTAGTAGGGTTCGTCGCGATCGGGCCGGGTGGGACCCTCCTCGATAATACCATTGAGGAATAGGGCGCTTAACTGGTCCAGGCTGTGTTCCGTCTTGCCGGGGATGATGAAATAATGGAGAGGATTTCCACCCGAATCGGGAATCAGCAGACAGTGGTGGCCGTCGTAGCTGCGCATATTGGGGTGGCGAAGGCTGTTAAGCTGGATTGCCGGATGATCGGCCGAAAAAGGTGAGATGAGCACGGCATCTTCTTGGGGTATGGACGCGATGCCCAGGCCGACTTCGGTGTGGTCGCGCTGGTAATGGGCGGGCAGTGAAGGGTCCTGGCCCCAGACGACGAAATACTCGTGGAACGTCAAATAAGTTGTCCAGATCAAGCCTAGAATCATGATCGCGGCGTAGAAGGTACTGGAAGAGAATTCGCCCCCGGCCGTTCTTTGGACATAGAGCAGATAAGGCACAACCATTCCCAGGGCGATCAAGATGGCCACGGCGGGAAAGGCGCCTAAGGCTCGTTTGGCGGTTGCCGCCTGGTCGGCGATCATGGCCGGTGCGCTGAGCAGGAGCAGCCAGGCTAAGAGGTAGAGCATCGCCGGTTTTTTCCAGCGTCCCAGGGCGACGAGAATGCCGGTTACAAAGGCCAATGCCAGGAAGGGGTTTAAAGACGGCCGTCCCGGAATCGTGTACAGGGGTTCATTGTCCCCTTCGATGAAGAACATGCGCAGGGCGACAAGCGCCTGCTCTCCGACCGCGCCTGCCTGCTCCATGAGGTTTGCGCTTTCTTCAAGCAGCGCCGTCTGCCTTAGGCGATCGTTGAAGACTTCAGGGTGGCGGTAAGCGAAGAACCCGAGCGGAGCGAAGACCAGCAGGGCCAGGCTGAAGGTCAGCAGCATATTTATCAAATCAGCGCGGGTGAAAGTACGACGAGAGAGATAGCTGAGCAGAAATCCGGCCAGGACCAGCAGCGGCAGCAGGCGAGCGGCCTGGTAGGTGTACTGGCTCAAGCCCAACAAGAGTCCGGCGGCGGCCAGCGACCAGCGGCTGTCACGCCGCAAACCGCGCCAGAGAAAGCCTGTAATCAGCGCGGCGAAGAGCGGTACCCAGATGACGCGCAAGCCGGCACGGCTGTAGTTGAGATGCCAGGAAGAAACGGCCGTTATCAGCGCGGCCAGGAGCGGGGCCCAGATGCGTAAGACCGGCCGTTCTTCCCCCAACAGTTCCCGCGCCGCGAAGTAAACGGCGGGGATGGTGGCGATACCGATCAGGGCTGAGCTGAGGTGGATACCCAGCGCCCCTGGCCCGCTAAATAAATAGACGAAAGCGACGAGATAGCTGAACAACGCCTCGCGGCCGAAGTTGGCAGCCAGGAAGATCGGCCGTGCGCCGTCGAGGATTTGCAAGGCGTCCAGTCCATATTGGGCCGTGTCATAACCATCGCCGGGCGGTAAATCGGCGATCTGATAGAGGCGCAGGAAAGCGCCTAACGCCGTAATGGCCGCTAAAATTAAGAAGCGATGGTGGTATACGCGGCTGGTTAGGGAATTGCTCATTTTAGGATCTCAGTATTTCGGTTTGCCAGTATATCATTGACTGTCTGATAAGCTGAATTACTGATATACTTTCTCCATGCGCAAAATCGCCGTTGCCTTATCGAAAGGTGGTGTGGGAAAGACGACGACGGCCGTTAATTTAGCGGCCGGGCTGGCTGATCTTGGGGCGCGCGTGCTCCTGGTGGATATGGATACCCAGGGCCAGGTGGCTAAAGCGCTGGGTATGAAACCGAAATCAGGCCTGGCCGACCTTGTCTCCAATCTCACCGGCGTAGATAGAGCCGTCGTCCAGGCGCGCGACCGCCTGTGGCTGCTGGCCGGGGGACGCGACCTGGTGGGTCTGAAGCGCGAGATCGCGCGTAAGGATTTCGGTGGCGAGCGCACGGTGGGGGATGCCCTGGATCAGTTGAACGGCCGTTATGATTACGTCATCCTGGACACCGCTCCCGGCTGGGATACGCTGACGATCAACGCCCTCTTTTACGTTACGGAAGTGATTGCCCCCGTGGCCCTGGAAGCGATGGCCTTGCAAGGGCTGCGCGAATTCGGCGTTTCCATGGCCGCCATCCAGCGCTACCACCAGCAGCTTAGCCTGAGCTATATTTTGCCGACCTTCATGGACGGCCGGGTCAAGAAATCACAGCAAATTTACGATTCCTTGCTGGAAAATTATCACGACCGTGTTTGCGAGCCGATCCGCTACAACGTCAAGCTCTCGGAAGCGCCTGGATTAGGGAAGACGATTTTCGAGCATGCGCCGCGCTCTGTAGGGGCTGAAAACTATCGGGCATTGGTTGCGCGAGTCGTGGGGGATGAAGCCTAGATAGAAGGTCAAATGAGCGAAACCTACGAATTAATCATCATCACTTATCTGGATACAAAACTGGCCGCCGAGGCTATTTAAAACCCTGCAGAAGAATTACAATGAACGGAAGGTTGAGGTAATTACGGCAGCGGCGATTGGTAAAGATTATACCGGCCGATCGAGAGATGAAGGATCGCCTAGGCGGCTTCGCCTATACCCTGGCCGGTTTGAAAGCCTTGAAAGATCCGCCCACTGCCAACTATCGTCTGGTGATAGACGGCCATACAGAGGAGTTGGAAGGGTTGTGGTGTATGATCGCCAACTTGGCCAGCCTCGGCGCGCCAAACCTCAATCTGGCCCAAGAAGTCAACGTTAGCGACGGGCTGCTGGATGTGATAGTCGTACGCCAGGCCGATCTCGATTCGCTCTTATCCGTAATTTCGAGTGTCACGGGGGAGGGAAAGCTGGGTAAACCACTACCCCACTGGCAGGCGCGTAAGGTTCTGGTTGAGGCTGATCCCGTACAGGCAGTTACCGGTGATGGCGAAATTTGGGAGTCGACCCCCCTGGACTGTGAGGTAATCCCGGGCGCAGTGAATATCCTTGTTCCGGCGTAGCCCTGGTAAATTGTCAAATATTTACTGGGAAATAAGCAATAATTGATTTTGCGAGGGATCGCGCACGAAGAATCCTTCCCCCTCATATTCAAGTGCAATTTTAGCCTGCTGCAAACGGCCGTTCAGAGCGTCCAGCGCTGCCGTATCAGGCAGGATGATCGTGTAGTAGCGCAGCCCGACGCTGCCTTCCGGGAGCGGCGGCACCCCTACCCCGGCCCAGGTATTCAGGCCTAGATGATGGTGATAGCCTCCCGCGGAGAGGAAAGAGGCGGAATTTCCATATTGGGCAACAAGATCGAGGCCGATCACGTTTTGGTAAAAATCCACCGCTCGGGCAAGGTCGGCAACATGTAAATGGACATGGCCCATTGTCGTCTCCATAGGCAGCGCATAAGTACCTGAATCCCTGCTGCCGGTCTGGTTTAAGAGCCCTTCAAAATCCAGGGGCAGCGTGTCCATTTGGACCATGCCACCGCTGAACTGCCATTCTTCGCGCGGGCGATCGCGGTAGCTCTCGATCCCATTTCCTTCCGGATCATCGAGATAGATCGCCTCGCTGACCAGGTGGTCCGCTCCGCCGGTGATTCTGGTTTGGGTATCCACAAAGTTTCGTAGAACATCGCCCAAGTCCTGGCGCGACGGCAGCAGCAGGGCGAAATGGTACAGGCCGGTGCGCCGGGGAACCTTGACCGCGCCGGGTATTTCGACCAAGTGCAGCAGCTCGCGATCGACCGTTCCTAACGAGGCCTGGTTGTCTTGACGGTCGATCAGGTCCATACCGATCGACCGGCGGTAGAAGTCAATGGATTGTTCCAGGTTTGAAACAGTTAGATGGACGGAACCCATTTGGATGTCGGGTGGTAATTTAGCGTTTGTCATGAGCGTTCCTGATCGTTTTACCTGTTAAGTTTTTCCCTCGGGTGTTTATTTTAGCCTATTATAGCATCTTTTCTTAAAGCGATTTTAGAACCTTAATAGATTGGTCCAATTTAATCGCTATTTGATTACGGATATTGATTTTTAAAAAATTGGACCAATCTTGATTGAACGAGATAGCAGCTCGAATTATTTAATCGTCCTTTGAAAAGCCCTTAAAGCCAGGCCCATGCCGGCAGCGGCGAAGGCGGCGATGACGACGAAGCAAAGCCAAAGGGGAATGATGTTGACATCGGTGCCATCCGTTAAGGGAGCCATCATAACTTCGCGCAGACCGGTTACCACATATGTGGTTGGATTGAGCATTGATCCGACGCGCAGCCAGGTGGGCATAGTCGCCAGCGGGTAGAGCGAGTTGCTGAGGAACATCAACGGCAGCTGCAAGGCGAAAATCATCATGTGATACCCGCTCGAGCTGTCCGTCGTCGAGGCCACGGCCAGGGCAATGCCCGAAAAACCGATCGCAAAGCCGGCGATGAGCAGGAATCCTCCCAACCAACCCAATGGACTTGGGTTTAAGCGGGCGCCCATAAAGAGGCCGACGAGCATAATAATAACGGTCTGGATCAAGACGGTGGTGGTAATGCTGAAAGCATGACCCAGTAGAATACTGATGCGGGGAATGGGGGCGACGAGGTATTCTTTGTTGATCCCCCTGATTCTCTCGCTGAGCCAGGTAAACCCGCCGCCGGACGCAGCGCCGACGACGGTGAAGGCGATAATGCCTGGCAAAACAAAGGTCATGTAGCTGTCGCCATCTCCCGGGCCCATAGCGCCCATAAAGCTCTTCATGCCCACTCCAAATAGGACGACCCATAAAACAGGCTGGATCAAGGTGCCTAAAATTTCTTCAATGTGCACAAAGCTTTTCTTCAACTGTCTTTGCCACAAAGTAATTGCTGGATTCATTGGTGAACTCCTTCTTATTTTTCTAACTCAAGCAGCGGACTCATAAATACTTATCAGTTCTCGTCCGAGCTAGTCCGCGTTCTCAATTCCTTCGTCATTAAAGCCACAAACCGGCTTATTTATCGCGTAATTGGCTGCCGGTATACTTGAGGAACACGTCCCCGAGGGTCGGCTTGGCTATCGACACATCTTCGATGCGATAATCAACGGTCTGGGAGGCGTTGACGATATCGACAAGACGGCCGTGTCCGTCACCGACGCTGATCTGCATCCGGCCGTTGTTGGTGTGCACGGCCTGCACAAAAGGCAGCTGCTTAATTTGTTTGATGAACGCGGCCTTATTGCCCGATCCGTCGATTTGAAAAACGGCCGTGCCCATCTCGTCGATGAATTCCTGGGGAGTTTCTTCAGCGATGAGACGGCCGTGATCCATAATGCCCACTCTGTCCGCTAAGGCCTCAGCCTCTTCCATATAATGCGTCGTCAGCAGCACCGTGATATCGCTGCCGGTTTGCAAATCGCGGATGTATTCCCAGATATTGGCCCGGTTCTGCGGGTCTAAGCCCTGGGTGGGCTCATCCAGGAAGAGCACATCCGGTTCGGTCATTAGCCCGCGCGCCAGTTCCAGACGGCGTTTCATGCCCCCTGAATACGTATCCGTGCGCCGGTCGGCGGCTTCTTCCAGCTCTACAAGCTGCAAGAGTTCTTCGATCTTGGCCAGGCGCTTGGCTTTGGACATGTTATAGAGACGGCCGTGAAAATCCAGCGATTCTCGTCCCGTTAAATCCGGATCAAGGACAATCTCCTGAAAAGTCACACCGATACGCGCGCGAACTTCACTCGCCTGCTCGACGATGTCGAAACCGGCAATGGCTGCGGTACCCTCCGTGGGTGTGATCAGCGTCGTGAGCATGGAAATCGTAGTTGTTTTCCCCGCCCCATTGGGTCCCAAGAGGGCGTAAATACTGTTTTTGGGGACAACCAGATGTAGATCATCTACGGCGAGTAGATCATCGGCATATCTTTTAGTTAATCCCTTTGTTTCAATGGCAAGTTCTTTTTTCATCCTTTTCCTCAAAAAGTGTTTATGTGGCGCTCAAGCGAGCGATCATTTCATCCAACCAATCAATCTCAGTTTTGTAAAAGCGAATCAGGTAATCAATACTCAAGTGCACGACGCGCATTTCGAGCGGGGTTTCCTCCACTTCATGCAGACAGCCGGCGACGATTTCCCGCCGCCGCAGCAGCAGATCGACCGCTTCCCCGGCCGGCAGGACGCTGATCAGATTGAAAGCCACGGCGCTGGGAAACTCGGGCGTTGAATAAGTGGCCAGATTCTCGCGCAGCATCTGCTGGTAAGCGGCTTCTCCTGCTTCCGTAATCTGATAGACACGGCGCGGCGGCCGGTTCCCTTCCTGCTCCTCATAATAAGTAATCCAACCCTCCTGCTCCATTTTCTTGAGCAGTTTGTAGGCGTTGGGCTTAGTCAGCTTAATAGGAATACCGGCATTCCGGCTGAGCATTTCACTCAACTGGTAGCCGTGCATCTCATGGTCGCGCAGCAGACTGAGCAGTAGAAGTCTCTTTTCCATATTAGTTCCTTGTGAATAGTCACTGGTGACTAATCGATGCTAAGTTTATAAGGCGCGGGAATGATTGTCAAGAATTCTTAATAGGAGCTTGGAAAAATGTATTGACGTCTGCCGGACAGGGCGACACAATACCGGCAATGTTTATGAAGCGAAGCAGTCAATCTGAGTTGTTTTCCTATTTTTTCATACTCACCCTGGGTGTTCTCCTGCTCTCCGCCTGTGAGGTCCCGGACTGGATATACGATCCAAATGGCGGCGACGGGGAATTAACGGCCGACTCCTACCCGCAGGCAGTGGAAATCGGGGCAACTGGAACACCTATCGACGCCATGGTGTATGCTTCGCCCACACCGCTAAACGTCGTGCAGTACCCGCAAGGGGTAACCCCTTCCCCGGTGCTGATCACGGCAACGCCGGAGATCCAGGAAACGGCCGTCGAAGTTTGCAGTGATCCCGCCAGCGGAAACAGCCTGACTTACGATCAAGCCTTGGCGATTGCATCGAACAGTCCCTGTATGGCCGAAGGGGCTCTCTTGCCGGCTCATTTCTGTAATGAGAACAGCGGCACATGGTGGATCGGGCTTGATGCGGCGAAGGATGGGTGTAATCCCGCCTGCGTGGTCAACCCCAACGGCCTGCCCGCGGAGATCGACTGGCGCTGCACGGAAACAATCACCCCCGGTGAGAGCGAACTGGTGTTAGAAAAGTTCTCTGATTGGCGCGGTGAGATCGAGCGCAGGCCGCAGGGATCGCAGGTGGCATACCGTTTCGTCGATGACGACGGCCGTCTGTTTAATATCGATTCGCCGGACAACGCTATCCGGCAGCAGTTCGCCGTCGCCGCCTGGAATGGCGCCGGCGTCCAGATCTCGGGTGAAATAACGGCCGTGTCTGATTCCCTCCTTGTGCAGGATTTGGCCTTCTTCCTGACTAAGAATCAAGAAGCGCGCGATCTCTCGCCATTTGCCATGGCCAGTTCCTCTTCGCAGCTGCCGGTTGATGATGGCGGCATCTACTTCGCCTGGGCCGTTATCGATGGCCAGGAGAGCCAGCCCTGGTGTGAGGGGGTTGAGGGAGACGGCAGCGGTGAATGGCTGCAGCTTGACTTCACCTCGCCCGTGGAGATCACGTCCCTACGCCTATCCAATGGTTTTCAAGGGGGAAATTATCTGTATGAGGTAAACGGCCGTGTGAAGGAACTTGCCCTTTATTTCGACGGCGAGTTGGTGGATAATTGGCAGGTTGATGATTCGACTGGGCAGCAGTCATTTGACCTGGCAGGGGGCGTCGTACCGGGCATTGTGGCCAATTCGCTCAAATTGGTCATCGAAGAAACTTACCCCGGGTGGGAGTTCGAAGATACCTGCATTGCGGAGATCGAAGTGTGGGGCCGCCCGGCTGAATAACAAATATGGCTAAATCTTTTTACTTTCTAATTTATGCTGCATGGGCCTGCCTGCTGCCTTTTCTGACCCTTTATTATCAAGACCTGGACCTTTCCGGACGTGAAATCGGCGCCTTGACAGCCATTTTTCCGCTGGTGGGCATGGTCGGCACTACAATCTGGGGCATGGCCGCCGATATCACCGGGCGCCACCGCGCGCTCTTTTTGCTGGCCATTGGCGGCACCTGGGTATCCGTCTTCTTGATGACCCGCGTGGACACTTTCCTGGAACTCGTGCCGATCATTATCGTCTACGCTTTTTGTTTCTCGCCCGTGATGCCTTTTTTCGACAATTCCGTCCTGCATCACTATGGAGAATCCGGCTACGGTCAGCAGCGTGTTTGGGGCTCTTATGGATGGGGATTAGGCGGGGCAGTCGCCGGATCAATCATCGCCGCTTCCGGTCTAACCTGGGCCTTTATCGGCTTCCTTGCGCTTTATCTCCCCCTATTCCTCATCGGCACGCGCGTTCCGATGACGGCTTACGAGACCAGTTCGAATTTCTGGGCTGAACTGCGCATTCTGCTCTCCAACCGCGGCTGGTTGTTTTTTCTGGCCGTAGCCACCATCGAAAGCCTGAGCCTCAATGTATTCCTCAATTATCTCTTTCTTTATCTGGGCACATTGGGCACGAGTACAGGGATCATGGGCCTGACCCTGACTTTTGCCACGATCAGTGAAATACCGGTTTTTCTGTATTCGCGGCGTCTTCTAGCCCGCTGGAGTCCAGCCTTCTTGCTGGGGATATCGATGATTTTTACGGTGATTCGCTCGTTTGCTTATGTCAACATGACTGCCCCCTGGCAGGTGTTGATTATCAGCCTTTTGCACGGCCCGACCTTTGCGATCATGTGGATAGCCGGCGTGGCTTACGCCAACGAAATCGCCCCACCCGGCCTGGGCACGACCGCGCAGTCGGTATTTTCGGCTGTAGTCATGGGCTTTGGCTCCGCTTTAGGCGCCTTCAGCGGAGGGCTACTTTACGAGGCGACCGGTCCGGCGTCCGTTTTTTATTTTGCCGGGTATATTTCCCTGGCGGCAACGGCCGTATTCATCTTCGCCAACTACCGCGCCTTCATCAAACAACTGCAGCCTTTACGCAGCCAATAATCGGGCTGCGAACACTCTTCGCCTAAGGACAAACGATGTCACTCTGAGGAGGAGCATTTCCCTGCTGCCAGACTTTCGCGAATTCTTCCTCGTAAAGGGCGGCGACGGCGCTGTTGTTGAGAAATACCAGATTCTCATCATTCGTATTTTCTGAATTATTGGAGAAATTATAGGAACCGGTGACCACAATCAGGTCGTCGATGATAAAAACCTTGTGGTGCATATTGGCGGAATTGCCATCCTCGCGCACGGGGATGTCATTGCAGTATAAGCGGTGGATCTCACTATGCTTGTCGGAGGCGTTTCGCGCTTCAAACACGCCCCTTACGTCTACGCCCTGCCTGGCCTGCCTGACAAGCTCCTCACCCATCTCATCGTGCGTAAAAGCGAAGGTCATAAAGTGGATGCTGTTACGAGCCTGTCTAATCAGGGGCAGCAGTTCCTCCATAGCATTATCTTCCGGCGCGAAAAGGACCAGAACCGGAGTGTCTTCAATCATCGTCGTCTGCAGCCAAATGGGCGATCGCCGCTCTGAACTGGATTTCCCCTTCCATAATTCGGTGAATTCTTTCTCGTAGCGCCGGGCGATAACCGGGTCATGGATGACCAGGGTATTGTTGTTGTTCTTAAACATGCCGTTGCGGGTCAGGTTTGTCGAGCCGGTCCAGACAATTTCCTTATCAAAAATGATGAATTTATTGTGCATCAAGCCCTGGCGTTCATCGGCGCGAACGGGAATGCCGGCCTCGGCCATCAACTGGAACTGCCCGTGCCCTTCGTCCTCATCCGCATCCAGACCATGCTCATCATCGGTATACCAGCGCACATCGACTCCGCGCTGCTGGGCGGCGATCAAGGCTTCGGCGATAGGGGTCAGATTAAACTCAAAGGCGGCGACATGGATCGTATCTTGGGCATTCTCGATCAGGGCTAGCAGGGCTTCAGGCGCTTCGCCGGTGAAATGATCGGTATCGTAAGTTTGCGGGGGATCAATAAAATAAACGTCGTACCAGTCTTCGGCTCCGCCGGTTTCGGTAACGATGAAGCGGACGGGAAAGAAGAGGCGTTCGAGGGCATTAATAGGGCCGCTGCCAAATAAATAGGAACCTCCGCAGAACGCGCCCAGAAAGACAAGGATGCCCAGGAAGGTCGCAGTCGGCCGTTCCTTGAAAAAATCGATCAGTTTTTCTTTTAACTGCTGCAAGATATCTTTAAACAAGTCAGCCTGTACGCCGGCGCCAGGCTCCTGATTGAGCCTGGCGCCGGTTGAAATTAATCCTCGACAAGTAAAGCTTCAGCAGCGATAGCCACGGCTTCGGCCGTCAGGCCTAATTCCTCGTAAACCCTGGCATAGGGGGCGGAAGCGCCGAAGCGATCCAGGCCGATTGCCACGCCCTGATCGCCCACGTACTTCTTCCAGCCGCAGGTGACGCCGGCTTCGATAGAGACGCGCGCGGGCAGGTGCGGCGGCAAAACGGTATCCTGATACTCGATTGGCTGTTGGTCAAACAGTTCCCAGGAAGGCATGGAAATGACGCGCGCGCTCACGCCGCGGTCGGCGAGCAGTTCCTGAGCCTGCAAGGCGATTTGCAGTTCCGTGCCCGTGCCGATCAGCAGCACCTGCGGATCTTCACTGTCATGCAGGCATTCGCGCAAGATATATGCGCCGCGCATGGCGTTGCTGTTCGATTCCTCGAGCGTGGGCACACCCTGACGGCTTAGAATAAGCGCCGTGGGGCCACTTTTGTTTTCCAGTGCGGCCTGCCAGGCATAGGCTGTTTCTGTACCGTCGCCGGGACGAATGACGGTCATATTGGGGATGAGGCGTAGGCTGGTCGTTTGTTCGATCGGCTGGTGCGTGGGGCCGTCCTCACCAACACCGATGCTGTCATGGGTGAAGACATAGATGACCGGCAGGCCCATGATCGCCGCCAGACGGATGGAGCCGCGCATATAATCGGAGAAGACCAGGAAGGTGCCGCCAAAAGGCCGGAATCCGCCGTGCAGGCTGAGCCCGTTCAAGATAGCGCCCATGCCATGCTCGCGCACGCCGAAACGGATATAACGGCCGTTGAAATCATCTTTCTGGACATCCGTCGTGTCAGGGATGTTTGTCTTATTGGAACCGGTCAGATCGGCCGAACCGCCAATCAAAGATGGGATATGCGGCGCAAGCGCGGCGATCACCTGGCCGGAGAACACGCGCGTTCCCGCTGCTTTGCCGACCATGAATTTGGGCAGAAGCTCCTCTAAATTGGCGGGCAGCCTGCCCGCCAGGGCATCCTGGTAAGCCATCGCTCCCTTGGGATGCGCTTCAGCATACTTTTCCCACAGCTTATGCCAGGCAGCAAACTGGCTGCCGTCGCGGGAGAAGGAAGCTTTCACGCCATCGGCGACGTAAAATTTTTCATCGAGAGGCAGTCCTAAGGCTTTCTTCGTGAGCAGGACTTCTTCTTCACCCAGCGGTTCGCCATGCGCGCTGGATGTTCCTTCTTTGTGCGGGCTGCCAAAACCTATTTTCGTCCGGCAGGCGATGATCGACGGCCGATCGCTGACCGATTGAGCGATCTCGGTAGCGGCGATGACGGCCGTGGGATCGTGCCCATCGATCAACTCGGTGTGCCAGCCATAAGCATCAAAGCGTTTTAACACATCCTCGGTGAAAGAAATTTGTGTTGATCCGTCAATACTAATCGAATTATCGTCATAGAATACAATCAACTTACCCAGACCTAGATGCCCGGCCAGGGAACAGGCTTCATGTGAAATCCCTTCCATCAGGTCGCCGTCGCTGGCAATCACATAGGTATAATGATCGACGATGTCGAAATCGGGCCGGTTATAGCGCTCAGCCAGCATATGTTCGGCCAGAGCCATACCCACGGCGCTGCTGATGCCCTGTCCCAAGGGGCCGGTGGTCATCTCAACCCCGATTGTATGGCCATACTCGGGATGACCGGGTGTTTTGCTGTCCCACTGGCGGAAATTTTGCAGCTCCTCCAGGGTCATGCCTTCATACCCGCTCAAGAAGAGTAAGCTGTAGAGAAGCATTGAGCCGTGGCCGGCGGAAAGAATAAAGCGGTCGCGGTCCGGCCACTCCGGGTGGTTTGGATCATGTTTTAAGTAGCGGGTCCATAAAACCGTGGCCACGTCAGCCATGCCCATCGGCATACCGGGATGGCCGCTTTTCGCTTTTTGCACCGCATCCATGGCCAACCCGCGGATGGTGTTGGCCGCAGCCTGGTGTTTTTCATAATCGTAATCTGTCATTGGTATCTCCAGAGTCATAGCTGGTCAGCTTTTCAGCGATCAGTTCCCTAATCCCCAAAGGGTAAATTTCTATCGAGATTGTATCAAGGGGGGGGCGATCTATCCAGCGTAAGCGTGGTAAAATATAGTAATTCAGTACGTCAGTGAATCAGTACATCAGTTAGTCTACTGAGATACTGATAGACTGAAAAACTCACTGTAAAGGACTTGCCCTATGTGTGGAAGATTTGCTTTACTTGCTCCCGGACCGGTTATTGCCGCGCAATTTGGTATTGAGGTGGCGCATGAGATTGCGCCGCGCTATAACATCGCCCCGACCCAACCGGTGGCCGCGGTGCGTCTGAATCAAAAGGGGGAAAGGGAACTGACCTATTTCCAGTGGGGCCTGATCCCCTCCTGGGCTAAGGATCCCTCTATTGGCTCGCGCATGATTAACGCCCGCGCGGAAACGGTCGATGAAAAACCATCCTTTCGCGCAGCCTTCAAACGCCGGCGCTGCCTGCTGCCGGCCAGCGGCTTCTACGAGTGGCAGAAGCTGAACGGCGGCAAGCAGCCGATTTATATCAGGTCCGTTGGGGATGAGCTGTTCGGCCTGGCCGGATTGTGGGAGATGTGGCACGACCCGGACGGCGGTCTGATCGAGACCTGCACCATCCTGACTACGACACCCAACGAGCTCATGGAGCCGATCCACAATCGCATGCCCGTGATTATCGAGCCCGCGGATTACAGCATGTGGCTCGATCCCGGTGACAACCCGGAAGATGCCATGCACCTGCTTCGCCCCTACGCGTCTGATGAGATGGAAGCTTACGCGGTGTCAACGGCCGTCAACAACCCCCGCAACGAAGGCCCGGAGAACATTAAGCCAATCAATTAAACTGCAATAATAATATTAACTTTCGGGTGACGAAGTTGGGTATTAACAATATTCGTCCATAGATATACGCTACCATCCCGTCTATATTCAGCCCTTCCTTTCTCGCATCCTCAAGCATCTGGGATATGCCAGTTTCAGAGAGGTCTACACCGCAGACGCTATGTCCTTTTCTGGCGATAAAAAGGGCGTCTCTCTCCTGACCGCAACCGCGGTCAAGCACCCGGCAGTTTTTCCGGTTGAAGGTATTGAAAAAATCGACAAACTGTTGGGAGGGCGCTCCACAAATGTTGCGGCCCTCTAGGTACAGGAGCTCGTATTTTGAGGGCTTCTTAGCCATGACAATACCTTGTTCTTGTTTTTCTAAGTCCGTGTTTCTTCATCCATCGGTTTAGGTTAGCTTCGGTCGTATTGTAGCTGTGGCCGGTCTCCCGAACGTGCCACCAGCGTTAGGATAGCAACCCTGCGGATCGATCTCCTTGCGGGCATTGGCCGAGCGTATAGCGGATGAAGGCCTGCACCTGCCGGATATCGACCGGCCAGGTATCAGGCCAGCCAATGGCCTTTTTGATTAGCCCCGTCCATTTTTCATCCAGAGCTTCCATAGCCCAATTGGCGGCGGCCGTCTTGGAAACGGTAGTTCCTAATTCCAATGTATAAAGTACGCGGCACATCGTTTGTACGGCGAAGGCCTGGTATTCGGGACGGCCGTCCAGCCAGGCCGGATCGTCAATCATAGGCGCCCACCATTCATGCATGAGGGTGCAAACGGCTGTGCGCATCTCCTCCGGCGTGATTGGATCAATAAATTCACGGATCGATGTCCCGGCGACGATTGCTTCCTGTTCGCGTAGGATGTGGCGCTGGATCACCCAATCGCTGCCCTGCCCGGCCAGGTAAAAATTGCCTTCGTTCACCGTCGGCAGTTGAGGCCCTTGCGCATTGTAGCGCCGTAGTTCGGACTGCGGCATATACAACCCCTCCAGCTTGCGCTCCCATTTGTTGGCGCTCTCGGCGAAGGTTCGATGCATTTTTTCGAGCGCCGTTATCGTTTCTTGCGCCAGCATATCCCTCGTTACGATCACGAAATCGATGTCGCTGCGCCGCGGGTTAAAGTCTCCCGTGGCCAGCGTCCCATAAAGATAAAGACCGATAAATTCCCGGCCGAGCACGGTCCGCGCTTCTTCGAGCAGCTTGAGCAGCACCTGGTTGACTTCGGGGTAAGGGGTCGGTTCGTTGTCCATAGCAGCCAATCCTACATGAATCCGGATGAGGGACAAGCGGAATATTCATCTATCGCCTGAAACTTGGGTAGAATATTGGTGAAGCATTTTGTAGCGCGATTTGCCTAAATCGCGGCTCGATTTTCCAAATCGAGCTACAACTACTAGCAATGGAGGTTAACATGCAAATCGGTGTTGTTTTCCCACAAACTGAAATGCCGGCCGAAGCGACGACCGTTCGTGATTACGGGCAGGCGGCGGAGGCCTTGGGGTATAAGCATATTCTCGCTTATGACCACGTTTTAGGCGCGAACCCGGATCGTTCGGGCGGTTGGAGCGGGCCTTATACCTATCGCGATCCTTTTTTCGAGCCGTTCGTTCTCTTCAGCTACCTGGCGGGAGTCACCGAAAATATGGAATTCGCCAGCGGTATTTTTATCCTGCCGCAGCGCCAGACTGCCCTTTTCGCCAAGCAGGCGGCTACGCTGGATGTTTTGTGCAACGGCCGTTTGCGCATCGGCATCGGCATCGGCTGGAACGCCGTGGAATATGAAGCGCTCAACGAGAACTTCCACACCCGCGGCAAAAGGCAGGAGGAACAGGTCGCCGTGCTGCACGAACTTTGGACCCGCCCGTTGGTTACTTTGAAAGGGCAGTGGCACTCTATTTCTGATGCCGGGTTGAACCCGCTGCCCGTACAGCAGCCGATTCCGATCTGGTTCGGCGGCGGCGCCGATGTTGTCCTGGAACGCATCGCTAAAATGGGCGACGGCTGGATGCCTAATTTACGCTCGGCGTCCGGCGCTGCTCCCTACTTAGAGCTACTAGATCGTTACCTGGCTGAAAACGGCCGTTCGCGCGCCGATATCGGTATCGAGCCGCGCATCGCCTGGCACAGGGGAGATTTAGATCATCTCCTGCGCCAAAAAGAAGAATGGCAGGCCCTCGGCGCCACCCATCTCTCATTGAACACGATGAACGCCGGCTTCACAACGGTGGATGAACATATTGAGGCGCTAAGACAGTTTGCAGAAAAGTGAGATAGAGAATTGAGATAGAGATAGAGGAGAATTCCGCACCCCGAATTCCGCATATACCCAAATCCTCAATCCCAAATCCCAAATTCTCTATCTGTGCTACAATCTCCCCCATGGAAATTCTTGGTGGTCCTTATTACGCCGTCGCCGGAGCCGGCGAATCACATGGGCCGGGCATCACGACCATTGTCTACGGCTGCCCGCCCGGTTTTAAAATTTCACGCGAGGCGATTCAGGTCTATCTCGACCGCCGCCGTCCCGGGGGGACGCGCCATGGGACGCCGCGGCAGGAGAAGGATAAGCTCCTCTTACTGAGCGGCCTGTACCAAGAGGACCACGTTTTGCTGACTTCGGGACCTGAACTGCAGGCGGCCGTCGGCGATGCGCTCTTTTCCACCCCCAGCTATGAGGAAGGCTACACCACAGGCGAACCGATCAGCGCTGTGGTACTGTCAACTGGTACACGTTCGAGTCACTATACGCAATTTGAAGGTTCCGAAGGAGAGGTGCGTCCGGGACACACCGACCTGGTCAAGTATTACCAGTCCGGCGGTAATGTGGATATCCGTGGCGGCGGCCGTTCCAGCTATCGCTCGACTATTTCTGACGTCATCGGCGGCTCTGTCGCCCGCATCATTTTAGGCAAACTCTTCGGCACCCACTTTCTATCATCCATTGTGCAGGTTGGCCCCTTAAAAGCCCGCTACACGCTGCAAAATTACTACGCCAATGTTCTGAACGAAACAAAGGAGTCCTCATTTCCCGGGCAGGCAATCACCGTGGTTGAGGAGCTGTTGGAGGCTTCGGAAATTCGCAGCCTGGATGAAGAATTCGCCCGCGAGGCGGCTGAGCTGATAAAGCAGACGCGCATTGATGGGGATTCATTGGGCGCGTTGGTCGAAGTAACGGCCGTAAATGTGCCTCCACTGGTTGGAGAACCGCTCTACAACAGCCTCAAGGCGCGGCTCATGGGCACACTGGGCGGGCTGCACGCCGCCCAATCCTGTGAAATAGGGGATGGCCTAGAGGTCGTGGCCCGGCGCGGCAGCGAGAATAACGATCCCATTCGCCGCCAGGGTTACCAGGCTAACAGCCATGGCGGCCTGATCGGCGGCATCACCACGGGCATGCCCCTGGTCTGTCGCGTCGGTTTTAAGCCGACATCCTCAATCGTCAAGACGCAGCAGTCGGTGCGCAAAGATTTACAGGAGATTGATTTTCAGTTAAAGAAAGGGCGGCACGACCCCTGTGTGGGCGTGCGCGCGGGAGTGACCCTGGAATCGCGCATGGCCATTGAACTGCTCAATGCCGTACTGGCACAGGAAGCGCGCCAAATCGATACAGAGCAGTTTAAACTCTTCTAACCCTCATGCCCTACTTTCCTCCTGATCGCCTGGTCCCGGCCGGATTCCAGACCAAACACCTGTTTCTTGAACCGTTAATGCCGGAACATGTCCAGCGCGATTATGAGGCGGTCATGGAGAGCCGCGAGCAGCTGCGCCTGTGGTCGGGCCAGGATTGGCCGGCCGCTGATTTTACCCTGGCCGACAACCTGCAAGACTTGAAAGATCATTGGCGCGAACACCAGCAGCGCGTCGCTTTTACCTACACGGTTCTCAACCCGGCGCAGCAAGTATGCCTGGGCTGCGTTTACCTGCGCCCTTTGTCCGAACTTCTGGCGGCCAACCCGCAGCAGTTACAAGGTGTGGCCGAGGATGAGACGCTGGTGCGCTTTTGGCTGCGTACCTCCCAGCCGGCAGGCGATTTACAGAGCCACCTGCTGCACGTACTTAGCCAATGGCTGAACAACCAGTGGTTCTTCTCGCGGGTTTTATTTGAAACGCGGGAAGCGAACCTGCCCCAGGCAACCTTCTTCAACGCGTCGCCCATGCGGCAGGTGCTGGCCCTGCACATGCCGGACCGCGGGGGAATGCATTTGTTTTATGATCCATTCGGCCGTCAACGTCCCCAGGTCAAAGCGGCCGTTCGGGCAGCAACTCCTCGCAGCACCTACCCGCGTTTGCCTCGCGAAGAATTCGAAGCACTGGTGGTGGAAGCTGTAGTCGATTTACCGGTCTACTTTCAGGAACATCTACAAAATATTGAGATTCTCATCGATAACTGGGCCGGACCCTATGAACAGAAATCAATCGGCGCCGGACCTGGTTCGCTCATCCTCGGTCTCTACCAGGGCATCCCTCTCACCGAACGCACCTCCGGGTACAATCTAGTCGCTCCGGACACGATCACGCTTTACCAGGGAGCAATTGAACTGGTCAGCGGCGGTGACTTCGAGCATATCCGTGCCCAGGTCAAACACACAGTGATACACGAAATAGCTCACCACTTCGGCATCAGCGACGACCGCCTGCGCGAGCTGGGGGCGTATTAGAAAGATTGGTCCAATCGCGCTTCCAGATTGGTCCAATCTAGCATAAAAATGTGCTAACCGACAATAGTAGGATTGGACCAATCTCCTGTAGAGATCTATGTTATAATTTATTCCAATGCGTCCGGGCTTCCCGCCTGGATGAAAGAAGGGTTGTTAGCTGAGGAACAGGAAGGGTACAAACATGGGCGAGAGCGAACAGATGGGTATGGATAACGGGATTGATGCCGGCACTGATGGGCAAGAACCAGAAAAAAGGTATAAGAAAAACGGCAAACTGCGCACCGATTTCTATGAAAAAGAGCTGCAAAGATTACAAGAGGAACTGGTCAAACTGCAGTATTGGGTGCGCACCAATAATCTGAAGGCGGCGATCATCTTTGAAGGACGCGATGCGGCCGGCAAAGGCGGGGCTATTAAACGCATTACCGAACGCACCAACCCGCGCGTCGTGCGCGTTGTGGCCCTGGGCATTCCCACGGAAAGAGAAAAGTCAGAGTGGTATTTCCAGCGCTGGGTAGCTCATCTGCCCGCCGGCGGCGAGATCGTCCTTTTCGATCGCAGCTGGTATACCCGGGCGATCACGGAGTGGGTACATGGCTTTTGCACCGAGGATGAATATTGGGAGTTCTTGCGCTCCTGCCCCCAATTTGAACGCATGTTGCTGCGCTCGGGTATGGTGTTATTGAAATACTGGTTCTCGGTGAGCGATGAAGAGCAGGAACACCGTTTCCAGCAGCGCTCCCAGGACCCGAGCCGGCGCTGGAAGTTAAGCCCGATGGACATCGCTTCGCGCGATAAGTGGGAAGAGTTTTCGAAAGCCAAGGATCGCATGTTTGATTATACGGATATCAAGCAGGCGCCCTGGTACGTGGTCAACTCGGATGATAAGAAGCGCGCGCGGCTGAACTGTATTCACCACATTCTGGAACAAATTCCCTACGAGGATATTTTGCCTGACCCGATTGAGCTGCCGCCGGTAAGGAAAGGCACGGGTTATGTCAGACCGCCAATCGAAGAGCAGACATTCGTTCCCGAAATTTACTAGCTTTCCGCTGCTTTCTCTCTTCCAAATGTATCGAGGTCGATGATCGCCTTCACAAGGTCATCTTCTCGTTCAAAGCGGAAGCCTAATTTTTTACAAACCTTGATCATGCCCAGGTTCGTGGCTAGCATGTAGGCGATGACTCGATCGATTCCTTCGTCACGGCCGACTTGCAGCAGCCTGGTCAGCAGCACCGTCCCCAGACCTTTCCCTTGAAAATCATCGCGCACAAGAATGGCGAACTCCGCTTCCTGCGGGTCAGGCATGCGCGTCAGGCGGCCGGCGGCGACGATCTCCGGTTCGGCCGTGTCCGGGTTTTGCCAGGTGATGACCAGGGCAATCGTGCGATCGTAATCAACATGGCATAGGCGGGTCAGACGCTCGTGAGCCACGCGATCGCTCAATTCAAAGGCGCGGAAGTAGCGCATATAGACGGATTCTTCCGAAAGACGGGCCTGAAAATCGGCCATGAGCGGTTCGTCTTCGGGGCGAATCGGCCGTATGACAAATTCAATCCCCTCGCGGTTCGTGAACTCTTCCACATACTGCGTCGGATAGGGACGTACAGCGAGGCGCGGCAGTTCTTCTTTCTGGACATCAAGCCCATACAGTTCAACAGCGGCCTTGAAAACCATCGGCGCGTCATGCAGGATTAACAAAGGATCGATGGTTATGGTCTTGATCCACGGCTGTTGGGCGACGAGATAGCTGAAACGGACCAACAAGTTTTCCAGGGCGCTCATATCGATCGTCCCGGTATTGTACATCGCTTCGTAAACGGCCGTACGTTCCATCATCCGCCGCGCCAGGATCGAGTTTAACGGCGGCAGGCCCAGATCGATATCCGCCACCAGCCTGCCTACGTTCCCTCCCAGACCAAATTTCAATATGGGACCTAACTGCGCATCAGGATAGGAGGCCAGCTGCAAGGTAAATTCACCATCCATGTTCAGGAAGGGCTGCACCACTGCTCCCGCAAAACCGCTTCCCTCAGCGGCCATGGTTTCAATTCTCAGATAAGCGCCTCGCACCTGACCCTCATCTTTCAATCGCAGCTGCACCGGCGCTAATGCCTCTTCATCTGTCGTGTAAGCCCGCAAAACGACCGGGTAACCCATATCCTCCGCCCGGGCGACGGCTTTATCGGCGCTGTGAACCAGGTACTCTTCAATGACCGGGATGCCATAAGCCTCGAGGATTCGTTTGGATTCGATACCAGTCAGCCGAGTACGGCCGTTTTCTCGAATCCCAGCAATCAGTTCTCCGGTCAAGAAGCGCTTCAAGGATTCTTCATCATCACCCACCGGCAAAGTAGGCGTTTCATATAAACTGCTCAATCGCCGCTGATAGCGCCACATATAGGTGAAGATTCGCGCCGCCGTATCCGGATAGTCAAAGGTCGGGATGTTGGCCTTATTCAGTACGGCCGTTCCCTCGGCGACATCCTCACCGCCCATCCAGCTTGCCAGCACCGGCTTGCCGTACGGATAACCGGCCGGCCTGTCGTACAGCGCTTTCAACGCCTCGGCCGTCGCCACGGGTTCGGTCATTCCCTGCGGGGTCAGGATCGCCAGCAGACCATCGCTTTCGCTGTCCTTAGACACAATGGAGATAGCCTCTTTGTACCGTTTAGCGCCGGCATCTCCCAGCAAATCAATGGGATTGTTGCGGCTCCAATGAGCGGGCAAGGCTTCGTCCAGAGCAGCCATTAAGGAGTCGGAGAGAGGAGCCAGCTTTCCCCCGGCAGCTACCAGGGCATCCGTGGCCGAGACACCCGGCCCGCCGGCGTTGGTCACAATCGTCAGGCGCGGTCCCAACGGCCGGGGCTGCTTAGCCAACACTTCCGCCAGCGAGAATAATTCATCGATGGTATTAACGCGCAGGACACCACAGCGGCGAAAGGCGGCGCTGACCGCCAGATCATTTCCGGCATCCACCCCGGTATGCGCAGCCGCGGCGCGCGCCGCTTCCGGCGAGCGTCCCGGCTTCATGACGATAATCGGTTTTGTCAGGGCTACTTCACGCGCCGCGGACATGAACGAACGCGCATCGCCGATGGTTTCCATATAGATCAGGATGCTCTTCGTGCGCGGGTCATCGCCGAAATAATAAATCAGGTCGCCCCAATCGACGTCCATCATCGAGCCGGTGGAAATAAAACTGCTGATACCCACATTCTCACGGATCGACCAATCGACAATGGCCGTGAACAGAGCGCCGCTCTGGCTGGCAAAACCGACGTTCCCTTTAAGAGCCATCCGCGAAGCAAAGGTCGCGTTCAAACCATTGTAAGGATTCATGATGCCCATGCAGTTGGGGCCTACCAAACGAATCGATCCCTTTTTTGCTTCGGCAAGCACGGCCGCTTCCAGCGCCGCCCCCCTGGCGCCGGTCTCTCTAAAGCCGGCGGAGATGAGGACCGCGGATTTAACGCCCGCGTCCACACATTGGCGAACAACTTCAGGCACCACCTCCCCCGGAGTGGCGACAACAGCGAGATCAATGGGCTCCTCGATCAAGCCTACATGATTGTAGCTTGGCAAACCAAGGACCGAGCGATACTCGGGATTGACGGCATAGACCCGGCCTTCGTAAGGGGATTCGAGCAGATTCGTGAGGATGGTACGGCCGATGCTCCCCGGCCGTTCAGAAGCGCCGATCACAGCCACGCTGCGCGGCGAAAACATCACATCCAGCGGGTTTCCCGTGTAGCGTAACACGTTATGCGACGTGCCGCGTGTGAGGTCGCTCATCAAGCCCCCTATGAGCTTATAGATTTCAGCGTTTTATTGTATTTCTTTTCGCCTATCTGCTCTTGTTCCAACAGCACGTTGAGCAGATAAGGTAGAGACATGATGGAATGGAGGCGGTACCCTTCTTCACGCAGGGCTTCCGCACCGCCCTGCTCCCGATCGATCAGCACGACCGCATCGGTGACCCGTAAGCCACCGGCTTTTAAGGCGGCGATGGTTTGCACAATGCTGTCGCCGCTGGTCACCAGATCGTCAATGACAATGGCCGTGTCGCCAACCGTATAAACCCCTTCAATTGCTTTCCCTGTACCATAGCTTTTGGCCGTTTTCCGCGGGTAGATCAAGGGCTGGTTCATGTCCAGGGCAATGGCTGTACCGATCGGCAGCCCGGCTAGGGGCGTTGCCGCGATCACATCGTATTCCAGCCACTCCAGAACGGTACGATAAGCGCCGGCGACCTCGCGCAAAGCTTCGGGAAATGAAGCCAGCACGCGCATATCGAGGTAGACCCGTGATTTCTTACCACTGTGCAGCTTAAACTTCCCAAATTGGACGGCGCCAATATCATAGAGCGTGACGGCCAACGATTCTAATGGTGTCAAGGAATTGTCAGACATTTGCCCAAATCATGGCACAAAGTGCAAGAATAATCAAGGGTAACTTGATATCTTTCAAGTTCTCAGACCGGGTGCCGAGTAGTAATTTCCCAGGAGGCCACGATCAGGCCTGTTTGAGGTTGCAAACATACGAATCCGTTCCCGCCTCTTTCACAACTTGGTATGTTATAATTGCTTATACTTAACTAGGATGAGCGGAGTCTATTTTTAAATCAAATTGGAGAGAAATATGAACCAAAGCACCTTCAGCTTTAGCAGGAACCGCGTGGCTATGGTTTTGTTCGTCACGCTGATTGTTCTCATCTCGGCAAGCGTCGCGCTTGCCTCCAGTTCAGGCCCGGGAGCACAATCTGAATCGCTTTCAGCGCCGGCATCTGCGGACGCCACGTGTGTTGAGGGGATTGTCAACGGCGGATTTGAAGACAGCACCGGTTGGATTTTGTCGGCGACCGAATATACAGCCAAATATGTTACCAGTCCGGAACCGGTGCATAGCGGCACAAGGTCTGTGCGTACCGGTATTGTGAATCCGGCGAACAATCGTTACAGCTACTCCAGCGCCCGCCAGATGGTCACCATTCCCAGCGGTACGGAGAACATCAATTTTAATTTCTGGATCTATCCCCAGACCACTGAGGATCAATCCATCCCCCTTTACCTGCCTGAAAATCCATTGGCCATCGATGAAGCGGATGCAGTGAATGTCAGCGACTGGCAGTTTGTATTCATTCTCAATAAGAACGGCCAGGAACTGAAGCGGCTGCTGTACCGCCGCCAAAACGTGGATGCGTGGCAATATTTTAGTTTCGATCTTTCAGATCTCAAGAATCAAGGCACCTTGCAGGTCTACTTCGATACATTTAATAACGGCGTGAACGGGATCACGAGCATGCATGTCGACGACGTATCGATGCAGTTATGTGATGGAGAACCACCGGTCGAGACACAGGGCTCTATTGAAGGGTCTGTCTCTCTTCAGGGACGGACTGATTTCAGCGATGTCCAGGTTTGTGCTGCAGACGGCAGCGCGACTGTCTGCGGTCAAACGGATTCAGCAGGGGATTACAGCGTGGATGTTCCCGCCGGCACTTACGATGTTACTGCTGCCAAAGAGCTCTACCTGGATGGGGAAAAGCAAAGTGTAGCGGTCACCGCCGGGAATGTAACGGCCCTGAATTCGGTTACACTGCTCGGTGGAGACACGAACGATGACTGCGCGATTAATATCTTAGATTTATCACTTGTTGGGGGTCACTTCGGTTTAAGCTGCGGCGATACCAACTGGGATGAACGCGCGGATATCAATGTCGACTGCAATGTGGATATTCTCGATCTCTCGCTGCTCGGTGGTAATTTTGATAAAAGCTGCCCGGTTCCCTGGAATTAAGGCGGCCGAAATTAATAATGCCTCGTATCTGATCGCCGCTGCGGACAGCGCTTCCATCAGCGGGCGCGATCGAGGCATTCGTATCGTAATTTCAAATTTAAGGTTGATGTGTAAGTTTAGTAACAGATTTATCAATTTTTAGATATTCGCGCAGCGAGTAAGGAGTGTGTCATGAAAAAACCCAATTCCAAGGTTTGGGTAACCTTATTAGTTTTAACCTTTAGTTTAATTGTGGTTATGCTGGCCGGTTCGGCAGCGGCGGAAGATGAGGCAATAGCCACGCTTGCGCTCGATCCGGCAGGCCCGGTAGTCATGAGCGTCGGCATGAGTTCCGATATGGATATTACACTGACCGACGCCACTAATGTTTATGGCGCTCAATTAGCCTTGAGTTTCGACCCGAATATAATCCAGGTTTCCGGCGGACAGCTTACCCCGGGCACCTGCCCGCAACCCGATTTCTTGCAATCCAACGTCGCTAACAATGCCACGGGTGTGATCAATTATGTCGTGTCCCAGCTCAACCCTACAGCGCCATGCACCGGCGGTGTGGTGGCAACGATCACCTTTGAGTGTGTCGCTGAAGGCCAATCGGCCGTAACATTTACGAACAGCATCATCTCTGATCCAAACGCGACTGCAATCCCGCATACGCCCGTCGGCAGCTCAGTAGTATGTGAGCAGGCTGCCTTCCAAGTCACGGGTACGGTAGCGCTTCAGGCCTGGCCTGATCCAAGCGGCGTGCAGGTATGGCTGTTCGACAGCTTCGGCCATGTCGATGGTCCGGTTGAAGTTGGATCCGATGGCACATTCACATTGGTAGCCAATGATGCAGCCGAGACGTACCGCGTGGTAGCTGAATATGACCGCTACCTGAGTGCGGAAGCAACAGATATCACGGGAACGAACGGCACGACGGTCAACTTGGGTCTGACCACGTTACGAGCCGGGGATATTAACGGGGATGGGGTAATCAATATCCTGGACCTGACCGCTTTGGGCGGCAATTTCAATAAAACTTCACCACAAGTATGGGCGCCCTAGTCCAAGCTAGGAGTCTCTTTTTAAAGCGGCGCAAATCCCTATTAAGCGGATTTGCGCCGCTTCTGCTCACTCTCATCATCCTGATCGGTACCGGACAACTGCGGGCCCAAAACAGCACCGTAGTTCTCCTGGAGCCACAGCCCCTAAACCTCAATCAAGGCGAAACAAGGCGCATGGTGGTGCGCATTGAGGATGCTGTGGATGTTTTCGGGGTTCAAATAGACTTAACTTTTGACCCAAGCCGCATCAAGGTGCTTGATGAGAATGAGACGAAGTCCGGTGTACAAATCCTGGCCGGTGACTTCCTGCCTTTAAGCGGGGGGTTCGAGGCGGCCAATGAGGTTAATAATGAGACCGGACTCTTGCGCTATGCCTATTCGCGCATGGCGCCGGCCGAGCCTGCTTCCGGCAGCGGCACTCTGTTTGAGTTCGAAGTAGAAGCCCTGGAATCCGGACCTGTTGAACTTCAGTTTGCCCAGGCAATCGCCGCCGCTCCGACAGGCGCGGAGATAGAGATACAGGTGGGGACATCCGACGGAATTAGCGGCACCGTATTCGTTCCCAATCCTACAGCTCCCGCAGCAGCCGCAGCAGCAGCGACAGCCACGGCTGCCGAGGCCGAATTAACCACCGCCGCACCAACCGCAACAGCGCAAACTGCCGAAAACCCCTCGCAGCCCACCGTTAGCGCACCATCCGCTGCGACCTCCTCCTCCGGCGGCAGCACGTCCCCGGAGAACAACCCCACCGCCGCGGCGCAGGCGGCAACGGCTGTTCCGGACACTGGTGCGCCTACAGCAAATAATACTCTAGCGCCCTCAAACGATAATGATTCTGAACCGGCTGTAGAGCCTGGCGAAACGGCCGTCGTGCCTGATTCCCCCACTCCGGCATCCGCCGCCGCTGAGGAAATCGCCGCCGTTCCCGGCGCTTCAGATGAAGAAAACGCGGCGCCTACGGCCGAAGCAACCACACCGCCATTGATCGTGATTGGGCAGGATCAGAGATTAGAAGATATTCAGGTTCAGACCCCAACCCCTGCCCCTGCGGCGAATAGTGAGGGTACAATCGGAAGCATCAGCCTGGCGGTTGGCTTGATAGTTTTATCTATCGTCCTGATTGCCGCCTGGTTTTTAATGCGCATCAGATCTGGTGCATGAGCAGGCTTTAATTACTGGTTTCCTCAAAGTTGATTCGCTCAGGCATTTAGGTTTCACCATTTAGGACGAAGTATCCGCTCCTAGCAGTTTATCGTAGCACATGATAAGGAAACCGTACGGAGAGAAAGAATGTCAACCTTTGATGATCGCCAAAAATATTATCAACAAACGCGTATCAGGTTCCTAGTAATAATTTCCGTTTTGATGCTGGCCGCCGCGCCAATTTTCTTCCTCATCTTTCAAGCGCGCTCCGCTGCGGCTGCCGGGGCGCAAGATTTCTCCATCTGGCTTGACGGCCCAGCTCAAGCTGATCCGGGGGAAATAATCTCAATGACCATCGAAAGCGACGCCACGGGATTGTATGGCGGTCAATTTGATATCAACTTCGACCCGGCAATCTTCCAGGTCCTAGACGCGGATGGGGAGACGGACGGCATTCAAATTCTTCCCGGGGACTGCCCTCTTCCAGAATATATCCAAGAAAACACTGTAGATAACATTGCCGGAAATATTTCCTACGTCGCGATATCGTTAAACCCTACTCCACCTTGTGA
Source organism: Promineifilaceae bacterium (SeqCode) (assembly GCA_046259485.1). GTDB lineage: Bacteria > Chloroflexota > Anaerolineae > Promineifilales > Promineifilaceae > JAACFF01. The sequence goes on along the minus strand of JBJYWP010000034.1, from coordinate 77,282 downwards.
TGGTGGGACCGTGGCTTCTTATCAACTCCAGGTCCTTGAAACGGCGGGCTTAGGAAGCACGGTGCTGGGGTTCGAAGACGTGTTACTGGCCGATATCAACGGGCTTCCAATACCGGCAACGGCCGTTAACCTGAATCTGATCATCGGCCCCACGAGTTGGGATTATCACGCCTACCTACCGGCCATACTCGACGATTAGCAGCCGCAGCATCCTTACTGCGCCGGCGCGCAAAAGGTGCGCAAAGGATGGCGCGTCTGCCGGTTACAGGGCACTGATCGCAGTTTTGATATTTTCCTGAACATAGGCTTGATAGGTGCGAAGAATCTGGCGTGAGATGGGGCCGGGACGGCCGTCTCCAATTTCATACTGGGCGATGCGTACCACGGGCACAACAGCCCGCGATGACCCACTCAAAAATGCCTCATCGATGTAAGGCAGGTCCTTTTTATTTACCGCGATCTCGTACAACGGGATGCCTATGGACGGGATCAGGTCCAGCAGTATCTTGCGCGTGATTCCTTCCAGAACACCTTTTCCGGCGGTCCATACCTCGCCATTGCGCACAACCCAAAAGTTGGTCATTGTCCCTTCCAGCAGGTTATCATCTTTATCCAACATCAGGTATTCATAATGGCTGCGGTTTCGAGAAGGCAGCATTTTACTGCGCCGCTCAGCGAATTCGGCCGTTTTGGCCAGTGGTTCATCGCGCACGAGGTGCGGTACAAAGTCTATGCCTACACCTCTGGTGTATACCTGTTTAGACTCCGCTTTAAAGGGGATCAGGGCAATCAACTCGCGACTTTCCGTGCCCAGGCTTTCCGCCGGCCAGCTTAGAATATCGAATCGCACACGCGCATTGGGGGCCGGAAAGGCGGTCACGGCCTCGTGCAGGGCGCGCTTCAAACGATCGCGGTCCAGATGATAATCCCAGTTCAAAACCGCCATCGACCTTTCCGTGCGGTCCAAGTGCGCGTCCAGTTCAAGAAATTTATTGTGTTCGTAAGTACGGAGGGCGGAATAGACGCCTAATTCCAGGCCGCTGTAGAGGTCTGTTAAATTGGTGATCTGCTGCGGAATGGCCAGTTCGCTGATCCCATCATCCGTTACTGCATATAATCGATTATTGCTCATGCGCCAATTGTATCTCAATCAGGCGTTCGACATCGACAATAAGGCTGCAAGGCAGGAACCAAAACTGCGTACTGTTTTCTTATTCACTATCACAGGCAGCGCGCTGCACGGCGACAATCGTCATATCGTCCGCCTGGGGCATGGAACCCGTGAATTCGGACACGGCGGCTACAATCGCCTGAATCATCTCCTCCACCGGCTCGTACCCCGATGCCGCTACGGCCGATTTCAAGCGCTCGATGCCGAAGAAGCGTCCTTGCCCATCCCGCGCTTCGCTGACGCCGTCCGTATACAGGATCAGAGAATCTCCGCTTGCCAACAGGGCATACTCATCGCTATAAGGCGCACCAGCAAAGGCGCCCAGCAGATAACCGTGCGCGGGCAGTTCTTCAACTTCGCTTGATTCACATCTGAAACAGAGCGGCGAATTGTGCCCGGCGCTGGCGTAAACCAGCTCGCCCGTTTGTACATCCAACATGACATGGAGCACGCTCAGAAATAGGGGTGAGCGGTTGTCGCTGAGGATCAATTCATTGACGCGCCGTAAAATTTCCGCCGGAGAACGTTCCTTTCTCGTTTCCGCGCGGATCAGCGTGCGCGCCACGGCCATATACAAAGCTGCGGGCACGCCTTTGCCGGTGACATCGGCGATCACCATGCAGTTTTGAAACGGTCCATGAAAATCATCATCGAGTGTGATGAAATCGTAGAAATCCCCGCCGACCTGCCAGGCAGTATCGTAATAGGCGGCAAAACGCCAGCCGGGGATCTGCGGCATCTTCTGCGGCAGCATGGAACGCTGCATCTTGCGCCCGATAGCCAGTTCCTGTTGGAAGGATTGGCGCTGCACTTCGCTTTCCGTGCGCCGCGTGAGGCGGGCGGAGATGACGGCCATGACCCGCGTGGCAAAACCGGGATGCTGGCGAACCAGGGCCGCGAACTGTAAGCGGTCGATGGGTAAAAGGACGCTGTCTGTCACCGCGGTGAGCGTGCCGTTGCGCGACCGATTCTCAACCATGCCCATCTCGCCGACCAGCTCACCGGCCTCCATGACGTCTATTTCATTTTCACCGCGGGTAAGGCGCAGTTCGCCTTCGATGATCAGGTACATCTTGTCCGCATAATCACCGGGTTGGAAAATAACCTCGCCGGCGGCGAACTCCTGGCGCCCTTCCACATTACTAAAGAGGCCAAAGCCGTGTAGGGAGATCTTTTTCACGCGCCGCATACCCCTGGCATTTCGTAGACTTCGTAGTCTAAAGCGCCCCCCTAATCGAAGGAGGCGACGGCCGTTTGTTCATCATCAAAAATGGGCATAAATTCGCTGAAGCCGGAGGTGTCTAAGACCTTACGCACAATGGGCTGCGGCTTAAGCAGTTTGAAGTGCGCTTCCTGGCTGCTGCTTTTGATCATATCGCGGGATACGGCGCGGAAAGCGGCCCAGCCTTCTTCCGCATCGTCCAGTGTCTCTCCACGCATGATCAGGGCCGCCGAGTGCAGCCCAATCAGGCCGGAACTGGAAACGAAATCAACCTTATCCAGGTCAAGCAGCAGGGCGCGCGTTCCCTCTTCGTAAAGAGCCTCGGTGCGGGATATCAACTGCTCGTAGTTGGAGGCGTCCAGTTCTCCTTCCAGGCGCAGCACCGTCACCGGCACACGGCCGTTTTCCATATCAATGCTCATAATCAACATCGCCAATCTCCTTATTCATCTGCTTTTATGGACCGAATCGTTTCAGTAGGGTCAATTCATTACGCCCGCCCGCGTCTCTGCGGTAGCGCAGTTCATCACAAAATTCGCGCATGAAATAGACGCCCATGCCGCCAAACGGCCGTTCCGCCAGCGGCAGGGTAATATCCGGGTTGGGAACCGTTGTGGGATCAAAAAGGGGGCCGTCATCCAGCAGGACGACGCGAATCACGCCCGCGCCGCAGGCGACGATCACCTCGATTTTCCCCGGCTCATTGTTGTAAGCATGCTGCAGGATATTCACCACGGCTTCATTGACGGCCAAAACCAGTTCATCGACTATCTGGCGATCACCACAGCCCGTGATCGATGATTCAAGCACAAAGCGCCTGATCAAGCCCAAATCGCGCATTGAAACGTCGCTAAAAACCCGTCCCGGTCCCATCTGGTCCATGCCCACCGATCATACTTGAACAAAGCGGCTCAGGCCAATCTGTAAGCAGGCATTGTAAGGAATTGCCCCCTATACTTCGCCGATAAGCATGAGCCTGCTACAATGAGTCAAAACGGAGGCAATTAAAACATGAATGAAGCATTTCAACCCCTGCCGCTTTCCGCCTGGCAAGACACGCGCGACACGCTGGCCGATTACACCCGCTTCGTGCGCCGCATCCGCCAGTTCAATTCACCCCCGCAAAAGCATTACTGGCACATCAGCCTACGGCCGAACGCCACCGGCCTGACCTCGACGCCGATCCGAACCCCCGAGGGCATCATTTACGAGCTTGAATTTGATTTTACTGAGCATGTTTTACGGTTGAAAACCAGCCATGGGGACCAGCTTGAGGTGCCGCTGCTCGGCCAGTCGGCGAAGCAGTTTAAAGAAGAGACTTTAGCCATGCTGGCCGAATTGGGCATCAAGCCCAAATACGACGAGCAAGAATTTAATGATGACACAGCACGAACCTATGACGAAACGGCCGTTGCCACTTACTGGGATGCCTTAATCGAGATCGATTCCCTCTTAAAAGAATTCCGCGCCGGTTATTATGAAGAGACCGGCGCCGTGCAGTTCTGGCCGCATCATTTCGACCTGGCCATGCTCTGGTTCTCAGGGCGCAAAGTGCCGGGCCAGGACCTCGACAATCCCGATTACGCCAACGAGCAAATGAATTTCGGCTTCTCTACCGGCGATGACGGTATCCCCGAGCCTTACTTCTACGCCACCGCCTACCCCACCCCGGACGGTTGGCCGGGAAGCAATCTGCCGGACGGCGCCTATTGGAACCATGAAGGCTGGACCGGCGCGGTGCTGCCCTATCAAAAAGTGGTCGAAGCGCAAAACGGTCGTCAGCTGCTGCTCGATTTTCTACGCGAGGCGCAGCACAGCGGGGCGCAGTTGATGAAAGATTCCCCGCAATAGAATGGACTAATTATCCAGGCTGTTGGCAAAGTAAAATCCGTTAAGGAGATCTACAGGAACAACAGCTTTAATTCTTTTAATAGTTACTTGCCAACCTGCTCAGGGAGGAGGACAAGTTCTCCATCCTTCACAATGTAGCTAACTGAATCCATCGCATTTAGATCATCCAATGGGTTACCATCAACCACAATGAGATCAGCCAGCTTCCCTTCTTCAAGAGTACCTAATTCTTCACCATGGCCGCAGACAATGGCCGCGTTTCTGGTAGCTGCTTCAATGACTTCGATTGGTGAAAGACCAGCGGACTTTAAAAGATCCATCTCACGCAGCGGCATTCCCGACTCAACACCGGGATTTCCATAGTCATTGCCAAGGGCGATAACTCCTCCTGAATCATGGTAAAACCGCACAACTCCCAAAATAGCTTGAAAGACAGCATGATTCAGTACATCCGTTTCCGGTTGTATAGCTTTAAGCAGATATGGGTCAGCAAGGTAAACCTCGAGCGTCGGGACAAGCGTAATGCCTTGCTCGATCATACGCAGAATCTTTGTTTCCACCTCGAGCGGCAGGTGGATATCTCCTGCTTCATCAATCATCGCTTCCAGGTATTCAGTCGTTTCAGAACCTATAGGCACATGTTCGATGACATCAACGCCTGCTTCAAGCGCGATATCCAACATATCGCTCTTCGTCACATGCGCCCTAACAAGGAGATCATTAGCATGGGCCGTAGAGACAACTGCACGCAGTTCTTCTACATTGATGACGGGCAAGTTTTCGCCATAATATCCCGGTTCGAGAACGACCTTGATGTAATCAACTCCCCGAGAGTGCAGATCCAGAACTGCCATCTCAGCCTCATCTTCACCTTGAATCTCGTAATTCATTGCACGGCCCATATAATATCCTGGATAACCGTCTGGAGCGGTGATGACCGAACCCGCTTTGAACCCTCGCGCCGCCGGGCCAGCTTTAAATCCCTCTTCTTCAAATCCCTTCATCATGAATAGCGGTATCCCCAGGTCGCATACAGATGTTACGCCATCAAGCAGAAACAACACTCTTCGCGTTCCCACAGCATTACTGTTATGCACGTGAGCATTGATGATACCAGGCAATATCGTTCCTCCCGCGGCATCGATGACAACAGCATCATCAGGAATTTTGAAATCAGCAGCCTGTCCAACAGCAACAATCCGGTTCCCCTGAATCGCAACGAAACCATCGCTAATGGGATCGCCCCCCGTACCGTCAACTATGAGCCCATTGGTTACAACCATGGAGACTGATTGAATATCATCACCCATTTCTGATCGTACGGATGTTGGTCCGGCCGGCAGCGGCATCACAGTCGCTGCCGGTGGCTCGTGAGTGGCGGTTTGCACCTGTTGAGTTGTTGTAGTTGATAGCGTACTTACGGGTGTAGTGGCGCTTGGGGACTCTGGTTCCGGTCTTCGCTGACAAGAAAACATTGCACCAATCAGCACTAGAAATAAAGCAAAACGTAGAAGAGCACCGTCGAAGTTCATGGCTCACCCCTTATTTCAATTCCCGCATGATACTTCAATGACCAAGTGCTCAGAGAGAATTGCTAAGGATACTTCTTCCAAACCAACGTCCGGGTGCATAACACCCTTCCTAATAGACATTGTAGCATGAAGTGAACCTATCTGTCTCAGACTTTATTCTTGGCGGCTGATTAGGAATTTACGATTACAAGTTTAAGCGGCTGTATCTTTATATGGCTATGATTTGGGGTAGAATTAACCCAATTATATAAACCCGCTGGAGGGACTTATGAGCGAGATTGAAAAAATACTATTCGGCCGTACCGACCACGAGAGCACGAGACTGCTGCTGGGAGCGGCGGCTTTTGCTGATGTGACCCAGGAAGAAGCGGATGCTACGATGGACCTAGCCCTTTCCTACGGCATCAACCACGTGGATACGGCGGCCAGCTATGGCGATGCGGAACTGCGCATCGGCGATTGGATTGGGCGGCACGGACGGCCGTTTTTCCTAGCCACGAAAACGGAAGATCGTGAGTATGACAGCGCGGCAGCAAGTATTCGCCGCTCGATGGAACGCCTGAAGGTCGATCAGGTCGATCTGATTCAGCTCCATTTTCTGGTGAACCCGCAGGAATGGGAGATCGCCATGGGACCGGGCGGCGCGCTGGAAGCGGCGATCGACGCCCGCGACGAAGGATTGGTGCGCTTTATCGGCGTCACCGGCCACGGCTGGACGGTTGCCGAGCGCCATCTGGCGGCGCTGAAGCGCTTTGATTTCGACTCCGTCCTCCTGCCCTACAGCTACACCATGATGCAGAACGAGCAGTACCGGCAGGAATTCGAAACTCTCGTCGCTTTATGCCGGGAACGCAATGTGGCCATCCAGACAATCAAGTCGCTGGTGCACAGGCCGTGGGGCGAGTCGACACATACCCGCGCCACCTGGTATAAGCCGCTGGAAGATCAAGACGCGATCAACACGGCCGTTCATTGGGTGCTCGGCCGTTCCGGATTCTTCATGAACACGGTCGGCGACATTCACGTTTTGCCCAAAATGCTCGACGCCGCCGCGCGCTTCGACGGCCCAGTCTCCGATGAAGAAATGGCCGAGGTTGTCGAAAACTTGCAAATGCGGCCGTTGTTTGAATAGTATTCAAGCTAGTCAGCATTTCAGCCGGTCAGCCTGACTAGCTGACTCGCTGACCAGCTGACCAGCTCTAATGCCATCCCGCTACTTTGAGATCGAACTGATCGAGTATGGCGCGGATTTCGGCCGTTTTGGGGACCTGGTGACCGGTGCCGATTTTCAGCACCTTGGCATTGCCCGTGGCGTTGGCCAGGGTGCCTAAAGCCTCCAGGGAGAGGTCATTGAGCAGGCCGTAAATGACCGAGCCGGCCAGGCTGTCTCCTGCGCCGGTGGCATCCACGGCCTTTAAGGGCAGTCCGGGCATATCGACCATCTCATCGGCCGTATAGATAACCAGGCCATCAGGGCCGCGCTTAACGACGATCAGCGCAGAGCCGTTGTCAAGCAGCTTCCGCGCTCCTGCCTTACTGTCCTCTTCACCGGTCAGGCGAGCCAGCTCCGATTCCGTCAATAAAACAACATCGGAGAGCGCCGCCGCCTCACAATGCCAGGCATTGTCCTGGCGCGGATTACCCGGCCCGGGATCGAAGAAAGTCTTGCCCCCGGATTCTTTGGTCACCCGCAAAGCCTCCAGGATGATGCCGGCCATGGCCTCATACTCGATCCAGCCATCGACAAACAGTGCCTGCCCACTTTGCAAGTCCTCTCGCCATTCCTCCGGCAGCGCCGTCAGTGTCTGCTCGCCGGGATAACCCAGGTACCCAGGTTCGCTCTGCGGATCAACCAGCACCCCGGCGACCGGCGTAAAACCTTTTTCATTGACAAGTATCTGGCCGGTGAGTATCCCTTCGCGCTTCAGGCCTGTTAGTACAATCTCACCGAAATAATCTTTGCCGACTTCACCCAGACTTGTGACCGGTAATCCAAAGCGTGAAGCGACGATAGCCACATTGCAAGCGCCGCCGGGACCAATGGCCACGTGGGAAACACCCTGCAGAGCCTGCGCTTCCACGGGGAACTCTTCGATATAGAGTAAAAAATCGACGATCAGATTGCCGAGAATATAAACCATGTGAACTGCCTTTCCGATTACGATAGCGATAATGAAAGCGATAGCGAGGAATCGTTATCGCGTTCGCAATCGTAATCGTATGTCAAATTTATTTATCCTCACCCTCTCTCAGAGCGGCCAAAAAAGCCTCGTTATCAATAAGGCTTTCATCCATCCCCAATTCATGCGCCAAGCGCCTGACCTGCGGCGGTTCAACATGCGCTTCGGCCAGCAGCGCATCCTGATTGAACACTTCCTGGGGCGTGCCGTCGGCCAAAATCCGGCCGCCGGCCATAACCACGATACGCGCAAAATTCTGGGCGCAAAAATCAATATGGTGTGAGATGGCGATTACGGAACGGCCGTTTTTATGGAGCTGCTGCACGATGCCGGCCACCCACTGCACCCCGGCCGCATCCTGGCCGATTGTCGGTTCATCAACGACCACCACCGGCGTACGCATGGCCAGCGTCGCCGCCAGAGCGACCAGACGCCGCTGCGAGCTGTGCAGATCGTGGGGATGTTTATCCGCATCGGCCTTAAGACCGGTCATGTCAAGCGCTTCGGCGACGGCCGTTTCAATCTCCTGATCGCTAAAACCAAGATTCTCAGGCCCAAATGCCACCTCGGCCTGCACCGAGCGTTTAAATAACTGGTCGTCGGGATTCTGAAAAGCAAAACCGACGCGCGCCGCCAGTTCCGCCGCCGAATGTTCGCGCGTGTCCCAGCCGCCGACGGTCACTCGCCCGCTGTCCGGTCGCAGCAGGCCGTTCAAGTGCTTGGCCAGGGTCGACTTCCCCGCCCCATTCTCGCCGATGATAGCCACCGTCTCCCCCGGCTCAATCAGCAGACTGACGCCCTTTAAAGCAACCACCTCGGGCGAATAAGCAAATGTTATGTTATCGACGATAATTTCCATGAGTGAAGTGTTTCAGTTAATCAGTTTATCAGGTGGTCAGTATTTCAGGTGGTCAGGTGGTCAGCATTTCAGCTAATCAGCCTGTCAGTTCAATAATATCTGTGTCCTCTGTGTCAACTCTGTGTCCTCTGTGTCCTCTGTGTCCTCTGTGTCAACTCCATCTTCAGCGTCATCTGCGGTCCAGACTGCCTTCAAAATAATCCACAGCCTGGCTCAGAGTAACCGGCAATGCTTGATCCCCCGCAATCAAGCCTTCCTCCCGCGCCTGCCTGGCGGCGATGGTATAGGCGGTATTGCCCACACCCATTTCGATCAAGGCTTCATCAGCCAGCACCTCTCGGGGATCGCCATCGTTGACAATTCGCCCCTTATGCATGACGATCACGCGGTCGGCGAAATCGCCGATCCATTCCAGTTCATGCTCGATGAGCACCACGGTCATGCCGCCTTCAGTAGCCAAACGATCGAGCACTTCAAAGACCTCGATTTTAGCCGCGGGATCGAGCTGCGAAGTCGGTTCATCAAGAACCAACAGCTGCGGCTGCATCACGAGCATGGAGGCAAGCGCCAACCGCTGCTGCTGGCCGCCGGATAAGGCATACGGACTGCGACGGGCCATCTCCGACAGGCCGGTCATCTCCAAGGCTTTAGCCACGCGACCCGGCATTTCTGAGCTGGGCACACCCATATTTTCCAGGCCGAAAGCGACTTCCTCTTCCACCGTAAAGCGCGCCCCGGATATCTGGTTGAAGGGATTGGAAAAGACGAGGCCTACCACACCGGCTATCTCGCCCAGGGAGGCCTGGGTCAAATCCATGCCTGCCACTTCTATTTTGCCGCGATAGGTGCCCTTAAAATGATGGGGTATGAAGCCGCTGAGCACGTAGCTGAGCGTCGATTTCCCGGCACGGTTGCCGCCGACAACGGCTAAAAACTGGCCGTCCGGCACGTGCAACGTGATGCCGCGCAGCGCGGGTTCAGTAGCCTGGGGATAAGCGTAGGCGACATTCTCCAGATCGATCATTAGCCGCCGCCCAAAAAACGGCCGATAAATGGCCACAAGATACGTCCCAGGATCAGGAACAAGGCGCTGACTGCCAAAACCCAGCGCAAAGTCTGCTCCCAGCGGCGGTCTTCAACGGTGCGATAGAACGTCTTATCCCCTTCCCTGCTGAAACCTCGCGCTTCCAGGGCGATAGCCCGCTCGTCCACGTCAATGATGCTGCCCAATACCAGCGGTTCCACCAGGGGCAGCATGGATCGGGTACGCTGGATGATGTTCCCTTCCGTTTCCAGGCCGCGTGCGCGCTGGGCGTCTCTGATCTTCTCTGAGCGGGCCTGCAAGCCGGGCACAAGCTGGATCGTGGAAAGAATGATGTAAGTGATGCTGTTGGGCACACCGCGCTGTTCGAGCGAGATCATCAAATCGTCCGGCGCCGTGCCCAGGGATACGAGCAAAAAACTGCCCATGATCGCCAGCAGGCGGCCGGTTATTCGCGTGGCGAAAATTAGACCCTCCGCCTTGAGCGAAAACGGCCCCAAGGCTACCACCGGCGTGCCGCCCGTCCAGAACAAACCCTGGATGACAAACATAGAAATGGCAAAGGGCAGGACTATCTTCCAGAGGGCGCTCCATAACGGCCGTAAAATGCCGCCCCATAAGGCCAAGGGAACAACGGCCAATAAGAAAACGATATAGCCCGCCCACATGCATGGCAGAACCAGAGCCAGGATGATGAGAAAGAGTGAAATGACCAGTTTGGTCAGCGGATTCAGGCGCTGAAAACCACGGTCCTGGTCAATATAGAGCGTGTTGGCGGTCAACTGGAATTACCCAACTCTTTACTGATCAAGCACGCTGTCCAGGTCCAGGTCACTCGCCTCAAGGACATTTTCAGAACGCGGAAAACGGGATAAGAGCGTTGTAGGAAGCGCCTTGATGATCAGCCAAACCACAAAAAATGAAACCGTTTTGTCAATTAAGTCGGTAATTAGACCCTGCCCCAGCGCTGCTTCCATGATGCTGGACCCGGTTGCCCGGAACATGCCCGTTAACAGGTCGGTTCCCGCACCGGTAACACCCCCATACAAATAGGCGGTAATCGGCGCGGAGAGCAGAGCGGCGACCAGGCCGGTGATCAAACCACCGAGCAGCCACTTCCACCAGGACTTATACCAACCCATGCTGCCAAACCAACCGGCCATCAGGCCGATGACGCCGGCGATAGGGGCGTAAGGAACATAGCCGGGATTGCCCAGTAATCCCCACAGAAGATTGGTCAGCACGCCGGTCAAGAGCCCGGCCCAGGGTCCGGCGACAAGACCGACCAGCACGGTTCCGATTTGGTCGAGATAAACGAATGGTATTTTGGTTTGAAAAACGATCGTCCCGACGACGATGTTAATGGCCAGGGCTACAACAATAAGGGCAAAGGTGATGGTTGTAAAATCTTTTTTGAGTCGCTCCATGCCTAGTTCTCCTTTATAAAAGGTTGTCAGGTTTTCAGGTGGTTAGGTTAAAACCTGATTACCTGAAATGCTGATCTTGATTATACATGAGAGTGCGCCGGATGACGCAATCAAGCTAACAGTTTTTGCAAGAGGGAAAGCACTACGCGCTGGGTTCGTCCGTCGCGGTCCAGCTGGGGGTTCCAGAGGGAGACGGAGACCGCTTTCACCTGCCTGGATTCAGCCAGGGCTTGAAAGACGTCACCGAGGATGCGCTTTGAGGGCCCGCCTTCGGCCGGATAACTCACGGCCGGCGCTTCGGCAAGATCGATGACATCCACATCAAAATGGACCCAGATCGGTCCGATGGGCAGCGGCGCGTGCGTGAGATCGCTAACCTCGGACAAATGATTGACAGCCGAACTTTCGACAGCTTCCGCTTCCAGTGGGTCCAGGTCGCGGGCGTCGGTGAGGGTCACATCGCTTTCAGGCAAAGGTGTGATGCCCAGGCCGTGGGGTATCCTCTGCTCGCCCCGCCCTACCAGCCAGGCCAGGGGCATGCCGCCCAGGAAGCCGCTGGGCGAAGTTTCCCAGGTATTGAAGTCGCCGTGCGCATCAAACCAGATCAGCGTGGGCTTGACACCCGCACGCTGTAATCCGGCGAACATACCCAGCGAGGCGCAGCAGTCACCGGCGATGCTGACCGGTCTACTGCCTGCCAAGACGGCCGATTCAACGACCGTGGCCAGGGGCTCGTAAACAGCGAGCATTCTCTCCTGCACACCTCCATGCGGCAGCTGCGGACGATTGACAATCCAATCCGCCTCGATCAGGTTGTCGAGATCGGTAAATTCTTGATCAAGAAAAAAGGGGCTAAAAATTCGTTGATCGATCATGAAACTCCTGAGCTGAAAGCTGACGGCTGAAAGCTTCCAAATAAATTTTTCAGGAGTTAGTATGGCACAAATTATTGGGGAGACAAAAACCTTGTAAATCGATTTGGCAAATCGATCCGCGATTTGCCAAATCGCGCTACTAACTACCTTCCGGCGGGGCGGTGATAAAGACCCAGTAATGGCCGTAGGGGCTGCCTGCAATATAGACATAGCCCATGCCGTAATTGGTCTGCTCAGCCCAAAAATCATTTTCACCGAGCACATGCGTGCGGTGGCTGCTGGAGTTCAACCAGCCTTCCCAGGCCGCCTGGGCCGTGGAATAACCGGCAGCGATGGACTCAATATAGTTCGCGTCTTTTGAATCCGACCACCAGTCGGGCAGGTCATAACCTGCCTGCGCTACCAGGTAATTCGGGCCATAGCCATCCATATTGATATGGCTAAAATACCCTTTTTGGGCCATATCCTGGGCGCGGGCATGGGCAACCTGGCTCAAGATGGGGTCGCAGTTCATCTCCGGTCGCTCCTGGTTCGGATCAGCCTTAGCCATCGTTGCAATTTTGTTTTCCTGTTGGTTTGCGGGACAAACCAAGAGTTGGGCGGTGGTTGCCGGGTCGAGAGTCAGCGGTAGAAAAGCCATGTACTCCGCGTCAGCGTCGCTATCACTCTCGGTCCTCAGACTTTGATTGACTATCAATTCGCGCCCAACTTGCGGCGGGTTGCCCAATCCTGTTGGCCGGCCCTCGTTGTCTTGAGCTGAACTAATACGCTGAAAATTGGGGACGAAAAACAGAGAAAATATGAATATACTAATTAATAAATACCTTGATCGGTTCACAACCTTCATATTCTGACTACCTCGCCCGACACTTTATCAAAATAAATGCTTCCCACTCCATTTTCTCATGCCCAGAAGGGAAATATTAATGATCATATCGTCAGCAAATCGTACTAATTTGTTTTATTGCCTACTGACAACTCTCCACTATACTCTGGTTTCTAGGCTTTTCAGTAAATTAGTTTTCAGTTAGCCGGCATTTACAAAAATTCCGGTTGATCTACCGTAAAACATCAGCGGAAGGATAAACCAATGGACCTCTATATGATTCGTCATGGGCAGAGTTATGTCAATCTAAAGGATTGGGATAAAGGGAATCGTGACGAAGGTTTAACCGAAAAAGGACAGGCCCAGGCCGCTGCGTTGGCGAAATGGATGCCCCAGGAAGTTCCGGAATTAGATGCAATTTACTGCAGCACGATGCAGCGGGCGCGCCAGACGGCCGAACCGCTGGCCGCGGCCTACGGTATGCCGCTCTATTTTGACGACCGGCTGCGTGAAGTCGGCAACAACCGCTTGGACCATACCGCCTGGCCCAGCGAGGACTTACCCGAGTACAGTGATTTCTGGGGCAGCGAACGGCCGTTTTCATCAATCACGCCGGAGCGCGAAATGGGTGAGAGCTTGATGCACTTCCGCATACGCGTGGGCGCCTTCATCGAGGAGATGATTGACCTCTATCGCGGCAAGACAATTGTCGCCGTCTGCCATGGCGGGGTGATCGAAATCACCTTCGACCATGTCTTCAACGTCGGCCCCTGGCGGCGCTGTGAAGTTTGGACCAACAACACGGCCGTGACCCATTTTGAGCTGGTTAATCATCCTCTGCGCGAAACATGGCGGCTGCACTTCCACAGCCGTACGGAACACCTGATCGATGCGCCAGGCACATGAACTTGACCAAGTGCCAGGCACTTTGGTGAAGATCACACTGGACTAATCAGTTTGAAAAGTGCCTGGCACCTATCGAATGGCACTTATTGCGCGAATTTGACATATAACACGAAGATTGGGGTATACTTACCTTTGTCAGGGATATTTTCTCTATTTCAGCAAATCATTCTGGCGTTTTTACGTATTTTCTTCAGTATCGGTACAGGAGAAGAAGCTATGGCCCCAAAGCCCGAACCATTGAGCAATGTCGATGCTGCCTGGTTGAGCATGGATGATCCCACCAATCTGATGATGATCACGGGCGTCATGACTTTCAAAACGCCTATCAACCTCGATCATTTTCTGGCAGTCGTCGAGCACCGCTGGTTAAAATTCGACCGCTTTGTGCAGCGCATTGAAAAACCCAGTCTGCCGATCGGCAAGCCGCATTGGGAACCAGACCTTCACTTTGATATCGCTGCCCACGTGCACCGCATCGCCCTCCCCGACCCAGGCGATCATTCGGCTTTGCAGCGTCTGGTGAGCGATCTGGCAAGTACCCCTTTAGATCCCTCCAAAGCGCTCTGGCAGGTACATATCGTCGAAAATTATGGCCAGGGGTCGGCCCTGATCACGCGCATGCACCACAGCATTGCCGACGGCCTGGCGCTGGTCTATGTGCTGCTTTCCCTAACCGACATGACGCCTGACGCTCCCTGGCCGAAAGAGGATGGAGAGAGCAAAGATGAGGATAGAGGGGATTCCTGGTTTGGCGACTTTGGCGACACGGCCGTTTCCCTCTACAAGCAAGGCGCTTCCGCTGCCGGTACGGTATACGGACTTTCTAAGCGGGCTGCTCGGGAAAGCGTGCGCATCGCCGCCGATCCGCTGCGTCTCCTGGATCGCTTGCAGCAGGGCGCCGACTACAGTTACGCCGCCAGCCGCCTCGTCCTCCTGTCCCCTGATCCGCCGACACCATTCAAGGGCAAACTGGGCGTGATCAAGCGCGCCGCCTGGTCCGAGGCGATCCCGCTGCGCGACGTGAAAACGATTAAGAACATGACCCATACCACGGTCAATGATGTGCTCGTTTCCGCCCTCAGCGGCGCTATTCGCAGCTATCTTTTGGAAAAAGGCCAGCCGACGGAGGATTTCCGGGCGATCATCCCCGTCAATATGCGAACGGAAAAAGAAATGGGGACGCTGGGCAATAAGTTCGGCCTGGTCTTTCTTTCTCTGCCTGTCGGTATTGCCGATCCGATGAAGCGCCTGGCCGAAGTCAGCCGGCGCATGGCCGCATTAAAGGATTCTTCTGAAGCGGCCGTTGCCCTGGGCATTCTCAACATCATGGGCCTCTCGGCGGCGGAGATTCAAAGCCTCATCCTGACCATATTCGCCACAAAAGCGACGGCCGTATTGACCAATGTCCCCGGCCCGCCGATGCCCCTTTTCCTTGCCGGCAGCGAAATTGAAGACATCATGTTTTGGGTTCCCCAGGCCGGACGGCTAGGGATCGGCATCAGCATCCTCAGCTACGCCGGAAAAGTCTACCTGGGCATCATGACCGATGCCGGATTGGTTCCCGATCCGGACAGCATCATCACTTATTTCTACAATGAATTCGACCTGCTCAAGGAAACACTGCTGGCCGTCGAAAAGCCGCAGTTCACGTCTGAAAAGACCAGGCCGCCGGAGAGAGTTGATGATTTAACCCGGGTTCACGGCATCGACAAAGAGGTCCAGGCCTATCTTAATGGCAAAGGCATTTATACCTTCAGCCAATTGGCGGCGGCTAACGGAGTGCAGCTGCAAATATTATTCAGCGAAGAGAACGGCCGTTTTAAAGACTTAACACCGGCTAACTGGCCCGCTCAGGCGCGTTACCTGGCCTCGCTTTAAACATTATCCCGGAAATTTAAAATTTCCGGGATAATCTTCTATATAAAAGGATGAGGCCAACTCTTGGGGGGAGAGTTGGCCTCGTGCATGTTCTGCTCAACGATAAATGATGCCGGGCAGTCACCTTGCGGTGTCTAAGCAGTTCTAATCGTCCTAGTCTTTTTCCTTCTTCTCGGCTTTATTGTCCTTGCCTGCTGGTTGTTGTTTCTCAGAAGATTTAGGGTTGTTCTTTTCTTTGGCATCATTCGCTGACGAACTGCTGTTGGGTAGTTCGGCTTGGACATTTGGGCCATCAACTTGGGACGACTTGTTATCTTTGGAATTGTTCTTGTCTTCAGACGAGTTCTTATCTTTTGGATCTTTCTCCTTTTTCTCTTTTGAATCTTGATTATTCGAAGAACCGTTATTATCAGCCGGTTTGTTTGGATTGGGTTCTTTATCCTTCTTATCTTTTGAATCTTGATCAGTGGATGAGCCATTCTCAGCGGAGGGATTCGTATCTTTTGGATCCTTATCCTTTTTCTCTTTTAAATCTTGCTTATCAGACTGATCGGTATCATCAGATGGGCCGGTCTGCTTATCGTCCTTATTACTGATCAGGCCGGCTTCCTGCATGATCTGGCCCCAACCAAGCTCTCCGCGCATCTCCACCAATTCATCAGTGGAGACCTCCGTCTGGTCACTGATCTTGAAGGCCAGCTTGATCTCGCCAAAGCCCAGGCCACTGCAGAACCATTCCATAATCTGTTCCACCGGCGCATCATTGGCATCGGCGATAGCCTGCGCCTGGGGATGGATCTCCCCACTCGCGCAACGGCCGTTTTCATCATCCCATTCGTCATCACCAGGATCTTCGGGATCGTAAGGATCATCGTCATCGCCCGGATCATTCGAATTTATGGGATTATCAGAATCGTCGAGGTCTTCAGGACCGTTGCCCCAACCGCCATAATTCTCGAAATCTTCCTCATCCACCGGATCGCCGGACTTGATTTTTCCACTGCCGATCAGGCCGGCCGCCTGCATGATCTCGCCCCAGCCGAGGTCTTCTCGAAATTGCAGCAGTTCCTCTGGGCTGAAATCCGTTTGCGCGCTGATTTTAAAAGCCAGCTTGATCTCACCATAACCATATCCACTGCAATACCATGCTTTCACCTGTTCCAGGGTAACGCCTTCAGCTTCGGCGATAGCTTCGGCTTGAGAATAATCTTCGTCCTCCGTGCAGCGCTCGGCATCCTCATTAAAATCGTCACCGGGTTCGTCATCAAGCAGATCGGTAAGAATCGCATCCTGTTGCTGGAGCGCATCATCAAAGAGCAGCAGCAGTGCCTCGCGCTCCTGTCCATCCGCCGCCTTTACCGCCTGTCCGGCCGAAAGGATCGATTCGCTGTAGTCCGCCAGCGCATTCTGCAAGTTTTCTTCGTCCGCCCGTTCAGCCAGGGTCTGTGCTTCTACTAATCGCTCTTCGGCCTGGGCCAATCTCAAGGAGACATTATCCTCGAGATTATGGGTCATGCTCAGCTGCAAGGCCTCCAGCGAGCGGTCTATCTTATAAAGGGGATCGCCGGGAACGGCCGAATCCGCAGCATAAAGAACGCCTGTACTCGCCATAAATGTCACAAAAATAGTCAGAATAATTGTCCAAGCCATTCGCTGCATCCTCTTGGGGAGCAAGATTTGGGATTGGGTACTCTGCCATTTATGACGAAGCGCCTGCAAAAATGTTACATTTTCATGTACCGGGGTTTCAAGCTGGGCTAATAAACGCTGCGGCGACTGTTGTTGGAAAGCCTGGCTCGGTTCAACCGGCGGGGCATCACGCAGCATGGCCATTACCGGGAGGAGATCCCCTAAGTTATCCGCATAAGCGGGATATTTCTCAAGGCATTCCTCGCTTGTCAGCTTGCCGCGCTCGATAGCCTCAATGCTCTCGGCCAATACATCGCTGAATTCGCTTGCGTCAGTCACCGGCGGCCTCCCCTTCTATGAGCAGAGCACGCGCCGCCTGTAGAGCGCGATGCTGCAAGACTCTCACCGCGCCTTCGCTGCGATCGAGGATCTCGGCCACAGCGCGGACGCTTAAGCCGTTGATGAAACGTAAAGTCAACACATCCTGGTGCAGCGGGGAAAGACGGCTGATCGCACCGGTTAGATTGTTTAGCTGCTCTTCAGCGAGTAATTTCTCTTCCATTTCGTAATTCTGCCCGCTTACCCAGTGGTCTTCTTGCAAAGGAAGTGATTCTTTGCGGGTGCGGTAATGATCGACAATCGTGTTATGGGCAATTCGAAAAATCCAGGACTTGAAAGGAACATCACCGCGATAACTGCTGAGACCCTTCCAAGCCTTAAGGAACACCTGTTCCGTTAAATCTTCCGCATCCTGCTGATTGCTGACCTTAAAATAGATGTAGCGATATATGTTACCCATATAGCGTACATACAGGTCTCCAAAAGCTTTCTTATCTCCTTGACCGGCGCGGGTCACTAATCCTGCGTCATTTTTTTCGAGGGGCATATGCTCACTCTATTGATATAAGACGAACATAAATCAAAAACGTTACATTGTTGGTTACACTCAACCCAGATTGGTCCAATCAATCCAGATTGGTCCAATTTTTAATAATCTTTATCCGTAACCATATAGTGATTGAAATTGGACCAATCTAATGACAACAGTAGCACATCCTTTAGGTTGTGAAGGTGGTCCTCACTTCAAATTCATGGCAACCTAAAGGTTACCCTACAAATTTCATGAGGTTGACGATCCTAATTACATGACAGACAATACTCGCTTGCTAACCATCTATTCGGGGAGAATTTCTACGTATGCGACTCTATCTTATCCGCCACTGTGAATCAGAAAACAACGCCTTGTGGGCAGTTCAAGGCTCCAGCGACGGCCGTTCTGAGGATCCGGGGCTGACGGCTAAAGGGCAAAAACAGGCGGAGGTCCTGGGCGCCTATCTCGCGGGAGCCAGGGAAGGATCATCATCACCCTTTGCCGGCGGCCCTATGCGCGAAGGCTTGGTCATCACCCACCTCTATTGCAGTCTGATGCAGCGCGCGGTGCAGACCGGGACGGCCGTATCCAAGGCGTTGGACCTGCCCCTCATCGCCTGGCCGGAAATTCACGAACGCGGCGGCATTTATCTCAACAATCCACAAACGGACGAGGAAGAAGGACTGCCAGGCCCGAACCGGGCTTTCTTTGAGGAAAATTATCCCCACCTGGTTCTGCCTGATTCATTCGCTGAAATGGGCTGGTGGAATCGGCCGTATGAACACCACGATGCGGCCGTCAACCGCGCGGCGGAAGTGCTGGACACATTACTAGCCCGGCATGGGAACACGGATGATCACGTCGCCCTCGTCACCCACGGCGGCTTTACCCAGTCGATGCTGCAAATCCTCTTCAACATCGCGCCCGCCGGTTCCACTTTCGCCGGGGAACGCTTTGTATGGTTGAAATCCAATAATGGATCGATCACGCGCATTGATATCACCGAGGATTTATTACGCCTGACCTATTTGAACTTCATCGACTACATGCCGGGTGATCTGATCACCTGAGGATTTCTCGTTTAATATTCCTGCAAGCTCTTATTCAAACGGCCGTTCCTCGACCGGACGTATTTAGTTTTCAGGAAAATAATGGGCTTCCGGCGTATAGGTTTCCCCCGGTTCCAAGGTAACAATTTTCACATCAGGAGCCAGAACGCCGGCGTGGCTTTCAAAAGCACGCGGCGGATGGTTCACGAAAGGCATTTGCATCCAGGTCATGCCCAGCGGCGCGTAAGTTCCCCAATGGATGGGAATCGCTACTTCCGGCTTGAGGTAATCCAAAGCTTTGGCCGCACGGTAAGGGTCCAGGTGCCCATCGCCCAGAGTGGGTCCGTAACCCCATACCGGTATGAGCGCCACATCCAGATGCCGGCGACCGAGGTCAGACATTTCGGGAAAAAGATCGGTATCGCCGGCGAAATAAACCTGGTAGTCCCCTTCAATCAGATACCCCACGCTGTCTAATCGCGGTCCAAAAGGCGGCCGATCCCCGGCGTGCTCGGCCTGGGTAGCCATGATGCGCACCCCCTTGATATAAATCTGCTCTTCACGGCCGATTACAGTGACATTTCTAAATCCGCGGCGGTTCAAATAGGTTCGCGCACCGGCCGGGGCGATGATGCGCGTATCCTTGCCGATTAAGCGCAGTGAGGGCGGATCCATGTGATCCCAGTGAAAATGGGAAATCAATATCGCATCCAGGTCCCACGCTTCCGGCAGGGGAACATCGACGAGCCGGGTGAGATGGGCAACGCGCTTGCGCAGCAGTGGGTCGGTCAGCAACCTGACCCCATCGAGCTGGATCAAGACCGTGGAATGACCGATATAGGTGATACTTAGATTCCCATTGAGGCTCATGGATGGTTGGTTAGTTGGTCAGTTAGTCAGTAAGTCGGTTAGTCGTTAGTATGGTAATCGGTCGGTTATTTATCAATCTATCTTATGGATCATTGAATCCTGACGTAAAGACTACCAGACTCAGGATGATTAGACGACCTGTTTAAGAACTTCCTGACTATTACTTTTTCAGGCGCGCAAGAACTTCTTCCTGCGGGAGCGCGTAGATGGTTCGGCCGTGATAACCGGTCGTGGTGGCTGCCGCCCAGAGAGAGTTGTAAATCGCTTCCTCGGTTGCTTCGATCACCGCCTGGAATAAAGGCGACAGGTTTTCATTGCCTAACTCAAGTGAGCGCTCGATCATATGGCGCTGCGCGGCCTTACGGCGCACGGCTGTCGCCGTGGAGAAAGCAATGGCGTAATCTCCTGAACCATTGGCAAAGGAGGAGCCTGTTCGCGCCAGACCGGTAAAGGATCGCCAGGCCAGGCGGCGTAGATTGCGGTCTGACAGCGGTGCATCGGTGGCCACAAGAATCATGATCGAACCATCGCCGCTGTTGGGCGCTGTTTGGGGAGACAATTCAACCATTGGCCGACCCATGATCTGCAGCTGCCCCCCATAATTTGTCTGCACCAGGACACCCAGATGATAGCCGCCCATATCGCCCGGCAGGCGGCGCGAACTCGTGCCGATGCCGCCCTTCCAGCCGAAGCACACTGTTCCTGTTCCTGCTCCAACAGCGCCTTCTTCGACCGCCCCTTTTCGGGCGTTGGCCAGCGCCTGGAGCACGTGTTCCTCGGTTACAAACCGGCGGCGGATATCATTTAAATAACCGTCATTGGTTTCACCGGCGACCGGGTTTACGCTGCGCACCGCTTCATTCCCCTTCTGCTTCAGGGTCCAGATGATCAAGGCCGCGGCCGCTTCAGGTACGGAGAGCGTATTGGTGAGCACAACCGGCGTTTCCAGCTCGCCCAGTTCTTGCAGCTGGGATATACCGCTCAGCTTCCCGTAACCGTTGCCCACGGCCAATCCGGCGGGAACGCGGTCCTGGTAGACGTTTCCGGCATGGGGCAAAACGGCCGTAACTCCCGTGCGTATATTCTCACCTTCTACAAGGGTCACCTGCCCCACGCGCACCCCGGGAACATCCGTGATTGCGTTCAACTTGCCCGGTTTATAAATACCCGGCGCGATGCCAAAATCACGCGACCTTTTGTCTTTCATCATCAATTTTCCTCACTCATTCTGACGCGCGATAATCCACCGCGTCCTCATTATATTACCTGATCGACAGGAGAAACAGCGCTTACAAACCCCAATATTGTGGCAATCCTGCTCCGAATTCAGGTAAATGTAAAGCATTTTACAACGGATACTAGTGCTAGTTTATTGACGGCTTTCTAATGGTTTATTATGATTCCCCGCCAGAACAGGGCCGCGAGGGGCGAGGAATTCAATCACCGCAGTCTCAATCGAGCATTATCGTTAAAAATCTAATTCAGGAGAATAAAAATGCGCTTGCAAGCAAGATCCGTCTTCATGGCCGCTGGTTTGTTATTGGTGATCCTCTTAACATTATCCAGCATGGGAACGGCCGATCTGGCCGCCCAACCGAATGACGCAGCCGCCATTCGTCTTCAGGCCGGGACCTTCGTCCCCAGCGCCGGCCAAAAGCCGGACATTCCGCCGGGATTAACCATCTCCGGCTATGCCAGGGGCACGAACGGGTACTACATCGTGCAGTTTAATGGACCGGTTCAGCAAGCCTGGAAAGACCAGGTGACCGGTTTAGGAGGTGAGCTGCTGGACTATATTCCAGATTTTGCTTACAAAACACGCATGAATCCAGCCCAGGCAACACGAGCGGCCGCGCTTGATTCTGTCGCCTGGGTCGGCCTGTTCCAACCCGCTTACAAAATCAGCCCCAAAGTCGATCTTGCAGGAGCCAATCTGCTGCGCGTGAGCATAGAGCGCGGCGCCGATGCCGGACAGGCGACGGCGGCCATTGCCCGCAGTGGGGCGACGGTCCTCGATCGTAGTGAAAATTTGCTGGTTGTCGCCGCCGAGGCGGGACAGGTGCAGGAAATTGCCAATGTCCTGGATGTGGCCTGGATGGAGCCTTATGTCCTGCCCGAGAAGCATAACGAGTACGCGGCCGGGGTCATCCTGGGCGCCAATACGGCCAATGCCAGCGGGTATGATGGTTCAAGCCAGATTGCCGCGGTTGCTGATACCGGTCTGGGAGGAGGGACCGCCGCGACGGCGCATCCCGATATTCCCGCCAGCCGAATCGTCAACATTTACAACTGGCCTGGTTCAACAGGCGGCTGTATCCAGTCAATTATTGATGATGGGGCCATTGATGTTGACAGCGGTCACGGCACACATACGGCCGCATCCGTGCTCAGTGACGGTGGCGCCAATGGCGAAGGGAAAGGCGCCGCTTATGCCGCCGACCTGGTATTTCAGGCCACCGAAAACTTTGCAACTATCTCGAGAATGTGCCAGCGCATCGGCGGCTGGCCGGCCGATGGTTACTTCCTAACCGGCCTGCCGGATGACCTGCATGACCTCTTTCAGCAGGCTTATAACGACGGCGCACGTATCCATTCCAACTCCTGGGGCGCGGCCCTGGCGGGTGAATATACCCTGGACAGCGCAAACACGGACGATTTCGTCTGGGATAACCCCGACATGACGATCACCTTCTCCGCCGGCAACGAAGGCGTAGATGCGAATGCTGACGGCGTCGTTGACAATGACACGATCGGCTCGCCGGCAACAGCTAAAAATTTGATCACCGTCGGCGCCAGCGAGAACGATCGCGCCGACGATTGGCCCTGCGACACCAGCCTGCCTTATACCTCCTATGATGCCTACCAGACCGGAGAAACATGCAGCAGCATGGGCGGCTTGAATTTCTTAGGCACCTGGGGACAGCGTTATGGCAGCAGTTTCCTCGCCGAACCACTTTTCAGTGATGTAACGGCCGGTAATCAAGAACAGATGGCTTCCTGGTCCAGCCGTGGGCCGGCGGACGACGGCCGTGTCAAACCCGATGTCGTCGCTCCGGGTACCTGGATTTTGTCCGGCTTCTCGGACCTTTACCAGGAAGGCTACGAAGGCGATCCCGTCAATCCCCAGAATGGTTTATACCAATGGGACGGCTGGGGCATGCCCCTAAACGCCGATTACAAGTACATGGGCGGCACCTCGATGTCCAACCCCATTGCCGCCGGCGCGGCCACTGTAGTTCGCGATTTCTATCAAAAGGCATACAGCCACAATGCCAGCGCCGCTCTTGTGAAAGCGACGATGATTAATTCGGCGGTTGACATGCTGGATGAAAATAATGACGGCGTCAATGACAATGATTACCCGATCCCCAATGTCCACGAAGGCTGGGGCCGGGTGAATCTGGCCGCGGCTACGGACGGCAGCCATCAGTACGTCGAAGAGGCGGGCGGCCTGAGCACAAATGGATCGGCCGTTTACCAGTTCAGCGTAGCCTCGGCGGGACAACCCTTTAAGGTAACGCTCGTGTGGAGCGACTATCCTTCGACGGAAGCGGCGGCGGCGAACCTGGTCAACGATCTGAACCTGGTCGTAACCGCCCCCGGCGGCGCGCAGTATAAGGGCAACGTCCTCAGCGGCGGCTGGTCACAGGCCGGCGGCAGCGCCGACACCGTCAATAATGTCGAAAATGTCTACTTGCAAAGCGCCGCGGCCGGTACCTATTCCGTACAGGTCAGCGGAGCTAACGTACCTAACGGCCCGCAGCCTTACGCCCTGGTTGTTGACGGCAGCTTCGGTACGATCGACACCCCCCCTACCGTGTCCATCACCAATCCGACCAATGGAGCGACGGTTTCAGGTACCGTGAGCGTCACCGCTGATGCCGGCGATGACAACGGCGTCACCCAGGTTGAGTTCTTCGTCGACGGCGGCAGCGTCGGCGTTGATACCAGCGCACCCTACGCGGTAAGTTGGGACAGTACAGGTGTTGGCGACGGCAGCCACACGATTTCGGCGACGGCAACTGACAGCATCGGCCAGACCGGGTCTGACGCAATTAGCGTGACCGTAGACAATGTCAATGAACCTCCGGTAGCCGCGTTCAGCTACACATGCAGTGGGCTTAGCTGCGATTTCCACGCCTCCGCCTCCTACGACCCAGATGGCAGTATCGTAAGCTATCAGTGGACGTTTGGCGACGGCGGCGTGGGCAGCGGCTTGACGTCAAGCCATACCTATGCCGCATCCGGCACCTATACGGTCGTCCTGACCGTCACTGACAACGGCGGCGCCACAGACAGCGATTCGCAGTCCGTGACGGTCAGCAGCGTGGTCCAAACCTTACACATCGGGGACATCGACAGCAGCACGACGACGTCCAATGGCGGCCGGTGGAATGTGACACTGTCCTTCACCGTGCATGATGCCGGACACAACCCGGTAGCCAATGCGACAGTGAGCGGCGCCTGGAGCGGCGGAATCAGCGGTTCAGCCTCCTGTGTCACTAATGCCGCCGGTCAATGTAGCATCTCGTACAGCAGCATCAGCAAGAAAACCACCAGCGTGACCTTCACGGTTAATTCGCTCACGGCCGCTGGTTACAGCTATGTTCCCGGCGACAACCACGATCCCGACGGCGACAGCAACGGCACGGCCATCACCGTAGCCAAGCCTTAAGCCAACCTAATCACTCAATAAAAGAAAAAGAGGATGCAGCGTGATGGCTGCATCCTCTTTTTCTTTTTCTCTATCTCTCTACTCTATCTCTACCCAACGAGCCGCTCCAGCTCTTCGTTCAGATCGGCCGTTTCCTGCTGCACGACGACGATCTCACCGTCAAGTTCGGCTGTTCTATCCTCGTCGCCGGCAGCCTCGGCGGTATCGCGCTGCGCATTGAGGATTTGTAATCGAAATTCAGCGTCCTCCAGAGCATTCATCAGCACGTAGCGGCGGTGAGCCTGGTCGCGCTGCTCTCGCTTACTAACCGGAGGGGGTGCATAATCCTCAACCCAGGCCATGGCTTCCGCGGAAACATTCTGGGTGAGCTCGTCTCCACCGGCCCGAAAGCGCAGGTAGTCTTCATAGCTGCCTTTATAAACGAGCAGTTGATCGCCCTCGATCTCCCAGATCTGGTTGGCCAGCCGTTTAACCAGGTAGCGGTCGTGCGAGACAAGAATGATCGTGCCCTCAAACTGGGCCAGCACCGCCTGCAAGGTTTCCTGAGAGGGGATGTCGAGATGGTTGGTCGGCTCATCCAGCAGCAGCAGATTAGCGCCGTCGGCAGCCAGCAGCGCCAGGGCCAGCCGCGCGCGTTCGCCGCCACTGAGGTCGCCGATGCGCTTAAAAACGTCATCCCCTACAAACGAATAACTCGCCAAATAATCACGGCCGTCTTCCGGGGACATCGCTTTATGGGCCAGCAGCTCGTCGAGCACCGCGCTGCGGTCATTGAGCTGCTCGTGCGCCTGGGCGAAGTAGCCGGCAATAACACCGTCACCAAACTTCAGCGATCCGCGAAGAGGCGGCAGTTGGCCCATGATCGTCTTCAGCATCGTGCTTTTTCCGCTGCCGTTGGGGCCGATTAAGGCCACGCAGTCCTGGCGATCGACCTGGATCGTGCTGGCAGCAAAAAGGGGTGTATATGCATAACCCATCAGCAGTTCGCGGCCGCGAACCACGCTGCGCGCTGATCGCTGCTCAGCTTGCAGCCTGATACCCAACGGCGGCGGGCCGCTGTGCGGCGGTTTCAGGTCGCGCAGGCGCCGCGCGGCCTGGTTGGCGCTGAAAGTGCGCACTCGGCCGCCGATCTCCAGCCAGCTTTTACCCTCACGACCGCCCACACCTACCTCCTCCATGAGCACAATATCGCGCGTCAAGCGCTTCAGCTTGCCCTTGGCGATATCACGCTTACCGCCGGCGAGATGGCGGCGGATGAAGTCCAGTTCGCTCTCCATGCGTTCTTTTTCAGCCGCGAACAGGGCCATCTCTCGTTCCCAATCCGCCTGGCGCTGGCGAACAAAGCTGCTGTAGTCGCCCTTGTACTGGCGCAGGAGGCCGCGGTCCAGGTCCCACACACGGTTGACGATGGCGTCAAGGAAGTAGCGGTCGTGGCTGACCACAATTAAAGCCCCGACCCAATTCTTCAATGTGCGTTCCAGCCATTCCACGGCCGGCATATCGAGGTGATTGGTCGGCTCATCGAGGATCAGCAGGTCGGGTTTTTCAAGCAGCAAACGGCCCAATAAGACCCGCGTTTTCTGCCCGCCGCTCAGGTAGGAGAGCGGCGTTTGCCATTCTTCTTCGGGGAATCCCAGTCCGGTGAGCACGGTCTGGATATCAACGTCATAATGATAGCCTCCGGCTACCTCGTAGGCTTCTTGGAGGGCGCCATAGCGCTCGAAGAGGTCAGGGTCCGCATCTCCCGCGGCCATGGCTTTTTCCAGGTCACGGAGCTGACTTTCCAATTCCCGTAAACGGCCGTAAACCGTCTGCATCTCCTCGTAAACCGTATTCTCCTGGCCGGCGAAGGTCAAGACAGCTTCCTGGCGTAAATATCCGAGCGAGAGATCTTCCTGCCGTGCCACCTGGCCTTTCGTCGGCGTTAAAATGCCCGCCAGGTCTAGCAGCAGCGTCGTCTTGCCCGATCCATTCGGCCCCACCAGCCCCACACGATCGCGGCGATCGACCTGCACATTGATCCCCTCAAAAATATCTTCCGCCCCATAAGAATGGGCGAGGTCGGTGGTGGTGAGAATAGGCATTAGATTATTTCGGATGTGGGATGTCGGATGTGGGATGTAAATCCGACATCTGACATCCCACATCCCACATCAGTTATATCTGGCTATTACGCGCTCAATACTATCCAGCCCGCGCTCCAAAGCTTCCATTTCCGGGCCGAAGCTCACACGCGTGTAATGGCGGTAGCGGGCATAAGTGCGGCGGCGTTCGGGATTGACATCAAAGAAAACGCCGGGTACGGTGATCACATTCTCTTCCAGCCCTTCCTTAAAAAAGTGGATGCCGTCATTGAGCGGTTCGGGCAGTTGGGACAGATTAGCCCAGACGTAAAAGGTGCCTTCCGGCTCCGCCTCTACGCTGATGCCCATGCGGTACAAGCGCTCCAGGACATAATTGCGCTTGGCTCGAAAATGCGCCTGCAAAGCGGCCGCATCTTCCAATACATAATCAGGCTCGAGCAGCCTCAAGACCTCGGGCTGGAAAGGATTATTCGCCCCGCCGTCGAGGAAGGAGCCGGCGCTGGCGATGGCCGTAATCACCTCTTTTGGCCCTAAAGTCCAGCTGATGCGCCAGCCGGGATAGCGCCAGCCTTTAGTCAGGCCGTCGACGATGATCACCGGGTCATTATTCACATCCTCGACGTAAGCCGCCGCGGAAATGATTTTCGGGCCGTCTTCTTTCTTACCGGTGTAGACGTAATGCGAGTAAAACTCGTCCAAAATGAAGGAGCAGCGGTAGCGGCGGGCGAGCTGCACCCAGCGCTGTAGTCCTTCATCCTCCACCAGCTGGCCGGTAGGATTGCAGGGATTACTCACCAGGAGAGCCTTCAGCCCACGGCCGAGAATCTCTTGCTTTAACGTTTCCGCGGGGATGTGGTAGCGAAAATCCGGTTCTAGCAAAATCGGAATGCTGGTGAACGCTTTGAAGACGCTGAGAAGTTCCTCATAGGCGGTGTAATCGGGCAGGAAGTGGCCCATATTAATCTGGCCCAAGGCGGCGGCTATGCGGGTCAACGCGACGCGTCCCCCACCGGCGATGCTCACATTCTCATAGGTATACTGCGAACGTTTGCCCTGGCGAAAGAGCTGGTTATAGAGGTCGGCGACCTTCTGGCGCAGGGCCATCTGGCCCATCACCGGCCCATATTCATGGTTGGTGGGGTTCATGCTCACCGATTCCACGCGATCCGGCGCGTTAGGAATCGAGCCGGTCTCCGGCGCGCCCTGGCCCAGGTTCGCCCAAGCTGGGTTATCATAGTGGAAGCCGCGTTCCGTCGCGCGGCTCATTACATAAATGACGCCCGTCCGCGGTACCCGGCGAAAGCCGGGAATTTTGATTTTCTCATCCATATAGATCTAAATTCCTGGAGATTGGTCCAATCTTCAAAGTTTAAGATTGGACCAATCTTATAATTGTCTACTCGATTGGTCCAATTTTAAAAATATTGGACCCATTTTAAAATCTCATCGATCTATCAAATCCAGAAGTTGGAACCATCCTTATTTAACAGGTAAAATCCAATCGAAATTTTGATTGTTCGGACAATCTGATGGGTTGTCAACAAGTGTTTGAGGTGTTTTGATGAATATACCAATCGGCGAAGACTATATCACCGCCGTACTGCAGCAGCTGGTGCAGATTGATTCCACCAATCCGGACCTGCATCCGGACAATGCCGGCGAGGGGCAGATCGCTTCTTTTTTGGCTTCGCGCTGCGCTGATTTGGGACTGGAAGTGGATTTATATGAAGTGGCCGACGGCCGTATGAATGTCGTGGGCACGTTGAAAGGGAACGCGGACGGTCCTTCGCTGATGCTCAACGGGCATATGGATACCGTGGGCGTGGAAGGCATGGATGATCCGTTCGGAGGCAAGATCGTCGACGGCCGTCTCTACGGACGCGGCGCGCAGGATATGAAAGGCAGCCTGGCGGCCATGCTCGGCGCGGCCAAGGCGATCATCGATGAGGATATTGCATTAAAAGGCGATCTGTACCTGGCATTTGTCGTCGACGAAGAAACGCAGAGCATCGGCACGGCCGATCTGGCCCTACAACTGCAGAGCGACGCGGCCATTGTCACCGAGCCCACTGACCTGCAGGTCTGCCGCGCCCACCGCGGCTTCATCTGGTATGAGGTGACGACATACGGCCGGGCAGCACATGGCAGCCGTTACGAAGAAGGGATCGACGCCATCATGCACATGGGCCGCTTCCTGGCCGAGCTGGATAAACTGGAAAAGGAACTGCGCCGTCGCCCCGCCTACCCGCTCACCGGACCACCCTCCTTACACGCTTCGCTGATCGAAGGCGGGCGCGAGATCAGCGTCTATCCCGCGCAGTGTAATTTACTGCTCGAACGGCGCACCAATCCCGACGAGACAGTTAAAGCGGCGACGGCCGAACTGCAGGCGATCATCGACCACCTGTCGGCCGAAGACCCCACTTTCAAAGCCGAGCTAAGATGCACCTTTGACCGCGACCCCTTCGAAGTCGCCGAGGATGCGGCGATCGTGCAGGTGCTCGACGCGGCAGCGATCAGGCACCTCGGTGAAAGCCGTCCGCACATGGGCGCAACCTTCTGGACCGACGCCGCCCTGCTCGCCGGAGCGGGCATGGAAACAGTGCTCCTCGGCCCAATCGGCGCCGGCCTGCACAGCGACGAAGAGTGGGTCGACCTGCAATCCGTCTTTGATCTAGCCCAAATCCTGGCTGAAACGGCCGTGGAATATTGTCAAGCTCAGTAAATCAGTTTTTCAGTATTTCAGTATTTCAGTTTTTCAGCAGCCAAACTGAAATACTGATGCACTGACTAACTGAAAAACTGACCCACTTAACCATGTCCCCCGATCCCCGCAAGCGCAAATCCGTGCGCCAGAACATGATCCAGGAAATGCGCAGCTCGATGCTGCTGCCGGCGGCATTGGGGCTGGCCATTCTCCTCGCCGGCGCCGTTGTCGTCATTTTCTCGCCCTGGCCTTTCTGGATCACGATGACCGTTGTCATCGGCCTCATGCTGCTTGCCTATCTCTTGTGGAGCACGCGCCGGGCGAGTTGGGGCCTGCGCATCCTGGCCGTGGCCGTCGCCGTACCGGCCATTATCGGCATCAGCATCGGCCTGGCCAGCGGTTCCACCAGCGCCGCGCTTCTCGGCGTAGGCGTCACCGTCCTGCTGCTGACCCTGCTGCGTTTCTACCAGACCCCGCTTTCCTTCCGTCTGGCCAATTCCCGCTTTCGCCGCGGCGATATGGACGGCGCGCTGGAACTGATCGACAAATCTATCGCCGCGCGGCCCGATTTTTGGGAATCCTACCAGCTGCGAGCGATGATTTTTCTGGCCGCTATGCAGCTCAACCACGCCGAAAGAGATGCCAAAAAAGCCCTGGAGATCAACCCCAAAGCGCATCCTGTCTACAACACATTAGGCAATATCTACCTGGCTCAAGAACGCTTCGCGGAGGCGGAAGAAGCTTACGGTAATGCCCTGGACCTAGCCCCCGGCTTCGCCCTATATCTCTACCACCTCGGTTTAAGCGAATATCGACAAGGCAAATATGGCGACGCGGCGGAATCATTTGCCGCGGCGACGCAAGGCACGCTGCCCACGGCCGAATACGACTTGCAGGCGCGCTACTACCTGGCCCGCTCGTTGGAGGAATTGGGGGAGAATGAAAAGGCGGCCTTGGCCGAAGAACAAATGCTTAAATTCGCCTACGGCCTGGAACCGTTACAAGACATGATCGGACGTCAGCCCGATTACCCCCACCTGGACCAGACCCGCGCCGACATCGCCGACATCGCCCGGCGCCTGGAAGCTTTACCACCCGCTAGCTAAATTATCCCTCGCCTTCTTTTTTCTTTTCCTGATCGCGGCGGCCGAGGATGTAAAAGAAGAGCGGGAAAATGAATACCCCGGCCAGCCATTTGAGGTCAAAGCCGCTTAAGGCGTCGCGCACCTTGAGGCTGAAAGGCACCTCAACCGTCACCTCGTCGCGGTGAACTTCTTCCTTGAAAGATTCAGCGTTCGCGCCGTCGCCCACCACGCGATCGATGCGCAGGATTAAGCGATGGGTCCCCCCTTTTTGCGGGATGACCGTCCATTCCCACTGCGTCGGTTCATCATCAGACAGCTCCTGCTTTTCGGATTGGTGGGGCACGATCTCAAAGGCATCACTGGGCGCGCTGTCCAGGGTGGCGAACATGTAGCGGGCTACTTCGATCTGTGCGGTGGTCACATTTTGCGGGGCTTGATCGACCTCTTGCAGTTCTTCCTCCAGGGCGCCGGTAAGGTCCTCCTCTTCCGAAGAGCTGGCCAGGAGGATGACTTCTACCGCTTTCTCACGCACCATTTCGTGCGGCACATCATAAGCGACGGTGCCGAAATCAGGGGTGGGTTCGATGGTCGGAACGGCCGTCGGTGCTGCTACCGTTGATATGGATTCATAGGGCTCGCCCTCACCAGGCGCTTCGGCTGATTCCCCCATCGCCCCGCCACAGGCTGCCAAAATCATTGAAAGGGTTAATAAACAAAGCCCAGCTCCCCAGGCCAACCGGCTAAGTAAACTATTCATCGGCCGTTCGCTCACTTTACTCGATAAGGTTGGTCAATTTACTTATCAAGACTAATGGGGGAAAAGGCTGCTGTCAAGACCAGCTGTCTTATACTTTGACCAGGGAAGGGATATAGGACGCGGACGAGAGATGACGAGCACTGAAGATAATAATTTATCCGCTTTCATCCGCCCCGCCACAGCGTGTCGGGCCTAGTCCGCGTCCTTTAGTTCAGCGAAAAAACCGAGTTTCTAACATCTACGGCCGTCCGATATCGGCGATCCGCAATCCCAAATCCGCAATCCATTTTTCCAGCCAGCTCAGCGGCTGGTAAGCCTCATAGCGCTCCAGTTCCGGCGTGGGATCGCAGAGTGGGAGTTCGCTATGCGCCGGCGGCTCAGAGGCCAGGGTGAGCGTGAAATCGTCCATGAAGAAATCCTTGTAGGACGGATATTTGCTCTTGACGCGCACGGCCACCTCCGCATCTCCATCCCCAGGCGCGGTGAAGGTCAGTTCGTGCTTGCACCACTTGCGATAGCCCATATCCTCCAGATTCGCCCAATCGCCCAGATTATCGACCCAAACCCCTGTTTCCGCGGCGTATGGATCAGCCTCTTTTTCCAGATCATAGTGCAGGCGCATGGGCACCGTCAGACGGTACTCTTCACCCGGCGTCAGACCGCCAACATTCTGCTTGAGCTCCGTGCCGAAGGCCGCGGTGGCGCTAAACATCTTATAGGTTGCCTCCCCCTCCAGGATCAGGGGATCGATTCCGCCCGGCTGTTCCTCCGGAGGTAACTGCCAGATGAGCTTATGCACACATTCGCAGACACCGGTGGCTAAGTCGGGGGCATCATACAGCGGGTCGCCGGGCTGCACCCAACTCATCTGCCAGAAATTCGGCCGTTGGTTGCCAAATTCAATCGTTTGCCAATCTTCCTCAAAGGAGCCATTGAGCAGTGGTTTAGCGGGATCAGGGGGGGGCGTGATCGTCGGCGTGGGCGTGCTTGTCGACGGCGGATTGATCGTCTGTCCATGCGGAGCCAGCGCGTCGGCATCGATCGGCCGTGTTCCCGGGGAATAGAGGAAATAATTGCCCAGGCTGTAGGCTTGCAAGGGATCAATATATTCCAGCACATCTTCACCAATGCTGCCGAACTCACCGCCGCCAATGCCCAGAGTCCAGATTGCCGCGCCCTTGACCTGCGGGAAAGCGGCATAGAGCCAGGAAGCCCATTGAATGTGTTCCATGGCCAGATCGGGATCGGGCACCTTGTTATATTCCCAGCCCCATTCCGTAATCAGGACGGTCGGGCGCGGGATGCCATGTTTGTCGGCTATTTCAAAGAGAGTCTGGAAACGGCCGACCAGGATCGGGTAAAAATTTCCGATATCCTCTTTCAAGAAACTATACTCGTGCAATGCCACCGCGACCTGATCGGGATGTTCACCGGCGTAGCGCAAGAAATCCAGCATCTCCGGCGACTCCCAATGTTCCGGTTCCGGTTCGCCGCCGGACCAGCCAAAGGCGGCATAGCGCGTGCCTTCGGCGACGGCCGTCTTAGCCTGCTCCAAGGCGAACGCGGCCAGCCAGGCCGACTTAGTGCGATCCGGTTCATTGGTCGTTTCCATCCACACAACCGCCGGATCCAGTTCGGGAGGGAAGACACGCCTGTTCTCAGCCCAATTCAACTGCGCGGCGGTGATTGGATCGAGACTGTAATCAGGTATATCGCGCCCGTTCGTAGCATCGCGATAGATCAGCACATGCTCCACCCCGCTCGCCTTACCCAGTTCCTGCGCTTTGTAAACATACTCGGCATCATTGGCGGTTTTCAAAACGATGGGCACACCGGCGGCATCCAGCGCTTCCATATATTCCTGAAGTCCTTCACGGCCGCCGAACAACTGGATATGAAAACCGATCTTGTTATAAGCAAGATCATAGCCCACTGCTAAAGCCGCCTGCCGTTCCTCTGCGAAGTCAATCGGCGGTTCCTTAGAAACGAGCAGCGGCACCTCTAAAACAGGTAAGTGTATAGGTGGGCCGGCAATGAATGGCAGGAAGATTGGGCTCTGGCCATGAGACGGTTCAGACGTCTCGGTCGGGGTTGCCGTAGCCGTTTCAGTCGGCGTCTCGGTTGGTGTAGATGTTTCTGTCGCCGTCGCTGTTGCGGTTGCTGTTGGAGAAGCTGTGTTCGTCGATGACGCGGTCGGCGTGCCCTGCACCCGAAAAAGCTGGGCCAGGATCAGGGGCAAATAAACAACTTCCTGGCCATCCTCGGTCAGCGGGGCAGCCCGTCCCCCGCGATTGCCTCCCCACATGAAAAGAGCGAACAAGCCAATTCCCAAAAAGACAACGATCATCTGGCGCGGACTGCGCATTTGGACGCCTCCTTTATTGATGTTTTCTACTATATTGGCGTTCCTACGGCTGTACTATCTATACAATAATACCTAATGATTCTGTTAGAAAACTACACAATTTAAAGGATCAACGATGATCCTCTTGTATTATATCGGCCGTCCGTTATGGGGGCTTGTGAAGATAAGGTATATTTTTTACCGAATTTATTGAAATATCAACCACAAATATGGGGAGCTGCACATCTTTTGTAGATCATCACCCATATATAGACTGGTTAATCAGGAACCTTGCATTGTTATTTTGCCTTCACCCCATAAGCGAGACCAACCGGCTGGACAAATAACATCCGGCCAGGAGGAATAGTTATGTCTAGTAAAAATCAGAAGCCGGCCTGGCGAGAATCACTATTTCGCGGCTGGGCGGCCGTTCGCCGTGGTATCGGCATGGACCAGCCGGCCAAACAAACCGGCATGGGCGCCATTCCTACAGCCCATGGAACAACTTTCCGCGTTTGGGCGCCCCATGCCCAACGCGTCACCGTCAGCGGCGATTTCAATAACTGGTCCCGCGAACGCAGCCTGCTGATCAGCGAAAAAAACGGCTATTGGTCGGCGACTATCAGCAACGCCAAGGTGGGCGACCAGTATAAATACGTCATCCACACCAAATCCGGGGCCTTAATGCGCAATGATCCCTACGTGCGCGAGATTAATAAACAAAACAGCAACGGTATCATTCGTGAAATTGCTACCCGAACCCAGGAAACCCCTCCCTCATGGATGGCCCCATGGAATGAATTGGTCATCTATGAACTCCATACCGGCACGTTTTTCGGCGCCCGAGATAACCATCCCGGCGGTTTTTCCTACATCATTGAAAAACTGCCTTATCTGCGTTCTCTAGGCATCAATGCCATCGAGATTATGCCGATCGTCGAATTCCCGGGTGATTTCTCCTGGGGCTACAACCCCGCGCAGCCCTTCGCCGTGACCCAGGCTTATGGCGGTCCGGGGCTGTTCCGCAGCCTTGTGGACAAAGCCCATGAAGAAGGGATCGCCATGATTGTGGATGTCGTCTATAACCATTTCGGCCCCATGGACCTCGACCTGTGGCAGTTTGACGGCTGGCAGCAGGATGGTAAAGGGGGCATCTACTTTTATAATGATTGGCGATCGGAGACACCCTGGGGCGATACGCGACCTGATTACGGCCGTGAAGAAGTGCGCCAATATATCCGCGACAATGCCATGATGTGGATGGAAGAATATGGCGTCGACGGCCTGCGCTGGGATGCCACGTCCTATATTCGCAATGTGAATGGCAATGACGGCGATCCCGGCGGCGATATCACCGAGGGTTGGGGGCTGCTGCGTTGGGTTAATGATGAAATCAACTTCCGCCAGCCGTGGTTCCTCAATATCGCCGAAGATCTGCGAAATAACGATATGATCACCACACCGACGCCGGAGAACGGTGCAGGTTTTGATTCGCAGTGGGACGCGGGCTTTGTCCATCCCATTCGCGCGGCGATCATCGCCGTCGAGGACGAACAGCGCGATATGGGCGCCGTGGCCACGGCGCTGCAGAGCCAGTACAGCGGCGACGTTTTCCAGCGCATCATCTACACCGAGTCCCATGATGAGATCGCCAACGGCAAATCACGCGTTCCCGAGGAGATTGCTCCCGGGAAGGCGGACACACTTTTTGCCCGCCAGCGCTCGACCCTTGGTGCGGCCCTGGTGTTCACGGCGCCGGGTATCCCCATGATCTTCCAGGGACAGGAATTTCTGGAGGATGGCTGGTTTGATGATCACGATCCCCTGGATTGGTCCAAAGAACAGAAATACGCCGGAATCTTAGAGCTTTACAAAGCGCTCATCGCCTTGCGCCGCAACCAAACCGGTTTCTCGCGCGGCCTGACCGGCCAGAACCTGGAGGTCACCCATCTGGATAATGAACAAAAATTAATCGCCTACCACCGCTGGGAGCTGGGCGGACCGGCCGACGATGTCGTGATCGTGGCTAATTTTGCCAACCGCACCCACGAAGCCTACGACCTGCCCTTCCCGGCCGATGGCCCCTGGCGCCTGCGCCTGAACAGCGGCGATCCAAAATACGACGCCGAATTCCCCGCAACGACGGTCGGAGATGTAGAAGTACAGGAGAACCGAGGTACTGTTGCCATCGGTCCATACAGTGTTTTGATTTATTCTCAGGATGGATTGGTACTATAGGAACATGATGTAGCACAAAGTTCACGTTGTGTGCTTTGGCAACCTGAAGGTTGCTCTACAAAACTCAATGCCTAACTGCGCTTTCTTGACCATGGCCGACCTGGGCGACTTTGTCAGCGACGATGCCCTCGCCACGGCCGTTCTACACGATCAGGGCTGGCACGTTGACTGCCTACCCTGGGATCAGCCTGCTAACTGGGCGGGCTATGATCTGGTGGTCATTCGCAGCACCTGGGATTATCACGAACGGCCGTCTTACTTTCTTTCTGTCCTGGAGGCGATCGAACGGTCGGGAACCCGCCTCTACAACCCCCTCTC
Source organism: Promineifilaceae bacterium (SeqCode) (assembly GCA_046259485.1). GTDB lineage: Bacteria > Chloroflexota > Anaerolineae > Promineifilales > Promineifilaceae > JAACFF01. The sequence continues at coordinate 40,886 of JBJYWP010000034.1, read as the reverse complement.
CCTGGTGCGCTGGAACCTGGACAAGACCTACCTGCACGACCTGGAGAGTGACGGCGTCCCAATCGTGCCCACCATCTATGGCGAAAATCTGGCCACGAGCAATGAATTAGCCGCCCTTTTTCAAGCCTTCGAAACGGAAGAACTCATCCTCAAACCCCCGGTCAATGTCAATGCTAACAACACCTTCCGCATGTCCAAAATGGAATATGAGACCCTGCTGCCGGAGCTTCTGGACGTATTCGGCAAACGGCCGTACATGGCCCAACCTTTTATGCCCGCGATCAGCACGGAGGGAGAATATTCCTTGATCTACATGAACGGCCGTTTCAGTCATGCCATCCTCAAGACGCCAAGCGGCGGCGACTTCCGCGTGCAGGAAGAACATGGCGGTCTGATTACGGCCGTATCCCCGCAAAAAGCCCTGCTCTCCGCCGGCCGTCGCGCTATAGACGCTTTGCCCGCGACACCGCTCTATGCCCGCGTGGACCTGGTGCGCGGCGGCCATGAGTTTCTGATCATGGAGCTGGAATTAATCGAGCCCTCTCTCTACCTGCGCATGGACCTCGCGGCTCCCGAACGCTTCGCCGCTGCACTGACGGCCGCTGCTGCCTCGGTTTAGAAAATTAAAATTAGGTATTGACATTCCTGGCCGGATGTCTGTATTATAAGGCTGTCCTTATAAGCAAAAGTCATATTGACTGATCAATCTCTCACTTATTTGGATAATCAGCGGTTCTCCAATCAATCAACACGCGCAGGCTTATAGTTGCTGTAAGTAGTTTCGTTAAACGAGTCCTCGTAAAAGCTTAAGGAATGTTTTATGACCGGGAAGGCAACTATCTGGACCGGAATCATCGATCTACATCAGGGTGATCGCGGAAAAATAATCTTTACGAGACAGGGATCTGCCATCAGCGGCATGATGCAAGTTCGCCGCGATGACCAGCTTTTTAAGCCGAACAAGATCGACGGAACCTGGAGCGGCAGTGAGATTCAGTTCACCCGCTACCTGAATGCAACCACGATTCAACCCTTTGAAGGTCAGGCGGATACGGAGCCGAACTATGCCGTCCTGATCAACGGCCGTTTTGCCCATAAGCTGCAAGGTTGTTGGAGCGCCCTTATTCACCACCCCTCGAACTCACCCCAAAAAACGGAAGCGCCTGTGGTCGACCTGGCCGTCAATAACCTGCGCGTTTTCACCGTGGGCGAACTTCTACGAGCACGGGCAGCGGCTGATAATGGTCAGAAAGTGATCAGCCAAACAAACATCTTCTTTGATGGGAAAATGGTGACCAGCGAGCAGGGTCGAAGCTGTGAGTATGTACGAAAGTTAGAAGAGCCGGGCCGCCACTGCTTACAGGCGGAAGCAGTAAGCATGACCGGCCGCCGTGTTCGATCTGAAGTGGTAACGATCATGGTCAATCCCACCAAGAAAGCCGGTCCATACATCACTTCGCAAATTACACCGCGGGCGCCGACGGAGCAGGATAAAATCGAATTCGCAGCCGAAGCCATACACCTCGCCGGTGTGTCGGAGATCAGCCATCATATAAACGGCCGTCGTGTCAGTATCTGCCAGGACAGCCGCTGCGTAGTCAAAAAAGGCCCCTTCCACGCCGGGAAGATCACCTGGCGCGTCTCCGCGCTCAGCGTAGACGGAGGGGAAACCTACGGCCATGAACGGCAAATCGTCATTGCGCGCAAGGCAGTCGGTTCTTGCCGCATCGCCGGCAAGGCGGTTGGTCCCGCGTGTATATTAGCGCAGGAGTATCGTGTCCTGCTCTATGGGCCTGATAATCCGCTCAATTTCAGAGACAGCACAGAATTCGACTCCAAGGGCCGCTTCGCTTTCCCCAATCTTCCCGAAGGAAAATACCGTCTGGCTGTTGAGAGTGAAACTGAAAATAGTCCCGCGGCCATCAACCCGAGTCACCTGGAAATCGCCTGCACCGGCGCCGGTATCAATAATATTGAGATCGCGTTCAGCAAATAATTTAACTCAGGCTGCGACCTTAGATTGGTCCAATTTCAATCACTATATGATGACGGAAATAGATTTTTAAAAATTGGACCGATCTGGATCAGCTAATCCGGCCGGGGGACGGAATCCAGTGCCTGCACCAGATCCTGACGGTGGTCGAGAACCCACAAGACCAGGTCATCCTCGGTGCGGCGTTGGAATTCTTTGATCATCCCCTGCTCATGAACCAGTTCTTTTAAAGGTAAAAAGATATTGTCAAAGAAAGAACCGACTGCCTCCTCGTAAGGCACATCCGCCTGGCGTTCCCGGGCCATGAAATATTGGTGCGCCTCGATATGGCGGAGCAGATTGCGATATTTCCCCGGAAAACTGAGGCGCAGGTCTAGGTCTGGACGTAGAGTCCCCAGATTTGTCTGGGCCATAAAGGATTCCCGCTCCTGATCGAGAATCACCTGGCTGATCCAGTGACGCCGCTGTAGATATTTAAGGACTTCTTTCACCCTGGCTTCATGGTAGACTTCAGACAGCCTGGAGACTTCTTGCTCTAATCGTTCCTCGCCATCCTCTTCACGCAGCAGCCACTGGTATTCACTGACAAAGAGATAGAGGTCGGTCGGCGTAAATTCAGGGAGATCCTTGGTGAGGCCATGTTCTTCAATGAGAGCTACCAGGGGCAGGTAGACATTGTCATACCAGGACACGGCCGCTTCCTCATAAGGAACTTCGTAGCCGTGATCCAGACTCAAGTAGTAACGATGAGCGTCGATGTGTGAAAGCAAACGGCCGTATGCCTCTTTGAGCGTCATCTCCAGGTCTGAGTCCGGACGCAGGCGGTTCAGATTCGTCTGCTGCATAAACTGCGCGTAATTCTTTAACTCGATCACCGCCTGCATATCCATATCCGGCGTGAGCATGATCGGAACCTCGATCTCCGTCACGTAGGCATCGATAAATTCCTGGTTCCGTTCGCGGGCCACGGAGACGCGGTGGTTGCCGTCACGCACAAAGTAGACTTCGCCGACCTTATAGACATCGATTGCCGGCAGTTCGACTTCCTCATAGCGCGCCTTGCTAATGTTAACCCAGCGTCCTTTTGTCTGGCGTTGGGTGGGTAAAAAAGCGCGATCGAAGTCTCGATAACGGCCGACGCTGCCCACGATTTTATCCAGGGGAATTGTTTGTACACCCAGGTCATGCTGGCTCTGAAAGGGCAGCTCGCGGCGTACCGCGTCGTATTCCAACAACTCATTGCTCTCACCCTGCAAGAAAGAGGTGACCTTCCGCCAAAAAGACCGGCGGTACTGCCTCTCAAAATCTTGATATGCTCGATTATCTAACATATATATCCTCAGTGATGGAAAAGCCGCGTGCCGGTCATAACCATAACCATACCGTATTCATCACAGGCGGCAGTCACATCATCATCACGAATCGATCCGCCCGGTTGGACGACATAGCGTGTCCCGCTCTGGGCCGCGCGATCGATGCTGTCTCTAAATGGGAAAAAGGCGTCGGAAGCGAAGGTTACACCACCCTGCTCTGACAACCAGTATTGTTTTTGCTGGGCGGACATGCGCTCAGGAACGATCGTAAAATTCGTCTGGCACAAAGCCTCCTCCGGAGCGGGCAGATTTTCCTGAAAATACTGGTCAATCGCGTTATCACGCTGCGGCCGGGAGAGCCCTTCACGCATAGGCAGCTCCAACACCCGTGGATTTTGGCGCAAGAACCAGAAATCCGCCTTGCCGGCCGCTAAACGCGTGCAGTGAATGCGTGACTGCTGCCCGGCGCCCATGCCGATTACCTGTCCGTCATAAGCGAAACAAACGGAATTGGACTGCGTGTACTTCAAAGCTAACAGGGCCACAATCATGTCCTGCTTAGCCGCCTCGGTCAGATCGTCATTGCGGGTGACAATATCGGTCAAATCCTCCGCGCGCGGGAGGTAATTATCGCGCTGCTGGGCCAGGGTAACGCCGAAAACCTCTCTTTGCTCCCGCTGCGGCGGCTCGTAGGTGGGGTCGATCTGCAAGATGCGATAGCTACCGCCTTTTTTCTGACGCAGTAGGGCCAGCGCTTCCGGCTCATAGCCGGGGGCGATGACGCCGTCGGATACTTCCAGACGGATCAATTCGGCCGTCGGCAAATCGACCACGTCACTCAAAGCGGCCCAATCGCCAAAAGAGGAGACGCGGTCAGCGCCTCGCGCGCGGGCATAAGCCGCAGCAAGCGGCGAAAGATCTCGATCACCTACAAAATAAGCCCGGCGCAAAGTTTCAGATAACGGCCGTCCTATAGCCGCACCAGCCGGGCTGACATGTTTAAAGGATGCCGCCGCGGGCAGTCCAAGCGCTTGCTTTAAATCACTAACCAGCTGCCAGGAGTTAAGCGCATCAAGCAGGTTAATATAACCCGGCGCTCCGTTCAAGACTTCGATGGGCAGCGGCGAACCATCCGCCATAAAGACAGACGCCGGCGTCTGGTGGGGATTCATTCCATAACGCAGTTCAATTTCAACAGGCATCAAAAACCTCTCTCCTGTTATACGTTCTCAGCAATAAATTGTTAGAAATTACTGGAAAACTCTTAATAATTAACTCAAGTTGTCACCTTGTCATTACTTTAATCCAGATTGATCCAATTTTTAATAATCTATATCCGTAATCTACTAGAGGTTGAAATTGGACCAATCTAATGACAGGCCAAAACATGTACAAATTTTGTACAAACGAGTTACTTCCTCAAAAACAAGATCCTTGTGCAGCTATCTGTTGATCTTCTCCAGGTAGGCGGCGATTGCCGTATCATAGTCCCGCGTAAGGGCAAATGCCTTTGCTGCCAGTTCTCGCCGTAGGGGTGTATCGACCCAACCCTTGCTTAAAGCTTCAAGAACCGGCTCGTAATCAGCCGGATCGCAGAGGACCAGTACACGGGCAAAATTCTTAGCCGCCGCGCGCAGAAGGGTCACGCCGCCGATATCGATTTGTTCCACGGCCATCTCTACCGTCACATCAGGCTGGGTGATCGTTTCTTCAAAGGGATAGAGATTACAAACCACCAGGTCAATGGGCTTAATCCCCCGCGCGGCCAGATCGGCCGTATCCTCGGGGATATCACGGGCCAGGATGCCGCCATGGATCGCCGGATGGAGCGTCTTCACCCGGCCGCCGAGCATTTCCGGCGCGCCGGTCACTTCAGCCACAGCAATCACCGGTAAGCCTACTTTACGCAGTATGCGCGCCGTCCCTCCGCTGGCAATGAGTTCCCAACCCAAGCCAACCAGTTCATGCGCGAAATTACAAATCCCTGCCTTATCATAAACAGAAAGAATCGCTCTTTTGCTCATGATCACAATCTACCACAGCTGAGGATAGGAGTAAAGATACAAACAGCACAGGATGGAGGGAAATACGTTGTATAATGGGAACAGGTTGATTAGTTGGTCAGTTTATCAGTCGGTCAGTTTGTCAGTTGAAATACTGAGTAACTGAAACACTGACTAACTCCAAAAGGAGACTTCTATGAGCAGCGAACGAGACAAAATACTGGCAATGGTGGAAGATGGCACGATTTCGGCTGAAGAGGCGAATGAACTGCTGCAGGCAGTTGGTGAGGGAGAATCACAGCCAGCTGGCGGGCCAGACTTTTCATGGCCGGAAATGCCGCAGCGCGAGCGGGCGTGGCAGCGGCCGTTTTACCTGAGTTTAGGAGGTGTCGTGACCGGCGGTGTCCTCTTACTGGGCACGCGCAAAGCGAGCGGATTCTGGGGCATTGTCCGCCTTTTCGTCCTCTGGCCGTTAACGCTTACAGCAGCCATAATCGCCCTCATTACCTATTTCAGCAAGGAATCCCCCTGGATCCATGTGCGCGTAAAGTCCCGAACCGGGGAGGAATTCTCGGTCAGCCTGCCCTTCCCCGCGGAAGGGCTGCAAAAAGCGCTGCGCTTCGCCCGCGATCAGGTAGAGGATGAAGATGTGCGCGAAAAGATCGACGCCGCGGCCGAAATTCTGGCGGAAATGGATACCGGCGATCTCAAGGACCCGATTGTTATCGATATCAACGACGAAGGGGAAAGCGTGCAGGTGTTCTTAAACTAGCGGGTTTCTTAGCAGCGGGGAGTTTTTCATGTCGATCTATGATCGCATCAGTCCTATTTATGATTGGCTGATCATCAGCGAACGGCCGTTTCGTGAGCGCGCCTTGCAGCTGTTAGACTTACAATCGGGCAACTGCATCGTTGATCTCGGCTGCGGTACGGGGCAGTCCCTGCCGGAAATGGCCGCGGCCGTGGGCGAAAAGGGACAGGTTATCGGTCTCGATCTCTCACCGGGCATGCTGCACCAAAGCCGCAAAAAACTTGGGCAAGGCCGGGTATCCCTGCTGCGCGGCACGGCGCTAAAGCTACCCCTGGAAGCGCATTCCTGTGATGCGCTCTTCATGAGCTTCACCCTGGAGCTATTCGACCTGGAAGAACAACACCAGCTTCTTGCCGAAGTACGGCGGGTGTTGAAGGAAAACGGCCGAATCGGCCTGGTCACTCTTTCTACCCACACGCCGACTCTCATGCTGTTACTTTATACTTCGCTACACGAAATAATGCCGGCTGTGATCGACTGCCGACCGCTCGATACCGCCCCGCTGCTCACCGCCGCCGGTTTCGTTGTTCTCCAGCAGGAGCAGCAGTCCATGTTTGGACTGCCGCTGTCTATCATGGTCGCCGAAAAAAAGAATAATTAAGTCAAGTTGTCACCATCCAGATTGGTCCAATTTTAAAAATCTATATCCATAATCATAATGTGATTGAAATTGGACCAATCTAGCGAGCGCTTCTGTAAGCACCTCGCAGTTGCCTGTTCTTGGTTGATAATCAGCAAGGCATCGCTTATACTTCTAGTTTGTCCTGCGCCTTTTCGCGCGGGTTATTAACAGTACTATGTGAGCTAGTAAAATGAGTGACACAGACGCAGCAACAAACGAAGAGTCAATATCGAAGGATTTCATCCGTACCCTGATTGACGAAGACAACGCAAGCGGCCGTTTTGGCGGCCGGGTGCATACCCGCTTCCCCCCCGAACCCAACGGCTACCTGCACATTGGCCACACCAAGTCGATCCTGCTCAATTACGGGATTGCCGAGGAATACGGCGGCAAGTTCAACCTGCGCTTTGACGATACCAATCCCGCCAAGGAAGAAGAGGAATACGTCAACTCGATCATCGAGGACGTTCGCTGGCTGGGAGCCGATTTTGAAGATCGCCTATTCTTCGCTTCCGACTACTTTCCGGAACTCTATGCCTGGGCCATTCAACTCATTCAGGAAGGAAAAGCCTACGTTGACGATCTCAGCGCCGAGGAGATTCGCGAATATCGCGGCACGCTCACAGAACCGGGTCGCAACAGCCCCTACCGCGATCGCTCTGTGGAAGAGAATCTCGATCTCTTCACCCGCATGAAAGAAGGGGAATTTCCCGATGGTTCGCGCGTCTTGCGGGCTAAGATTGACATGGCCTCGCCGATCATCAACCTGCGTGACCCGATCCTGTATCGCATTCTTCATGAAAGCCACCACCGCACGGGCGATGAATGGTGCATCTATCCCTTGTATGACTGGGCGCACGGCCAATCTGACTCCATCGAAGGCATCACCCATTCCATCTGCACCTTGGAGTTTGAAAACCACCGCCCGCTCTATGACTGGCTGCTGGATAACCTGGGCATTTATCACCCGCAGCAAATCGAATTTGCTAAGCTCTACCTGACCTATACGGTGATGAGCAAGCGCAATCTCATTCGCCTGGTGAAAGAAGGCTATGTGGACGGTTGGGATGATCCGCGTATGCCCACCGTTTCCGGTATGCGCCGCCGTGGCTATACGCCGGAAGCGCTCAAAGACTTCACCGAACGCATCGGGGTGGCCAAGGCCAACTCCACCGTCGATTTTGGAATGCTGGAGTTTTCAATACGCGAAGATTTGAACTTAAGTTCCCCACGCGCTATGGCCGTCCTCGAACCATTAAAAGTGACCATAGAAAATTATCCCGATGACTATGTCGAGGAATTTTCCGTGCCCACGTATCCGCAGGACAAGAGCAGGAAAGAGACGCGCGTCGTACCTTTCTCTAAGGAGATTTACATTGAACGATCCGATTTCATGGAAGATCCGCCGGGTAAATATTTCCGCTTGGCCCCCGGACGTGAAGTACGGCTCTTAGGCGCCTACTACATCACCTGCACTGACATGATTAAGGATGACGCGGGCAACGTCGTGGAATTAATTTGCTCCTATGATCCAGAATCCCAAGGGGGTCGTTCGCCGGACGGCCGTAAAGTGAAAGGGACCATTCATTGGGTGTCGGCCGCGCACGCTTTCACGGGCGAAGTACGCCTTTTCGACCGGCTCTTCAATCGTGAAAATCCTTACGAAGTCGACGAAGAGGGCCAGGACTTCATCAGCAACCTCAACACGGATTCCCTGACCATCATCAAGGATGCCAAGATGGAGTCGGGGCTGGCCGAAGCGCAGCCGGGCGATCATTTCCAATTTATGCGCCAGGGGTACTTTTTTGTCGATCCAGTGGACTCAGAACCGGGCAAGCCGATCTTCAACCGCACCGTAACCCTGCGCGATACGTGGGAGAAGATCGTCAATAAATAATCTATAACACCTAAATTGGCCCACTCTTTGAATTTAACCAGCATGGGTCAATCAAAAAGAGTAGGCCAATCTTGATTATGGTGCATAGCCGGCATTTTCAAAAAGTTCTCGCCATTTCTTCTTTGGCCGTTCCTTCTCAAGCGCGGCAACCAATTCGTCAATTCTGTCACGGCGATCGAAATAGCCGATCAGCTCGATAATTGTCGAACCCTTACTTACCCTCTCAATATTTTCGTAGTCAACACCCAGTCCATAGCAAACTTGTTTAAGCTCTTCGATTATAAAAGCCCTGGAGATATTTTGTTGTAAGCGGGTCAGGTTCGTTTGATCGCCGACGCTGTGTGTTTCCACAATAGATGAAGATGCTTTTTCGTCAGTAGCTCTTAGAGATAAATAGCGGCTGTTGATTTTTATCCATTCCGCTTCCAAATCATGCACTGCTGGTTTGAGCGTCCACTCTGCAATAATCTCTGCTGCCTGCTTTGCTTTATTCATCCAAAATAGAACCAGGCGCTCATCTCCGGATTGTTCGGTGAACATATCGGTTCCTATTGGTTTAGGTATCAATTCATCAGCCGTATAGCCTTTGGGAAGGATCAAAATGAGCATTGGTGGCGGAATTTTGGCATCGATAGCTCCTTCGGACCATTGATATCGATCTTTGGAGATGGGTACCAATCTTTTATTCTTACTGGCAGGACGCTCAAGAATGGAATCGGCCGTTATATAGGCAGCACCTCCGCCAATTGCCATATATCCTTCCGGCGCCTCGTCTATCAGCCAGCGTACGCCTATGCTTCCCTCCTCTTTTTCATAGTATTTGAGCGTGCCTTTTAACCTGGAATTCTCAAATCGCAAATCCAGAAGCGCGATATTAGGCGGAAATTCAGGAGCCATGGTTGATCAATCCTTGCGACCTACCTGGGGGTCTCTTGTTAATACATTGATTAATAAACATTATAATGGGCAATATGGCAGAAAGAAAATACATCGCGATTGGCTCAATCGCCGGTCGCGGATCGATTTCGGCAAATCGATTTACAAATTTAATTGACGTCAAAAGATTCCGGGCTATTATCTAAATGGGTTTGTAACTGCTCTACAAAACTCCCCACTATCACCACCACTGCTGACAATCGTTACAGGGAATTCGAAAAATGAATCAGAATGATAAAGAGAGTTTGAGCCAGGATATTCATCTGCTTGGCAATATCCTCGGGCGCGTGATCCGCCGCCAGGCGGGGATCGAAATCTATGAACTGGTGGAGCGAATCCGTGCTTTAACCAAAACCAGGCGCATGGAACATGATCCGGCCATTGACCAACGGCTGGGGGTGGTCATTGGTAACCTGACCATGGATGAAGCGGAATTAGTCGCCCGCGCGTTTACAGCCTACTTCGAGCTCATCAATCTGGCCGAAGAACGACACCGCGTCCAGGTATTACGCGCGCGAGAAGCAGCGGCCCACCCCCAACCACTGACCGAATCCATCGCTTCCGCAGTGGCCACCTTTGACCAGCTGGGGGTCGACAGTTATGAAATCGAAAACCTTCTGAAACGCCTGCATATCGAGCTTGTATTTACAGCCCACCCCACCCAGGCCAAACGGCGTACCATGCTCTCTAAACTGCGGCGAATCGCTAAAGCATTGGACGATTTAGATGTTCACGACATCCTTCCCGCCGAGCATGAAGCACTGATCGAGCAAATAACGGCCGAAATTTCCCTCTCCTGGCTAACGAACCGCAGTCGAACCACCAAACCTTCGGTGACGGATGAGGTACGAACAGGCCTTTATTATTTCGATGTCACGCTGTGGGACGTCGTGCCGCAGATTTCCAGGATCATGGCCGACGCCCTTAAGCGCTACTACCCCGATGTCACCGCGCCGGAACAAATCATCTCCTTTGGTTCCTGGATAGGCGGTGATCGCGATGGCAATCCCAACGTCACCGCCGGCGTAACGGCCGAATCCCTCCGCCTGCACCGCGGCCTGGCTGTAGAAAAGTTCCGCATGATGACCCAACTGCTCGATCGTTCCTTGAGCGTCTCCGATAAATTGATCACTATTGACCTGGACGCCAATGGTTTCCTGGCCGATGTCGAATCCGAGTCCAATCATATCGGCTACCTGGGCAAGCGTTATCCCCACGAACCCTTCCGCCTCTGGGCGGCGAAATTAGGCGCGGCCCTTTCCGAAGCCTCGGCGGCAGACATGATCGCCCGCCTGAAGGGGCTGGCCAATCCGCCGCTCAAGATGCGCAAAACAGAAGACCTGACCACGCCTTTAGAGCAGATGGATGAAAGTCTGCGCGAATTGGGTTTGGATGCTGTCGCCGATGCGGATTTGGCAACTATCCGGCGCCAGGCGGCAGCCTTCGGCCTGCATACCGCGCGCCTGGATATCCGCCAGTACAGTGATTTTCACACGGCCGTTCTTGATGAGTTGCTTGAAAAGTTGGGCTTAGTCAGCGGTTTCGCCGATCTGGCAGGCCAGGAAAGAAACACCATCCTATCCGATCTGCTGCTGGAACCCGTCCCTGACCTGGACGCCCTATCTGACCTCTCCAAAGAAGCCGACGATACCATAGAACTGTTTAAAATCCTGAAGCGGGCAGTCGATTTTTACGGGCAGGAAATAATCGGACCTTATATTGTAAGTATGACCCATGGTCCTGAAGACCTGCTGGCCCCCTTGCTCCTCGCCTATTGGTTCGAGTTGTGTTTAAGTCCTGACCAGGAGGCCGAAGGATTAACCTTCGTGCCCCTCTTCGAAACGCTCGCCGATTTAAAAGCCGCCTCGGCAATCATGTCTCGTTTATTTGCCCATCCAGTGTACGCCCGTCACCTGAAACGAGCGCAAATGCAGCAAACGATCATGATCGGCTATTCCGACAGCAACAAAGATGCCGGTTATCTCGCGGCCAATTGGGAACTCTACCAGGCGCAGGAATCCTTGGCCCAAATGTGCAAAGAGGCCGGCGTCGCTTTGACCCTATTTCACGGCCGGGGTGGGACCATCGCTCGTGGCGGCGGCCCTGCCAACCGGGCGATCCAATCCCAACCACCAGGTTCTATAGACGGCCGTATCCGCATCACCGAACAAGGGGAAGTCATCGACGAACGCTACGCTAACCCGGCCATCGCCCGCCGCCATCTCGAGCAGGTTGTCCATTCCGTGTTAATGGCTAGCGTCCCCGAACAATACAAAGCTTCCGGAGAGCCGGCGGCTGAATGGCGGTCGACTATGACCGAATTAGCGGCCATCTCCCACCGCGCCTATCGCACATTGATATACGAAACGCCGGCTCTTCTGACCTATTGGGAACAGGCGACCCCCATCCATGAGATCAACCAGATGCACATGGGTTCGCGACCTGCCCGGCGCACGGCTCAAGCGACATTTGACAGCCTGCGCGCCATCCCCTGGGGCTTTAGTTGGATGCAGTCCCGTCACGTACTGCCCGGCTGGTTTGGCATCGGCACAGCGCTTTCGACCTTTGGCAGCACGCTCGAGCGGCGCGAATTATTACAAGAAATGTATCGCGACTGGTCATTTTTCCAGGTCATCATCGACAATGCCCAGGTTTCACTGGCCAAGGCGGACATGGATATCGGCCGTCTTTACGCCGGATTGGTCGAGGATGAGGCGATTCGCGACGAGATTTTCGGCAAAATCGAAACCGAGTTTAATCTCAGCCAAAAATGGCTGCTCAATGTCTCCGGCCAGCAAGAGCTGTTAGAAAAAGACCCCGTCCTGCGCCGCTCCGTCCTGCGCCGCAACCCCTACGTCGATCCCCTCAACTTCATTCAGGTCAGCCTGCTGCGCCGCCTCCGCGCCCTGCCGGACGAGGACACGGAGGAAAGAAAGCTCCTGCAAGAAGCGATCTTCCTGACAATCAACGGCATCGCCTCGGGCCTGAAAAACACGGGATAATTGGGGATTTCGGATTTGGGATTGATGTCGGATGTGGGATGTGGGATGTATTTGCAAAATTTCCCGGAAACTGATCAAGGATCCCTCGCGGCTATCTGATGAAAAGTTTCCGGGAAAATCAAAACTACTGACTAACTGACCAACTGACTAACTCCCTAAACTATCCTCTCATAAATCCCTTTCTCGCGCTTCATCAACTTGTGGTCGATCATCTCACGCCGCAGAGTAGCCACGTCCTCGTTGAAGTCAAGCAAGATGTGATTGACCTCGCGCTCGGGGTACTGCCGCCCGGGTTCGAACTCCTGTACAAGATACTCTATGATCACCATGCGCTTCTTATACTGGGCCGGGATCTGCACCAAACGGCCGTTCTTCATAAAAGTCTTCAAGACTTTCTTGCGATAGGCGTCTTCGACCACATTCTCGGTAAGACCCGGCTGCGGCAGGCGCACCATTTCATCCAGCGTCTTATCCAACACGCTGTCCACCGGGGCATACATCTGGTAATACTGCTCCTTCTTGGAAGTCAGCAAACCGGCATCAGCCAGTTTAGACAGGTGGTGCGAGACCGTCGCCGGAGTCAAACCGAGGATCGCCGCCAGTTCTTCCCCATGGCGCGGCTGCATCCGGGTCAGATTCAAGATCAGCAGGCGCGCCGGATGGCCCAAGGCCTTAAACAGATCCGCACGCTGGTTCAAATTCTCTTCATAATTAATCTTATTCATGCCACACCTCACTGCGATCGCCGCTCGTTACCTGATAACAATAGGCAAAAATCTCACGCGCCGTACGCATCACATTCGCTTTAATCTGTTCTTTAACGGCCGTTTCTTCATCCCCCATCGCCCGTGCCAGGGCCAGGTCATTCTCGCTGTTGTCGATAAACTGCGCTGTCACCGCCCCAAAAGCGGCCGTTAACTTTTCCAATTCGCTTTTAGCAGGATCATCGGCAATGCGCTGCACCGCCAAAGCCATATCTCGCTTCTTCATAGCAAAACTCCAATTTAATTAGAAATATATCTAATCATATTCTATCTTCTTGTTAGATATGTGTCAAATCAGATTAATGGCTTCGGATTTTGGATTGGGGATTGAAACGGCCGTTTTTGGTGATGTTTGACTGGCCAGGCGATAGAGCGGAAGTTGAAGAAGCGAGACGGGAGATTTGCGAATTGGTGGGTAATCTGCCTTTAGCTGTGAAACTGGCAGGGAGTTATATAGCTAGCAGCGGCATGCTGGCGAGTGAGTACCTGGAATGGCTGCAACAAACCGGGCTAAAGGCATTGGATTTCGGGGAGCGGCGGGAGGAGAGCATGACCATCTTGATGGAAAAGAGCGTCGAGCAGGTTAGTGAGCGGGCGAAGGAAGCGCTTGCAGTAGCAGGGTTGTTAGCGCTGATGCCTTTTAGGGCGGAGGTGGTGGCAGCGGCGCTGGAAAAGTCGACGATAGAGACCCAGCAGGCATTGGGGGAGTTGATGAATTATGAGCTGCTGGAACGGACGGGTGTCAGATATGTCGTTTCACACCCACTAGTTCATACATATGCCAGAACTAGGATGGCATTGGAAAGCAAGCAGTTGTTGGAGATGGCGGATTTTTACAACAGATTAATAAGAGAACAGAGTGATAAGGGACCGATGGGATTTGCCAGACTTGATGAGGAACGGCCGCATATTATGCAGTTGATAAGGGTGTGTGAAAAAAAAGAGGAATGGGAGGTTGTTAATGACTTGGTCTGGTCTATTAAAGATTATTTAGATTATCAGGGATATAGCGTGGATAGAGTCGATGCACTAGAAGCAGGTGTTAAGGCAGCCCAGGCAAGAGGTGACAGACAAGGCGAAGAGAGTCATCTTGGCAATCTGGGCATCGCATACGCAGACCTCGGCCGGGTGGAAGAGGCAATAGAAATCTACCAACAGGCGGTTGAGATTGCCCAGAAAATTGGCGATAGACTCGGCGAAGGGATAGGTCTTGGAGCTATAGGATGCGCATTTATTGATCTCGGCAAGTCGGAACAGGCGATCGATTATATTCACCAATCACAAGCCATCTATCAGAAAATAGGAGACAAAGGAAGAGAACAGAAACTAAGGGGCAATTTAGGAAACGCATATTTTACTCTTGGGCAGTCGGAGCAGGCTCTGTCTTGTTATGAACAAGCATTGAAGTTTGCACAGGAAATTGGCGACAAACGCGACGTGGGGCATCAACTGGGAAATCTGGGAAACGTAAATATTGCACTAGGGCAGTTAGCGAAGGCAAAAAAATTACAAACAAGCATTGAAGATTGCACAGGATATTGGCGACAAACGCGGCGAAAGCGCAGACCTGAGCGGTTTGGGTCACATCTGTTTTAAACTCGGCAAGGTGGAGCAAGCGATTGACTATTTTAAGCAAGCCCTCGATATAGAACAGGAAATTGGCTATAGACATGGTGAAGGGATAGATTTGGGCAATCTAGGCCTTGCCTATGCAGAACTAGACCAGATGGAGAGAGCGATCGACTATCATAAGCAAGCTATTGATATAGCACGGGAAATAAGGGACAAACGCGGCGAAGGGAATTGTTTGGGAAATTTAGGGATTGCGTATACCAAACTTGGTCAAGTGGAAGAGGCCACGGATTATTACAAACAAGCTTTGCAGGTAGCAAAGGAAACCGGCGACCAAAAGCAAGAAGGTGAATGGAACGAAAATCTGGGCATAGCCTATGCCGACCTCGGGCAGGTGGAAAAGGCCATCGAATATACAGAGGAGGCATTGGTGATTTTTGAAGAATTAAAGTCGCCGAATGCGGAGCAAGCGCGGGCATTTCTGGAAGAATTGAGAACTAAGGAATAGGATGGATCCACCCCCTGGCTCCCTCCCTGAATGGAGAGAGATTAAATTTTAGGGTTGGCCGTATGACTTCAAATGAGCTTCTGGAGATGGTTGAATGCTTTATGACCAGTAAAGGTGGGGGATAATCACACGTGACAATCTTATTCTATTGGCGTTTGTGACAGTAGTGGAATTTTCCTGGCTTTTAGCGGTAAACATCACGGCGATGGGCAATACGCCAGATGGTTATTAACTGCTCGTCATCGTCGATCTCGAACAAAATACGGTAGTCTCCCACGCGCACACGCCATTCTTGTTGCCTGCCGGATAGTTTCTTGACTCCAGACGGCCGTGGTTCTGATTGTAATCCTATCAAAACCTGATCGATTCGATTGCGAACAACGGGATCAATTCGTTTGCGCTCTTTAACGGCCGTGGCCGTTAAGGTCACCCGATAGCTCATGATTCAGGACTTGCCAGCAGCGTATCAAGATCTATTGTTTCTTCACCGGCTGAACGAACCTCGTCGATCAACATGCGGTCAATCGCGTCCTGAAGGTGGGGCGGCAAAGATTGCCAATCCTCCTCCGCAGCCACGCCACGTAGATAGGCAAGGTAGTCCTCAGCGGAAAAGATCACTTCGATCAAGCGACCTTCATCGTCATAGACTAGTTTAGGTGGATTTAGCATCAGTACCATAATCTTCAATCCTTGTTGGGAACTATTGTAGGTATTATACCAAAATCAAGGATGATACATTTCTAAGACGTTGCGTTGACTATCGGCTATTGGAAATTGGTTATTGGTTATTGAGCTCGCGGCTGGCTCCGGCGCGCTTCAGCTCTTCGTCCAGGCGCAGCTTGAACATCTCCATGCCCTGGCCGGGGCGGCGCAGGTTGTATTCATCGATTTGCTTGTTGATCCCTTTGATCTCTTCCTCCCAGGCGCGGCACTGCGCGCGCCAGCTGAGGGATAAGGCCTTGCGCCGCGTGTCATCCTGGGTCAGGCGGTAAGCCTGCTCATGGCGCTGCCAATGACGGCCGATTTTGTCGCGCAGTTCCTCAATAACCAGGCTCACCGTATTGCGCCGCGCCAACCACTGCGGCAGCACATTGTGCTCCTTCATTAAATCGTTGGCCAGCTTGCTGTCATTACTATAGAGATCGGACTTCAAATCCAGCGGCTTGCCCGC
Organism: Promineifilaceae bacterium (SeqCode); assembly: GCA_046259485.1. Taxonomy (GTDB): domain Bacteria; phylum Chloroflexota; class Anaerolineae; order Promineifilales; family Promineifilaceae; genus JAACFF01. Next base: position 24,294 of record JBJYWP010000034.1, on the reverse strand, counting down.
CCCCGCTAAATTATCAAAGAGACCCCGCTGCTGCCCTTCCTGGATCAAATCGTCGATCAGGTCCTTATACTCAAAACGCATGCGGATTTTGTGCTCAGCCTGGCGATCCGCTTCCGTCCATGTTTCACGATCGATATCGTCTCCCTCGTTCTTGCTGCCCTTCTTACTCATGCTTATACTCCAACATCAGCGACATTGTCCTCTGTTTTTCGGTTAGTTTAACTATGGACATTATGGCAAAAATCTGGAAAATAGTCCGCTTTGTTTAGTGAATTATTTATGTGGAGCGATTATTTGCAAAAGTTATCCTGGCAGCCATACCATGCCGTATTCCCGGCGGAAGAGGGTCACCGGATCAGCGGCAATATCAAGGTCTCGCGCGATGTACACAGCCCGGCCTTGAATAATGACCGCGATATATTGGTCTATCTGCCGCCATCGTACTGCACCTCAATGAGTGAGGCTTCCGGTAAACGCTACCCGGTGCTGTACATGCACGATGGCCAAAATCTATTCGACCCGGCAACGAGTTTCGCCGGAGAGTGGGGCGTTGACGAAGTCCTGGAAACACTGGCTTATGAAACGGGGCTGGAGGCGATCGTCGTCGGCATACCCAACAGCGGTCGAGGACGCCTGGACGAATACAGTCCCTTCCACGATCCGCTGCGCGGCGGCGGGAAAGGGAATCTCTATCTTTCCTTTATTGCGAACAGGCTCAAACCCCTGATCGACGCCCGCTTTCGCACGCTGCCTGAGCGCAAACATACCGGCCTCATGGGCTCGTCTATGGGCGGACTGATCAGCCTCTACGGTTTCTTCCACCGTGAATACATATTCGGTTTTGCCGGAGTCATGAGCCCCGCGCTCTGGTTTGGCCAGGGCGCTATTTATGATTACATCCAAAATGCACCATTTGTGCCCGGGAAAATTTACCTGGACGTGGGCACCCGCGAGGAAGGGGGCTCAATGAAGGCGCTGCGCAGTCTGGCCAATTCGCGCCGTACTTACGGCGGCGTGCGGCGCATGAAGCGCATCCTGATGCGCAAAGGATACCGCCTGAACCGCCAGCTCTGCTACGTCGAAGAGCGCTGGGCCGGCCACAACGAAGCCGCCTGGGCCCGCCGCCTGCCCACAGCCCTGCGCTTTTTCCTAGAAACGGCCAATTAGAATTATTAGGGGGCTTTTAGCCATTCTCCACGAGGGTCCCTGACCCTTTATCTCATGCACAACCCATAAAGAATGGCAGATTCTTGCCAAGGCGGCGCGCACTCTGTTAGGATTACGGCCGTCCTGCAACCAATGGTCGTTGGCGGCGTAATGCTCTTGGGTGTGAAAACAGCCGTTCGCCGCTGCGCCAGGTAATGGAATGATATTTTTGGGAAGGATCGATGGCCGTGACATCGAAACAGGAATCAGATAAAGAAACGATAGGGGTAACCCCACAGGTTATTGCGCCGGAAGAGGACGACAGCGTCAAAGAACCCTCCAACCGGCGCCTCTTCGTGTCCCTGGTAATCGTTGCCCTTTTCATTCTCTTAAGCCTGGCCTTTTGGCATTGGTGGGACAATCTGAAGCTGCTGATCGACTTTGTCAGCGATCAGGAACAATTCGGCGAATATCTGCGCAGCTTCGGCGTACTGGCGCCCCTGGTCCTATTCGCGGCGCAAATGATCCAGGTATTCATTGCTTTCATACCCGGACATGTCGTCTCCATCAGCGGCGGTTATGTCTTTGGCTTTGCCTGGGGCCTGATCATGAATATCGCCTTCACCGTATTTGCCAGCCAGATGGCCTATTACCTGGCGCGCTACGCAGGACGGCCGATCGTTTATAAGCTCGCCGACCGCGAAACAGTCGATTATTGGGAACGGGTGGCCAACCAAAAGGGCACGGTCTTCTTTACCATCGCCTTCTTACTGCCCATCTTCCCCTCCGACGCCATGAACTTCGTCGGTGGGTTGAGCGGCATTTCCGCCGGTAAATTTTTTATCGCCAACCTGTTCGGCCGTACGCCGAGCGCGATCATGCTGACCATGATCGGCGCTTACGGCATGGAGTTCTCCAATTTGGCCTGGGGCGTGATTATCCTCATCTTTGTGCTCGTTTTCTTCGCGGGCAACTACGGCGCGCGCTGGATTAAAAACAGCATCGATCAGATCGATCCCGCCGACGCGGACCTACTCGGTGAAGAACATCGCTCAGGTGAGCTGGCGGAGGTCAGCGGGGACGTCGCCGAACAGGAGGCTTAATCCAAACCCACCGGCTGATTCGTTCCGGCCGACTCGTACAGAGCCAGAAGGGTGCGGATGTGATTCCGCGTTTCCTCGAGCGTGAGATAAGGTGCGCTGCCGTCTAAAATAGCCGCCTGTAAATCTTCAACTTCACCCAGGTAGAGATCCGCTTCCGGCAGTGGGATTTCTTCGGCCGCGCCATTCTCATTTTCGAACAGGAAATGGTTTCCGGTCAGTTGCGGCTTGAAGGGTTTGTTGAGGATCAAACGGCCGTTCGTGCCCAACACCTCGACATAGGCATGCTCCGGATTACGAAACCCGCAGGTAAACTGGGCCATGCGCCCGCCCTCATAATGCATCTGGCCCACAAAAACCTCATCGACCCCTTCTTTACCAATCCACTGATCGCCAAAAACCCGGCTCGGCGCGCCGCCCATGAAGAACTGGGCAATGCTCATCGGATAACAGCCCACATCCCACAGCGAACCCCCACCCCACTCCGGCACCAGGCGCACGTTGTCGCGGCCGCCCATCTTGAAGGTGAAAACGCCGCGCACGACGGTCACATCTCCTAGACGGCCGCTGTCGATGATCTCCCGGGCGAGTTTCGTCTGCGGGTGATGGCGGTACATAAAAGCTTCGGCGATGACCATGCCCGTCTCCTCAGCGACAGCGCGCACTTCATCCACCTCTTCGACAGTCAGGGCAAAGGGCTTTTCGCACAAGACATGCTTGCCGTTGCGCATGGCCTTAATGCTCCACTCTGCGTGCAGGTGATTGGGCAGGCTGATATAGACAGCGTCCACGGCATCTGACTCCAGCATCGCTTCATAGCTGCCGAAGGCCAGGGGAATATCCCACTCGGCGGCATAAGCCTCCGCGCTCTCTAAAGAGCGGCTGGCAACGGCCGTTAATTCACCTCGTTTTGAAGCGCGAATCGGCGGAATCAGCGCCTGGTTAATATTAGCCGTTGATAACAATCCCCAACGAACAATATCGGTCATGGTTGTAGTCTCCTTGTCAAGTGAGTCAGTTTATCAGTGGGTCAGTATATCAGCGTTTCAGGTTGTCAGGTAGTCAGGTGTTCAGGTCCCCTGACCACCTGACTGGCTGATTACCTGAGTACCTGTTATCCTATCGCCCATGAAAACAATCGGACTTCTTGGCGGGATGAGTTGGGAGAGCACGGAGCTCTATTATCGAGCGATTAATGAAGGGATCAAGGCCCGTTTGGGCGGGCTGCATTCGGCAAAAATCGCCCTGGTCAGCGTGGATTTCCAGGAGATAGAGACGCTGCAAATGGCCGGAGATTGGCGTCAAGCCGGGGATCGCTTGGCCACGGCCGCGCGCCAGGTGGAAAACGCGGGCGCTGATTTTCTGCTCATCTGCACCAACACCATGCACAAGGTCGCCCCGCAGATCGAAGCCGAGATCTCCATCCCCCTGCTGCATATCGCCGACGCTACGGCCGAACGCATCAAGAGCCAGGGCTTACAAACAATCGGCCTCCTGGGCACGCGCTTCACGATGGAGCAGGACTTCTATGCCGGCCGTCTACGCGAAAAACACGGCCTGGAAGTGCTCATACCCCCGCCGGACGAACGCGAAATCGTGCACTGCGTGATCTACGAAGAATTGGTCCTGGGCATCGTGCGTGATGAATCCCGCCGGCAGTACCTGCAAATCATGGACAACCTGCGAAACCGCGGCGCCGAGGGTATCATCGAAGGCTGCACAGAAATCGTCATGCTCGTGCAGCAAAAACACACCTCCATCCCACTCTTCGACACCACCGCGATTCACGCGCAGGCGGCCGTAGAATTGGCGGGAACTGACTAGCTGACCACCCAAAAGACTTCCAGCCTTCCGAAACCCAGCCGCATATGTCAGGTCGGTTCTAATAGATTTTGACGATTACCCACCATCGTTGTATTATCTTATGATAAAGCGGTCGCTGCCGGGCGGCCGTTTTATAGAGTCCAGATTGATGGTTAGCTCACCGCCGGTGGAGATTGTTTATGAAAGTTGATGATGCAAAGATTAAGGCAGCACGATACGGCATGCTGTCCGAATTCGCTCTGCTCATTGCCCAGGCGGACAACCTGGAACAGCTCTTACAGAAAATGACCAGCAATTTGAAATGGCTGCTCAGCTTTGAGCGCTGCACGGTCGCCTTATGTAATATAGATGGCGAGACTTTTTCCTACCGAACGCTCGCCGAATCCCGTAGAAATGTGCCCAATTACGAAAACAAATCCCTCTCCCTGGTGGATGGATATTCTGAAACCATCCTGGTTCATGGTAAACCACGGGTCCTGGATGAGGAAGAAATCGCCAGGCATCAAAAAGATAGCTCTATCGATCCTGTCTTGTGGGATGGAGCGCTGTCCACGATCATGCTTTTACCACTGCAAGCTTATGGCGAAACACTTGGCACCTTAATCCTGGCCATCTCAAAGCCCAATGGCTATGACTCAGAAGACCTGCGGGTGGGGACGACTATTGCTACACATCTAGCCATGGCGATCGAGCGCTGGCAGCAGACGGATCGTTTGCAGGAGGCTAATCAGGAACTGACGCGCCTGGCCTCTTTCCCGGAGATGAATCCCCGCCCCATTATTGAACTGAGCCCGGACGGTCAAATTCATTACCTCAATCCCGCCGGGGAAAAGCTTTTTCCTGATTGCCGCTTCGATGGCTTGAAGTCCCCGCTGCTGGCTGACTTCCAATCGGTCATCGATGAGCTGGAAAGCAGTGAAAAGCGCTTAGTCATCCGCGAAATACAGCTGGGGGACCTTTGGTACGAGCAGCTCTTTCACTGCGTGCCAGAAAGCGACCATGTGCGCTGCTTCATCACTGACATCACCGAACAAAAAGTCGCCGAAGAAGCAACGCGCCAGCAGAATGAATATCTGGCGGCTCTGCATGAGACAACGCTGGGCTTGATCAGCCGCCTCGATCTGAACGACCTGCTGCACGCGATCGTCACCCGCGCCGCGCAGCTCCTGGGCACAACGCACGGCTTTGTTTTTCTCCTGGAAGAACAGGATGATGAGCTGGAGCAAAAAGTTGGTTTGGGTATCTTTGAAGCCGTGATCGGCTATCGCTTGAAGAAAGGCCAGGGGCTGTCGGGCCGGGTTTGGGATCAAGGTAAAGCTATTCTCGTCGAAGATTATAACACCTGGGAACATCGCGTACCCAGCCCGGAGTTGGACCAGCTGCGCGGGCTGATGGCCGTTCCCCTGCATTCCAGCGACAAAATTGTGGGTACTATCGGCCTGGCCTATGAGAGAAGTTCAGAACTGCGGTTTGACGAGGCGAAGGTTGAACTGGTCGGCCGTTTTGCCGAGCTGGCTTCTATGGCCCTTGATAACGCCAAGCTATTCACCGAGTCCAAGGAACAATCGCGCCGCCTGGCCGTTCTCAATCAGATGGGGCGGGAATTGAGCCTGGCCGATACCCTGGAAGAGATACTGAATATCGCTACCCAATACGCGCCGCAAATCGTCCCCGCCGACCGTGTGAGCGCCGCCCTGCCCAGCGGGGATGGTGAGCACCTGGAGGTCTACGCCCAAACAGGAAAAACGGCTACCCTGCCGGTGGGCATCGAGGTGCCGATCGACAACACGCTTGTCGGCAAAGCGCTGCGCGAGAAGCAGCTCATTTGCACGCCGGATCTGCGCGAGGTTGATTATCTTGACGCCAAAATACTGGCCGATGAGGGGCTGCGATCGGTGATCAATGTGCCCATGATGAGCGGCGAACGCATCGCCGGGGTCTTTAACGCGGCGAGCACGAAGGTGGGCGGCTTTGAAGCGCGTGATGAGGGGCTGCTCACCCAGATCGCCTCGTTCGTCGCCGCAACCGGGGACAATATCCGCCTCATTCTAGAAGCGAAAGAGGCGCGCGCCGCCGCCGAATCGGCCAACGAGGCCAAGAGCGCCTTCCTGGCCACCATGAGCCACGAGATCCGCACGCCCATGAACGGCATCATCGGCATGACCAGCCTGTTGCTGGATACGGACCTCGACACCGAACAGCAGGATTACGCTAACACGGTGCGCAACAGCAGCGAAGCTCTGCTGACGATCATCAACGATATCCTCGATTTTTCGAAGATCGAAGCCGGCAAGATGGACATCGAGCTGGCCCCGGTCGATTTACGAGCATGCATTGAACAGGCACTCGATCTGCTGGCCCCCAAGGCGGCCGATAAAGGTCTGGACCTGGCTTATATTATCACCCCGGGCACGCCTGAACATATCGAAAGCGACGCCGTGCGCCTGCGCCAGATCGCTGTCAACCTGCTCAGCAATTCCGTCAAGTTCACGGAGAAGGGTGAAATCGTGCTCACCGTAAGCGGCTCACCCATGGAAAAGCATCATGGCGATGGCAAGCCATATTTTTATCATGTAACGGTGCGGGATACGGGGCTGGGCATCCCGCCTGACCGTATCGACCGCCTATTCCAATCCTTCAGCCAGGTCGATGTATCCACCACCCGGCGTTTCGGCGGCACAGGCCTGGGCCTGGCGATCAGCAAACGGCTCAGTGAATTGATGGGCGGCACGATGTGGGCGGAAAGCAGCGGGGTCCCAGGGGAAGGATCGACCTTCCATTTCACTTTCCGCGCCGATGCCATCCCCGAGTCAGGCGGCGATATGCTGCACGAGGAACTACCGGAATTACGCGGTAAACGGCTGCTCTTTGTAGACGACAATGAAACGAGCCGCCGCATCCTGGCCGGCCAGGCTAAATCGTGGGGGATGGCCAGCCTGGGCACCCCTTCCCCGAATGAGGCGCTGGGTTGGATTCAAGCTGGCGAACCTTTCGACATCGCTATTCTGGATTTCAAAATGCCGGAGATGAACGGCGTTGAGCTGGCAAACGCCATTCGCAAAATACGGCCGTCTGAGGAACTGCCCCTGGTGATGCTCTCCTCCGTTGGCCGTCAAGAGATGGACGCCGCGGGCATCGATTTCGCCGCCCACCTCACCAAACCGATCAAACCGTCCCAGCTGCATGACGCCCTGGTTTTTGTCCTTGCCGGTCAGGCCAGGCAGGATGCGCCGAAACAACACCGCCCATCTGAATTTGATCACCAGATGGGCGAGCGCCTACCGCTGTCAATTTTGCTGGCCGAGGACAACGCGACCAATCAAAAGCTGGCCGTCCGCCTGCTTGAACGCATGGGCTACGGGGCTGATATTGTGGAGACAGGGCTGCAGGCGGTCGAGGCGGCTGTCAACGGGGAATATGACGTCGTCCTGATGGATTTACAAATGCCGGAGATGGACGGCCTGGAGGCGACCCGGCAGATCCGGCACGAACTCCATGATCCGCACAAGCCCTACATCGTGGCCATGACGGCAAATGCCATGGCCGGTGATCGCGAGCGCTGCCTGGCCGCGGGCATGAATGATTATGTGAGCAAACCGATCCGCGTGCCGGCTTTGGTCGACGCGCTCACACGCGCTGGAGAGAGCATGCAGCAGGCGGAAGGCAGCGATGAAGCCACCCCCCAGATGGCGCAAAAGGCCGAAGAGAGAGCGCCTTCTCCGGCCGCCGATGCCGAAACGCTCGACCCGGCCGCGTTGGACAATTTAAGGCAAACGGTAGGGGATGACGAAGAGTTCCTGGCCGAGCTGGTAGACACTTTCCTGGAAGACGCGCCGCAAATGCTGGCCGATATGCGCCGGGCCGCTGAGTCCGGCGACGCGCCTGAACTGCGTTTGCACGCGCACAGCCTGAAATCAAACAGCGCAGAATTTGGGGCGATGGCCTTAAGCGCACTGAGCAAGCAGTTGGAAATAATGGGCAAGGAGAATCAGCTCGACGGCGCCCTACCGCTGGTTGACCAGGCGGATGCCCTCTATGAAGCGATTAAACCGGCGCTGGAGGCGTTGAAATAGGCTGTCAGGCAGTCAGGTAGTCAGGTGGTCAATGCCACCTGGCTGCCTGACCACCTGACCACCTGAGGACCTAATAAATGGAAGACAAGCAAACGGGACATATCCTCGTCGCCGATGACAACCGCATAAACCGCATGAAGCTCTCGCGCAATTTGGAGCAGCAGGGGCATACCGTGGAAACGGCCGAAGATGGCGCGGAAGCGCTGGAGATGATGCGCGACAAACCCTTTGACGTGCTGCTGCTGGACATCCTGATGCCCAAGATGGACGGCTACCAGGTGTTGGAAAGGATGAAGGATGATGCCGCTCTGCGCTATATCCCGGTCATTGTCATCTCCTCTCTGGATGAAATCGGCAGCGCGGTGCGCTGCATCGAAATGGGCGCGGAAGATTACCTGACTAAACCCTTCAATCCCGTTATTTTGAAAGCGCGGTTGGATGCCAGCCTGCGGCGCAAGCAGCTGCGCGATCTGGAGCAGGCTTTCATGCAGCAGGAAGTGACCATGCGCCAGAATGAGAAACTGGCTACTCTGGGCAAGCTCAGCGCGGGCATGGCCCATGAATTGAACAATCCCGCGGCGGCGACGAAACGTGGCGCAGCGCAGCTGTTGGAACGCGCCGCGGCGATGCAGGAAATTTACCTCAAGCTGGGCTCCCTGGGTCTCTCCGAGGAGCAGGTACAAACCCTGCTCGCCTTGGAAGAAAAAGCGCGTGCCTGCGCCCAAAAACCGGTCGAACTTGATTCGCTGGCGCGCAGCGACCGCGAATACGAGTTAGAAACCTGGCTTGACGGTCAGGGGGTCGAAGACCCCTGGGACGTCGCGCCCAACCTGGTTGATTTTAATTTTACGGAAGAAGAGCTCGGCCGGCTGGTGGAGACCTATTCGTCCGCGGAGCTCCCGGCGGTGATTACCTGGCTGGACAATACTTTCGCCGTTTACAGCCTGCTGCAAGAGGTCAGCGAAGGGGCGGGGCGTATTTCAGAACTGGTCAAAGCATTGAAGTCTTACAGCTATCTCGACCAGGCGCCGGTGCAGATGGTGAATGTGCACGAAGGGCTGGACAGCACCCTGGTGATCCTGCGCAGCAAGCTCAAAGGTGCGGTGAACGTCACCCGTAAGTACGATCCCGAGATGCCGGTCATCGAGGCTTACGGTAGTGAGCTGAACCAGGTATGGACTAATTTATTGGATAACGCCATCGACGCCGTCGGCGAAGCAGGGGCGGTCACCATTCGTACAGCGCATGATGACCGCTGGGTCATTGTGGAGATTGAGGACAATGGGGAGGGCATTCCCGAAACAGTTCTGCCGCACATTTTTGATCCCTTCTTTACGACCAAGGAACCGGGTAAAGGGACAGGCATGGGCCTGAATATCAGCCACAGCATCATTGTCCAGCAGCATAACGGACGTTTTGATGTCGAGTCGGAGCCGGGAAAGACAGTCTTTACTGTACGCCTGCCGCGGAGTGGAATTACCTAAAAGACCTTGGAGGTTTTTGTCCTAGTACTTCCAACCTCGTATGACTCAAAACCTCCAAGGTCTCCAAGGTCTTATGATCCGTGTGGATATTGGTTATTGAAGATTAACCTCTATAGTGACGCTTAACCTTCACCGAGGGCAGATTCTTTACGGCCGATTTGTCAATGCTCAGGTGCACAATGCCATCCTCGGCCACGTGGTCGATCTGGTCCAGGGGCACAGTGATTTCCTCTTTACCGAAAAGATGGCCTTTTTCTAAGACGAGATGCGTGATCCGGCCGCTGTCGGCATCAACAACAAGCTCACCGACGACGCCTACCTGGCCGTTGGTGGCCTTGACCGGATCGCCGCGATGCACGGCCAGCTCGCCTTCAGGTAATGCTTCAACCTCGCGCATATCCCCACCATAATCCAGGGTCACGTAAGGCGCTTCCCATTCTCCCCCGGGTAAATTGGGGTTATGGGTCGTTCCTGGGACATACTGGAAGGTTTTGAATTTCGCCATATTCTCCAGGTCCGCTTTCGTACAATTCAAGGTGATGGCATCATGTTCGGCGCTCACGACATGCCCCAAAGGCACTTCGCGCTCATCCTCACCGCTGATCTTCACGACAACATGGGTCACAGCTTTTTTGATCGGATCGAGAATCACGGCCGTCGACGTACCAGCCTTGCCGTCCGTACAAATTACCTGTGCATTAAGAGGAATTTCCGACATTATTAAGTCTCCTTATAGTATAGTCAGTCAGTTGGTCAGTTGGTCAAGTAGTCAGGTTTTCAGGTTTTCAGGCTGTCAGCGCACTAAATACTAAATACATACTACCCTAGTCCTCCCACGGGTAATGGCGCTTAACCTTCACCGCCGGGAGTTGTTCCACTGTTTTCTTATCCACGTTTAGTAAGACCTGGCCTTCTTTGACCTTATCGATGAGATTCAGCCCGATGGTCACGTCACGCTTGCCCCATAGATGGCCCCTTCGTAAAACCAGGTGGGTGATACGGCCGTTCTCGGCATTAACCACGAACTCTCCCACGTGGCCGACCTGGCCGTCCGTAGCCTGCACCGGGTCCCCGCGATGCACGGCCAGCTCTCCGGGAGGCAGCTGCTCTTCAAAAACAGGTAAATCCTCTCCCGGGTAGGATGTAACATAGGGCGTCGTCCAAGCCGCATCCATATAGTCGGGGAAGTAGATATCGCCCTCGATGTAATGGACATCTGTAAAGGGCGGCATCTGCGAAAGTTCGGCCGTTGTGCAGGAGAGCGTCAGTGAATCAGGGCCGGCCTCAGCAACCTTCTCCAGGGGAACAACCAGCGCCTCGAAATCATGACTCACTATTACGTGGGTGACAGCTTTTTTGATTGGGTCAATGACGACAGCCGTTGTCTCTCCCACCTCGCCATCGCTACAGAAAACTTTTGCATTTAAAGGAATGTCGGTCATTTTAGTCCTGCCAGTGTTTCAGTATTTCAGTATTTCAGTATATCAGTTTATCAGTTAGTCAGGTGGTCAGGCCAGATCAAGGCTAAATCACTATGCGACTTTGCAGCTCTGCAACCTTGCAACCCTGCCCCCATTCTATCCGCCCACCTCATCCCAGTATTCCCACAGAAGCGATTCCAGTTCACCTGCCTGGATCGTTTCTACGCGAACACGCGAGATTTGAGGATCGAGGGGTACGGCCATCCAGGCGGAGTTTGCGCCCTGGGCCACGCGCACGACGCGCTCGATATTGCCCTGCGGGCGGATGCCGGTCAGATTGACCTGGGTGCGCCATTCCGGTGCGCTGGCCGCGTCAAACAACTCCTTGGCCGAGGATTTATGCAGGCCGTCAGCCTCCAGAATATCGAGCGCGGGTACTTCATCCCAGACATCGGCCAGGTCGCGCGCCTCCATAAAATCTTCACGGCTCAAAATAGCGTAAAAATCTTCTTCTTTGGGGACAGGTTTGAGGGTCAGGACATTCTTAACAGCTAAGCGCAGCGCGTCCAGGTCATCAAGCGTGAACAGTTCAAAATCACCGCCCTCCTTTTTGCGCAGACCCACGGCCGAAATGCCGTCCCAATAATACCAGACCATATCCGGCCCAGTGTCCGACTCCATGCGCCAGACGCGGACCACAATTTCCGGCGCGGCCAGCGCATTGATCAGCGCTTGTTTGGCTTCAGCATCCGCGCTCGGAGCCGGCGACGGTGTGCCGGCGAACACCCCAAATTCATCGGCCGTCATTGTTGGCGGAATAGAAATCCCGGCTACCTTCAGCAAATAGAGCATTTCTCCCGGTCGTATCAAATAGCTGTCCATCATCCTTATCCTATCGTCATTCAATATTGCTCACATTCTCCACACTCTACCCGCGACTGTCAACCACGAACATGAGAGAAATTAACCAGGCTTTCTTTCCGCCCAATAATGTCTTTGGCAAATCACCTTTCGCTTACAATATCAGATTGGTCATCTCTTGTCGATACAGGAGCACTTTCGCACTTCCAGGGCACTGCTGGCTGCACCTTTAGTCCCCGATAACCAATCGTTTCCAATAGATGTAATGCACGATTCTATCTCTATCTCTTCTCTCTATCTCCCTCTCCTGTTACAATGGCGTGCAGCAGTCAAACAACCCTTGAGACAATATGCAGGATTCAGAGCTCGTTTTCGCCTTTTTTCTCATCCTGGCCGCGCTGGTGACGGGACTGGCGCGGATTTTCGGCCGTTGGTATATCAGCATGCCCATGATCTTCGTCTTCGCGGGCATTCTCTTTGGGCCGCAGGTAGCGGATATTCTGGTCGTCAGCCCCAGCTCAGAAAACATCCAGCTGCTGGCCGAACTGACCCTAGCCATGCTTCTCTTTGCAGACGCTTCGACGCTCAACGTGCGCAGAATCAGCGAAGATATATCGCTGCCGGGGCGGCTGCTGGGTATCGCCCTGCCGTTGATCATCATCCTGGGCGGTATCCTCGGCAAACTGCTCTTTCCCGAGCTTCCCGTGGGCTACGTCCTGCTGGTGGCAGCCATTCTGGCGCCTACAGACGCCGCTTTGGGTCTGCCTATCTACACCAACCCGCTCATGCCGGTGCGCATACGCCGCGCCCTGAACATCGAAAGCGGCCTTAACGACGGTATTGTCTCGCCTTTCGTCATTCTTTTCCTGGGCGTTACACTGACAGAAGAAACGGTATTCCTGGGAGATTGGGTCAGCGATGCCTTGATCGAGTTGGGGCTGGCTGTACTCATCGGCGCAGCTGTCGGGTACGCCGCCGGGGTATTCCTGAAAACGGCCGTTTCGCGCAAATGGACCACGGAAATGTGGAGCAAATTATCCATTCTGACCGTGGCCCTGGCCTGTTTCTTCCTATCCGTGGCCGTGGGCGGCAACGGTTTCGTGGCCGCTTTCATCGGCGGTCTTGTCTTCGGCCAGGCTTCAAGCCATAAACTGGCCGAACAAACGGAGTTCGCCGAAGGGGCGGGCACGCTGATGTCCATGCTGGTCTGGACTGTCTTCGCCGCGATCTACATATCGCCGGCGGTGCTCGATTGGGCAATGACCTACGGCGGCCGGGCGATCCTTTATGCCCTCCTCAGTCTCACCGTGGTGCGCATGCTGCCCGTAGCTCTGAGCATGATTGGCACAGGCCTGCGCCTGGACACGGTCCTCCTGATGGGTTGGTTCGGCCCGCGCGGCCTGGCATCCGTTGTTTTCGGGCTCCTGGCCACGGCCGGCTTTCAAGAAGCGGGTTTATCGGTCGAGCCTTTAGCAACGATAGTTACCCTGACCGTGCTCTTCAGCATTTTTGCCCACGGCCTCTCCGCCCAGCCGCTGGTAAACTGGTATGCCGGACGCCTGGATCGGGCGGAAGAAGTCGAGGTGGAGCTGGCGGAAGTAGAGGAGCTGCCCATCCGCACCGGCCTTATGGGACTGACATCACAGCCTCCCGATTAAGTCCTCTCCTCTCCATATTTCCCCTTGGTATTTCCCCGGAAACTGCTTAATACAAATTCAAGCCGTCGTCTAGAAAGTTTCCGGGGAAATGGTTAAACTTTGCATAAGATCTTACTATGCTACACTAGTCAAACGGCCGACAAGCAGATATGATAATATATCAAAACCGTTCCATTCTTGGGAAAGAAAGGTGCTAGAGAACCAAAAAAACCTCCGCGATATAAAAGGAGATCATGATGTCAGAACAACCAACCGGCCGTCCGCGTAAGGCCGAAACTTGCGAGCATATGAATCAGGTGCAGGATGTCACTCCGAGGACTCCCGAGGGATGCGAAGAGTGTCTGAAGATGGGTGACAGCTGGGTCCACCTGCGCCTGTGCATGGTCTGCGGCCACGTTGGCTGCTGCAATAATTCCAAGAACAAGCATGCCAGCAAACATTTCCAAGAAACCGGCCACGCGATCATCCGTTCCTTCGAACCGGGTGAATCCTGGATGTGGTGTTACGAAGACGAATTATTTATCGTGCCTAAGAAAGAATAGCTGCGTTATAGAATGAAATCCCTCACCAATTTTATAGGTTTATCAATCAGTTTTATAGGTTTATCAATCAGTCTATTAGCCCTGATCGTCTTATCGACTTCCTGCCGGGCCGGCCAGATTGCCGGCGGGTCCGGTGTTGAAGAGACTCCGGCAGCGGTGGCAGCGGCTGTGCAGGCTACGGCCGTTCCTACGGAACAGGCGACGGCGACAAGTCGTCCGACCGTTATGGCCGTTCCTACCACTTCTCCCCCGACGGCAACCGCTACAGAGACCGCCACGGCAGAGCCAACGGCCACGCCCACGGAAACCCCGCTTCCGACAAATACCCCCCTGCCGACGGAAACGCCTTTACCGACAGCTACGCCGCTGCCCACGGTGACCCCCACCCCTGAACCTCCGCCGCCGCCGGCATGGCTGGCGTTGGTCAACCGCTTTCGAGCCATGGCCGGTCTGCAGCCGGTCCTCGATTATGAACCTTATAATTTTGGCAGCGAGTTACACAGCATCTACATGGTTGAAAATGATGATCCTATCGCCCATAAAGAGGATCCCAATAATCCTTATTACAATCCGGCCGGTGACCTGGCTGCTAAAAACAGCAACATCTTCTCTACCAGCCAGACTGAAGCCAACTATGTCTGGAGCATCAACTTCTGGGCTTCAGCTCCATTTCACCTAGTCGACATGCTCGATCCCAATTTAAACAACGTCGGCTACGGCGACTATGTCGAAGCGGGCGGCGATGTCGCCATGGCCTCCGTCCTCGATATCGGCTCCGATCCCGGCCGGGATCCTGGGACGATATACCCGGTGTTTTTCCCCGGACCGGGCAGCAGTACCTGGGTTGTGCGCCACAGCCTCTATGAATGGCCCGATCCCATCGCCAGCTGCCCTGGTTACTCTCGCCCAACGGGCGCGCCGATAGTTCTCTTTCTCGGGAATGGAAACCGCATACCGCAGGTTGAAAACTTTCGCCTGGCTATGGGGGACACCCCCTTAGAAGCCTGCATTTTTGACCAGACGACTTACACTAATAACGACTCGTGGGCCTTAAAAACCGGCCGCGAGATCCTCAGCAATAATAACGCCATCGTGATCATGCCTCGCAATCCCCTGGCCGCCGACGAGACCTACACCGCCCAGGTCACGACCAACGGCGAAACATTCACCTGGCAGTTTAATACGATTAAGAGACCGGATTAATTGTGGATTTCGGATTTCGGATTTCGGAAGTGTAGGAATCGTCCAACACTAAATACTAAACACTTGATACTAAATACTTCACGCAGTAAACAGGCCACCCGCCACCCTGCCTACCTCGTCGATTTCATCACCAGGTCATCATACTCGGGATGGCGTTCGATGTAGGAGCGGATGAAGGGGCACTGGGGAACGACATTGAGATTGTTCTCGCGGGCGTAGTCCAAGACATGGCGCGCGAGAGCGCTGGCGACGCCCTGCCCTTTCAGAGAGAAGGGCACCATGGTATGGGTGTAGATGATTGTCGTAGGGCTTAACATCACGTAGGTGACCTTGGCCGTACGATTGTCCAACGTCAATTCAAACTGGCGCGCTTCTTCGTTCTGAACAATTTCGAATTCGGGGGATGTTTCACTCATTTTCTGTTCTCCAAACTGGTCTTTTTTAACGGCCGTATCTTTCAGCCGCTCGCTCTTTTAATTTGGCCGCTGCAACCTGGCGGTCGCGCGGCGGTGCTTTTGTGATCAGATCCGCAAGAAGCTGCTTCGTAATATCCGCCACCTGGGAAACGGCCGTTTCGAAAGCCGCCTCATTAACCTGCGAAGGCTTGCTAAAGCCGCTCACCTTACGCACGTACTGGCGCGCCGAGGCCATGATTTCCTCTTCCGTTGCCGGCGGATCATAGTTATACAGCGTCCTAATATTGCGACACATGCAACTTCTCCTGATAATTTGATATCACAAATACGCCCTACAACTTTACCCCCATCGCCGCGAGATGCAAGAGATTAGTGATTTCGGATTTGGGATTTCGGATTTGGAATATCGCCGCTTCGCTAATAAGTCATCCGCGCCATCAGCGTCATCAGCATCATCTGCGGTACTATCCGCGCAATCTGCGTTCATCTACGGTCCCATCTGCGGTACGGTCCTATCCCCGCCCCACCGAACAAACCACCGCCTCAGCCGCCGCCAACCCCGACATAGCCGCGCCTTCTATGCGTGGGCCGCCGAAGACATCGCCGGCGAAGATCAGGTCCGGCGGTCCCGGCAGGTGAAGCGTGCGTTGGTTGATGATCTCCCTAGGGATACTGTGGCGCCAGCGTTGCAAATGCCATTGTTTTACCGGCGCGCCAAGCCAGTAATAGGCCTCATCAAGCAGCAGTTCAGCGATCTCTTCATCCGTGGCACTCCAATATTCTTCGCTGAACATGGGTCCGCCATGGATAGTCAGGGAATAGCCGCGCGTCGAGACTCCTTTCTTTGTGTTGTCGCCGATAAAGGCGATCGGTTCGCCATGCAGCTGCAAGCCGCCCGGCGGAGGCAGCGTGCTCGCTTCCTCCAGCTCCACCAGCAACGCCAGGCAGGGCGCATAGGTGACCGCCCCCAAGCGCTCCTGCACCTCCGCCGGAAGCTCGTAATTTCCCGCTTCAAGAAGTGCCAAAGACTCCGGCAGCGGCGGTGTAAGCAGCAGCATACGGCCGTCCACAACCATCCCGTCTTTCAAGGTCAAGCACCAACGGCCGTCTTCGACCGACGCCGACTCAACCCGGTGACCGATACGTACATCCAATCCCCTGGCCAGGTAACGCGCAATACCGGCCATATCGGGAACGCCGCGATAACGCGGGTGGCCATCCTCACGCACGCGGCCGGAAGCCTTTACAAACCCGCGGCTCCACAAACAGGCTACACCATCGTCAAGCCATTGGTCGACCAATCTGCTGAAGCGCCTTTCGCGCACTGTGAAAAACTGGGCCCCGCTGTCAAAGCGAACCCCATCAAAGGCTCGCGCGCCTAATCGCCCGCCGACAATGACCGATTCTTCCAAAAGAATCACCTTATAACCGAGCCCTTGCAGTTTCCGGGCGGCAATCAGCCCGGCCATACCGGCGCCGACGATTAAAACAGGTTCAATCATGGAAATTATTATCTGCTAAATTGTTGAATTGTTGAATACTTAACAATTCAACAATTATTTATTAATCAAGTTTCAGCCGTTTTAATCTCAGGGAATTCATGACCACGCTGAAGCTGGAAAAGGCCATCGCTCCCGCGGCGAGAATCGGATGCAGCTGGCGTAAGAAATCAGGCACCCTATCAAATGGAGCCAGGATGCCCGCAGCGATGGGGATTAGGGCCACATTGTAACCAAAGGCCCAACCTAGATTCTGGTAAATATTGCGCATCGTGGCATTGGAAAGCTCGATCGCCTGGGGCACGCTGCGCAGATCGCCGCGCATTAGGATCACGTCGGCCGTTTCTACAGCTATATCAGTGCCCGTACCGATAGCCATCCCCACATCAGCCATGGCCAACGCCGGAGCGTCATTGATGCCGTCGCCGACCATGGCCACCACGCGACCTTCATCTTGCAGCTGCTTCACGAAGGCCGCCTTATCTCCCGGCAGCACCTCGGCAAAGATGCGATCCACGCCTGCCAGATCGGCGATCGCCTGGGCGGTGGCTTCATTGTCCCCGGTCATCATCACCACGTCGAGACCCATTTCATGCAGGCGGTCTACCGCCTCCCGCGAGCCATCTTTAATCGTATCGGCTACAGCGATCAAGGCCGCGGCCTGGCCGTCGACAGCCAGCCACATCGCCGTCTTTGCTTTCTCTTGCAAAGCCTGCGCTTTCGGTTCCAGGCCGTTCAAGAAGATAGCCTTGCTCTCCATGAGGCGCTTATTTCCCAGCAGGATTTGGCTGCCGTCTACTGTAGCCGCGATACCCAGGCCGGGAAGGCCTTCAAACGTTTCCGGCATACTCAGCGCCAACCCGCGCGCTTCTGCCGAGTGCACAATCGCTTCTCCCAAGGGGTGCTCTGAACCACGTTCAGCCGAGGCCGCCAGGCGCAGGAGGTCATTATCGGTTAAGGAGCTGGTCTTGCTGAGCAAGACATCCGTCACCTGCGGTTCGCCGCGCGTGATCGTGCCTGTCTTATCGAGCACGATCGTATTCAGATCATGCGCCTGCTCCAGGGCGGCGCTGGTGCGGAAGAGAATGCCGTATTCAGCCCCCTTGCCCATGCCCACCGTAATCGAGGTCGGCGTGGCCAATCCCATGGCACAGGGACAGGCGATGACCAGCACGGCGACCATGCGAATCAGCGCCAGCACGGCATCACCGGTCAGGACAAACCAGATGGCGAAGGTCACCAGAGCGGTGATAATGACAAAAGGTACAAAATAGGCGGCCACGCGATCGACAACGCTCTGGATGGGCGCTTTGCTGCCTTGAGCCTGTTCGACCAGGCTGATGATTTGCGCCAGGGCCGTTTCCTTGCCCACGCGCGTCGCCTCGAAGGTCAGTAGCCCCTGCTTATTGATCGTCGCCCCGATGACCTCGTCGCCGGGTCCTTTACTGACGGGCAGGCTTTCGCCGCTGATCATACTTTCGTCAACCGTGGAACGGCCGCCTACGACAATACCGTCAACGGGTATCTTCTCGCCCGGACGCACAACCACGATGTCGCCGGCGACAACTTCTTCAATAGCCACATCGACGGTCGTTCCATCGCGCTGAACGCGCGCTGTCTTCGCCTGCAAACCGGCCAGCTTGCGGATAGCCTCGCTGGTCTGTCCTTTAGCCCGCGCCTCCAGTAGTTTACCCAGGACGATCAGGGTGATAATTACGGCCGAAGTCTCGAAATAGACATGCGTCCCCAACACCGTCGAGCCCATTGTCAGGGCAATTAGCACGGCGACGCTGTAGAAATAGGCTACAGACGAGCCCATGGCTACCAGAACATCCATATTGGCGCTGCCGTTGCGCAGGCTCTTGTAGGCGCCGGTATAGTAGTCCCAGCCTACGTAGAACTGCACCGGCGTGGCCAGGGCCCAGAAGAACCAGTTGACCCAGTTCGCGTGCGCCCAGGGTCCCAGCAGGCCGAAATCGCGGGCCATACTTAATAGGAAGAGAGGAACCGTAAATACGAGGCCGACGATCAGACGTTTCTTCTGGTGGCGAATCTCCGCCGCCCGCGCCGCCGCTTCGGCATCTTCAATCTCTTCAGCGCCGTCGATATCCACCACGTCATAACCGGCTTTGCGCACGGCGGCGACCAGATCAGCGCGCGTGGCCACGCCGGGAGCATAAGTTACCGTGGCTTTCTCCGTGGCATAGTTCACCGAAGCATCCAGGACGCCATCCGTCTTGTCGAGCCGTCTTTCGATTGTCGCCGCGCAGTTGGCGCAGGTCATACCCAGCAGAGGCAGTTCGACAACGGCCGTAGGTACCTTATAGCCCGCCTTCTCCACGCGGTCGATCACGCCGGCCGTCGCTTCGCGAGCGCTGACCAGGGCTGGATCGTAGGTGAAGGTTACCTTCTCGCTGGCGTAATTCACCGCTGCGTCAGTCACCCCCTCCACTTTCTTGGAATTTCGTTCCACCGCGGCCACACAATTGGCGCAGGTCATGCCCATGACGGGTAAGGTAATTTGCGCTTTCCCCGAATTGACTGCGGATACTTCGACTTCGCTCAGTACAGGTTTCGGA
The DNA here is from genome assembly GCA_046259485.1 of Promineifilaceae bacterium (SeqCode). Lineage (GTDB taxonomy): Bacteria > Chloroflexota > Anaerolineae > Promineifilales > Promineifilaceae > JAACFF01. The sequence continues at coordinate 4,488 of JBJYWP010000034.1, read as the reverse complement.
TTTTCGATTTCGGATTTATTCATCACAACTTGGTGTTTCTACTGCTCCTAATCATTATTCGATTTCGGTATGGCTAGCAATTGCGGCTGATGGTTTTTCTTGCTACCCGACAGTTTAAATTAAAGGACGCGGACTAGAACGGATTAAAGCGGATAAATAACTTCTTTCAAGCCTGTCACAATGTGACAGCCCTCGTCAACTCTTGTCAGCGTCCTAAATCTCTTCTCTGGACAAAGTGTTGGGTAATTATTTGGTTATTCAATCCCCAATCCGCAATCCCAAATCTACTCAATTTGCATCAACTGCTGCGGCGGATAATTAATTTCCACCAGCAGCGCCTGGATCTCGTCCCAGGTCGCCGGATCTTCCCAGGTCACAGTCACCTGTTTGCTCTCCTGCTCGGCGTTGACATCGGTCACCCCGGCCAGGTCGGAAAGTTCCATCTTGATTGTGTGCGTGCAGTGCCCGCAGCTAATATTGGGTACGATAAAAGTCTTAGTAGTCATTGATAATCTCCTTGTGATAGGTTTTTAGGTGGTCAGGTGGTCAGGGAATCAGGTTTTCAGCATTTCAGCTTGTATGTGGTCAGCCGACCACATCCGAAATCCCAAATCCCAAATCCGAAATTTTTACGGCTTGTTCGTCACCGCGAAAACACTCGTGATTTCTTCGAGGACGCGCTCGCGGTCGTCAGGGTCATCGCCGCGAACGGCCGTTGTCACGCAGGTACGTAGATGATTATCGAGAATCATCGTATTCACCTTACTCAAGGCCGCTTGCACCGCCTGTATCTGGCGGATGACATCGATGCAGTACTGGTCCTCATCAACCATGCGCGCGATGCCGTTGATATGACCCGACGCGCTGGCCAGCCGCTGCTGAACATTCTTTTTCATCTCCTGATCCATCATAATCACACCTTATACCCCTACCCCCCTGGGGGTGGGGGTAGAGGTAGTATAGCTCATGGGTCCTACGACTGTCAACAACCTCTTATCTAGCATCAGGATAGTTGTCAGAAATCTAGCTAACTCACACTTTGCCGCGCGAAAAAATAATGGACGCTGACGAGGCTTATCATATTGTGATAGGCCTGAAAAATAGTTTTTTATCCGCTTTCATCCGATCTCGTCAGCGTCCTATGACTAAAACTGTCGGGTGGCTAGATCGGAAATTCCCTTAGCAGGATGCGTGGCGAACCTGGTGTCGATGGGTGGAAAATTGCTTGACAGGCTTGCTAATCCGGCTACCATCTCCCATTGATCATTGACTGTTAATTATTGACCATGGGCAATTCTTATGACGACGCTTCTTCTTCCCGGTTTAATTGACGTTCACACCCATCTTCGCGTCCCTGGCGGCGAACACAAAGAAGACTTCACAACCGGCACCGCGGCTGCGCTGGCCGGCGGGGTGACCATGCTGCTGGCGATGCCCAATACCACCCCGCCTATAACCACTCCCGAAGTGATGTCACATGCGCGCGTGCTTGCCGCCCGCGATAGTTTGTGCGATGTAGGGATTTTCGCCGGGGCCAGCCCTGAACACGTCGACCAGCTAACGGCCGTTTCGACCGGCGCCGCGGCGCTGAAGATCTACCTCAATGACACCTTCGGCCCGCTGCGCGTGGAGGATGTGCCGACAATGCGCGCCTGCTTCCGCGATTGGCCGCGCGAGAAGATGATCGCCATGCACGCCGAAAAACAGAGCGTCGCCGTGGGCATCGGCCTGGCCGCTATTTACGGCCGTGCGGTGCATTTTTGTCACATCAGCCGCCGCGAGGAGATCGAGCTGATCGCCGACGCCAAAATGCGCGGCCTGCCGGTCACCTGCGAAGTGACGCCGCACCACCTCTTTTTGGATGAAACGCATGCACGGTGCTTGGGACCCTTGGGCGATATGCGCCCGCTGCTGGGCACGGCCGATGATGTGGCCGCCCTATGGGAGCATATTTACGACACCGTCGACTGCATTGCCACCGACCACGCGCCGCACACGCTGCAAGAAAAAGGATCGGCCGCTCCCCCACCCGGCGTACCTGGATTGGAGACCTCACTGCCCATGATGCTGACGGCCGTTTCTCAGGATCGCATCACACTGGAACGGGTCATCGAACTCATGAGCGACAACCCCCGGCGCATCTTCAACCTGCCTGACCAATCGGACACGCACGTGGAAATCGACCTGACGCCTTACACCATCCGTAGTGAAGACATGAAAACAAAATGCGCCTGGACCCCTTTCGCGGGCATGGAAGCCGCGGGCAGCGTCAGGCGCGTCATCCTGCGCGGAAAGACCGTCTACGAAAACGGCCGTGTGCTCGCCGAACCGGGCAGCGGCCGTGTGCTGGCTTAAGTCCCCTAACGATCAATACACATGAGTAAGCGCAGGCTTTTTAACGAACTGAAATGCAGATTATAAAGAGCAATCTTCTTTCTATCCATTAAGCAGGAAATATCAGCATAGGAGAGTCCATCAAAATAAAAGTGTTGGATAAAGCTCTGCTGATCCCCACCCAGCTCGGAAATTGAAGTAAGCAGGTCGCGATTGTCCTCGCCTTGTGAAATGCCGCTCTCGATGGAAACCGATCGTGGATCGGGCAAACATTCCTCTCGCCAATCCAGTGAATCAATCTCCAAAAAGCTGCCGTCAATTCTACTCGCTTGCTTTGTTGAATCTCGGACATGGCGTCTGCAGACATTGCGCTGTAAGGTGTAGGCCCAAAATTCAAATCCGACATCATAAGGATAATCGGTTTCCAATATTTGCATCAAGCCGTCAATGGACGCCTCGTATGCCTGATCCGCCCTTTCCTGCTCGAGGAAAGCTCCCCAACTAAAAAACAATTTATAGGACCAGATCTGCAGCTTGTTTTGCAGCGCTAACCACGCTTCTCCTGATTTTTCTACCTGAAGTTCATACAAATAGGGTCGATAGGTGTGAATATTGCCCATAACCTGGGCAACGTATTCCTCAATCCCCAACCCATATTTTGTCAGCGCTCTCTGCAAGCGGCCTGAGTTAAGATTCTGTCTTAAGACCTCATGGAGAAAATCCAGATTTTCAGATGGCTCCTTTTGCTGTAAATCCCCCATTATTTGGTGAACAGACTCTGCCAACCCGTCCACCGGTTTTACTGTCATCGTCAGCCCCCTTTATTTCTCTCTTAAAACCAGCCTAAGGTTCATAGTAAAGCGCGAATCTTTCCGAAATTATTACGGTCCGGGTCTCTCCATCGAAAAAACGCGATCAAATACGCAAAAATGTGACAAAGATAACCTACCAAACGTGATCTTTGTCACATTCGGTAAAAAACAATCAACATACTGGCATAACAATACGTGAGAGTTATCTCTGGCTGTTTTGATTGGGGCTTGTGAAGTCATGTCGTTAAGGTCTTCACCTAACTTACATCCTATTTCTATACCTGTAGGGGCGTTCTTCTCCGGGATTGCCAGCCAATCCCGGCCAGGAATGCCTTTTTTCGTTCATATGTCTAGTTCTTTCAAAAGGAGAATGTAATTATGTTCCAAAAGCGCTTGAATATGCTCATTGCAATTCTAACCCTTCCGTTAATTTTGTTGTTTCTTAATGTCAGCCAGACCCTGGCTAACACAGTAGCTTTTAGTGGCGGTGAACTGCTCGGCAAGCCGACGGATACATCGATCACCATCAATATCGTCCCCGACAACGCTATCCAGTACTACTATGAATATGGGACGACATCGGGGGTTTATACAGGTGAAACATCTCCGGTCGATGCCGCAGCCGATCAGCCGCACGAAACCGTCATCGACGGCCTATCCTCCAACACCTGTTATTACTACCGCATGGTCTATGATGGGGACGGGAGTGTCACCGATGGTGATTTTGAAACGCGAGACGAACACCAGTTTTGCACCCAGGGCGCGAAGGGTGAGTCCTTTGTCTTCACCGTCACCTCCGATTCGCACGCCCAATACAACACCCAGTACCAGCAGGCGATGATCAATGTCGAAAGTGATAACCCCGATTTCCATCTGGACCTCGGGGATACCTTCATGCCCGACGGCGATGCCAATCAGGCTGCAGTTGACACCGATTATATGGCCCAACGCAGTACATTATATATGGGTCGCATCGGCCCCTCGGTGCCCATCTTCCTGACGCCGGGAAATCATGAGGATAAGGAAGGCTGGAATCTGGATGACACGCCATTCAGCATTGGCGTAGGGAGCATCCAGGCTCGCAAGGCCTACTTCCCCACGCCTACCAATGAAGGCTTTTATTCCGGAAACACCGATCCCCTGGCCGCCATTGACGATGTGACCTATGGCGACGATCTGCGCGAAGACTACTATGCCTGGACGTGGGGGGACGCCTTATTTGTGGTCATCGATGTGTTCCAGTATACGATGGACCTGCCTTACACCCCCATTGCCGGCGAAGGCAGTGATGACCCGCTGGGTGAACCTGACGGGGCAACCGCCAGCAGCAGCAGCGCGCCTA
>JBJYWP010000033.1:0-3663 GCA_046259485.1 Promineifilaceae bacterium (SeqCode) | reverse complement strand
TGGAAACGATAGCCCCACTTTGCAAATCCTCAATGACCGTAAAATTCTCCGGCGAGACGGTCGGATGCACACCGTTAAGTAAATCCCTTGTCCAGATTCCCAGCCATTCCTCCGGCGCCGCCGGGTCATCGCTGTGCATACGGATGTTAAAGGCGGCCAATTCATCTATATCTTCCGGCCGCCCCCAGCGCAAAAGCAAGTTATCATCAAGCTCTTGCGGCAGCTTCAAACTATCTAGGTCATCCATCGTCTAACATCCTTTAAAACTTACAGGCCTGTCTTGCAAACCGTCCCAGTTATAACAACTTTAAGCAGTGATGCAATCACACCTCCCGCACACTCTGCCATCTTTATCTTCAGCCACTGCTCACCGTAAGATATTTGTTTGAAAAAGCCCGGAAACTTGACTTTGACAGGAGCTTATGACACCCTTATTGTTGGTGCGAAACTCGCACTGTTTTACTTTACACAAGAGGATAATAAATGTACTTTTTTAACCCAACCTGGCTGCTATTTGCCTTACCAGGCCTGCTTCTAGGCCTTTGGGCTCAATCGCGGGTTCGTGGGGCATTCAACAAATATTCAAAAGTCGGCAACGCTCGTGGCCTCACCGGCGCTCAGGTAGCGCGTCTTCTGCTTGATGAGGAAGGTTTAACGCACATTACTATCGAGGAAACACAGGGCAAATTGAGCGATCATTACGACCCACGCTCGAAGGTGCTGCGTTTGAGCCCTGACGTCTACCGTTCGAACAGTATCGCCGCGGCCGGTATCGCCGCGCACGAATTGGGCCACGCCTTACAGGACAGTAAAGGCTACGCGCCGTTAAAGCTTCGCAGCGCCATTGTCCCGGCCACTCAGTTCGGCTCCATGCTCGCTCCCTGGCTCTTCATCGCCGGTTTTCTGTTGAACATTACGCCCCTGGCCTGGGCTGGTGTGCTCCTGTTCGGTATCGCCGTGATCTTTACCCTGGTCACCCTCCCCGTGGAGCGGGACGCCAGCAAGCGTGCCAAGGCGATGTTGACTTCCAGCGGCATCCTGATCGGCGACGAAATCCAGGGCGCCAATAAAGTCCTCGATGCCGCAGCGCTGACTTACGTAGCTGCGGCCGTAGCCTCCATTGGCCAGTTCTTATACTACATCATGCTCCTCGGCGGCGGCCGGCGAAGGTAGTAACCAATAAACAATACCCAATAACCAATGAAAAAGGCCTCGTTTTTGAAAAGCGAGGCCTTTTATTTTCTAAACCTTCGAGGTTTTTTATTAGTTGGCTAGCTGAGGCCCGAGCTCTAAAACCTCGGAGGTTTTAGTTCACACGCAGCCAATAGAAGTCATAGGGCTCAAAGCGCAAATCTTGCCAGCCGGGAATGAGTCGGCCGTCCACCAAATCCAGCAGCTGCCCGCCAAAACCCAACTCCAACAGGCGGTAAGCCGGGGCCGTCTGTGATTGGTCGCTGAAATTGCCTAAGATCAGTACCCGCCCGCGCGGGCTTTCGCGGATAAGGCCGAAAATATGTTCATTGTGCGTCCACACCGGATAAGCCCCTGCCTGGGCGTGGTAGGCAAAAATATCTTTACGTGCGCGAATCAGCCCTTGCAGACCTTGAAAAATACGGCCGCTGATCCGCGTTTCATCCCGCCGCTCGCCCGCCTTCTGCCAATCCATAAACGGCCGGTGAATCCAGCGATTATCTGCTGCTAAATTGGGATCTTCTTCATAGCTGTAATCGTTCAAAAGTCCGATCTCATCACCCATGTATAAGAGCGGAATGCCTCCAAACGCGAGGATCATGCTGTGGATCAATAAAATGCGCCGGATTGCCAGGTCCACCGCCTGGCGATCCACTTCCTCGCCCCCCAGCGCTTTTTCTAGTCCCGCCAGCGAGGCGCATGATCCACTGATGCGCCGGTCATTGGTGCGCGGGTTAAATTGGAACGTCGCCCCACGCGCATGCGTGCCTGGAAAACGGCCGCTGTAAAAATCGCTTAGAAAAGAACGATGCAAGAAACCGTTCAACCCGACAGCAGCGGCATCTTCTTCCGTGACCGCCCAGCCGATATCGTCATGGCAGCGCACATAAGTCAGCCAGGAGGTGCGCGAAGGGATAGGCGGCATCTTCTGCAAAGCGTGAGTCATCAAAGCGACCTTGCCCTCGGCCAGGCTGCTCCACAACATGACCATGAACACGTTGTGATAAGCGACTTCGCATTCTTTATTGGTCGCCTCTCCCTGCCCCAGGTAAGGTACCAGCTGCGGCGGGGGTACAATAGCTTCCGCCTTCAAGAGCAGTCCCGGCGCGGCGACACGGCTCAAGGCGCGAAACGCCTGCAGAATATAATGCGCCTCCGGCTGGTTCTCGCAGTCCGTGCCTAACCGCTTCCACATAAAGGCTACCGCATCCAGGCGTAACACCTCTACGCCCTGGTTTGCCAGATAGAGCATGATATCCAGCATCTCGCCAAAAACGGCCGGATTGGCGTAATTCAAATCCCACTGGAACTCATTGAAAGTCGTCCACACCCAGCGATCGATTTCCTCGTAGTAGGTGAAGCTGCCGCTCTTAAACTCCGGGAAAATCTCGCGCACCGTCTGCTCGTAGCGATCCGGCAGCTCGCGATCTTTAAACATCAGGTAATAATCCTGGAAGTCCGCATCTCCCGCCATCGCCTGCCGCGCCCAGGCATGTTCCTTGGCCGTGTGATTGCATACCAGGTCGATGCACAGGCTGATATCGTTCTCACGAAGCGACTTGGCCAGCGCTGCCAGGTCGTCCATGGTACCCAGATCGTCCCGCACCTGGCGGTAATCCATCACCGCGTATCCCCCGTCGTTGGCACCTGGCCGCGGTTTGAGCAGCGGCATCAGGTGTAGATAGGTCACGCCCAGCTCTTTCAAATAATCAATCTTTTCCCCAACCCCCGGCAAATCTCCGGCAAAGCGTTCCGTATAGCAAACGTAGCCGATCATATCCGGCAGTTGAAACCAATCATCTTCCGCCAGGCGGTCCATGTCGAGCATACGCAGTTCAGACGGCCGTTCCGCATAATTCCGGGCGATAATCATTAAGAAGTGATCGCGCCAGGTCTCGTAATCAGGCCGGTCCCCATACAGCAGGCGTAACGGCCGTTCGACATCCTCCCCAAAAAGAGCCAGCCGGTTACAGAAAATCTCCTGCTCTAATGGCTCCAAACCCCTTAATGGCCCTTCCAGAAGCTGTTCGTAATTCTTATCTTGGTTGTTCATTATCAATATCGGCTATGCTATAAAGCGATGTAGAATGAATTCTACAGCTAGACATAACAAACATGTTTTAACATGTTTTTCGTGATAGCAGCGAATTCATTCGCTGGGACCGGTGCGCTCAGCGACGAGCCAGTGTGCGGCCAAAGGCTCAACTTTCCTTAAGGCCTCCGCCTGATAAAGCTTTCCGGAGCGGCTGAGCAGGTCAACCATCACTTCCTCACCGACTTGCTCAATCGCCTGCACCTCATCGCTTAAATTGAACAGGCATAGAACTTCTCCGGTTTCTGTGAAGCGCTTGAATGCCAGAACGGCCGTGTTGCCCGTCTCCACCCAATCGAATTCCCCTACCCTCAAAGCCTTCTCACCCTGGCGCGTATGCACCAGGAAGCGCGTCCAATTTAAATAGGAGTCGGGATCCG
>JBJYWP010000032.1:0-22657 GCA_046259485.1 Promineifilaceae bacterium (SeqCode) | reverse complement strand
ATGTCCAATAAGAGTTTATTTTAGGTGGTCAGCGGTCAGGTGGTCAGCGGTCAGCAATCTTACTGATGCGTCACTGCGTAATCAATTCAATCCGCAATCCGCAATCCCAAATCCGCAATTCATCCTTGCCTGTTTTATTGTATAATATTCCCTATGTTCGGCCGTCATCGACAACTTCTGATCTTTATCGCCGGGTTAATTGCCGTCACGGGCTTAATCGTCGCCCTTCTGCTCCCGTCCCTAATCTCTGCCCTGCCGGGCCAGGTGCGCGTGCGGCTGCCCGAGGAGGTGATCCGCGCCGTGACCACGCCGCTGCCTACCGCCCTGCCGGCACCTATGCAGACGGCCGTAGCCACGCCGCTGCCGGTGGCCCAGCTCTTGTCTTCTGCGGCGGAGGCGAATACGGCCGTGGCTACACAATTCACGCTCACACCTACCCAGACAGAAACAAGTACGGCGACCGCTTCGCCCGCGGCCACCCTGCAGGCGCAGAAGACGGCGGCGATCACGGTGACATCGACATCGACGCCGCTGCCGACACCCACCGCCAGCCCAACGGTCACGAACACACCCCCGGCGACAGCCACGCCGCGGCCGATACCCCTACCCGCCAGCGTGCGCATCACGGGCTTGACAATCGTGCCCCAGAAATTCAATAACTGCGGCTCGGCCAATCTAAGCGTCGTCCTTGATTACTACGGTGAGCCGGACACGCAGATCGATATCGCCCAGCGCATTAAGCCCCATTACGACGATCGCAATGTCTCGCCGGAAGAACTGGTGGCTTATGTGAATGAGGAGACGGATTTGCAAGCGGCCGTTTATCGCGGCGGCAGTATTGACCTGCTGCGACAGCTCATCCAGGCCGGATTTCCGGTCATTATTGAGAAGGGATACGAACCGGACGCCTGGCAGGGCTGGATGGGCCATTACTTAACCCTGATCGGCTACGATGACCGCCTGGAAACGTTCACCTCGCTGGATACCTATCTGGGACCGTGGGACAGCAGCGGCCGGCCGGCTTCTTATGACGAGGTAAGCTTTCGCTGGGCGCAGTTCAATAATACCTTCCTGGTAGTCTACCGTCCTTTTGACCAGGATCGGGTCAACAAAATACTGGGACCCGCTTATTTACAGCCGGCGCAGATGTGGCAGAATGCGGCCGCAGCGGCGGAAGTGGCCGCTGCCGAACAGCCGGATGACGCCTTCGCCTGGTTCAACCTGGGCGCCGGCTTGACCGAGCTCGCCAAACTCAACGACGACAAAGCCCTATACAGCGCCGCGGCCACGGCCTTCGACCAGTCACGCCTCGTCGGGCTGCCGCCGCGCATGATGTGGTACCAGTTCCAACCTTACGAAGCGTACATCCACAGCGATCGCATTGACGAAGCGCTGGCCCTGGCCGCAGCCGTGATGCAGAGCGACGGCGGCTGGCATGTCGAGGAATCGCACTATTACCAGGGCCTGGCCTACCAGGCGATGGGCGATCTCGACCTGGCCCGGTCAGCCTACAAGCGCGCCCTGGACATCAAGCCGGGCTACAAAGAAGCGCAGGCGGCGCTGGAAAAACTCAATTAGATTGCGGATTGCGCCGCTTCGCTTACAGCGGATTGCGGATGTGCGGCATTCGCCCACTAAATACTAAATACTCCCCACTAAATACTTCACGCAGTGAACATTCCAAACCCCTACCACCTCCCACCTGCCACTTGCCAGATTAAAATTTCGAATTACCCTTTGGATTTTTAACGAACCTGTTATACTCTGTCCATTACCTATGATTTTGGTTAAGTATTATTATCTCATTGAGATTAAGGAGGTTGTTATTTAACTTATTATCAAAAATATGCCCACTCTCGTTTTATTAACCGGCTACCGGGGCTTCAGCGCAGAAAAACCATTCCAGTCAAAATCCCATCAGGCTCTTATGTAGCCACAAAAACACAAAAGGAAATATTTAGAACGATGACTAAGAAAAGGAATCTTATTGTAGTAGCCACCGTCCTGCTCATCATGTTAGGCATCGTCGGCGGCGTATCGGCGATCAAGGAAGGTGAACTTGATGGCGACGGGCACCCGTTTGTCGGTTTGATGGTCGCTCAAGATGTTGACGGCAATCCATTGTGGCGCTGCAGCGGCACCTTGCTCTCCCCAACCCTCTATCTGACCGCGGGACACTGCACCGAACCACCCGCGGCGAGTGCCCAAATCTGGTTTGACAGTGATGTCGAGTCCGGTATTCCCGCTAACGGCTACCCATTTACGGGAGATGTCAGGGGAACGACGTACGTTCACCCCGACTATGATCCCAACGCCTTTTTCCTTTATGATCTCGGTGTTGTCTTGTTGGACGAGCCGGTCTATATGGATGAGTATGGCGAACTGCCGGCTCTGGATGTCCTCGACCAATATAAAACACAGCGCGGGCAAGATAAGTTGTTCTTTACGGCCGTTGGTTATGGCCTGCAGCGCATCAATCCCGTATTTGTGGAATCAGAACGCGTGCGCATGGTCGCTTATCCCAAGCTGATCCAGATCAATACACCTGGTTTCACCGGTGATTTCTCGCTTCTCCTGTCCAACAACCACTCCACCGGTGGGACATGCTTCGGCGACTCCGGCGGTCCCAATTTCATTAAGGATTCGTTGGTTGTCGGCGGTGTGACTTCCTTTGGCATTAACGGGAACTGTGCCGGAACCGGCGGTGTCTATCGCGTTGACCGCGCCGACGATCTAGATTGGCTTTACGGCGAATTCGGCGATCACCTGCCATAAATCCAAACTTTAATTATCAGTCAAGACGCTGACTGATATCGCGGGCATCCAAACCAAAGATAATTTGGATGCCCGCTTTTTTTATCACAGGATATCGGAAACTTCGACTTCGCTCAGTACAGGTTTTGAATGTCGGGTTTCGGATCATCCACTAAATACAAAATACTAAATACTTTCCCTCTGCCCCCTGCCCTAATACCTATTGAAAAACTCAATCACCCGGCGGTTAAAAAGCTCCTCCCACTCCCCGTGGAAGGTGTGCGGGGCGGCGTGATAGCTGAAACACTCCACGGGCTTATCCAGGGCTTGCAGGCGGGCGCAGAGATCGGCCGACCATTGCGGGGGCACGGTTTCATCTCCCTCGCCATGATGGATGCTGATCGCCGCCGTGATGCGATCGAGGTAATTAATAGGTGAAATGGCGGCCAAGGTTTGCGATGGAGCCGCCAGCTCGAATGCCCCGGAACTGCCTCCGCTCCACTCCAAGATCTTTTCATAATTTAGCCGCTCGTCGCCGCTCATCGCGCCATAGAGAACGGCGGCACGCAGGTAAGGCTTGTTCAAAATCGTGGCTACACGCAGTACGGCGCCGCCGCCCATGCTGTGGCCCCAGAGATGGATCGCCTGCGGATCGGCGCGGCGCAGGGGGCCTTCGGGATCGCTGCTTTGCTCGCGGATAATGGCGATCAGGTTGAGCACATCGACCGCCAGACCGGTCCGGTACGCGTCATCCCCCTCCGACGAAGGCGGAAAACCGCGTAAATTAGGGTGAACGACGAAGTAGCCGGCCTCGGCCAGCACGTCGGCATAGCGGGTAGTATAGTCCAGCGTTTCATAGCTTGCGGGGTTGATATAGCCGTGCAGAACGATGGCTACAGGAAATTTACTACCTTCGTGGGGAACATTCATGAAACCGTAAATGGTTAAGCCGTCGCTGGGATAGCTGATAAGATAGCGGGCGAATTTGTCGCTAACTTCCAGCCGTTCGATGAGTTCTAATTCACCGCCGCCGTAGGAACGGCCGATTAAGCTCTCGATGGTATAAGCGGCATAAGGGTCAGGCGTGGAGGATGGCACCGGTGACGGAGTGGAGGATGCTGTTGCTGAAGCGGTGGGCTGCGGCGTGGAGGTTGGCAAGTCTGTAGGTATTGGCGTGTTTGTCGCCGCGGGAGAAAGCGCTGTGGGTATGGGTGAAACGGCCGTTGTCGCTGCCAAATCGGCGGCAGGTTGTGGCGGCGTGATGGTTACGGCCGAAGAGAAAGATAGAGCGTCCGGCTGACCGCCGCAAGCAGCCAGCAGTAAAACCAGAAAAGCGAATATATTTAGTCGTCGAATAAAGGGCTTGAACTGCATGCTAAATGATCATCATTAGACTGGTCCAATTTCAATCGCCTTATGGTTATGGAAACAGATTTCTAAAAATTGGACCAATCTCGAATAACAATTCTTTATTCAACAATTAATTATTGTTCCGTTTCGTGGTCACTAAAACTGACGTGTCTACCAGTTGAACGCGAATATCATCAGGGGCCACAACCGTCGGGGTCACCTCAACGCTGCGGTTCGAGGGCAGGTCCAGCGCATCAATGACCACGCTCACCAGCTCCGGGTCCTGTTCGATCCGGTTGAGGGTCGGCAGCGGGCCGCTGAGCAGCAGCTGGACCGTTGGTGGATCTATCTCAATCGAATTTGTTCCGCGGTCATTGATGATGTCCACGGGCCGTTCCGTTAACAGGTCGCCGCTGCGCGCGGCAACCAGAGCGGTCACAGTCACATTACTGAGCGCGTTGCCGTTGGAATCGAGCGCCTGCACATCGGCCGGAAGATCGAGCGGCACTTCAATGACCAGTTCGCCGGCCGCTTCACTCAAATCGACCGGCAGGGTATCGACGAAGCTTCCCATTTCGCTAATGATCGCCGGATCTCCCTGGATCGTCACGCCGACCGGTTCGACGGTCAGGCTGCTGAGCCAATAGCCATCGGGAGGCGATCCGGTCGTCACGGCGCGCACGCCGACATCACGCGCATTTCCCCGCGCACGAATGATCACGGTTACGCTGGCCACGCTCGGTTCGATAGTCACATCACTCACGCGGATACCCTCCACGTCATAGGCTACCAAAGGCCGATTCCCGCGCACGGTCGAAGTGGCATTTTCTACAGAGACAGTGGCGCCGGCGGTCGCGGTGCGTTCGATTGAAGATTCAGGGCCGGTGACTGTTACTTCCGTGGGCACGGCCATAGGGTCGCCGCTGATGACATAAGCGGCGGAGAGGGTGTCCGCCCCTTCCACGGTGACGCTGACGGGCACGGTTTTAGAGATGATTTCGGCCACGCTCACATCCACTTCCGCCGGGACGGGATCGATGATGGTAACGGCCGTTGAAGTCGTCGTCACTTCCACGGGCACGCGGGTAACACCGGTGCTCACGCCGGCCAGCGAAATTGAGGCCTGAAAAGTGGTCGTGCCGATGCTGGGCAGTTCGGAGGCCGGCGCTTCATATTCAACAACGACGGTCTGCGGCGGTGTTGAGGCGAGAACTGTATCTGCAGGCAAATCCTTAACCTGCAAGGCGACCCCTTCCTGCCGGCCCTGAACAATCGGATCGTTGGCGGCGCGTACGGCCGTTGTCGCCACCAGGGCCAGGGCGACGGCCAGCAGCAAATAAATCAGATCGGTGAAAAAGGCTCGCGGGCCGGGGAAATGCCAGTCCTCCCAGAAACGCCAGGTTGTCGGCTTTGAGATATCCGGGCCGCGGGTGTAAAAATCACGCATTGTCTGCGTCAGCTCGCCGCGATCCAGATCCTGCCGCAAGCGGCTGTCCTCGGCCACGGAAATCGCGCCCGTCTCCTCGCTGACGACGATGGTCAGGGCGTCACTCACCTCGCTCATGCCCACGGCTGCGCGGTGACGCGTGCCTAAGCGGCGCCAGCCATGCAGCACCTGATCGGAAAGGGGCAGCACGCAGCCCGCGGCAATGACCTCGTCTTCACGAATGATCGCCGCGCCGTCATGCAGCGGGGTCTTGTCGAAAAATATAGTCTCTAACAGCTCGGAGGTCACCTGGCCGTGCACGGGAATGCCGGTAGAAATGATGTCCGTCAGCGGCGCCGTTCCCTCGAGCACGATCAGCCCACCGATTTTACTCGCCGAAAGATGCTCTATGGCGCTGGTGACCTGGGGAATGATCTGCCCGGCCATGCTCTCCCGCCCACCAAAGGAAAAACCGAGGTTACGGCCGAAACGATCCAGCCAGCGCCGCAGTTCCGGCGCCAGGACAAAGAGCAGTGTGATACCGATAGCAATGGTGGCGAAGTTAATGATAATGCCGAAAGTCGGCAGCGGCAGCAGGAGGTTCACCAATAAGAAGATACCGGCCACAACCAGCGCGGCGCGCAGGACAAAAGCAGCCTGGCTGCGGCGCAGCACTTGCAGCAGGATATAGATGGCCGCCGTAACCAGGAGCAGATCCAGGAGATCCGACCAGCCAAAGCTCTGCAGGCGAAAGATAAAAGCATCTATTATCGATTGGATGTTGAACATTTACACTAGATACCCGCAAAAATGATTAGCAGTCTTATATGGTAACCCAACCGGCTTGGGGAGGCTAAGAAACAGTTGGCAGTGAACAGTTTTCAGTGGGCAGCAGTCAGGAATCAGTGGGAAAGCATGTGGACTCCTGGTCTATTGAGTTCAGAAGGTTCTTCAGCAAAAAATCGAAGCTCTCATTCACATCAAGATCCATCTTGAATCCCCCGGCCGCTTCCAGGGAGACAAAACCGTGCAGCAGGGACCTGAAAGCACGGATGGCGTGCAAGGCCTCTTCTTCGCGGAGGCCCAGGGAGGCCATGGTCAGGAGGAGCATCTGCAGCCATTCCTGGGCCACGGCCGTTCGCCGCACCTGATCAGGATCAGGAGCCACGATCGTTAACGGATAGAGCGCCGGCTGTTCATGGGCAAAGGTGCGGTAGGCATGGGCCATCGCCCATAAAGCCTCCCGGCCGGTTTTGCCGAAGGCGGCCTGGCGAATCCTCTCCAGCAGCATCTGTCCGGCCAGGAGCGACAGCTCATCGTGCAGGCCGTCGAGCCCATCGATATGGTTATATAAGGAAGGGACGCGCACATCCAACGCGTTAGCCAGGGCGGTCAGGGTCAACTCCCCCATCCCGCCTGATTCATCAGCCAGCTCAACGGCCGTCGCCAGGACGCGATCCTTGTTAAGCTTTCTGCGCTTGGCCATGCAGTTTCTCCTGCGCCTCGTTTATGCCGGCGTTGAGGACCGCAGCCGGATTATCCAACACCGAGCCATGACCGACGGCCAGTCTTTGCGGTTTTAAAGCGGCGAGGGCTTGCGCGGAGTGTACGGCCGTCGCCAGGTCCCACGTCGCCTGGGCCGGGAATGGGAAGCGCCAGCGTATCACGCCGCTGACCGCGAAACCGCCCAGGGTCTGGAAAGCGTCGCCGGCGATCAGGGTGCCGTCACGCTCGTCGAAGAAGGCGACCTGGTCCGGCGAATGGCCCGGCGCGGCGACCACGAGCAGGGATCCCAGACGGTCTCCGGGCTGTAGAACGCGATCAGGTCGCGCTTCGGCGGTGATGAACCCACCGCGCAGCGGTGCCTGCGCTTCACCGGGCAGCAGCTCCATATTACCGGCCAAAAATTCGGCCGACCGCGCGGGCAGAACCAGTTCCGCCTCAGGCAGCGCCTGGTGCAGGGCATCGAGCGAACCGGCATGATCGACATGGGCGTGCGTCAGCGTGATGCGCCGAACCGGTTGGCCCAGTTTTTCGGCCGTTTCCAGAATCCCCTTGCCGCTGCCGGAAAAACCGGTATCGATCAGGGTTAGGCCGTCTTCCTCACGGACAAAATACATATTCACAAACCACAAACGCGTTAGCTGGGTTAAATTCTCACCATGCTGCTTAACTTTCATCCTCTACCTCTTTAATCTAATATAGTTAGTTTATAAACTAATATATTTAGTTTGTCAAGAAGATTAATAATCAAATTGCCGGTCTAAAGAAATTTGTCGCTATAATCATACTAGGTAGCATTTCAGCATTTCAGTACACTAGTTTTTCAGTTCGTCAGTACATCAGTGAAAGCTGATTAACTGACCCACTGAAAAACTAAAAAACTCTTCTAGGAGACACCATGCAAGCAAAAGGCGAATTTGTCGTGACGAGGCAGCCCCTGGAAACATACGCCAGGAGCGGCGGGGGTATTGAATTAGGGCGGATGTCGATTGACAAAGTTTTTTACGGCGATCTCGAAGCCAGGAGCCAGGGCGAGATGTTGAGTGTGCTCACGGATGAGGAAGGATCGGCCGGATACGTGGCCATTGAACAGGTCAGCGGCTCGCTGGACGGCCGTTTCGGCACCTTCGCCTTGCAGCATTTCGGGATCATGGACCACGGCAAGAACCGCCTCATCCTAGAAGTCGTGCCCGAATCAGGCAGCGGCGAGCTCTCCAGCCTGCGCGGCAAGATGACAATCACCCAGGCGGGTGGCAAGCATTATTACGCACTGGATTATACGCTGGATGAAGAGTGAGGGCGCGCCATCATTTTTCGATCCCGATGATTGTTTCCGGAATTCGAAACAATCATCGGGAAATCATCGTCCGGACACAAAATTATAAAAATGAATGATTTAACAAAAAAAGAGTTAGTGATCGAACAATATCAAACCCCTGCCAATCTTGAGGCGCGGATTGGGCTGCACCAGCGCTTCAGTACGGCCGTTCAGCCCTGGCATAGGTGGGTGTTCGATCAACTCGATCTGGCTGCGGAAGCGCACATCCTGGAGCTCGGCTGCGGACCCGGCCGTTTTTGGGTCGAGAATTTAGATCGTCAACCAGCCAACTGGTCGCCGGTTCTGGTTGATTTATCCCTGGGCATGATCGCCCAGGCGCGGGCGATCCTTCTCCCCGGCCATGACCGCTTCATGTTTGCCGTCGCCGACGCAGGGGCCATTTCATTTATGGACAGGCGCTTCGATGCCGTCATCGCCAACCACATGCTCTATCATGTGCGCGATTTAGATCAAACACTGTCCGAAATCACGCGCGTTTTGAAACCGGGTGGAACGCTTTACGCGGCGACCAATGGGGACGATCATATGCGCGAGTTAAATGATATCACGCGCGGCTTTCTCTTTAATCAGCCAATTGGAGAAGTCAAACTAAATTTCAGGCTGCAGAATGGTGCGGATCTGTTACGGCCGTATTTCGCAGACATCGAATTACGCCGCTTCGACGACGGCCTGCTAGTGACGGAAGTCGAGCCATTGGTCAATTACGCCCTTTCAAGACTGCCCCTCATCAAAGATCAGGCGCAGACCTCTGACGACCAAAAGCTGGCCTTCGAAAACCAAATCACCACCGTCATGCAAGAGCAAGACGGCACGTTTCCGATCACCAAAGATACAGGCCTCTTCATCGCCCACCTGCCCACCTGACCAACTGACCAACTAACCACCTCCAATGACCCAATTCAACCCTACCAAAATGATTCCCGATGCCATGTCCCGCATACGGCCGTTCATCCGCCGCACCATCCTTGATTTCTCCCCCTACTACAGCCAACTCAACGGGGCGAATGTCTATTTCAAATGTGAAAACTTGCAGCACACGGGTTCTTTCAAAGCGCGGGGAGCGCTGAATAAGATTCTGTCTTTGAGTGAAGAGGAGCGCCGGCGGGGAATTGTGACCGCCTCCACGGGCAATCACGGCGCAGCCTGCGCCTACGCCATGCGCCAGGTCGGGGCCAACGGCATCGTCTTTGTGCCTACGATCGCCGAAGAAACCAAGCTGGCCGCTATTCGCCGCCTGGGGGCGGAGATTCGCACGGTGGGCACGGACAGCGTGGAATCCGAGCGCTTCGCCCGCGTCTATGCCGCCGAAGAAAGCATGACCTACGTGCCGCCATACAATGATCCCCTAGTCATCGCCGGGCAGGGAACGATCGCCCTGGAACTCCTGCTGCAGCAGCCCGAACTTGACGCAGTCTTTGTTTCCGTAGGTGGCGGCGGCCTGATCGGCGGCATCGCTTCCTATTTCAAGGGGGTCAATCCGGCGATTCAGGTTTTCGGCTGCTCGCCGCAAAATTCGCAGGTCATGGCCCTGTCCGTGGCCGCGGGCGAACTGCTGGACCTCCCTTCCCTGCCCACGCTGTCTGACGGCACGGCCGGCGGCCTGGAAGCAGGCTCGATCACCTTTCCGCTGTGCCGCGACTATGTCGACCGTTACATCTCCGTCAGCGAAGACGAAATCGTCGACAGCCTGCGCACATTCATGAGCACGCAGCATATGCTCATAGAGGGTTCGGCAGCCGTGGCCATTGCTGCTTTCCAAAAAACGGCCGTTGACCTGCGCGGCAAGGATGTGGCCATCATCCTCTGCGGCGCGAACATCAGCCTGGAGAAACTGAAAGGGATCTTGTAGCCCATCCTTGAGGCTCCTATACAAAAAAGAGCGCAGTTAGCGAGTGAGTTGCTAACTGCGCCCATCCAGAAGGAGAAAGTGCTTGTGATTTTCCCGGAAACTGCTCAATGAATTTATGATGGCATTTGCCAATTAGTTTCCGGGAAACTGATCTCAATCATCGTTATCCCCGTTATCAAAGAAACCATGTTCCATAACTCTTTCCAGCTCCGCTTCCAGCCAGGGGAACGCGGCGCCGGATGATTGGGGCTCTTCATAGTAAATCTTGACATCGGCCGTATCGGAACCGGCAACCAGGGCGGCTGTCGCCCATGCTTCAGCGCGGGTGGCGGCCTTGGCCAGTACGGTCACGGTCAAAAGGTCCGTCTCCGCCGGTTGGCCGGTACGCGGATCGATCTCGTGGTGCGCGGAACGGCCGTTGCGCCGCCAGCGCCGGTAATCAATGCCCGAGGTGGCCATCGAGCCGTTGACGAGCCATAACTGGAACAGATCGGTTCGCGGCAGGTCCGCCGCGGCATACGGTGCGGCGACGCTCAGCGGCCAGCCCGGCAAATCCAGCGGCGCGGCTCCGGCGGTTAGATCACCTCCGGCGTCCACCAAACAGGGTCCTCTTTCATTCAGAAAATCAACGACCCGCTGCGCAGTATGCCCCTTGGCAATGCCGCCCAGGTCCAGGCGAACGTTCGGCAGCAGCCAAATGGCGCGTGTGCCCGCGTCGAGCAGAACGTCTCGCCATTGGCCCCGGCGATTCACGGGCCGGTCCTCGCTGACCGCGAACAGGTCCGGGCTCATTTCATCAAACGAGCGATCGTAGCCGGCGGCCTCCAGCGCGCCGAGCTGCGTCGGGTCGAAGAGCCCGTCCGTCTCCTCGGCCATGAAGAAGGCGCGGGTGATGACGGACCACATCAGTTCGGAGACGGGGGTCCAACGGCCGTCACGGCCGTTCAACCAGGAGAGTTCGCTGGCGGCGTCAAAGCGGCTGAGCACACTTTCGGCCGAGCGGAACATCGTCTCCGCCTCAGCCAATACACGTTCGGCCGTTTGCGCTTTATCCATTTCCAACCAGAGGGTCATCCGGCAGCCCATCGCCCGAAACGTGTGCTGGCGCCAATGCGCGGGAATCGTGTTTTCGGTCATCAGATTACCCCGAAGAACGACCCATCGCTACAGGAGCCCTGCGCATAACCGGCGCGGCCACGGTAGGAATCGCTTCCAGGTCCAGATTCAGGTCTTCGGGCATGATCGAGTCGATCGTGACCGACGTCCTATTACTGCTCGTGACCGCCGGTTCCGGGGCCGCGGCAGGTACGCTGGAAGCAACCTGGGCGCCGGCCTCTCTGCTTAACAAACCGGCGCCAATCATCGTGGCTGCCAGTCCGCCGGCAGCCAGGGTCAGTTTTAATTTCGTTAAATTATGGTCATGTTTATGTTGTTCCATTTCAAACCGTTTAGCACAAGAAAAAAGGAATCTTACAAAGCCGTCGTGCTTTGTAAGATTCCCCCAGAAATCAGGCCTTCTTAGCTCTCAAGCTATCAGGCCGTGATCCTCCTCATCGCCTTAACCAGCCTGGGCCGGGGCGCGATTGCAGCGGCTGCGCAGCCGGGTGAACAACCACTGGCCTCCGGCTACGATGATAACAACCAGGAGTATCTGGCCGACCATTTGCAGCATAGAAATCAATGACTGGCTGTTAAAACTCGTGCCGCCCTCGTCATGATCCGGTCTGGCCGGCATGGATGCTGCATTAGTCGTTTCTGCCTCTTCAAGCGTGGGCATTTCGCCTTCTACAAACTCTACCGGTCCACCTTCGGGGCCCATAGTCCCGGCGCTGATTGAACCTTGATTGTCGAGAAAATAAACCCCGCCGATGGTGAGACCGATGACAAAAAATATTCCTAAAACGACCATCCAAAATTGCTTTTTATTTGACTTCTTTGTTTTCGACATGATAACCATTCTCCTGTTTGTTATATCGTCACTTCACTGCTGTTAACTACCGCTGTTTCAGGGCTGATAACGGCCGTTTTGCGTCTCTGCGGCAGCCAGCCAAACAAGTATTTCTTACCCGCATTGAGAATCCACTTCCAGTGCAGGGCGATGTGCAAGGCTACTAACCAGACGACGGCGTCGGCCGAAGCGGTATGCAGCCATTTCCAACTGCCGCCGCGCACACCTTCTAAACCAATCATGGGTAAGACTTCCTCGGAAATCATGAAACCGCTGAAGATGATCAGCGTAAAGGCAGTTAACAGGCCCAGGTTGAGGACGTAATTAATACGTGCCTGGGCTTTTGCCTTGCTGAACAGGCGGCGCGTTGTCTCGTAAACCCAGCGCCAGTGCAGCAGTACGTGGGTTAAAAAGCCAACGCCCAAAGCCACGCCCAGCAATTCGTGAAGCGTCAGCCCCGTGAGATGGCGCTGCATGGCCAGCAGGAACCCGGATACAATCAATAGGTCCACCAATAAGTTTCTTTTTGTCGTGCTCATTTTTAATTTTGCTAACATGATTTCATACCTCATTCTCAAACTTGATTTCTAGTAATTTAACAGAGGGGTATTGAGCCGTTGTTAAGGAGTGCTTGAATTGTGTTTAAGGGAATATGCAATAAAAAAGAGCCGGACTCGCGATCGAGTCCGGCTCTTCGGTAAGGGTTGCCGAAACGCGGCTGAGTAAACCTATTAACCTCCGCGGCCGGTGTTACCGAGCCGGGTGATGTTGCTCGTTATCGTAAAGCTGCCCAGTTCCGTGCCCGGGGTGTAGTTCGCATCGACATAGAGGCCATCCACGGATGTACCGGTTGCCGTGCCGTCATAGTAAACGGTGTAAGTCTCACCAATAACCAGGTCCGCTGAGGAGAAAGCGACCGACTGGTAGGGTACCGTAGGGGCAAAGGTCAGGATGCTGTTGCCGTTGCTGTCTTTAATATTAATCAATGTATTGGCCGGGATCGTGCCGTTGAAGTTCATCAACAGCGCATTTTGCGCGGAAGCGTTAGCGGCCGTTTCGGCCATGCCGGCGCTGCCTACGGCAACCATAAAGCCGCCGTTGATGGTGAACCCACCGTCCACATCAATCGCGCCGTTCATCTGCTCGGTCGGCCCGTTAACCAGAAGCACACCGTCATACATAGTCGCCACACCATTGATATCAATGCCGTCACCGCGCGCGTCGACGAAGATATAGCCGCCATTGATGGTCAGGTATTGATCTGTGTTAGCGGTAAAGGTGTCCTGTCCCGGACCACCCTGGTGGCGTCCGCCGCCGCCGGGGCCGCCACCAGGACCACCATCAGGGCCACCACCAAATCCGGAGGAATCGTTGCCGCCGGCCACGTTGATGCCGTCATCACTGGAGGCAATCCAGAATTTGCCGTCGTTGATCACAATGATGGCGCTTTCAATACCTTCATAGGACTCCGTAATACGTATCGAACCGCCGTTAAAAGTCAACGAAGCATCGGCGTGGAAGCCGTCATCGCCGGTGGCGACCACAAATGTGCCGTCATTGATGACCATGCTGTCGTTAGAATGAACGGCGTCATCGGCCGTATTGATATCGAATGAGCCGCCGTCGACGATGACACTGACGCCCGCTTTCAGGCCCTCGGCCGAATCATCTTCGCCAATCGTGGCGCTGCTGCCACCCGCGGCCGTAATAGTAAATTCGCCGCCGGAAATGAGGACATCCGTCTCGCCTTGCACGGCGTCGCCACCAGCGGTGATATCAAACACGCCATTATCGATCATGATATAGCCCAATTCCGCGTCTTCTTCTTCGTCGGACTTCAGCCCGTCGCCGCCGGAGTTGATTATGAAATTGCCATTCTGAATGAGCAGATAATCTTTTCCACGGATGCCGTCGTCAACCGCGTTGACGATCAGCGTGCCCCCGGTGATGGTCAGCTCATCTTTGCTGGTGATACCGTCACTATAATTACCCTCTACGGTGAGCATACCCTCGCCGGTGATAACCATGGTATCTTTACTGAAAACGGCCGCATTGGGCTCATCTTCTTCCGGATCTTCGAAAACGTAGTTTGCGCCGTCAGTGACGTAGTTCTCGCTGTTCGCGGCCAACACCAGGATCGTCTCTGAGGCATTGGCGACGAAGATCGGCGCGGTTGATTCGTTACTGATCTGGATGCCGTTTAGGAAGAGCTGCACCGGGTCGTCATCTTCTGTATCAACGACGATCTGGCCATCGGTCAAGGAACCGCTGATATTGTAAGTTCCGGCTGAGGTAATGGTTACGACGCGATCCTCTACGGTCACGCCGTTGCTTTCGGCCGTAATTGAATCGCCATTCAAAACGATGGCGACCCCTTCAGCGCTGTCTACCGCGGCCGGCTCAACATCTTCGACATTATTTGCGGCGGCGGCTTCGGCCACGGACTGAGCCGTCTCGGTCGCTGTTTCCGTCTCTTCAGCGACGCTTTCATCCTGGTTGGCACTGCTAACCGGCTGCGAACTATCGGCGCTTTCCGCCGCAGGGACATCAGTTGCTTCGATAACAGCAGCAGCCGTATCTTGGGCTTGGGTGGGAACAGCCGCCGTTGAGCTTGATTCGGCGCTGCATGCGGCCAAAACCAGCAGCATCAAAACGGCCGTCCATAAGAGTAAAATCTTTCTTTTATTCATCATTATTCCTCCAGAGGGCCGGTTATGAACCATGAATAAGGTGCAGTAACAGACGCCCTCTAACGCTAATTCTGAAAAAGAGTATAAGGGCCAACTGTTGAGAAATTGTTAAGAAATGGTTGGCAGCTTATTGAATATAAATTTATGGCAGCGGCAGTTTAATGGTGAATGTGGCGCCTTGTCCTGGCTTACTGGCGGCTGAAATACGGCCGTCATGGGCTTCGATAATGGAGCGGCTGATCGCCAGACCCAGGCCGGATTCTCCACTCGGGGAGCGCACCTTATCACCGCGGTAAAAGCGGTCAAATACATAAGGCAGGTCTTCCTCAGCGATACCTGTTCCCGTATCCTGAACATCGATCGCCAGCCAACGGCCGTCTTTGCCGGCCGACAGGCGGATTTCACCTCCCGGTGGCGTATGGCGCAAAGCGTTACTGATCAGATTATTGAGCACCTGCACAATACGGTCAGGGTCGACGCGAATATCGGGCAGCTGCTGCGGCACGTCTAAACGCAGGGCGACTTTCTGTTCTTCAGCCTGGGGAAAATAAGCCAATACGCTGTGTTCCAGCAAATCCTGGGGGTTGATAATCTGGGGACGCAGTTCTAACTGCCCCGCATCGGCCAGGGAGAGCGTGCGCAAATCTGCTACCAGGCGCGTCAAATGAGAAGCCTGTTGGTGTATCGCCTGGTAGATCTCCGGGCTGCCCGGCAGCTTGTTCTCGTCAAGCGCTTCGGCATAGCCCTGGATGACGCTAAGCGGGTTACCCAAGTCATGGGCGATGTCGGCCGTCATCTGGCGGCGCAGCTCATTGGAACGGGCCAGGTCGGCGCTCATCTGGTTAAACGAGCCGGCGAGCCGGCCGATTTCATCCTGTGAACGCACAGAAACGCGATATCCGAGCTGGCCCTGGGCCACCCGCCGCGTGCCTTCTTCCAATTCCTTAACTGGACGGGAGATGGTGCGCGCTAAAACGATGCCCAAGAGCAGCGCGATAAAGGCCGAACCCAGAGCAGCCCACAGGGTCGTCTGGTTCAAGTCGGCCAGAAACCTGGCTTCCGGCGAATCGGCAAAATCATTCACCCGGCCGCCAAAGGAATCCTGGATAACCCAACCAACCGTTTCGCCGTCAACGACAATCGGCACACCTCCGGCGACGACGTTTTCCGGCAAATGTTCCCCCGTCGGGTAACGGCGGTCGCCGAAAACGACCTGGCGCTCGCTGTCTACCAGCGTCAGCGGCAATCTGATGGGCGGCGTTTGCTGATCGGTCACCGGCTCGATCCCCGGATAAGGGGGTGGGTCCTGAACGAACTCGGCTTCAACACCCTCCCAGCTGCCATGCGCCTGAGAATAATCAGCTAACTGGTTGTACAGCGCTTCATAATCTTCCTGGTAAATCTCCTGCACGAAGGTATCAAACTGGCGGCGTGTCTGCCAGTTGACCAGCAGGGCGACGAGCACCGTGCCTAATAAAACAACGATCAGAAAGGCTAAGGTTAGTTTGACAACCTGGGAGCGCATTTTTTATTCCGCACTAACTACCGGATGTGAAACGATAGCCGACGCCGTACACGGTTTGGATGTACTGCGGCTCGGCGGGGTCGGGCTCGATTTTAAGGCGCAGGTGGCGGATATGAGCGTTCGTAGCCCTCGTAAGCTACCCCTTGCAGCTTTTGCAGCAAATCAAGACGCGATAAGACATACCCTTCATTGGCCAGGAGCAAATAACCAATTAATTAACCCAAGCCGCTACCTTAGATTGGTCCAATTTCAATCACCATATGATTGCGGATATGGATTGTTAAAAATTGGACCAATCTCGAGTAGAAGTAATGATAAGGTGACAACTTGAGTTTAATGTTATTTTCTTTTGCTCAAGGTGACGACGATGACACCGAGGATCACGGCCGTTCCACCGATCAAGCCTTGCAAAGACGGCCGTTCGTTGAACAGTAGGATGGACCAGATGATGGTGAGCACCGGACTAAGGGTCAGCAGAATGGTCAGGATGGTCAGATTGATGCGGCGCAGGACGATGTAGTAGAGGGCGCGGCTGATGGTCACGTTGACCGTCGCCGCCAGAAGCAGGATCAACCACACCTCGGGTCCGGACGGCCAGACCAATTCGCCGCGGCCGATGGTAAATAGGAAGAGAAAGAAGCAGGAGGAGGCCATGCGAAAGAGGAAAAAGTTGATGAAATCGATTCCCCCACCCTCGCGCTTGACGATTGCCGCGTGTAAAGCGTAGGTGAAGGTGGAGGTCAGGACGAGCAGCGCGCCTAACCCGAAGCCGCTACTGCCGAATCCCGGTTGGAAGCTGATGATCATCACGCCGATGATGGCCAGGGCCGCGCCGCGCTGTTCCGCACCGGTCATTCTTTCTTTGAGCCAAAATAGGCCGAAGCCCATGGAAAAAAAGATGCCTGTTTGCGCTAAGAGAGCGGCCGTTCCGGGATCGATATAAAGGATGGCGGCGTAGCTGGCCGATGTGGCCACGGCGATCAGGAAACCGATGCTGGCGAAGAAGTGCAAATTGTCGCGCAGGACGGAGAAATTAATTTCACGGCGCAGGGCGGCGAAGATGGCGATCTGGATTAAGGCCAAGGTCATGTAATAGAAGGAAGCGGCCGTCGGCGGAAGATAAGGGGCCAGCGAACGGCCGAAAATGAAGTGCATGCTGTCGGCGACCAGTAAGGCGGCCACCAGGGTCGGGAATGGAACTTTCGATTGTTCGCTCATAAGGCTTTCGCGCGCCGGCTTCCCCTATTTTTAGACAGCAAATTGGGAAGTGTAGTTGAGGAGAGAACGGCCGTCAATAGATAAAAGGTTGTGTTGCTACCTCAAACATTTGGATACATAATATATTAACGATGGCGAATATCTATTATCCGCCGGATCGATGAACTATGAAGCAAGAAATTACTTTCTTCCGTTACTAGATTAAAGACGGCCGTCTCAAAAGAAATTCGGCCTGTTTTCCTATCCAAAATCCACTAAGGACCTGGCCAGGAGAACGGCCGGTAGTGAGAAAACTGTCTGATAACTAAAACGGGAGAAAAAAATGAAAAAAATTTACCAGATTGTCTATGAAGACAAGCCTGAGGATTCGGCTTGGGGCATAATCGGCCGTGGCGTCAGCAGCTATAACATAGAACAGGCCGGCGAAGAAAAATTTCAACGCATTTGTTTCGTTCTAAAAGACCCGGAGGGGGAAATTGCCGGGGGCATTTTAGGCGATATCTATTGGAACTGGTTCTATATTGATTTGTTGTGGGTTAAAGAAGAGCTCCGCGGCCAGGGTTTCGGGCGCAGCCTCTTGGCGCAGGCTGAAGAGAGGGCTCGGCGGCAGGGGGCCGGGAATGTTTATCTGGACACCTTCAGCTTTCAGGCACCGGACTTCTATAAACAAAGCGGCTACGAGGTCTTTGGCGAGCTGCCTGATTTTCCCGCCGGGCATACGCGCTTCTTTATGACGAAAAAACTGTAATAGTTAACGAGTGAGGGCGGTTCGCAGACCGCCCTCACTTAGAATTATTATAACCAAAAGCCCTGTTCGGGCAGCGTCTCCAGGAGCATTTCACTGATTTCGCGGTGCAGTTCCTTGGAATATTTCAATTCCGAGGTGTAGAAATCGGTGACCTTGGTTATTCCCGCTTCTTCCAGGGCGCGACGCAGGTCTTCATTGGCCGTGTAGCGCGCCCAGGCATTGCGCTCGCGATCGGCATGGCGGGTCAGAATTTCGTCGTCGCTCATGGGTTGGTACTTTTCGCGGTGGACCATGACCTCCAGGGGCAGGCGGTCGCGCAGGGGGGGATCTTCGGCCGGGTAGCCGACGGTGATCGAGGTGACCGGGAAGACATATTTGGGCAGTTCGAGGAAGTCGATGATTTCGCGGGCCGCCCACCAGGTCGTTCCCAGGTAGCAGATGCCCAGGCCCTGCGATTCCGCGGCGAGGCAGATCGTCTGCGCGGCAATTACGGCGTCGACGGCGCCGGTGAGGAAACCCAGTAGATCGTCGAAGCTCTGCTTGGACTGGTTGACGCGAATCCACTCGCGCATGCGGAAGACGTCGGCGCAGAAGGTGAGCAGGACCGGCGCTTCTAAGATGAATTCCTGCTCCCCGTGCAGTTCGTAGAGGCGGCGCTTGCGCGCTTCGTCGCGGGTGACAATGACCGACCAGGTTTGCATATTGCCGGAGCTGGAGCTGCGCAGCCCGGCCAAGAGCAGGTCGTTGAGCAGGGCATCATCGATGTCCTGGTTGGTGTAAGAGCGGATAGAACGGTGAGATTTGGCTAATTCGATCATGGGAGGGATTATACCCGCCCTGGGTGAGACGGAGAAAATAGAATTTGGAGGATTTGAGGATTTCAGTTTTTCAGTATGTCAGGTTTGTGAGGTTTCGGGTTGATTCGGCCGTTGGTTTTTTCCAGGTGCAATGCACGATTTAGCTCTTTTAGAAACCGGGTTTTTTAATAGGTTTTTTATGCGGATGAGTGATTGAGGAAAAACCCGGTTTCTATTATTCCCATCTCCGTGGTAAAACATTTAGACCGTAAAGCGGTTAAAAGACGCTAAGTGATGAGCGCTACACGCAAAAAGGACTTAAATATTCATTCTGAAACAGCAATTTGATATTAAACTGGATCGAGGTTTAGTAAAGAAGGATTTTAGAAAGGAGAGGACAGCTCATGGCCGATCAAGCGGTTTCACAGGTGACAATTCCCAATACAGAGCGCCATTTCTTGCAAACGAAGCAGGTGGATCAAGGCTATACGCTGCTGATCGCGAAACCGGATACTTATGATCAAACCGATATTCGGTATCCGGTGCTCTTCATCCTCGACGCCGATGCCATCTTCGGCATGGTCACGGAGATGGTGCGGATCATGCAGCTTGACCAGGATATCCCGCAGATGTTGATCGTGGGCATTGGCTATCCAACCACCGTGTTTGGCGAAATCATGGCTCTGCGCCAGCGAGATGACACGCCTACCGTGCAGCCTGAAGAGGAGAAGTGGCTGAGCACTACTTTCGGGATCGAACTGCAGGAGAACAGGCGCTATTCCGGCGGTGCGGCACAGTTCCTGCGCTTTATTACTCAGGAGTTGATCCCATTCCTAGACGGCCGTTTGCGCATCGACCTCAAGGACCTGGCAATCGCCGGCTGGTCTTACGGCGGTCTTTTTAGCCTATATGCGCTTTTTCAAGCGGACAGCCCTTTCAAGCGCTATATGATCTTGAGCCCTTCAATTGCCTGGGATGACCGCGTGATTCTCAAAGAGGAAAGGCGCTATGCCGGGGAGCATACAGACCTGCCGGTCAAGCTCTTTTTAGCAGCCGGAGGGAATGAAAGCGAACGCATGGTGGCTAATCTGGACGAACTGGAGCAGATCTTGCGCGGCCGCGCTTACGCCGGATTAGATATGAGCGTGGTTTTTTTTGATAATGAAACGCATTTGTCTGTTTTACCAGGGGCGCTTTCCAGGGGCATCCGCGCCATATACGGGGCGACATAAACCGACTTCTAGCACCGTCTAATCATCAACTGGTCCCATCAACACCGGCCAAGGCTTCTTCTTCGCTGTCGAAGATATGGATCGATTCATCCAGGCGGGTCAGCTCAAAAATCTCTTTATAATGGTCAGCCAGCCCGTAAGCCAGAAGCTGCTGCCTATGGCGGCGAACGCGGATGAGCACCTTTACCAGCAGGCCGATGCCGGAACTGTTCATATAGCTGAGATCGCTGAAGTTGAGGATGATAGCCTCCGTACCGTTGCTTCCCGCTCTCTGGTAGGCTGCCAGCAGTTCATCTTCAGAGCTGCCGTTAATTTTCCCATGAATGTCAATGACGGCCACGGTGTCGTTCAGTTTGCGCACGTCGGTCTCTAAGTTATTGTTCAAAATGAGCTCCTTCTTATTGGATATCAATGAAATCGGATAAGCGGGTAATGGTGAATATCTCGCGGTAATGGTCTGACAGGCCCACGGCCGTTAAATGAATATTGGCCATGCGCGCTTTTGCCAACAGGCCGACAATCAGGGCAATGCCTGTACTGTTGATGTAATCCACCTGGTTAAAATCCAGAATGACCTCTGCAAGGCTGCCGGCAACAGCCTGCTCGTAAGCCGCCGTCATATCCGTATCCGCCCGGCTGTTGATCTCGCCCTGCAAGAGGATGGTGGTCCCGTCTCCGTCTTGGGAGACAGTGGCCATAAATTCATTTTCTTTTACGTTCATCGTTGTTGATCTCCATCCGTTTTGTCTCTATGGACTGTGAGGACAATCGTGTGTTGGGTTTCGTCCTGTTCGATAGCCATCTCATCGACCATCTTCTCGATCAGGAAAAGACCCCAGCCGCGCGGCGTCTGCTCGCCGGCCAGCTTGGCGTCGATATCGGGAATTTCCGCATGGCGGTCAATTTTTACCCCCTCCCCCATGTCGCTGATGCGCACGCGCACGGCCGTTTCATTAGCCAGGACCTTGATCGCCACCGGACGGGCAGGATCGTATTTATTGCCGTGCTCCATGGCATTCATGGTCGCTTCGGCAACGGCCGTCTTGAGACGTTCCAGCTTTTGCTCGTCTTCCAGCAAAGTCTCAATTACTTCGGCAACCTGCTCCATGGCCAGCCGTTCATTGCCCTGGCGGCTATCGATCTTGAAATTAGTAATTTCCCACCATCCGGCCGTGTCGCTGCTTTGAGGGGTTTCAAGATCCGCCAGGCACTGCAGGGTAACCAGCGTCACATCGTCTTCCTGCTCCCAATCCGCGCCGGTGAATTCGGCGAGCTGCGCGAGCAAATAATCATTTAAAGACTCTCCCTGCGCGTGTTCGTTGATTAGTTTTTGCAGGCGCGGAAAGCCAAACATCTCATAATCGATATTGTGTGCTTCCACCAGACCGTCGCTGTACAGCAGCACCTGCTCACCTGGCTTCAGCGTCGCCTCCATTTCCTCGTACTCCATACCTGGCATCAAGCCTAAAGGCATGCCTCTGGCGCGGAATTCGACCACACCGGACGCCGTGCGGCAGTAAGGCACATCATGGCCGGCATTAGCAAAGCGCAGATAGCCGCTGACAGGATCAAGCAAGGCATAAAAACAGGTGACAAACATTTTGGGTGGAATCTGCGGGTATAAGGCGTCATTTGTGCGCTTCAGCACCGCCCCGGGTTCAACCAGCCGTTCAGCGGCCGAGTGGAGAATGCTGCGCGTGGTGGCCATCACCAGCGCGGCGGGAATTCCCTTATCGGTGACATCGGCGACGATAAAGGCGATGCGGCCGTCCTCGAACTGGATGAAGTCATAAAAATCGCCCCCCACCTGGCGCGCCGGTTGGTAGTAAGCAGAGACGGTCCAACCAGGTATCGCGGGCACCTCTTTCGGCAGCAGCGTGTGCTGGATAAGGCTGGCGACGCGCAGTTCCTGCTCGATGCGCTCCCGTTCCGCCGCTTCAATCTTCTGCTGTTCGACTAGCTGGGCCACGCGCAGGGCCGGCGCGGCCTGGGAGGCCAGATCGCCGAGCAGCTTGCGGTCCTCGGTTGAATAGTCCTGCTCGCTCAGCCGCGAACCGATGTTGATCATTCCGATCAAATCGCCCTGGCTGACCAGGGGTACGATCAGGGTTACGCCGCTGCGGCGCAGTTCATCCACGGCCGACGAAGAGAGGTTCAGCTTTTCCAGCTCGACTACGCCGCCGGCGGTTTGTAGATAGGCCAGCAGAGGATCGTCGGGGGCGATATCCAGCGCCGGGCCGGCGATCTGGGATGTGCTTTGCGGCGGAGGGCCGGCAAC
>JBJYWP010000031.1:0-26125 GCA_046259485.1 Promineifilaceae bacterium (SeqCode) | reverse complement strand
ACCATAACATGGTCAGCCGTTCGCTGGACCAGGTGGAATTAGCCGTCGACCTGGGGCTGGATGACGGCACAGCCATCGGTCTGGGCATCGCTAACGCGGCCAATATGCTGACCAACAGCGACGCGGAGAGCAAGGTCGTGATCTTGCTGACCGACGGCGTCAACAACTCGGGCCAGATCGACCCGCTGACGGCGGCCGAGGCGGCGAAAGCGTTGGGTATCAAGATATACACCATCGGCGCCGGCCGGCCGGGCGAGGTTCCGGTTCCGGTACCCGGCCTGTTCGGCAACACGACGATCGCCTACCAGGAAAGTGTTCTCGACGAAGCGACCTTACAGCAGGTCGCGGACATCACCGGCGGCCGTTATTACCGCGCCGAGGATACCGCGGGCCTGCGCGCGATTTACGACGAAATCAACGAACTTGAAAAATCGCAGGTGGAAGTACAGGTCTATAACCAGCACCGGGAATTGATGATCTGGCTCCTGCTCCCGGCCCTGGCGATCCTGCTGCTGGAAGCAGTTCTGCGCAATACGACGTTTAGAAGAGTACCGTAGAGGAGTATTTCAGTTAATCAGTATGTCAGTTTTTCAGTTTTCCACTGACGAACTGACATACTGACTAACTGACGGACTAAAAATGCAATTTGCTCAACCTATTTTCTTAATCATCGGCCTGATTCTGATTCCGGTGGTGGCCCTTTTCTCGTTATGGGCGCGGCGGAAGCAGCGGCAGGCGATCAATGCCCTGGGCAATGATGAACTGATCGCGCGCTTAAGCGCCAGCACCAACTGGCGCGGACGCCGCCTGCGTACATTTTTACGCCTGCTCGCCCTGACGCTGCTGGTCATCGCCCTGGCTCGCCCGCAGTGGGGCAGCGAGGTGCGCGAGATTGAACAGGAAGGGCTGCAGGTCATGGTAGCCCTGGACGTGTCGCAGAGTATGCTGGCCGAGGATATCAAACCCACGCGCCTGGACCGCGCCAAGCTGGAAATCGCCGATCTGACCGAACGCTTAGACGGCGATGAGATTGGCCTGGCGCTCTTTTCAGGCGCCAGCTTCGTGCAGGTCCCGCTGACTTCGGATTACCTGACGGCTTTAAATTATCTAGACAGCGCCAGCCCGCGCGTTATTTCGCGGCCGGGCACGGTGATCGGTGAAGCTATTCGCACGGCGACGGCCGCCTTTGACGATACGCTGGACAATCAGAAGGTCCTAATCGTGATGACCGACGGGGAAGATCACGAAACAGATCCGCTGGCCGCGGCGCAGGAAGCGGCCGAAGCCGGCGTGCTCATCTATACGATCGGCTTCGGCACGCCGGAAGGAGAACCAATTCCGGTGACCAATGATTATGGAGAAGTGGTCGATTATAAACGGGATCAAAACGGCGATGTCATCCTTTCTAAACTGGATGAAAGCACGCTGCAGGCGATCGCGCAGACGGGTGAGGGTAAATATTACCGGGCTACGGCCGACGGCAGTGAGCTGGATAGTCTCTTAAATGAGATTGACAACTTGCAGCGCGCGCAGCTGCAAAGCCGCTTTGAAACGACCTATATCGAGCGCTTCCAGATTTTCCTGGCCCTTGCTTTAGGCGCTTTGATCCTGGCCGAGTTTATTCCCGACCGTAAATCGGGCAGCCGGGAGACGGCGCGGGTGAGTGTGCCACGGCCGAAAATCTTGGCGGCAAGCCAAGAGGCAATGGCCAATAATCAACAATCAATAGCCAATAGCTAATTTGGACTACGTGAATGATGTTACGAATTAAGCAATTTTCAATCCTGATGATCCTGGCGCTTCCGGTGGCGCTGCTGGCGACGGCATGCGCGCCGTCGAAGGCAGAGAAGCTGAATAATGAGGGCAATGAGGCCTTTGCCAAACAGGCTTTCCAGGATGCACTGGTCGATTACCAGACGGCGCAGATCGAAGAGCCGGAACTGGCCGAGCCTTATTACAATGCCGCCAACGCCCTCTACCGCCAGGGCGCTTATGCCGATGCGCTGAAACAGATGGAGATGGCGCTGAGCTACACGGATAAGGAAGCGCTGGCCCAGGCCGGTTACTACAACCAGGGAAACAGTTTCTATAACCAGCAGGATTTACAATCGGCCGTAGACTTCTACACCCAGGCCCTGCTGATCAATCCCGACGATCAGGACGCCAAGTACAACCTGGAACTGGCCTTGCAGCAGCTGCAACAGCAACAGCAGAACGAAGAACAACAAAACGAAGACCAACAGCAAGAAGATCAGCAAGATCAAGAAAACCAGGACGAGTCCCAGGATGGGCAAAGCCAGGAAGATCAACAAGATCAAGGCGACCAACAGCAAGAAGATCAGCAAGATCAGGGCGACCAGTCCCAGGAAGATCAACAACAAGAAGGGGATCAGGGCCAGCAGGAAGAAGAACAGCAGGCTGATTCCCAGGATGGACAGGAATCAGACGAGGGACAGGAAGGTCAAGAACAGTCCCAGGATGAAGAACAGCAGCAAGATGGCCAGCAAGGCGAGCAGCAAGAGGATCAACAGCAGGGTGAGGGCCAGCCGCAAGATGGCCAGCCCCAGGAAGACCAACCCGGGCAGTTGAACGAGATGCCGCAGCCGGGACAGCGGATGACGGCCGAACAGGCGGAACAGCTTCTGGCAGCCATTGCCCGCGATGGGCAAACGCTGCAAGAGAAGCTGGGCCAGATTTTCTCGGTACCCTGGACGCCGCCGGTGCAAGATTGGTAGGAAAAAAGCCAGTCAGCACTTCAGCCAGTCAGCTGACGAGCTGACCCGCTGACGAGCTGATTACCTGACAAGCTAATTTAATTATGAACAAGAAATTTTTATTCACGACAATTTTGACTTTACTGCTTCTGAGCGTGATGGCCCTGCCGGCGCTGGGACAGTCTCCGGTGACGGCGGAGGTGGACCGTAACTTTTTGAGTACGGATGACGCGCTGGTGTTGACGGTGACTATCGATACAGGCGCCGGAGACGCGGCACGGCCGACTCTGCCGACGATGAATGATTTCCAGATTTTGGGCAGCAGCAGCGGCACGCAAATCACGGTCGTCAATGGCGATATGA
The DNA here is from genome assembly GCA_046259485.1 of Promineifilaceae bacterium (SeqCode). Taxonomy (GTDB): domain Bacteria; phylum Chloroflexota; class Anaerolineae; order Promineifilales; family Promineifilaceae; genus JAACFF01. Next base: position 23,048 of record JBJYWP010000031.1, on the reverse strand, counting down.
CCGTACAGGAGACCTACAGCTACTCCCTGCGCCCGCTGCGTGAAGGGGCCCTGGTCATTGACCCAGTCACGGTGCAGATTAACGGTCAGACCTATACGACCGATCCGATCACGGTTGAGGTGACGCAGGGAACGGGCCAGCCTCAGCAGGGCGGCTCGTCAGGCGGCGCTTTTCCGACTCTTCCAGGTTTTCCCAACCTGAACCAGATGCTGCCGAATATGCCCGGCAGCCAGACCCAACAGCTAGACCCGTCGGAGATGCCCACGGAGCTGGAAGGCCAGGATTATTTCATTGAGGCCGAAGTGGATCACGACAACCCTTACCAGGGTGAAGAGCTCGTGTATACCTTCCGCTTCTACCAGGCGGGCAGTCTTTTTGACCAGCCCGACTATACGGCGCCTTCCTTTACCGGCTTCTGGAGCAAGGAACTATCCGACCAGCAGATGAATTATTCTACGGAGGCGGCCGGACGGCCGTATCGGGTGACGGAACTGCAGACGATCCTGGTGCCCACGGTGACGGGCGAGGTGACCATCGACCCGGCGCAGCTGTCCATCCCCGGTGATTTCTTCTCCTCCGGCGTCGATCTGCAAACGCAGCCAATCACGGTCAGCGTGCAGCCCCTGCCGCAGAACGCCCCGGACAGCTTCCGCGGCGCGGTAGGCCAATTTGAGATCAGCGCTGCGACGGATTTGACCCAGGCTGAAGTGAACGACACCGTGACAATGGATGTGACCATCACGGGCACAGGCAACCTGGAAACGATGCCCGATCCGGTGTGGACTGAGGGGCCGGAGTGGCGGTCCTTTGACAGCAAGGCAACGGTCAACGCGCAGTTCGTTGACGGCAAACTGCAGGGTTCGCGAACTTATGAACGCGTGCTGCTGCCCACGGAGAACGGTGACCTGGTGCTGCCGGCGATTGAGTTCAGCTACTTCAACCCGGTAACGGGGCAGTATGAGACCAAAAGCACGGAGCCTATCACGGTGCAAGTGACAGGCGATGTTGGAGCAGGCGCCTCTTTAGCACCCCTGGACCCGGGCACCGCGGTTCCGCAAAATGCGGCGACGGCGGCGGTGAACCCTGTCCTGCGGCCGATCAAGAGTTCGGCCGAATTGAGCAGTTCCGCCGCTTCAGCGCTGACCGGGCAGACCGGCTACTGGCTGCTGTGGGTTGTACCTCTCCTGCTCCTGGTCGGGCACTTCAGCTGGAAAAGCTACCAGCAGCGGCGCCTGGATACGGCCGATTTGCGGCGCAGCAAAAGTGCAGCCGGTAAGGCCAAAAAGGCGCTGAAAGAGGCACAGAACGCGGGTCTGGGCCAGGAAGCGGCCGGACCGATTCTGACGGCTTACATGGAAGAGAAAATGAACCGGCCGGTCGCCGGGCTGTCCCATACGCAGCTGGTGAACCTGTTGTCGGCCAATGGCGTCGATGATGACCTATCGAGACGCGTGCAAAACTGCCTGATGCTCAGCGAGATGGGCCGCTACGCGCCCGCCGAACTGACGCTTAAGCAGGGCGATCTGTGGAGCGAGACGGCGGCCGTGATCGACGCGTTGGATACTAATCTGTAAAGACGGTAGGGGTATAAAAGACGGTAGAGGGCGGTTCGCGAATCGCCCCCCCAATACGGAATTCGAATCATGAAAAATGGACTCATTATCGCAATTATCGGCCTGTTGATGCTGGGCATTCTGGCCGGGGGAATCTGGCTGCTCAGCTCCGGCGAAACGGCCGACGCGGCGACGATTGACGCCGCCAACCAGTTATACGTATCCGGCCACTACAGCGAAGCGGCGCGTATCTATGAACAAGAGATCGCCCGCGGCGTCCAGGACAGCACCGTCTATTTCAACCTGGGCAATGCCTACTTCGAGCAGGGAGATATGGGACGGGCGGTATTGAATTTACAGCGCGCGGCCGAACTGGCGCCGCGTGACCCCGATATCCAGGCCAATTTAGAACTGGCCCAACAGCAGACGACGGAACTGTTCGCCGAGGAACCAACCGGTCCGGTGGCCATTCTGGCCGGGCTTACCAGCTGGATGACGCTCAACGAAGCGGCGATCCTTGTGCTCGCCTTATGGTTCCTGCTGGGCTTTTTTATCCTGGCATATCGGGAAATCCAGGGACCGCGCGGCCGTCGCCTGGCGCAGACATTGGCCCTGGTCGTGCTGATCCTGATGCTCCTGGCCGGTGTTTCATTGGCCAGCCGCAGCTTCTTGCTCCAGACGCAGCCACCCGGCGTGGTGGTCACGCCTTCGGTAGCGATCAGCGACAGCCCCGGAGCAAGCAGTCCCTCAAGTTATCATTTGACAGGGGGCACAGAGGTTAAGGTTATTGACCAGGTAGGCGATTGGATACGCCTTGATACGCCGCAAGGAGCAGGCGAGAGCTGGGTCCCAGCCACGGCGGTGGAACCAATAACCTGATAGCCATCAGCCGTCAGCTGTCAGCTATCAGGTGCCATCATGGCAATGCAAAGGACTGCGCGGCTACTTTAGATTGTTTTCTACATGCGCCCAGTACCAGGTGGTGACTTTCCGGGGGACGCCTTTGCGCGCTCCGAACTCCAACTTCTGTCCGATGGGATTGATGGGATAAACCTCGACTGAAATCTGGCTGCCGGCATCTCCCTGCGGCGTGACTTGCACCAGGATCTGTGTGCGATCACCCAGGACCTGGCCGTATATCTTTTTGTCGAACTGCCCTTTAAGCGTTCCGGCAACGGCATTCTCTTCCAATATTTTTCCTTCAAACCCGGCAACCGCTTTTTGGGCTGCTGCATAAACCTGCTCAGTTGTGTTCGGGTATGTTTTCGTTTCTTTTACTGTAAATGGCATAATGTTTTTATTCCTTTCTAAATGTTTCAGGCCTGAATATAGAACATTTACAAAATAATGGGCAGTAAGGAATGCCTGTAGTTGCAGCGCGGTTTGGCAGAACCGCGCGATTTACCAAATCGCGCTACAAATGAAAGCGTTTCGGCTTACACTGCGGCAGCCGATCCGTTAAATTCTTGCAGACCAACCTGCGGCAGCAGCGCTTCCACCAGCCCACGTGAGCCAACGGCCGTGCCGCTCAAACTGGCCGTCGCCGCTCCTGGCTAACCGCTTGACCTTTTCTTGCAGCGCTTCTCGCGCCGCCTCGGAAATGAGGGGGCCTGGCTCGTTGACCTTGATGTAATGGCTGGGGATCTCGGTGACGATGCTAATGTTGGTGCGGGTTTCTTCATCAACCCAGTTAAAATCAGATTCGATACCTAAAGATACCAGGCCCTCACGCAGCAGTTCGCCGCTGTGGCCGCCGGCAAAACCCAGAGTGACGCTGCGGCTGCCCAAGGCGCTCAACATGCGCGAGACATTGAAACCCTTACTTCCGTAATCAATATGCATCTCCTGGCTGCGTAGAACAGTATCCATTTCTAAAGCCGGCACGACCAGCTCTTTGTCCACAGCCGGGTTTAGGGTTACTGTAAAGATCATGCTTGTCCCCCGTTATGAATCAGGTCATAGGCACATAACAACTGGCTGAGCATACATATCAATTTCGCTCAACAATCGTTTTCTTAGCACCTTTCCGGCCGTCTTTTTTGTCGGTCACTTTATAGACCGCGCCATGCTTATCATAGGTTGTCCATTCGCCGACCTGGATGCCGTCTCTAAAATAGCCAGAGCGCATGATCGTGCCGTCTTTGCGAAACCATTCCCAATAACCAGTGGGCACATCGCCGACGACCTGGCCCTTAGCCCAGACAGAACCGTCTTTATGGTATTGGTTAAATTCTTCTGCTTCTGGTTGTGCGCTCATCGCTATAGCCTGCCGGGTTAGTCATTAATACCAATCGATGATGTCGAGACCGGCGATACGGCCGAATTCTTTCGTGTTGTGCGTAACCAGGGTGGCATTATTAGCAGAGGCAGTGGCGGCGATTAAGATATCATAGGGGCCGATTGGCATTCCTGCTATCTCCAGGCTAGCCCGGATTTCCGCGGCGTGGTCCGCTTCTTGCCGGCCAAAAGACAGCAAGGTTACATTGGAGAGAAGTTCGTCCAACTGCCGACGGCGCTTCTGGGGGGAGGTGGATTTGGCGATACCGGTCTGAAGTTCAAATACGACGATGCAGGGAATAGCTATATCCTGCGGTTGTATGCGCAGAAAGTTCGCGGGAACATTGCCTATGCCTTTGAAGAAATAAATCAGGGTATTGGTATCTAGAACGAACATCAAAATGGTTCCCGGGGAATGTCTTGGCCCATATCATGGCGAATTTGTTCGGCCGTAGGAAAATCTTCCCAGGCACCGGCCAGCTCGATTATATGTTCGGGCCATTCGCTTTGCAGTCGTTCGCGAATTAGCTCGACGATCCATTTGCTTTGCGAGATGCCTTTTGATTTCACAAAGGCACGCATCATGCCCGCCGTTTCTTCATCCAGGTAAATTGTTATCTGCGCCATAAGACACCTCTTTATACACAAGTATATGCTAAATTATATGTGTTTGTTATGAATGTTGTCAATAAGAATTCGGGTGTTGTTAGCGGCCCTCTGGCCTTATTCAACAGGCCAACTATGGCGAAACGGCCGTGGGTTTGATACCACAGCCGTTTCATTAGCTATGCCTCACAATGTTTTGCGCTGAATTGCGCATCCACTTTAATAAATGAGACCGGCTTTAAAAAACTGTCTGCCAACTATTCAGTCTGAGCGGCTTCAAGTGCAGCCATGAGCTTCTCTACGGACGGTTCAGTCATCGTGGCAGTGTAAGATTGGATCTTGCCATCCTCTCGACAGTAGCCACCCATTCATTATCAAGGAAATCCACGCCCATCTGCTTGAGTCCTTCATCGCTGAATCTGATCAGAGCAGTCACCTGGTCCCCATTGATATGCACATGACTGAGTTCATTACTGCTATTTCCCTCGGCCTGAAATTCATACCAGCCGCGGATCTCTTCCTTACCCGTGAATAGGCCATCCCCCGCCGGTTCAGGAGGCGGAATGATTTGGACAACGGCATCGTCCGCCAGGAAAGCGAGCGCACCTTCTACATCACCTGCATTTAAGGCTCCAATAAAGCCCTGTACGATAGCCTCTACTGTTGAAATATGATCAGCACCTGATTCTTCTTCTACAGGCTTCCACTGCCCCCACATCATCCCACCCATGCGCGCACCGCAGGGATCCTCAATCACCTCAAACTTAAGGTTGTTGAGATCATCGCCTGCCCAGCGGACCAAATAGACCCCAAACTCATCCGGTGTACAGGTATATCCCTCGCCAACCCCAGGTTCAGTAGCCCGCATGGTCATTACCATGCCGTCGTAGGTCCATTCTTCCTGACTTCCCGGATTCTCTTCGCTAACAGGTTGCGAAAGATCGTCTTGTTTATCGGCCACGCGGACGGTTCCGTTTTCGCGAATCTCCATGAAACTTCCCACAAACCAGGTACCGATCAGGTCTTCCTGGGCTACAAATGGAGCGGACTGCAAGTCACCCAGGGTTTCTTCGCTCCAGCTGAAGTTGATGGTTTGGATCTTGCCATCTTCGACGATAAGCTCGCTGGTTCCAGTCAGCGGTTCAATACCGAAGAAGCTCATGGAGTCCATGGTCATGGTGTCCTGTTCGATGAGTTTATTTCCAGAAACTTCGGCAATCTCAGCTTGCAGTTTGAAATCGTCGGCGACCATGCCATCCAGCCAACCTTTAATCTGCTCTTTGCCCCGGAAAGGCTCAGGGCTGACCGAGGTGACCACGGCATCCTCGGCAAAGAGAGACAAGGATTGCTCAATATCATGCCCATTGACCGCTTCGGCCAGTTGTAAAGCAACATGTTCTGGTTTAGGCCCACAGCCGGCCAAGAGTACCAACACGAGGAGGAAAACATTCAATACCAACCAAACATTTCATAAATTTTTCTCCTTACTTTTATCGCCAACCGAACTTACGAGATTTCTGCTCTTGTTTCTTCTCTTCTCGGCGATCGGAGCGCCGGAAAAGTTTAACCAGGAAGTGCTTAAAACCACCCGTTCGTGGCGAGCGTCCTTCCTTCAGGATACGTTCCGCTGCCGCCTGTTCGCGGCGCGCGGCCAAGCGCTGCCGGGTAAACTGCTTTTGTGCTTCATAGTTGCTGTCCATGGTTTTGCTCCCTATCGTTATCGTTCTTGTGACTTCAACAACTTTTTGTTTCATTATTACTTTCTACCGTAAACAATTTGCCTGACAGGCGTAAACAGAGGGTCGCGAAACGTAAACAATGCCCCATGGAGAGGGATTTCTATGCTAAGATGTGCGTAGGGAAATCGCTCACAGCAACTTTTGGAGCCGCTTCACAAGCGTACTGCGAGGTTGGGGAGGATAGATTGATGAGCGGGTTAGAACTTTCTTTGTTTGGCCAATTCCAGGCCAGGCTGGATGGTGAAATCCTGGAGGGATTTCGTACGACCAAGGTGCAGGCCTTGCTGATTTACCTGGCAATCGAGGAAACACCGCAACGGCGCGAGTCCTTGATGACGCTATTTTGGCCGGGCATGCCGGAAAAGTCGGCACGGCAAAATCTACGCCAAATCCTCTACTATCTGCGCCGCGATATGCCTGATTTACCAAGAAAGGGAGATGGGGTGCAAACTGTTCCTTTGCTGCGGGCCAATCGTCAAACCATTCAGTTAAATCCACAGGCCGATGCCAACAGCGATATTCAGCGTTTTGAGTCGCTCGTCGAAACCACGCAGTATCACGACCACCTGGATATTCTTCTCTGCCAGGAATGTCGCGAAAATTTAGAAAAGGCCATGTCCCTATACAATGGTAACTTCCTAGCCGATTTTTACCTGGACGACAGCAATGAATTTGAAGCATGGGCGGAGGTGCAGCGCCAGCGGTGCCGGCGGCAGGCGCTTGATGCGCTGGAAACGTTGACGACCATGGCCACGCGAGAGGCATCCTACGCCGAGGCGCGCATCTATGCCGAACAGCAGCTGGAAATTGATGATTTGCGCGAGAGCGCCTACCGGCAGCTGATGAAGATCCTGGCGCTAAACGGCCAGCGGGCGGAAGCGATGGTGTTGTATGAAAGCTTTCGCCGACTGCTGGCGGAAGAACTGGGCATGGCGCCGGCAAGTCGCACGACGGAACGCTATGAGCAGATTCGGGCCGGGGATCTGAGTTTCACGGAGCCGTTGGCCCGGGGCGTGCGTGGTTTGGATCTGAAGGACATGATTGGCGATGGCACTTATGGCGCCGTCTATCGCGCGGTACAACCGGCGATGGGGCGGGAAGTGGCTGTGAAAGTCATCCGCCGCAAATATGCCGACGACCCGGAATTCATTCGCCGTTTTGATGCGGAAGCGCAGCTTATCGCACGCCTGGAGCATCCCTACATCGTGCCGATTTACGACTACTGGCGGGATTCACAAGGGGCCTTTCTGGTCATGCGCCTGCTGCGTAGGGGTAGTTTGCTGGCAGACTTGGAGAGTGGGCCCTGGGAGATCGAACCAACCCTAAAGTTAGTTGACCAGATTAGTTCAGCCCTGGCAGCAGCTCATTGTCAGGGTATTGTTCACCGCGATATCAAGCCGGCCAATATTCTTCTGGACGAAGCGGGGAATGCCTACCTCTCAGATTTCGGCATTGCTAAACATCTGGTGGGGGAGCTGCAGCTGTCAACCGCCGGGGTGATTATGGGTACACCGGATTACGTCTCGCCGGAGCAGCTGCGAAACGAAACCGTTGGCCCGTCTTCCGATATCTACAGCCTGGGAGCAGTGCTGTACGAGATATTGACAGGGGAACGGCCGTTTCCTGAGATCCCCGTAGCCATGCTGCTCCAGAAACAGATGGAAGAACCGATTCCTCATGTGAGCGCCAGCCGGCCTGATCTCCCGCGAGAGATCGATGCCGTGATCCAGCGTGCCACGGCCAAGGAGCCAGGAGAGCGCTATGACAATGTGCTGGCCATGGCCGAGGCTTTGCGTCAGGCAGCCCGCGGGGTGGGGCTTGCGATGATAGACGCGGGTGCTGCCGCCGTTGTAGATGTCACCAACCCCTATAAAGGGCTGCGTGCTTTCCAGGAAATTGACGCAGATGATTTTTATGGCCGTGACGCCCTGGTGCAGATTCTGCTTTCCCGGTTGTGCGAAACCCGCTTTCTAGCCGTTGTGGGGCCCAGCGGCAGTGGTAAATCAAGCCTGGTCAAAGCGGGTCTGCTGCCCGCCCTGCGCAGAGGAACCCTGCCCGGGTCCGAAAACTGGTTTGTGGCCGAAATGGTGCCCGGCAGCCATCCGCTGGAAGAATTAGAGCTGGCCTTGCTGCCCATTGCCGTAGATCCGCCGCCCAGCCTGTTGGAGCCGCTGCAAAAGGATGAACGCGGCCTGCTGCGCACCCTGCGGCGAATTTTGCCGAGTGATGGGGAAACGCAGCTTCTCTTAGTCATCGATCAATTTGAAGAGCTTTTTACGCTGGTCGAGGACGAAGAACAGCGTCTGTATTTCTTGAACAGTCTCTTCGTCGCCCTTAACGATCCGCACAGCCCTTTGCACGTCGTTGTTACCTTACGGGCCGACTTTTACGACCGGCCGCTGCAAATCCAGCCTCTGGCGGAACTCTTTAAACAGCACACGGAAGTGGTTTTGCCACTCAACCGCGAAGAACTGCTCTGGGCTATCCGCGAACCGGCACGGCGCATGGGGGTGGGGGTAGAAGAAAGCGTCATCACGGCGATGGTGGCGGATGTTGTTGACCAGCCGGGAGCACTGCCTCTACTGCAATACACGCTGACCGAGCTGTTTGACGAACGGCAGGACAGCATGATGACGCTGGCAGCTTACGAATCCTTAGGCGGCGTCAGCGGCGCGCTGGCGCAGCGGGCTGAAGAAATCTATGCCAACCTTGACAAGGCGGGGCAAGAAGCGGCAAGACAGCTGTTCCTGCGCCTGGTTACCCTGGGCGAGGGAACGGAGGATACGCGAAGAAGGGTGTTGCGAGCGGAGCTGGAAGGAATTGGACAACTATCAATGGTCAATGATCAATTGTCAATTGTTAATGACAAGGTTGCAGATGGGCAAAGTGGCAATTCCGAACTCCGAACTCCGAATTCTGAAATTGAGGCATCAGACATCCGACATCCGACATCCCAATTCTCGGCCATCATTAATTCTTTTGGCGCGGCGCGGCTGCTGACTTTCGACCGCGACCCGCTCACACGCGGGCCGACGGTGGAGATCGCGCATGAGGCGCTGCTGAAGGAATGGCCGCGATTGAAGGAGTGGTTGGAGGAGAACCGTGATGATGTGCGGCTGCAGCGGATCCTGGCGACCGAAACGGCCGAGTGGCTGAAGAACGATCAGGACGATGGTTATCTATTGCGCGGTGCGCGCCTGGACCAGTATGAGGCGTGGGCCGGGGAGAGTGCTATCCTTTTAACCGGAAAGGAACAGGCTTTTCTAGCTGCAGGCTTTGCTGCGCGAGAAGCGCGTCTGGATGAAGAGGAAGCGCGGCAGCGACGCGAGCTGGAGACGGCGCAGCAACTGGCGCAAACAGAGAGACAGCGCGCAGAGGAACAAACGGCGGCGGCGGGCCGGCTGCGGCGGCGGGCGCTTATCCTAGCCGGGGCCCTGGGCGTCGCCGCAATTCTGGCCATTGCAGCGTTATTTTTTGCCCAACAATCCACCCAAAATGCGCTTATCGCAGCTACACGAGAGGCAGAAGCTGCCAGTGAAGCTGAACATAGGGCCACGGCCCAGGCACTGGCCGAGGAACAGGCTGATGTAGCAAGCTCTCGCGAACTGGCCGCTACAGCCCTGAACCAGCTTGGCGTGGATGCAGAACGATCTATCTTGTTGGCGCTGCAAGCTTTAACGATGGCTCAAACCCTGGAAGCGGAGAATGCTTTACACCAGGCGATTCAATCTTCGCGCGTGCTGCAGACGCTGCGCGGGCACGGAGAGCCTTTCTTTTTCCTAGCCTACAGCCCTGATGGGAGTAGATTGGCAACGACAGGCGGAGATAATCTTGCCAAAGTTTGGGATGCCGATACAGGTGAGGAACTGCTGACCCTGGAGGGACACGAAGGGGAAACCTTCGGCATTAGCTTCAGCCCTGATGGAAAGCGGTTGGCGACGGCCAGCTATGATGGCAAAGTCATCGTCTGGGATGCACAAAGCGGTGAGCGCTTGCTCACGCTGATCGACGATGGAGCTGAACTGACGGCCGTTCAATTTAGCCCCGACGGGAACCTGCTGGCGGCCAATGGGGCGTACGATGGCCATGTCAGAATATGGGACGCGGAAACGGGAGAACTGCTAAGCTCGTTCCTGGCCCACGAGGCACCGATGTGGTTCGTGACCTACGACGCGGCGGGGGAGCGCCTGGCCACGGCCAGCGTCGATGGAACGGCCAAGGTATGGGATGCCAATACACATGAGGAACTGCTCACCCTGGTCGGGAATGATGACGTCGTCAGCCGCGTCAACTTCAGTCCCGACGGCGAGCGCCTGGCCACCAGCAGCATGAAAGTCAGACTATGGGACGCCGCGAGCGGCACGGAACAGATGGTCCTGGACGGCCACCATGGGTTTGTCCTTTGGGCCGCTTTTAGCCCGGAGGGAGATCGGATAGCTACCTCCGGCGTTGACGGACAGGTTATCGTGTGGGACGCCATCTCGGGCGAGGAACTGTTCACCCTATCCGGTCATGCCGGGCTTGTCCTGGGAGTGGCCTTCAGTCCCGACGGCGAGCGCCTGGCCTCGGCCAGTTATGATGGTTCGGCCAGGATCTGGGATTTGAGACCTGAACGAGAGCTGCTCACGATAGACGATCATGAGAAAGACGTTTACAGCGTGGCTTTTAATCCCGAAGGAACACGGCTGATCAGCGGCAGCATCGACGGAACAGCCAGGGTATGGGATATCGCAGACCCGGCGGCCGAAAACTTTGGCCGTCAGCTGCTCGCTGTAGGTGATGGGGATCCTGCAAACGGCGTGCGCGCCGTTGCTTACAGCCCGGATGGAAGGCGATTTATAGCCAGTAATGCCGCCGGCAAGGCCACGGTATATGATGGCGAAACAGGCCAGGAGCACTTCACTCTACATGGGCATGCTCCAGGGTTGAGCGGGGAAACGGTTTACAACGGGGTCACCGGCGTCGCTTTCAGCCCCGATGGGGAGCTAATTGCCACGGCCAGCGATGATCTGACGGCAAAAATCTGGGATGCCGCCAACGGCCGTGAGTTATTTACGCTGGAAGGCCATATTTCGGGCACGACCACCTCCCCACCGCATGAAGGCGTGGTCAAGGTGGCTTTTCACCCAGTAGGACCCTTCGTGGCCACGGCCGGGGCAGACGGCACGGTGAAAATATGGTCGACTGAAGACGGCCGAATGGTCTTTGATGTGCCAGCACATCCTGACAGCGCCGTTATCAATCTGGCCTTCAACTTCGACGGGTCGCGCCTGGCCACCGGCGCTTTTGACGGTACGGCAAAGGTTTGGGAGGTATCGGAAGGGACAGATGTCAGCGGAGAGGGCGTCAGCCTCGATGAGCTATATACCCTTATCGGCCATACAGGCAGCGTCTATGGCGTTGCTTTCACGCCCGATGGGTCGCGCCTGGCCACGGCGGGGGAGGACGGCACGGCGAAAGTGTGGGATGCTGCCTCAGGTCAGGAATTACTCACTTTAACCATTCAGCCAATTGGGCTGATGGACATCGCCATAACGCCGGACGGCAAGTATCTGGCGACGGCCGGTCGGGATGGCACAGTGCGTCTATTCGTCCTGGACATAGAAGAACTGGTAGCGCTGGGCCAATCCCGCGTCACGCGATCCCTGACAGAAGAAGAGTGCCAGCGTTATCTGCACATGGAAACATGCCCATCCCAACCCAATGACTGAATGGGGTTTGATGAATATTGGAACATGGCTTCTTCGCGGAACAGTCGTCTTCAGGGCTGGGTGATCAGATTGCCTGCCTGTGACCTAAAAACAGTTCCCTGGATTGTTCTTGCGGGTTTTTCGTCCGGAATATCCTGGATTCTGGACGATCGCGAAAGCTGGATAAGTGGTTTAAACCGCTTTTAGGATTATTTTAGTTTGCCCTTGAAACAGTCTAATTCAGATCACCCCCCTTTGATTGCGGATTTACTGAATGCGGAGAGCGGAATTCGGAATGGGGAATGAATCCTTTATCTCTACACGCCTTTTCTTCCCTACCAGCTTGCCACTCTGCACCATTTTGCCAGAGGCGGGTGCGGCCGTTCTTCGCTATCGGCCAGTAGGCGGGGGTATCCTGGTCGCTTCTTCCGGCGCGCACGGCCGTCGCCGCATCACGGTAGTAACGGCGCACGATCGCTTCTCTGTCGCTGCCCCCGCTGCCCATGTGGCAGAGGCCGTCCAAAGTGCGGTTGATCGTACGCTGTCGCTGCGAATGCACGACGTGAATAGCGTCTGGTAGGTGATAACTATTTGGCAGGCGCACGGCGATGTAGGAGGCGCCGCGCCGGTGGCGGTCGATTTTTCCCGCGTAGTCGGTGTGTTTATAAGCGGGCAGGCCGAAATGTTGTCGTGCCCGTTTTAATTTATAGTCGCTGTGCGCGCCCAGGATGTGGATGTTGCGCTCGACGGTGATGTGCATCCGCCGTTCGTAGCTGCGCTGGCGATAAGTGGAGCAGCCGGCCAGCTCTTGCAGACGGGCGCGACTTATCGGACGCGGTTTCTCGACGCCCGATGACGTCTTATCCGGCCGTAAATGGCCGGCCTGTACGGCGGCGTAAAGCGCGGCGTTAGCGTCGGCCTGGCGGCCGCGGCCGGACCCGAGCAGATAGGTGAGGGGGATATCGACTTCGCGACCGCGAAGTCGATATTCAGGGGATAGTGCCTCAAGCAGCTTGGCGCGGGAGACAAGGCGAATGCGCAGTTGGCCTTTGCTCTTCACGCGCTGCCAGAATAAACCTTCGCCGCGGCGCAGGATGATTTTGAGCTGGCGACGGCCGTAAATGTAGAAGGGGCTCTCTTTGCGGGTTAAGGCTGCTTCAACGTCGCCGTTGGCCAGCCAGCCACGGCCGTCTTTGTCCAGCGCCCCCAATATTTTGTACAGACGATAAGGCCCGTCGAGCGCCGCCCCATGATAGCGATGCCGGCGATCCAGGCAGTGGGCGGCGAGGGTGGGGGAGATGCGGATTGAGGATTGAGGATTGAGGAGTGCGGATTTATTGATGTGGGATGTCGGATGTGGGATGTCGGATGTGATGATTGCGGATTTATTGGATTCGGCCGAACCCTGATTACTGGCAACAGGCCACTGATTACTGGCCACTGGTAACTGGCCACTGGTAACTGGCAACCGAACGCCGGCCATCTGCCGGCGGCGGGCCAGTTCTTTCTGGGCGTTTATCAATTGCTGGGAGGGCCTGGTTGTCGCGTCCATGCGCGAAGACAGACCGATTTTAGTGAACGGTGATCAGTTTTTAGTATTTAGTGTTTAGTATTTAGTTTTGTGAGCGCAAACTCACATCCGAAATCCCCTGATCCATTGACACCAAGATCGGTCTGTGCTATCCTCCATTGTGCGTCTAAGAAACCGCGCGGGAGATACAAAATCCCCCTCCCCACTTAAGGGGCTTCGCGCCGAAGGTGTTGCAGCACCTAAACCAGCGAAATATGCGGTTCAACCAATAAAATTCAGCAAGGAAAGCGAGTGTTGCAGCACTGGCTTTTTTGCTTTTAGGGGCCCTGTCGCTTCACTGCTCAGTTTCCCCACGCCGGCCACGAAAGAGAACGCCACCTGCAACCCTAAGGTAAACAGGGACCCTTCATGGACAGCGCCGGAAGGCCGAACGGGAACCCGGTGAGTTGGGGCATGAAGCTAACCAGACGCCGAAAAACGGCGAATTTGGCTATTTTTAATATTTAATTTGCAAAAAAGGGGGGCGATCAGGTAAGATGTGCTTGACGAGATTACCATTTAGATGATAATCTACATAATACATACACAGATGGTGATTAATATCCCATCGCCCCTGACCATGTGATTAGCCCAAATCACATGGTCTTTTTTTGCCGGAATTATTCCTATAGTGATTGCCTCCGTTTGTGCGCCTGGCCGGCAGTTAGCCATTCGCCCAACGATCTAAGTCCGAATCCAATTTTTGTAAGTTGACGAGACGGATGCCCACGGGGCGCCAGGAGCGGCGCTTGCCCGAGGCGGCTACCTCCTCGATGACGGCTTGTGCTTTTTCCTCCGCTTCGGCCGTCCAGCCGCTGGCGGAGAAGATGACATAGTAAACGCTCCACTGGTCAGTGTAGGGCAGGGCGGATCGCGTCTTACGCACCAGTTCCTGAACGGATTCCAGTCCCACCGGTTCTTCGCGCCAGAAGCAGTCGCCGAGGATGATGCTCTTGCTGGCTTTGTCCAGGCCGACGACATCAACCATGAAATTGCGCTTCCATTCACTGCCCACGCTCTCCACGGGCAGGGGAAATTCGCCGTTGGCGCTCGCTTCCAGCAGCCAGTTGCGGGAAAGCTCGCGCCAGGTGTTGGCCTCGATGAACTGCGGCAGCGCTTCTTCGATGGCGTGGATCGTTTGCTGCTGCTGCCCCAGGGCCAGTTTTGATTGGAAGGCGGCCAGGAAGCGGTAATAGAAGCGCAGGAAGGGATCGACGACGAAGTAACGGCCGCGGCGCGAGTCCTCTTGTTCGAGCTGGCTGATCGGCACCTTGCGCTGCACGAAGCCGGCATCACGCAGGACGCTGAGGTAGAAAGAGGTGTGGTTGCCGGAAAGGCCGGCGCGTTCGGATATTTCGCCCAAGGACTGCAGGCCGTCGGCGATGGCGCGCAGGACGGCCACGTAGTTGTGCGGCTCGGTAATGAAGTCCTGCAAAAGGGTGCGTGACTCGTCGATCATCCAGGATTGATAGGGCATGAGCTGGCGCTGCAAGTTTTCCATCACCGATAGATTGTGGTCCAGGCGCTCCCAATAAGCGGGCACGCCGCCCCACATGGTATAAATGGCCACGCGATCGGCGGCGCTGTAGTCGGGGAAGAATTTTTTAGTCGAACTGAAAGGCATGGGCGAGAGACGAACCTGGGCCGTATCACGGCCGTAAAGCGGCGCATCGTAGGCCAGGATTTTCTTCTGCATCAGGCCCATCTGCGAGCCGGAGAGGGCCAGCATGAGGTTGGAGTCGCTGAGCCAATGGTCCCACGCTTTTTGCAGGGTGCCCACGAATCCGGGGTTCACGTCCATGAGATAGGTCACCTCGTCAATAAAGAGCGACATACGCTCTTTTTCGGCATGTAGGGCAACCTGGCGCAGGGCCTGTTCCCAGGTGGAATAGGTGAAATCTTCCGGGGTGGGGGTTTCGGGATCGATATAATGAATGATGGCCTGAGAGAAAGAACGCAGCTGCTCAAGAGCGGAAGTGGCCTCGGCCATCCAGTAAAGACCCTTGTCCGCATGGCGGTTCAACCAATGGGTTAGTAATCTCGTTTTGCCAACTCGGCGACGGCCGTATAGAATAAGCAAAGTTGCCCGCGGTAAGCCCCACAGGCTGTCGAGCAACTCCAGTTCTTTTTGGCGGCCAATAAATGTTGATTTAGCCACTAAAACACCTTTAATCAAGTTCAACTAGACTATTTGTAAATATACTAACTGATCTTTTTGCCGTTGTCAAGAAGATCAGTTTTTTTTATGCCGGTTTGCAGACAGCGCTGTAAGGAGCTTGGGTTGCGTAACTTTATTTATTCGTATAGTAGTGATTTTATCTAAGAAAATTCCTGATGACCGTAAGATGGCTGTGAATTGGTTGCGTATAAGGGGTGCTTGGAAGGAATGGGTTGATACTGTAGAATTTTTAACCCTTCAAGTGATAAAAATTAGGATATGATCGATAGATGGTCATCGGTATCAATCCTATAGCGTATGACGCTGACGGCCGTATGGCCGCAATTGGTATTGCCGATATAACCTACGGCGAGGACGGCCGGGCATCGCAGGTCGGAATAACCGATTTAGAACGCGACGCTTCAGGTAGAATTATGAGGGTGGGGCAGGTTTTTATAGCTTATGATGAGAATGGCCGGGTGGCCATGATTGGCGATGCCTGCGCGCGTTACGACGACGCGGGGCGTGTGATCAGTATCGGCTGGGATCCGATTGACTATCCTATGGAGTAAGATGAAAAAGCTCTTGTTGATGTACGGCCGATCACGACCTTCGCAAGAACATTTGCAGCGCCTGGCCGATCTAGGACCGGAAGTGGTGGTCGCCAGTACAAAAGTAATAGCGTTGGCCCAATGCGCCGAAGCTGACGCTTTTATAGGTACGCGCTATTTGCAGCCATGCCTGCCGGAAGCGGATAACTTGCATTGGGTGCAGAGCCTGGTAGCCGGGGTAAACAACCTGGCCAGCCCGGTGTTGTTCGAGAAGGCATCCGTGGTCACGCGCGCGCCTATTTTCTCCGACGTTATCGCCATCCACGCGGTGAGCATGGCCTTCGCTGTGATTCGCCGCCTGCCGGAAGCGGCGCGCATGCAGGAAAAGGAAGCCTGGAAACGGGCTTACGTGGAGCTGCTGCCGGCTCCCAAAACAGCGCTGATTTTGGGTTTAGGCATGATCGGCCGTGAAATCGCTGCGATTTTGAAAAACCTGGGCATCTATGTACGAGCGATGGATAGATCGCGAACGGCCGAAAAAGAGAACGCCGTGGACCAATTGATAACTGATGACTCGTGGCGCAAAGTGCTGCCCGACAGTGATTTATGTTTTGTGACCCTGCCGCTGACTAAGGAAACAACCCAACTGGTTGACCTGCCGCTGCTGCACGCCTTACCGCGTCACGCCGTACTGGTCAATGTCAGCCGCGGCAAACTGGTGGATACGCAGGCGTTGATGCAGCTACTGGAAGCGGGCGAACTGGGCGGAGCGGCTCTGGATGTGACCGATCCCCAGCCACCGCCGGAAGGGCATCCCCTGTGGCATACGCCGCGCCTGCTGATCACACCGCACATGGCTTCCTTCACCCCGCAGCGCCAGGAGCGAATTGAGCGGTTCGTGGAAGCGCAGGTTCAGCGCTTCATGAACGGCGAACCCTTACTCTATGGAGTTGATTTGCAACAGCTTGAAGCAGACGCATTGGGAGGTTCATGATGAATCGCGTGGACAAACGGCCGAATATCCTATGGATTGTTGCTGAAGATTTAGGGCAGGAGTTTTCCTGTTATGGCAATGGGGATTTGATCACGCCCAATGTCGATAAACTGGCGGCGGAGGGGCGGATCTATGACAATGCATTTTCTACCTCGCCGGTCTGTTCTCCGTCACGCTCGGCGCTGATCACAGGCATGTACCAGACGAGCATCGGCGCGCACCACCACCGCAGTCACCGCCACGATGGGTACCAACTCCCTGGCGGCGTTCGGCTGATCCCGGAACGTTTGCGGGAGGCGGGCTACTTTTGCGCGCAGATCACGCGTTTTCCCATAGAGACAAGTTTAAAGGCCAGCGGTAAGTCAGATTGGAACTTTAGCGCACCGGACTTTGTTTGGGACTCGGATTCCTGGGCAGATCTCAGGGCGCATCAACCTTTTTTCGCCCTGATCAATATGGGAGAGGTGCACCGGCCTTACCGCAGCAGCGCGGGGCCAAAGATCGATCCGCAGCAGATTGAGACTCTGCCGCCGTATATCGCCGACCACCCGTTGGCGCGTGAAGATTGGGCGGCGTATTTGGAGACGATCCAGTCGCTGGACCAGAAGATCGGCGCCATTTTGGAACTTGTGCAGGCGGATGGTCTCGTGGCGGATACGTTGGTGGCCTTTTCGGGCGATCACGGCCGTGAGGATTTTCGCGCCAAAGCGTCGGCCTTTGACGGCGGCTACCGCGTGCCCCTTGTTATTCGCTGGCCCGGCAATCTGCAGCCGGGAACCCGGTCAGAGGAACTGGTCAGCCTGATCGATCTCAGCGCTTCAGCCGTGGCCCTAGCCGGCCTTCCCACGGCCGAGCTGCAAGGCCTGCCTTTCCTGGAGGAAGGAGCGCCGGAGCGCGAATTTGTGTTTATGGCCCGAGACCGGATCGAGACCTCCTTGGACCGCGTGCGCATGGTTTTCGACGGCCGTTTCCGCTATATTCGCAGCTTCCAACCGGACCAGCCGCACTTCATCGAACGCGCCTATTACGACCGCACCAATCCCGTGCGCGACCTGATGCGCCGGCTGTTCGCCGAAGGAAAGTTAACCCCGCAGCAGGCTAAGGTCTTTGACTCGCGGAGGCAGGAAGAAGAACTATATGATCTACAGATCGATCCCTACGAGCTGAATAATCTCATAGCACCTGGCCTAATCAATGCGACCCCGCCTGAGGCTGAAGCTGCACTTTTTAGAATGCGCGCGGCTCTGGACAGCTGGATCGCCGAGACAGGCGATCAGGGCCGCGAGGCAGAAGATCCCGAGGCGGTCGATCTCGGCGGCGGTTCGGGTGGCAAGAAACGGAAGACAGGAGATAGAAAACAGAAAACAGAAGGTGGAAAACGGAAAATGGGAATAGGAACGGAGATTGCTCCCGCTGTGCCCGCGGAGGGGGCGGCGGATGAGCCGTTGGTTCTGTCGCGCATGGGAATCTTGTTTGCCGGGGGTAGAGAAGTATCCTCAAACGTAGGCGGGGAAAGGCGTGGGGTGGGCGCAAAGTCGAATATAATTGATCAGGCACCGGTGCATTATCTCATACCTGATGATAGAAGGCATCAAACTCCGGTCGTAATGCTGCCGGGGCACGGTCTGACTTCTTATATATACCTTTCAACGCCGGACGGCCGTGCCGGTTGGGCGCAGAACTTTGCGCGGCATGGATATGCCGTTTACGTGATGGATCCACCCAATTACGCCGTTTCCGGCTTTGATTTACGGCCGTTTGAGGATGTGCGCAGCGGAAGCGCCGCGCCGGAAACGCTGCCGGGCATGATGCGCTGGTCCAATGAAGCGGCATGGCGTGATTGGGGCATCGGCCTTGAGCCCGGCCAGCCTTTTGAGGATACGAAATTCCCTTATGAATACCTGGATCAGCTCCTTGCTTCCTATACGACGGTCATTAGCAGCGGGGAAGGCGGGGCTGTGGGCGTTCAAAAAGGAAAGAGATCAGGCGGTGTCGGGAAGGGAGATCGTTTTGGATCGGCGCTAAAAACCAAGGCCCTGACAGTGCTTCTGGAGCAAATTGGCCCGGCGATCCTCGTTGTGCATTCGGCTGCCGGCGCTGTGGGTACCGAGATATTGCAGCGGAGGCAAGAGCTGCTAAAGGCGCTAATCATGATCGAGCCCGTTGGCTGCCCCACCGATCGGGCCGAGGTAAACGCATTGTTCGCGGATGTGCCCATCCTAGTCGTCTTTGGCGATCATTTTGATGTGCGACGCATGCAGGGCCGCTACGAGGCTTGCCAGGAGACAGTGCGGCTGGTAGAAGAAGCGAGCGGCCGGTCAAAGATGCTGCACCTGCCGTCGCTGGGTATTTCCGGCAATACGCATTTGCTGATGCTGGATAGAAACAGCCGCGAGATCGCCGCGCGCGTGATCAACTGGCTGCAAAATAATCAATTGGATTGACATTCAGGCGAGGTAGACCAGTCTCGCAATTGGCTTTAAGAAGAGGGCTCTTTCAGCTCGACGCTGATGAGGCGCAGGTCCTGATCGCCTACATTTTCCAGCGCATGCGGCGGTAGGGCTTCGCCCCAGAGCACGGACGGCCGCGCGGCCAGGGCTTTACTTTGGCGCGAATCAGCCATCACGTTACCCTGATCATCAGTGCGCAAAAAATCACTCCAACTGAGGATGACATAGATGCTGGGCCAGCGATGGGTATGCACGGGCGTGGTTTCACCGGGGGGAATCAGGGTTTCGAGGACACGCACCCTTTCATTTTCCATGAACAGCTTGTGGTGGTCGGGGGCGGCTACCAGGGCGTCTAGAGAATCAGGCCAGGGCCAGATGTGCGGGTCTTTTATATAATTTTCCATGAGCGACTTCTCCTAAATAGCACTGGGAGCAATCTATAAACCAAGCATAAAGCTTTATAGCTGAAGCATAAAGTTGAAGATGTGGTCGTCGAAGCCCGGCAGATCTTCATGGCCGAAGTCGGGGTAGAGGATCATGCGCTTGGGAGAGTGGATCTTATTGTAGGCCGCGAACTGCGAGGAAGGTGGGCAGATCTCGTCGCGCAGGCCGCAGGCGAGGTGCACTTCGGCCTTGATGCGCGGCGCCAGGTGCTGCACGTCGATGTAGCCCAACTGGGTGAAGATCGCCTCCTGTCGTTGGTGTAGGGGATCGAAGCGGCGGAAGTAATAGCGCAGCTCTTCGTAAGCGTCCTTGTCCAGGTCCATTTCCCACACGCGCTGATAATCACTGAGAAAGGGAAAGAGCGGCGCGGCGCACTTAATGCGCGGTTCTAAGGCCGCACAGGCCAAGGTCAGGCCGCCGCCCTGGCTGCCGCCGTAGACGCCGACGCGGTTTTCATCCACGTCAGGGAAGGACATGACGATGCGCGCCATCTGCATGGTGTCCAGGAATATGTGGCGGAAGAGCATGTTCTGCGGCGGGCCGTCGAGGCCGCGCACGATGTGGCCGTGCAGGGTCGTGCCCTGCACACCGCCGCGATCTTCGGAGGGACCGCCCTGGCCGCGGCAGTCCATGGCGGCCACGGTGAAGCCGGCGGCGACATAGCCCAGTTTCTCGGACCAGCTTCCGGCATTGGCTGAATAGCCGTGGAATTTAATCACCGCCGGGTGACCATCGGCCGGTTCATGGGGGCGCAGGAGCTGGGCGTGCACGCGCGCGCCGCCGGTGCCGGTGAAGGTCAGATCGAAGCAGTCGGCGAAATCGGTCTGGAATTCGGCCGGCTCAAGAGAAACCTGAGGATCGATGGCGCGCACTTCGGCCACGCCGTCGTCCCAGAAGGCATCGAAATCGGCCGGGCGGGGGTTACGGCCGTTGTAGGTTTGTAGTTCATCTAGGGGAAGATCGATAGTTATGGGCATGGTGAATTATTAATTATTGAATGGCTGAATTGTTGGATAGTTAATGCGCTCACGCCGCGAATTGTAGCTTGAATGGGGGAGAGAGAACAGTAATGTGAGATTGGTGATTTAACCGCGTTTAAATCGCGGCTGAACGGCCGTCAACTCTTGCTTTAACCAGGGCGCTGGATTGCCGCCTTCTTGTTTGCTATAGATAGGGGTATGGCAAAAGAACTGTGCAAGTTAAAGAAGTCGCTGAAGAAAGACCGCCAAAAATATTTCCTGCTGGTGAACCAGCCGACGCATATCTGCGGCAAATGCGGCCGTGCCGCGAACAGCAAGAAGTCCCTTTGTGATCCACTGCTTATTCAAATTGGCTAATTTAACCGAATTAAATCTCGGCCATTTGTGGGTGCCTCTCAGCCCGCAGGGATGCTCTCCCAGTCGTGCCACAAGCGGTCGCAGTCGGGAGACCGGCCCGTACAAATACACAGAACTCTTTTCGGTTCAATTAGACAGGGAAGACCAATTGCCCCATAGTTGTCTGACAGTTAAGGCACTCATGAGGGATACGGCCGAAACTGGCAAGACACACTCCAAAATCCACAGCGCAAGCATTGCCATCAGGCAGCGTTTCAGGTATATAATTTGGTGATAATGAAATCGTCAACCGTTAGGTTTGTAGGAGGGTATCAATGGCAAAATGGCTGCTGTATGGCGCCTATGGCTATACAGGACAGTTGATCGTTGAGGAAGCACTGCGGCGAGAACAACTGCCCCTATTGGCGGGCCGGGATGAGGCCAAACTGCGGCCCTTGGCCGAAAAACACCAGCTCGATTACCGGGTTGTGGATCTGGCCGATACGATCGCCCTGAACGCCGCAGTGGCCGAGGTCGATCTGGTTCTCCACGCCGCCGGCCCCTTCAGCCAGACCAGCTTGCCAATGGTCCGAGCTTGCCTGGCTGGCGGCTGCCATTACCTGGACATCACGGGTGAAATCGCTGTCTTCGAGCAGATTTTCACCCTGGATCAACAGGCCCTAGAGCGAGGGATAGCGCTTATTCCCGGTGTTGGCTTTGACGTGGTGCCAACCGACTGCTTGGCGCTGTACGTGGCTCAACAGTTGCCGGCGGCCAGGGAGCTGGAGATCGGAATCGGCGTTGCCGATGCCGTTAGTGCCGGGACCGCTAAGACCGTGATAGAAGGTATGGCCAGCACTGGTTACGTGCGCCGGAATGGCGAGCTGACGGCATTTCCGCTAGGCAAGGGTGGCAAAGACATTCGCTTCTCCGATGGTCAGGTACGGTATGCTGTTCCCTCCCCATTTGGGGATCTGGCCACAGCCTGGCGCAGCACAGGCATCCCCAATATAACTGTCTTTAAGGATTACTCACCTTCAATGGTTCGCTTTATGGGCCTGTCAGCGGCGCTCAGCCGGCCGCTCATGGCCTGGAGCGCGGCACAACGGCTAGCCCAACGGATCGCTGGCCGGCTGGTCAAAGGGCCAGACGCCGACTTTCGCCGAAGAGCTCGCTCCTACCTCTGGGCCTGGGTGAGTGATGGGCAAGGACAGGCGGCCGAAGCCTGGCTGGAGACGATGGAGACCTACCGATTTACGGCCGTGGCTGCCGTTCGTGCGGTCGAACAGGTGCTGACCGGGAATTCGGCCGGCGCTCTGACCCCGGCGCAGGCCTTTGGCCCCGACTTTGTCCTGGAATTAGGGGATACGCAACGCTTTGATCGGTTGTAGTGCGTAGCCCGTTCCTTGTTGAGGCGAGGGCATAAATATCCTAATACCCCTCGTGGGCGGTGTAATAGCCGGTCAGAGTCCAGGCGCGCTGCAAGGCGGCATCATTGAGAAAGGGAAAATCCCCCTTCAACCGCTTCTTGAATTTGGCGAATGACCACGTCCGGGGACCCCCATCGGCAGCCACGCGCCAGATTTCAGCTTCTACGCGATCAAACTCTGCAATCCAGGCTGCGCGATCGGCGTCCGTTTCTTCAGGGAAGCAGGCGGCCAGACGCTCCACGCGCGGCGTCGCCCGCGCGGGACCCCACT
>JBJYWP010000030.1:0-2402 GCA_046259485.1 Promineifilaceae bacterium (SeqCode) | reverse complement strand
TATTGACCAGGCGTCGCTGTGGTTTACAAAACAGGGAGCAGACCTTTAAAGTAGCCGGGCTGCGCGCCTGCAGATTGCGCAGGAGATAATTTAATGTCAGGCCGGTGTCGATAACGTCTTCGACGAAAAGAACATGGCGACCCTCAATCGGCGTGTTGAGATCTTTTTCCAGACGTACGAAGCCGAGATCGCGGGTATCGCTGTTGTAACTGGCGATGGCCATGAAGTCTACTTCTACGGGAACGGTGACCGCTCGCAGCAGGTCGGCCATAAAAGGGAAAACACCTTTTAATACACCGATCAGGATCGGCCGGCAGCCTTCGTAGTCGTGCGAAATTTCCTGGCCGAGCGCCTGTACGCGCGCCTGGATTTCTTCCGCGGAAAATAAAATCTGGCTGATACCCTCGGCCAGCTCGCCATAAGCTTCAGGGGGAAAATAGCTACTCATCTTGATTATTTTGAGCTTTGGTGCCCATAATGCTGGCCACGTGTTCGTCAATACCGTAGCGAAGCATCAGGTTGCGCAGATCACTGCGTTTCCACAGCTGGATATTAATTTCCGGATACAGTTCTTTCATACGCCGCAGCTTACGATTTTTCTTGGTGACAAGTTTGGGGCGCAGTGTTGTCAGCTCGATGAAGAGGTCTTGATCGGGTAGATAGAAGTCGGGGGTAAAGGCAACTTTGACACGGCCGTCTTCATGCCATTCCAGTTCGAAAGAGCGCGGTTCATATTCCCAGGGAATGCCGTAATAATCGAGAATCCGCGCGAATTCCTCTTCGAGAGGGTGGGCAAACTGCAGCGCGGAATAATCGATGCCTTTATCTTTCATGCCATCCCTGTACCGGCCGCACATCCGGCCGCCTTACATAACATCCTTCCTGCCAGTGTTTTTAACTTTTGACAGGTCAAGCATGATTATCACCGGATTTCAGCGCAGGTCAATTCCGGGCATTTTATGAACGGGATCGCCGCAGCTCTGTTTGTTCAGGCGCGTTGTATTATTGGATTTCGCTGAAAGTCAGTTCCGGATATTTCTCGGTGTAGTAATTGAGGTCGTGCACCGAGTTAAACAAGGCTACGAGATTCCCCTCATGATCGGTCGTGCGAATCATGCTGTACTGCCAGGGCAGTAGGGCAATTAATTCCTCAGGTCCCTCAACGATTCGGCACAGGCTATGCGGTAGGTTATTAAGCCGTGTCGTGACGTTGTACTCGCTTTCCAGCCGCGCCTGCATGACTTCAAACTGCAGTACGCCGACTACGGCTACGATCGGGTCTCGACGCTGCGCATCGGTTTCGTATAGGACCTGCATCGCTCCCTCTGTTTCCAGCTGCCGCAGACCTTTCAGGAACTGTTTTTGTTTGCTGATATCGACATTGATCAACCGAGCGAAATGTTCCGGGGCGAAGCGTGGGATGGCGTTGAAATTAAACGGCCGTCCGGCGCTGATTGTGTCCCCAATTTGAAAATCCCGTTTATTGGGCAGGCCGATGATGTCACCCGGGTAGGCGTCCTCGATCACTTCACGCTCCTCGGCAAAAAACTTATAAGGTCTTGGCAGGCGTATCGTCTTGCCCGTGCGCGCATGGTTCACCGGCATATTGCGTTCAAAACGGCCGCTGCACACACGCACGAAGGCCACGCTGTCGCGGTGTTTGGGATTCATGTTAGCCTGGATCTTAAAGACAAAGCCCGAGAAGTCCTCGTCCAGCGGGTCCACAGGCCCCTCATCGCTGGGATACGCTTCCGGCGACGGGGCGTAGCGCACGAAGTCATCTAAAAACAGCTGCACGCCAAAATTAGTTAGCGCACTGGCGAAATAAACCGGCGTTTGTTCAGCATTCAAAAATGCCTGCCGGTCAAAGTCTAAACCTAATTCGTCGAGCAAGGCGATATTCGTTTGCAGTTCTTCAAAATCTTCCTCGCCCAGCTGGACCTTGATGCGTGGGTCATCGAGGGTCGTAATTGTCTCCGGCGAGATGGTCTGGTTACGCATCGTGCGATCGTAAAGATGCACCTGGCCATCACGCCGGTCATAGACGCCCATAAATTTCTGGCCGTCGCCGATGGGCCAGTTCATGGGCACAGGCTGCATGCCCAGAATATTCTCCAGCTCGTCGAGCAGTTCCAGGGGATCCAGGGCGGGGCGGTCCATCTTGTTGATCATGCTGAACAGGGGAATTCCCCGCTGGCGGCAGACCTCAAAGAGCTTGCGCGTCTGCGCCTCCACGCCCCTTGCTGCGTCGAGAATCATCACCGCGCTGTCCACGGCCGTCAGGGTGCGGTACGTATCTTCGGAGAAATCCTGGTGGCCCGGCGTATCCAGCAAATTGACAACGTGTCCTTGATAAGGAAACTGCAGCACCGTGGAGGTAATAGAAATCCCACGCTCGCGCT
>JBJYWP010000029.1:0-32454 GCA_046259485.1 Promineifilaceae bacterium (SeqCode) | reverse complement strand
GCCTGATGGTCGCCGACGGCGTCAAGCATATCGTGCACACGCTGATCATGCTGGTCATCGTGCGTAAGCAGATCGGCCGTATGTCCGGCTACAGCATTCTAACCACTACGGCTAAGTCAATCGTGGCCGCCCTCCTGGTGGGTATCACCGCCTACTACACGGCCGTGTTCATGGCCGGTGCAGTCGATACTGCGACAACGGCCGGCAAACTGCTCGTAGTCGTAATCAGCGGCGGGGCGGGCGTGTTGGTTTATACGGCGCTAGTATTCTTGCTGGACCTGCGCGACGCCAAGTCTTTGCGTGGCATCCTACCTATACGCCAGAATACACCCTAGTCATGGTACTGAGAATTCTTAATCCAAAGAAACCCCGGGCTTTAATCCCTGCTGCCGGACAGGATCGGGCCGGAGCGGGCCCAGAAGGGTAAAGAAGAACGGCGCCAAAGCTGATCCATAAACCCATCACGCCATATCTCAGGAAGCGCGTCCCATAATAAAGCGCCTCATTGATGGTTCCTTTTTCCGGCGCAAGGAGACCAAGCCCGATATAGAGGACCAACAAACCAGCCAGGCCGAGGATCGATCGCAGCACGCGCTGCCACCAGAAACCGGAAGCGGAATAAGGACAGTAGCGGCGCATCAAGACAAAACCACTACCAAATCCGCACATAACGGCCGCCGAGGAAACCGTGTCATTATGAGGATAGGCTGCAGCCATCAGCACAGGTACGCCGACAGCTACTAACAACTGCCGGCTCATAGGCAGCCTAAGCATCCAGGACTCGAACCTGGGATCGAAGAGAATAAAAAGCAGCAGCAGTACGGCCCCGACAAGCCAGCCGGCGAGGACTTGGTGCGGGAAATGCACACCCAAATAGACACGCGAGAAACCGACGAGGAACATCCAGACTACTGCCAGCCCCCAGAACCAGCCACGTCCGACCTGCCAGGCGAACGTGCCCCAAACAAAGACGCTGGACTGCGCATGGCCGCTGGGCATACCCGATCCGGCCACGACGTATTCGCTAACTTCGGGGTTCACTTCATAGGGCCTTGGCTGTAGGAAAAGGTCTTTCAGAATCGGATTTACGTAAGCTGAAATCAGGAATGCAAACCCTACCCTGGCTGCAACGCTGTGATCGATTCCCCAAAAAAGGATCGGCGTGAAGAGTAAATAAAACATCTCTTCACCTGTGAAGGTCACGACTTCAAAAAAGGAATCGAGAAATGGACTGCCCGTAGCTTGCAGAGCGATAATCAATTCCATTCCCCAATCAAATACATTTTCCATTGGATTACTCCTTATCAAGTCGGGCAGTTCTTCAGCATATCAGTTGTCAGGAGCATCGTTATACTGAATAACTGATTGGCTATCTCGCTCCGGCAGCCAGTAATTAACCACGGCCCCGCGCGCATCCGGCGAGGCTTCAATAATACCCTCATCGGTGAAGATAAGCGTGTGACCTGTCATGTTCATATCCCACAATTTTCCGCCAGAGAAGACGTGCATGCCCGTTTTCGCACCTGTCGTTTCCATGCGCCCACCGAGCGTGTACTTCAACCGTGCTTCTCCCTCTGTAATCCGCCCGATGTCATCTGAATCCACGTCGCCGGGAGGAGGCCCGGGATCGGGCCCCTGCCATATGGCATCCCATCCACCTTCTGTATAGTAGTTGTTGGGGACAACAATGAAATCGGGCTTCTGAGCAGTGAGGGTATCATAAGGCTCTAAATACCAGGAATCTGCGCATATTAACACGCCCAAATTGCCCGCTGGCGTATCGAATGTTAATTGTTGATTCGGATCGCCCGCGCTTGCAATCGGCCGTTCAGCAGGCGTCATGATTATTTTACGCACGAGATTAGGATAAAGCGAGCCATCTGGGCGGAATACGGCCGTAACATTCTGGAGATCACCATCGCCTAAAACCAACCGCCCATTTTGGACTTCGGGTTCAGGTAGGAAAAGTGATCCGGCAACAATCGTTACGCCATAATTCTCCGCCAGAGAAGAAAAAGTTTCCTGGTAAACTTGACTGACCCAATCAGCTTTCATGCGAAAAATACTATCTGCGATTTTGTCCTGTCCCCGGGCTTCGGTATATGCTTTGAGGAACGCAGGGAGATTACTTGTGACCATAATCTGCATCCCTTCTTCCAGCGTCTCAGCTTCATAGAGACCCTCTTTTTCATTAGCCGCTACCAACCACGTGCTGTGCAACTCTGGGAAGACCACAACGGTATCCGGATGCAGCCAGCCCTGGGCCTGGGCTGCGGCCAGGTAGCCATCTAATTTGGCATGATACGCCTCGGCCGAGGCGTAATCTTTGGTCTGCATGTAGGGCTGGACGGCCACGAGATTGCCGCTCCCGCTGTCGACGCCAAAGCTGCTGGTATCATCGAGAAACAATTCAGGCTTTGCGGCAGCAGCCGTGCGGCCCTGCGCGCTCCATAAAATATAGGCGCCGACAAGGGCTGTCAAAACAACCACGCTAATTGCAACAACTTTTTTCATGACGCACCCCCGTTCTGGCTCAAAATATTAACGATCGATATTTCCCGGCAGCACATATGGATAAGGTTTGCCAAGAAAGCGGTGCAGCCGGCGATCGAAGCGGCGGGCTGCCAGAGAAAAACTCCAGATGCGCGCATCGCTCCGATAATAAGTAGAAACCTCTTCTTCAGTCAGTGGTTGGAAACCGGACTTTCCCGACGCTTCTTCTAAAAAGGAATTGGCTCTGACTAACAAAACAGGAATGACATCCTCCCGTCTCTCTTTGTAAAGGTTTGCCAACACGTCGATGACCACCTGTCTGATATCGTAATAGCGGTTTAAGACATCCTCCAGAAACGCCAGACGAATAATTCCGCGCAAGAAGGATGGCGTACTGCGTAAAAATAGATCCAGATCGAGCTGCTCCTGCCCATCCAGACGCATGATGGGCGTACTGGTATCGATATAAATCAACTCCAGCGGCTCAGGAAGCGTATCTTGTTGGGGATCAAATCCGGCGATGGCCCAGTTTGATATCTGGGCATCAATACCCAGTTCGATTTTCCCGGCATGGGTTTTGTTATAAGCGATTAAACGGCCGATGTTTTCTAGAATCGCCTCAAAAACCAGCTCCACCTGCTCAGCCGGCAGGAGATGAATTGCTTTATTGGCTAAAGATCTTCCATCGAGTTTTTCTTGTACGATGTAGACGACGATATTACCGGCCGGCGGTGTACAGGAAGTAATAGCTGCCGGAACAGTGTGGATTCCCGCAGCAGCAAGCTGCTCCTGATATGCCTCGTATAATGCCAGGTAAGGAGGCAGTTCTTCCTCGTTCTCAAACATAGGCATACGCTTGTAAACAAGATCGGGATCTCCGCTTTTTATGGTCAAGACCGAGCTGACTTCACCGCAGCCAACCACCTGCGCCGGTATCCGGCTTCTTTCCGGATGCAGTGGATCAATGCCCTCTTCAAATCTGGCAATAAGGTCATCGTCATATTCGATCACGTTGGTTTGCATCGCTGCCTCCTTAAATCAAACGCTCGTCAGAAACCGAGTATTTTGCTAACACCATCCAGAGCTATATCTACGCGCTCGATGAGATCCGGGACATCTTTCTCCTGCATGACGAGTGGAGGGAGAAACTGCGCGACCCGCGTATCGTTATTGGCATAGACCGACAGAAATCCGGCCTCATAAGCGGTCTTCGTGAAGAGTGGTCCGCACATTTCATGAGCCATTTCGATGCCCATCATCATGCCAAGCTGGCGCAGGCGCACCAGGAGCGCCGGATATTTCTGCTGAAGTTTTTCAAATTCCACACTGAAGATCCCGGCCATATCGCGTACATGGGCCAGGAAGGCGGGGTAGGAGCTGATCTCAAGCACCTTGAGAGCCACCATGCAGCCTACTTCGGAACCGCCAAAGGTGGAGATATGGATGAAGGGGTCGGCGTGAAAAACGGACTCCAGCTCGGCACGGAAACAGGTCGCCGTGATTGGGTATAAACCGCCGGAAAGACCTTTGCCGGTGACAAGAATATCCGGCTCGACGCCAAAATGCTGCACGGCCCAGAGCTTTCCGGTGCGCCCCAATCCGGACTGCACTTCATCAACGATCAGCAAAGCTCCCTGCCGGTGACATAAGTCAAGGGCACTGGGCAGGTAGTTTGGATCTGGAACGGCGATACCGAAAGTTGCAGGGACCGTTTCCAGAATCAATGCGGCCGTTTCACCATCCAGCGCTTCTTCCAGGGCGGCCAGATTATTAAAAGGAATCTGGAGGAAACCACCGGCAGGCAATCCGAACGGCGCGTAGTATTTCTCGTCCCCAGCAGCCAGGGCCAGACCGGTATGCCCGTGATAGCCGCCGCGGGCGGAAATGGTTTTTTGCCTGCCCGTGAAGCCACGTGCTACTTTAATCGCTAGGTCGATCGCTTCGCCGCCGCCGACACCAAACACCGTGTAAGGCAGATCGCCAGGCGCTAATTCGGCCAGCTTCTGTCCCAGAAGCGCGCGCTGGCGGCTGATTAAATGATGGTTGCCGATATCCAACTCGTCCAGCGCTGATTGAAGCTGCGCCAACACAGCCGGATTGCGGTGCCCTAAATTAAAGACACCACCATTGCAGTGGCAGTCGATCAGGCGTTTCTCGCCGCTGACATCCCACAGGTAAATCCCTTCGCGCCGTCCGGGTATAAAGTCTACGCCTGCCCCGGCAAAAAACTGCACTTTACCGGATGAAACATGATCTGCAAACGCGGCAATCGTCTCCTGCCGTTCCAAATCCTCATGAATACGTGTCGTTTCCATGACAAAATCTGCTTCGCTAAGAAAAGTGTATAAAAAATTTTATGCGGAAATCTGTCGATCTTGTGCGACTTTCTTGAGAAATACCGGCGACCGGAGCACTCTATGCCAATCAGGTGTGAATCGCTTCAGTCCTGCATCATCCACTCCGCCTGCCTCTCACTCTGGAGGAGGCAAAGAATTGATGAAATCACCCACAAGGTCGAAATTTGCTTTTTCATGTGCCCAGGATTCTGAACCATAGACATCATAGAAAGGGTCCGCGGTTAGGATGATGACCATATCTAAATCATGCAGTAGAACAATCAACTGCCCCCCGTGCCCCCAGGCAAAATTGACGGGATGGTCCCCAACGGTGGCCGACCACCACTGGTAACCGTACCCTATGTCCCGGAAACGGCCGATATTATCGTAAGCTCTCTGCGAATAGGTTTGCAGAGATCGGTTCACCCAATCAGCCGGGATAATTTGCTGCCCCTCAAATCGGCCGTCATTCAGATAGAGCAGACCAAACCTGGCTGCATCACGGGCTGAGACGTGAATCTCCCCTGCACCCCAGTTATAGCCATCAAGGTCCTTTCTCCAGTCTCCTATCTCCCCGCCCAGAGGATCGAAAAGATTGGCCTGGGCAAATGATTTGAGGTCCATATCGCAGGCCCTGGCTACGATAACTCCCAGCCAATGCGTCGTGAGATTGCTGTATTGAAATTCGCTCCCAGGATCGCTCGTGAGCGGAAAATCAACCACAAGATGCAAATAATCACTGGACCATACCGCCTCCCATAGGTCGGGGTCGCTCTCTTCAGGTGGGAATCCGGCGCGCATTTGCAGCATATCCTGAATGGTGATTTGTCTCTTCCGCGGATCGTTTATCTGATCAGCAAAATCCGGGAAAAAGTCGATCATCTTTTGCTCAACGCTCGATAAACAGCCCTGCTCCAGGGCAATTCCCAAAAGGGCTGAAACATAGCTCTTGGCGACTGACTGCAACAAGGCCTTTTGTTCCAGCGATCCTTCATTGAAGTAATCTTCGCCAATCAGATCACCGTTTTTAACCACCAGTAGTCCATAGAGGCTTTCCAATTCGGCCGCCTGGTGATAAAGCTCCGCCACAAGCAGCGGGTCCAGCCTTTGTTCAGCAGGTGTAGACACCTCCCAATCCAATCCGTCCAGGGGCGCATAATCAACGGCCTGAAGTTCCTCTGCAGATGGTCCGCATCCGGCAAGTAAGACAGGAAATAATATTGTAAGGGTTACCAGAAGCGGAAAGTAGTGCCGGGTAAATTGAGTTTTGCCTTTGTTTGCCATCGTTTTCTCCACATTGATAGTTTTGAGGTTTCATACCACACCTTTCACCATAACCGCAAGGTGGGATTAGTGTCATCCCACAAAAGGATTATTCCAGATGCAAGATTGTCCAAACTTGGGTTGGAAACGGCCTGCAACAATCAGAGCAAGCCAATCACAAGCACAAGGACTTTGATTGGTCCCGGGCTATCTGGTTGTTTGATCGAGGATTTGGATTTTTGACTTCCGACGACGGCGGTAAGGTTCGTATTGGGAGTTATTATTTATTTGGTTTGATTGTAAACATTCGGGCGGCGATCGGCGAAGACGGGCATGCCGGCGCGAACTTCAGCCAGCTGATCCAGTTGTAATTCGGCCGTGTACAGACCCGCGCCCTCCCCAGCCTCAAGGATCACCTCGCCGCAGGGGTCGAGCAGGCAGGAATGGCCGAAGAACTCTGTGCTGCGCGTCCTGCCCACCCGGTTGCAGGCGATGATGAACATCTGGTTCTCGATCGCCCGCGCCCGCAGCAGGGTGCGCCAGTGCTCCAGCCGCGGCCGGGGCCATTCTGCAACGAGAATCACAGCCTGGACACCAGCCAGAGCATAGCTTCGGAACAGCTCCGGGAAGCGCAGATCGTAACAGATGGCCAGTCCCACTTTCCCCCAGCCGGTCTCGACAACAGTCAGGGAATCGCCCGCGGCGAGGTACTGGACTTCCTGCATAGGGCCGAAGAGGTGTACTTTGTTATAGATTCCCAGATTAGCGCCGCTGGGATCAAAGTAAACGGCCGTATTACCGAAACGACCCTCCCCCATCAAGCTCAACTGCGAACCAACGATGGCGATCTCGTACTCGCGCGCAAGGTCGGCGATCTCAGCGAAGAGACCCTCGCCAACGGGCGTGGCATAGTCAGCGGCACGCTGCAAATCATAGCCCGTGGACCACAATTCAGGGAGAACAACCAGCTGCGACCCACGCCGTGCCGCTTCTTTTACAATCCTGGTAACAGCCCCCAAATTCGACGCTACCTGCCCTCGTAAAACATCAAATTGCCCGAGTGAAACATCTAATTTCATTGGATCCTTCCTCTATATTTAGCGAGGGTTTCAACCCTTCTTAACTGCGATTATGTGATAAGAGAAGACCCTTGCCAAATTTTAGCAAGCTGTACAAGGTAAAGATTGGCAAAGATTATGACAAGTTAGCAGTGCTTTATCAAATTATCTGCTTTATAATCAGTGCAGAAGATTGGACACCATCCAGTAATCAGGAGGTAAGGATGCTGGTTGTTCTTTCCGACTTACATTTTGAGGAAGAAGCTTCCAACCATATCCCCGGTAGCGGAAGCCAGCCGGCTCTTGCATTTAAGCGCAATCTGCCGGCGGCGCCATATCGCTTGTTGGTAGAGCAGCTGGCGGTTGAGGCGAAACGCAATAATGCCCAAAAACTCGAATTCGTGCTGGCCGGTGATATCTTCGATCTGCATCGCAGCGGGTTATGGTTCAACGACAATGAAAATGATGTCCGCCCGTACGTGAGCAGTACCCAAATCTCACCCGAGCTGGAAGCCTTCACCCTACGACTGCTGGAAGGCATCGTCAATGAGGATAATGTCAAAGATGTGCTGCCTGTTTTTCGCCTCCTGGCCAACGGCCGTTACATCGATTCGCGGCAAAAAGAGCAGCCCTTTCCCGTTCCCGTCGAGGTCCATTATATTCCCGGCAACCACGATCGCCTGGCCAATGCATCGCCGGCAGTTCGCCAAGCTGTGCGCAAAGCGTTGGGCCTGGCCGATCATGGCGCAGCCTTTCCCAATGCCATGACCTTCGACGATGAACGCGCCCTGGTGCGCCATGGCCATGAATATGACTATGCCAACTTCTCGGTAAGCCTGCACCAGGAAGAAACGATCCCCCTCCATCTTCCCGTACATTATTACCAGGACCCGGCCTTCGGGGATCTGGTCACGGTAGAGATCGCTTCCCAACTGCCGGCCTTATTTCGCCGTCACTATGGAGACGACGCAATCCTGGCCGATCAAACCCTGCGCGCCCTCTATCTTCGCCTGTTGGAATTTGATGACCTTCGGCCGTTAACGGCTCTCTTCAATTACTTCGTCTACGCCGATGGCTGGACTATCGACAAAGAAGATGCCTGGGATGTCATTGTCCCGGTCGTGATCGATCTGCTGGAAAATATCTATGACGATCCTTTTCTTCTTTATTGGCTGGACCGTTTTGACCAACCGTGGCGCCTGGACCTGATCGATGCCGTGCAGGCGGTTTTAGCGGCCAAACCCTGGCGCTGGGACAGCCGCTTCATTCCTCTGGATGTTGCCGAAAAAGTGTCAAAAATAGCTCTCAGGAGCACGGCCAAACAGCCGGCAACTGAGCAATACGCCGCGCGCGAGAGCTCCATCCTCAGCGGCCGGCACCGCTATGTCATCGCTGGCCATACGCATAAACCCAGGATCAGTCTCATAGCCAATGACCAGCAGGGCGAGCGCTATTACGTAGACACCGGCACCTGGAGAAATCGCGTGCTGGCAACGTTTGATTACCGCCAGTTCGGCCGTTTGAAAAGCCTCAATTATATGGTCGCCTACGGACCGAATGAGGATCGCGGCCTGCTGCCCGACAACCACTTGAAAATCGCCTCGTTCGACTACTGGTCTGGGCTCACACAAGGTTGGGAAAGAGACAGACAGGGTATCAAATCAATAGATAAACAACGATAAGTGTGATGCAACTCTATGAATGTTGAATTATCAATCGGTAATTACCTGTCAATTAAATGCGGGTAAAATTGTAGCACATCCTTTAGGTTGTCCCCTCTTCAACTTCATGGCAACCTAAAGGTTACTCTACAAATGAAAGCCTCGACCTGTGCGGACCTTGAATACAGGTTGCAGGAACGCAACGTGAACGCTGCGCTACAATTGGAGAACTTAAATGGCTGAAACAAATAACAACCCGGCCGTGATCGGCTGGGAAGAAACGACGCCCGTACCGGACGGTTATGAATTCAATGATTATCTAAAAGTAGAAGACGGCCGTTTGCGGATGGA
Source organism: Promineifilaceae bacterium (SeqCode) (assembly GCA_046259485.1). Taxonomy (GTDB): domain Bacteria; phylum Chloroflexota; class Anaerolineae; order Promineifilales; family Promineifilaceae; genus JAACFF01. The sequence continues at coordinate 23,292 of JBJYWP010000029.1, read as the reverse complement.
CGGTCTGGACCTAGCCCAGGTACTGCACGACTACGGCACGGATCAGGGCTTCGGCCGGACCTTGCCCAGCCCGTTGGAGATCATCTATCTCCCCTTGATCCGCCGCCAGATCAGGCGCATGCGCGATTACTTTGACACGGCTCGCGAAGAGATCGGTTACGCCGGCCAATTCCTATACGCCTATGCTTCCAAAGCGAATGCCGCTGAGGAGGTGGTGCGTACCACCCTGGGCGTCGGGGCGCACCATGAGATGTCTTCCACCATCGACGTCGATATCGCGCGTATCATGATCGCCCGCGGTCTGTTGACGCCGGAACGCCTGCTGATTTGTAACGGCTTTAAAACCGCAGATTCGCAGTACATGGAAAATATCATCCGCATCAAGGATGCCCATGACCTGGTCATTCCTGTCCTTGAGGATTTGGATGAGCTGAGTCCTTTAATCAACTCCGGCAAGCAATTTGAGGTCGGGATACGGCAGAAGACTTACGGCCATAATCTCACAGCCGAGGCGATGGAAGCGGTCAACTCGCGTTTCGGCCTGAACATAGAACAGGTGTGGAAAACGGCCGAGTATATCGACGCCTCGCCGGGCTTGCAGCTGCGCCTCTACCACGCCATGGTCGGCAGCCAGATGGCTGACGAGGGGGCATTTGTCGATTACCTGCGCCCAGGCATGGAAGTCTATGCCCAACTGCGCCAGCGCTACCCAAGCCTCAATATCTTTGATTTTGGCGGCGGCATGCCCGCGGCGATGACCCTCAATTTCCAGTTTGACTACCTCGCTTTTGCGGTTGGATTATTGAGCGCGCTGCAAGAAACCTGCGATCGCTACGGCGTGCCCGTTCCTGATGTGATGGGTGAACTCGGCCGTTACACCACCGCCGCCCATGGCGCGCATCTCTTCCAGGTCATCCTAGAAAAAGATAATGGCTCCAACCTGCCCTGGTATATTATTGACGGCTCGATCATGACCTCTTTTCCAGATAGTTGGGCCTTGAGCGAGCACTTCATCTGCCTGCCTTTGAACAATCTCGACAAGCCCTTCCAACAGGTGCAGCTGGGAGGAATCACGTGTGACAGCGATGACGTCTACCCGCCCAAGAAAAGCAAGTCAGCGTTATTCTTACCGGTTGACACGGAGAGACTCACCCTTGGTTTCTTTGGTATCGGCGCCTACCAGGAGATGCTCGGCGGCGTGCGCGGCAGCAAGCACTGTGTGCTGCCGGAAGCGAATGAACTGCTTGTCGACCGCGATGCGGACGGCAACCTGCAGTTTAACGTCATCCGCGGGCAGACGAATATCGATGTCTTAAACAACCTGGGCTATTTTGATGGCGTCTAAACGCTACAAGCAAGTCACGGACGACCTGCGCCTGGCTTATGATGGGAAAGCTGAGGATCGCAACCAGAAATCAGAGCCGGCCTGGAAAGAAAGCGAGCGCCTGGAATTTTTAGAGCTGTTGCAACGGGAAGGGAAAAAGAGCCTGTTGGAAATTGGCGCCGGGGCTGGTTGGGACAGTCTCTTTTTTCAGGGAAACGGCTTGAAAGTCGTCAGCAGCGACCTGTCGCCGGAAATGGTCCATCTATGCCGCGAGAAAGGGCTTGAAGCCTACGAGATGGATTTCCTACACCTCAAGTTCAGTGACAACAGATTCGAGGCCGTGTATGCCCGCAACTGCCTGCTTCATGTTCCCAAGGAATCCCTCGTCGATGTCTTGCAGGAAATCAGGCGGGTGATGACTCCCGGCGGCTTATTTTTCCTGGGGATGTATGGCGGCATCAACCAGGAAGGTCCATGGGATGAAGATGAGCATATCCCTAAACGCTACTTCGCCTTTTACCAGGATGATCAAATCAAGGCGATTACGCGCGCGTATTTTTCCCTGCGCAGCTTCAAGACTATCCCCCAGCCCAATTCGGAGCTGCATTTTCAGCGTCTGATATTGCAAAAGCCACTTGATTAGATTGGTTCAAGGCTCAGCAAAATAATTTTCGCAACCCTTGATTCATTTTCCGCGTATTGGAAATAGATGGGATCATGCTTTTTGCTTTAAGATAGAACCCAAATGTGGTAGCTATAGTGGTACAATAAATGCAATGTGGAATAGTATCGCATTGAATAGTAGGAGGAGTAGTTAATGCAGCTGGACAGGACACGAATCATTTTTCTAGCTATTATAGGCGCGACGGCCGTCATCATCTGCGGCGCGCTAGCCTATAACTTCTATAACAATCAAATCAACCAGGCTAATCCCACACCGGTCCCTGTCGTGGACAGCAGCTCCGCAAATCAGGAATCCAGCAGTAGCGCGACCGCCAGCCGGCCACGACTCGATTCACCTGAGCCCATTTTCGGCCCAAATTTTGACGCTGAAGATGGACTGCCGACCTATATTTGTGGCGCGGATGCTTTCGGCAGCTACTTCACCTTGCAGCAAATGCAAATGTCGGGCAAGGACGTGGAACACGGTTTCCACCTGGGCATCGTGCCCTTCTTTCTGGATGACAATCCCGATTACGACGTTTCCGAAGAACAGCGCACCGCCCTGCTCAACGCCGGCGAGTGGGACTGCCTCCTGACCACCATCGATTCAGTTGCCCTGACCAGCCCCGGCGTGATTACGGCCGTTGTCGATGAAAGCGCCGGCGCGGACCAGTTGTGGGCCCGGGACATTGAGACCATCAACGATCTAAAGAACGAGCGCATCACCTTCTCACGCGGCAGTGTCGGCGAATATTTCGTCTACTACGCCCTGTCGATTGCCCAGTTGAGCCCTCGTGCTGACGTCACCCTGATGCCCCAGGACAGTGTCGCCGACGCCGTAGCCTTCTTCAACAGCGGCCAGGCAGATGCCGTTTCCGGCTGGGAACCGGATATTTATGATGCGGAGGAAAGCGGCGGTGTGCCCCTGCTCAGCTCAAACCAGCTGCGTATCGTCATGGACGTCATCGTCACCTCTCGCCAATCTATCAACAACAAGGCCGATATGGTACAGAATTTCCACGATGCCTGGTTCGACACGCTTAAAGATCAGGTTGAAGATTTTGATGGGGCCGCGGCTCTGATTGCCGATTGGGGCCATAACGATTGGAGTTTTGTCTATCCGGAAAGCGCCGTCGATGATTTAACCGCCTGGTTGGAGAGCGTTGCCCAGGCTGACCTGGGCGATAACGCCTTCGTCATGCGCGACGCACGGCCGTTAATCAACCGCCTGGGTATCGCTCGCCGCGTCTGGGCTGCTTCCGATCGCAGTGTGCCCAATGACGATGTCAACGACCTGGTGAATCCCGGGTTTGTGCTGCGATCGGCCGAACAAGCTTCCCTACAAGCCAACGGCAAACCCGTCAATGACACATTTTCCGTTTCCGCGCAGCTTGATTTATCCGGCGTAGCTACCGGAGCCGCGGAGACCTTGGCCGTCCTGCCCTGCCGAACATTCACCTTCTTACCGGAATCAACCGAACTGACCCTGGAATCGCGCCGCATACTGGACAGCTGTGTCGTGCCCACGCTCTCACAGAGTGTCGGCCTCTTCTTGCGCGTGCAGGGTTCATCCGCCTGGCCGGAAAATGACCCGCCTTATACAGAAGAAGACATCCTCGAAGTTGCCGAAGGGCGCGCCCAATCCGTCGTCGACTACCTCGTCTCGCAGGGCATCGATCCCGCGCGTTTCATCGTCGAAACGACCTTGCCCCCGGAAGAACGGCGCAACACCGACGATCCCAACGAACAACGCCAGGATCGTTTTGTCGAATTGACCTTAATCACCGCCGGGCGGTAAGCGCATGAAGCAAAACAATTTTCGATACCTTGCACTTTTCCTTCTGCTGTTAGCCTTACCGGCGCTTGCCTGCGGCTTCTTCGACAGTGATGAACCACCAAGCGCACCAGATAACGCGGCGGTGGTCAATGTTCTGGCCAACAGCAGTTTGCAGCCGTGGCTCTCAACGGTCGTTGCCGAATTCAACGACTCCGAGCAGGAAACAGAATCCGGACGGCCGATCTATATCCAGTTAACCGGCGCAGAATCGGGTCAGGCTGTCCTGGTTCTCAGCCAGGATTCGCAGGAAGCTGATATATGGATTCCGGAAAGCGCAGTCTGGGTGGATGTTCTAGTAGACCAAGGAAATGAAGCCTATGCTCAAAACTGCACCAGCATCGCCGAAAGCCCGCTGGTCATCGCTATGTGGCGGCCAATGGCCGAGTCATTAGGCTGGCCGGGTCTGCCCTTAGGCTGGCTGGATATCGGCAGCCTAGCCGCTGATCCTTCAGCTTGGGCCTACTACAGCGGTGGGGAATATGGCGACAGCCTACGCATGAGCCATGCCCATCTCGGCCTTGCGGGGTCGGGAACCAGCACGCTGTTGGCCATTGTCCAGGCCGCTCAGTCCAAAACCGATGCCGTCACACCGGAGGATATTTCACAACCCATCGTGCAGGCCTCTGTCGGTGCATTCGAGAGCGCAGTCTCTTCTTTCAACAGCAATTCCGAAAACCTGGGACAAACCATGGCCGAGCGCGGGCCGAGCTACCTGGGCGCGGGGGTCATGTATGAGAGCACAATCGTAAAATATGGGAACGGCGACCTGGTGGCCATTTACCCCCTGGAAGGTACTTTTATGGCCACTCACCCCGCCTGCGTTAACCAATCCGCTGACGCGGAGACCATTGAAGCCGCCGGCTTGTTCCGCGACTACCTATTGAGTGAAACAGCCCAGGAGCAAGCACTTGCCGCCGGCCTACGTCCCGTCAATCCGGCTGTCGCCATCGGCGCACCCATTGACGAGGCGCATGGCGTAGATCCCTCGCAGCCGGAAATCATCTTCAATGAACCGCAGGCAGACGCCGTTTACGCCATCCAGGATTTGTGGCAGGCAGCGCGCAAGCCGGTAAATCTGGTGATGCTGCTGGATACTTCAGGAAGCATGCGCGGCGTTAAAATTGACACCATGAAGGAAGCAGCCGAAGAATTCGTGCAAAACATGGGCGACGAGGACACGATCAGTCTGGTCGAGTTTTACACCCAAATTGACCTGCTTGTCGAACAGGCCTCTATCGGCAGCGACCGGCAGGAGGTCATCGAAGCCATTAGAAACCTGGAACCGGGCGGGGACACAAGTTTGTTTGACGCTATTGGCGCCGGTGCGCAGCTTATTCAAGCCAACCCCTCTCCGGATGCCGTGAACGCCATCGTCATCCTGACCGACGGCATGGACACCTCCAGCAGCCTTTATCGTTTTGATAACAACTTGATCGCGGCGGCTACCGCCGGCGATACAACCGTCTTTACCATCGCCTATGGGGATGACGCCGACAAAGGGCTTCTCTCAGAACTGGCAGCTCGCGGCAACGGGAACTTTTATCTCGGTGACGAAGCCAGCATTGCTGCGATCTACGAAGAGATGTCGGCCGCTTTTGGCGGCACCTTGGGCGTTGGACGCTAATAGGATTTTTCTGGAAACTGAAAAGGTACGGGCTTTACCGCTAAACACCGCCAAGGTTTCCGGGAAAATGAAAAAATGAGTTCACCAAAAGTTGCAGCATTGACGGTCGCCATCCAGGCTGGTGGGAAGAGTACGCGCATGGGGCGTGATAAATCCTTTGTCTCTTTCCAGGGACGGCCGATGATCGAAATTGTGCGCGACCATGTCGCCGGCCTGGGGCAGGAACTGATCGTCATTACCAACAATCCCGAACCCTATCACTACCTGGGTCTGCCGGCCTTTGGCGATGTTTACCCCGATCGCGGGCCGCTCGGCGGCATTCACAGCGCCCTGGTAAACGCTTCCTATCCTTATGTGCTCATGGTTGCCTGTGACATGCCCTGGCTTAACCGCGACCTCTTGCAGCGCTTAATAGATTACCGGGAAACGGCCGATGTAGTTGTGCCCCGCTGGGATAAATTTCCCGAACCGCTGCATGCCGTCTACAGTAAAGCATGCCTGGGGCCTATAGAAAAAAGAATAGAAGCGGATGAATTAAAAATCGTCCGCTTCTACAGCGATGTAACAGTACGTTACGTCGATCACGAAGAAATCATTCAATTTGATCCCGACGGCCGATCCTTTACGAATATCAACCGGCCGGGGGACTTGCCTGATAAATAAAAATGCCGGCTGTCACAAAGCCGGCATTTTGCTCTTATCTTATAGTTGGCCGGTCATTTCCAGCTGGATTTCGGCCGCGCGCAGCGTATTGGCCATCAGCATGGCGATGGTCATGGGGCCAACCCCGCCGGGTACCGGTGTAATCCAGCCGGCAACCTTTTCCGCGGTGTCATAATCTACGTCACCAACCAGGCGATAGCCTCGTTTCTTGGTATCGTCCGGTTTCTGGTTTATGCCCACATCGATCACGGCGCAGCCCGGCTTGAGCATATCACCGGTGATCATTTCCATACGGCCGATGGCGGCGACAACGATGTCGGCATTGCGCGTATATTCGGCAAGGTCTTTCGTGCGGCTGTGGCAGATGGTGACCGTGGCATTGGCTTTCTGCAAGAGCATGGCCACGGGCAGGCCGACGATATTGGAACGGCCGACAACGACGGCATTCGCGCCGCTCAATTGGACGCCGCTCTCTTCAAGGAGCCGGATACAGCCGTTCGGCGTGCAGGGGATGAACAAAGGGTCGCGTCCTTTCATTGCCAGACGGCCGATGTTGACCGGATGGAAACCATCGACGTCTTTTTCCAGGGCAATCATATTGAGAACCGCTTCCTCATCAATATGACCGGGCATTGGCAGCTGCACCAGGATACCGTTGACATCCGGGTCGGCGCTAAGCTCGGCGACCACCGCTTCTACCTCTTCCTGGGACGCATCCGCCGGCAGGTTAATGCCGATCGAGCGAATGCCCAGCTTCTCACACATGCGATGTTTCATGCGTACATATGTAGCCGAGCCGACATCATCGCCGACCAGGACCGTTGCCAGACCGGGCGTATAGCCTGTCTCCTCTTTCATTTTTTCTACACCGAGACGCACTTCTTCGCGTACCTTCTCAGCTATCGCGGTTCCATCAATAATTTGAGCAGTCATAATTCTAATCCTTTCTCTTGGGAAATTGTGAAAATGAAACGGCCCCACCGTTCGAGAACGAGAGGCCGTTTAGTATCAGGTTATTAAGGTCATCGAGATGGTTATTCAGGCAAGATTTTGGTTCCCATAAATTTATCCAGCCAGATACCTAGAGCAACAGCCAGAGCCAGCACCGTAAACGTAAAGTAAATTGGTCCATAAATCTGTGGTGTCGTTCCGATAGCCAGAACAATGCCGAACGTCGCCCCCACGCCAAATACGAGGGAAATGACGACCAATAAAATTCTTTTTACAAGCATTTATTTAGGTCTCCAATAGTTTCCGGCGCTCTATGCAGACGCGCTCTAATTGTGGGTTAACTCACATTGTAATTGTAACAAACCCACCCTTATCATGCCAAGAAACGAATTCTCTATTGGGCAGCGTCCTCTAAGGCCCCTCCAATTTGATCTAACAGCTGGGGTGGAGAGATTGGCTTGGTCAGATATTTTGTTGCCCCTACGCTGAGGGCCTTTTCCTTACTGCGCGAATCTGTTCGCGCGCTCAGGATCAAAATTGGTATTTTCGCCATCGTGGAATCAGCACGAACAGATTCGCAAACTTCAAATCCGTCCATTCCCGGCATCAAGAGGTCTAAGAGAATCAGATCCGGAAGATGATGCTGCATTGAATCAAGGGCTGCTAACCCATCTTCCGCTTCACGAACTTCATACCCGGCGATGGTCAGTGTCAGCCGCATTACCCTGCGAATTTCTTCTTCATCATCAACGACCAGAATGACAGGGCGTTCTTGTTGATTCTGTGATTCGCTCTGCGGATCGTCGCCAGGAAGAGTATTGCTAAATGACTCCATGATTTATTGAGTGTTTGCCGTATCTATCCTAATGGTAAGTCAAGGCGCAGGCCCTCTCGCGACGCTATCGTGCGGCGGAATGATTGACGGGCTGTGACCGCGATTTCATCTACGCTTTCATCCAGTAATTCCGGAGCATAGTGGAAGAGCGCCAGCATGTCCACTTTCGCCAGCTCGGCTACACGGACAGCCTGCTCCCAACAACTGTGGCCCCAATTCTCATAGGTAATCGCCTCGCTTTCATAGCGAAAATGGGTGTCATGAATCAGCAGGTCCGCACCTTCAGCCAGCTCCATGACGCTTTCCGTCAACCGTCCGTTTGGATGAGCCGTGTCTGTACAGTAGGCGAGCACCCCTTGTTCATCTTCAATACGATAACCGACGCAGCCCCCAGGATGGGTCATCGCGCCAATTTTTATGGTCGTGTGCCGGCCTATTTGAATGGTGTCACCAGGCTCTTTTTCAATCACATTCAATTCCGCGGCCAGCGAACGGTAGGCAAAGGGTAAATAGGGCTCAAGGAATTGCCGCGCCAGAATTTCTTCCAAGGAAAGATTCGTTCTTCGCGGTCCAATCAAGTCGAATGAATTGCGCCGGCCGTGCAGCGGTTCGAAAAAAGGTAAGCCTTGAATATGATCCCAGTGGGTATGGCTGAGCAGTATCGTGGCGTTAATTTGTCCCGGCGATAAGCGGCTCAATTCAGCGCCCAACTTTGTGATGCCTGTTCCGGCATCAATGATGATCAGCTGTTGATCGGAAGTCAGAATATCAATACACGGCGTATTCCCACCGAACCGAACTGTTCCTGGTCCTGGTGTGGGAATAGTGCCGCGAACACCCCAAAATCGAATACGCAACTGTCTTACCTCGTGAGATATCCAATTAAACTCATTAAGGTACACACCATAAGTCAAGTATGATGATTGAGTATAACATAATGTTGTCGCATTTGACACCACCGAGGCCCAAAAAAGAGCGGATACGCTCATGTAAAAAACCTCGAAAAACTTCTTATATCATATTTAACAAGGGTTGACATGCTCCCGCCGATTTGGCATAATTCGACAAACTAAAATACAAAGGCTTTGATGGAGACGAGTAGGCTGGCATTGGCCTGTCAAGCGAGTCTGAGTTGGTGAAAGTCAGATGAGGCTGTCCTGCCGAAAATCCCTCCGGAGCTGCTAGCTGAAAGCGCTGTGTTATGCGCCAGTAAGTGTAGACGGTCTCATCCCTCGTTACCGGGAATGAACAATCCTTGTGTTGTTGAATGAGCGCCCGGCCTTGCGCCGGGAAGTCGGGTGGTACCGCGGAGATTATTGGCCTTCGTCCCAGATGGGACGAGGCTTTTTTTATGCCGTATCACAGAAGAATAGGGAAAAATGACAGAATTACTTTATCTTAATGATGCCAATTTACGCGAGTTTGCGGCCGTGGTCAGTGAAGTCGTTGATGGCAACGGGGTTGTGCTTGATAAGACAGCTTTCTATCCCGGCGGCGGCGGGCAGCCGGCCGACACCGGTGTTCTGGTTGCCGGCGACGAATCGTGGCTGGTAACGAAGGTGAAACGAGTTAACGGCCGTCCGGTGCACACGCTCGATCGCCAACCGCCGGCAGTGGGAACAGCCGTCTCCGGCCATGTCAAATGGCAAAGACGTTACAGCCTGATGCGCACCCATACGGCGATGCACATCCTTTGCGGCGTCATCTGGCGCGACTACGGCGCTCAGGTAACCGGCGGCAATATGGAACCGCTCAAGGGACGCATGGACTTTGAATTCGAGACCATGCACCAGGATCTGGTAGCCGCCATCGAGGAAGCGGTCAATCGCGAAGTCGCGGCGGCGCGGCCGGTGGTCGTGAATATCCTCCCGCGCGAGGAAGCGTTTCAGATACCCGACTTAATCCGTACCAAAATTAATCTACTGCCGGAAGGCATTACCGAAGTGCGTACCGTTGAATTAGTAGGCCTCGATCTACAAGCCGACGGCGGTACCCACGTGCGTAATACGAGCGAGGTAGGTCCGATTCACATTACCGACTATAAGAGCAAGGGCAAGATCAATAAACGGATTTATCTAGAGCTGGACGAGTAAGATTCACTCATCCTGAACAGGAACAGGTTTTTTATTTGGAGAAAATTATGGGATTTGAAGAAGTATCAAACAAGGTTGATTTTGTCGCCCTCGAAAATGAAATCTTGAAATTCTGGCGTGAAACAGACGCCTTTAACGAACTGCGCCGGCTGCGCGCCGAGAGCGAAAAAGAATACGGCACCTACAGCTTTATCGACGGTCCGGTAACAGCCAATAACCCGATGGGCGTACACCATGCTTGGGGCCGCACGTATAAGGACCTCTACCAGCGCTACCAGGCCATGCTCGGTAAGAATGAGCGCTGGCAGAACGGCTTTGACTGCCAGGGCTTATGGGTCGAAGTAGAAGTTGAAAAAGAACTGGGCTTTTCCAACAAACGCGATATTGAAGAATTCGGCCTGGCCGAGTTCGTGCGTCTTTGTAAAGCACGGGTCTTGAAATATGCGGCCATCCAGACCGAGCAGTCCATTCGTCTCGGTTATTGGATGGATTGGAATAACACAGACGATCTGGGCCGGTTGAGAAAGGCGTTGCTTGAAGACGCCCAGCAAGAGATCACGGTTCAAGGCGCCGAGGGTCCGGTAACGGGAACGGCCGAACAGATTGTGGCCAGACTCGGTCTGCCAGAACTTGGCGGTTCATATTTCACCTTTAGCGATGAAAACAATTACCAGATCTGGGGTTTCCTCAAAAAATGCGAGGAGAACGGCTGGCTCTACAAAGGGCGGGATGTCATGCCCTGGTGCGCCCGCTGTGGAACCGGCATCAGCCAGCATGAGATTGTCACCGATGGCTACCACGATGTGACCCATGACAGCATCTTCTTGCGATTCCCCTTGACGGCGCGCACGGCCGAATCAGGAGAATTGGTTGATGTATCCGGTCAAAAGGAAGCGCTGCTCGTCTGGACCACGACTCCCTGGACCCTGACCAGCAATGTAGCCGCGGCTGTAGGGCCGGATCTCGATTATGTGAAAGTTCAGGCTCCCGATGGCTGGACTTACTACCTGGCTGAAGGGGCGATGGAGAACTCGTTAGTCGGCAAAGAAAATCAGGTAGTCGATGAGTTGAAGGGCAGTGAGTTGGTGGGCTGGCAGTACAGCGGCCCCTTCGATGAACTGCCGATCGTCCAGGAAACCTTCGCCGGTGACGATTACACGCATCGCGTCATTCCCTGGAGAGAAGTCGGTGCGGAAGAAGGAACGGGTATTGTCCATATCGCTCCCGGCTGTGGCGCGGAAGACTTCCAACTGGGTAAGGAATTTGATCTACCCGTACTCGCCCCGCTGAATGAAGACGGGATTTATTTGGAGGGTTTTGACTGGCTCAGCGAACGCTCGGTCCATGATGTGGCCCCCGATATCTTCACCAACCTGCGAGAGAAGGATATTTACTATCGCAAACAACGCTACGAGCACCGCTACCCACACTGCTGGCGCTGCGGCTCCGAACTCGTTTACCGCCTGGTCGATGAATGGTTCATCAGCATGGGCGAGACCTACGACAAGCCGCGCGAGGAATTGACCGAGGCTGAGAAGCAAGCCAGCCTGCGCTACCAGATCATGGATCGGGTTGACCAGGCCAACTGGTATCCCAGCTTTGGCTACGATCGCGAAATGGACTGGCTGCGTAATATGCAGGATTGGATGATCAGTAAGAAGCGCTATTACGGCCTGGCTCTGCCGATCTGGACCTGCGAGGAATGCGGGCATAACACGATCATTGGCGACGAAAAAGAATTAGAAGAGCGCGCCATCGAAGGCTGGGACGAATTTGCCGGCCATACGCCGCACCGCCCTTACATCGACGCCGTTAAGATCGCCTGCCCCGAATGCGGCGGCAAGGCCCATCGCATCGCTGACGTGGGCAATCCCTGGCTGGATGCGGGCATTGTCGCCTTCAGCACGCTGCATTATCGCGTCGATCGCGCATACTGGGAAAAATGGTACCCGGCGGACTGGATCTCCGAGAGTTTCCCCGGACAGTTCCGCAACTGGTTCTACAGCCTGCTGGCTCAAAGCACAGTTCTGGCGGAGGAACCGCCCTTCCTGAACCTCTTTGGTTACGCGACGCTTTTCGCGGAAGACGGCCGTGCGATGCATAAATCCTGGGGCAATGCCATCGAATTTAACGAAGCGGCCGAAAAAATGGGCGCCGACACGATGCGTTGGCTCTATGCCAGCGCCAAACCGGAACAGAACCTGCTCTTCGGCTACACGCGCGGCAATGAAACCAGGCGGCAGTTCTTAATCCCGTTGTGGAATGTCTATTCCTTCTTCGTCTCCTATGCACGGCTGGATGGCTGGCTGCCCGGAGGCGAAAGCATCACTTCCCCTGATGCCGCGCACGCGCAGATGGATGAATGGGTCCTCGAACGCGTTAAGGAAACGGGGCTTGCTGTTCGCGCCGCCCTGGATAAGTATGATGCTGAAAGAGCGACTAGAGAGCTGGAAGCTCTGCTGGACGATGTCTCCAACTGGTACGTACGCCGTTCGCGCCGCCGCTTCTGGAAGAGCGAAGCCGATGATGATAAATCGGCCGCTTACGCGACGCTGTACCAGGTCTTGATCGATTTTATTAAGCTCTTAGCGCCCTTCATCCCCTTCGCGACCGAGGCGATTTACCAGAACCTGGTCGTGGGCGTTGTCGACGGGGCGCCGGCCAGCGTGCACCATACCCTCTATCCCGCTGCGGATGTAGCTGATCTCGATCAGCGTCTGCTGGCCAAGATGCGCCTGGCGATCACAACCGCCAGCCTGGGCCGCGCCGCCCGCGGATCGGCCGATATCAAGCTGCGCCAGCCGCTGGCCTCCGTGCGTGTGAATGTCGGCAGCCAGCAGGAGCAGGACGACCTGCTGGAACTGGCCCCGGTGCTCAAAGAAGAAATCAACGTCAAAGACATCGAAGTCGTCTCCGAAGTCGGGGAGCTGGTGGACTACAAACTGCTGCCCAATAACCGCGTTCTCGGCCCGCGCCTGGGCAAGATGTTCCCGGTGGTAAACAAAGCCTTGAAAGCAATCGATCCCGCAAAAGCAGCCCGAACCTTACAGGCCGGGCAGCCCATTGTGATCGAAGCCGGCGGACAGGAATTCGAGTTAGGGCCGGATGATGTTCTGGTGCAAACGGAATCCCGCGGTGGGCTGGCGGTCGCCAGCGATAAAGGGGTCACCGTGGCCGTGGATACCAAGCTGACGCCGGAACTACTCCGCGAAGGCTATGCCCGCGACCTGGTCCGCGCGCTGAACAATATGCGTAAAGATGCCGGGTTCGATATCTCAGACCGCATCCTGGTTGCTTATGAGGCGGTTGGGGAAGCGGCCGCCGCCATCCGCGACTTTGGCGAGTACATCCAACAAGAAACACTCGCCGTTCAACTTGAACCAGCTCGAATGGAAAACCCGACCTTTACAGGCCAGGTTGACGTAGGCGACGAGCTTGTCTCAATCGGCTTACGCCTCGCGCAATAGAATCACAATTTCAAACGAAGGCGCGAAGTTCGATTTGACTTCGCGCCTTCGTGTTTCCTATATCTCTTAGCCAATTATACCTTCTCTTTGTACAATCAATGCATGTTTACTCTGTTGACAAATCACAGGATCTGCTGTTTGTGTCCGTTTGTTGATTGCACAATCCCATATCAGGATCATCTTAGCCAGGTCTGGAGGTATTGATGCGCCGCATCTTTGCACTTCTTTTGGTTGTTGCTCTGTTAACGACTTTGATCACAGCCTTGAGTTTTGCTCAAGAAAAACAAACTACTCTAGACGCCCGTCTGTTGGACCCCACGGATTTACCCGGGGCGATGATCGACGGCGTTGCTGATGAACCGCCGGTTTTAGCCAGTTCGACAGGACTTCGGGCGCTCGCTGCCGGACCACCGAGTGACAGCTGTGCCGATGCCCCGGATCTCATTCTCACCCCCGATATACCGGCTGACGGTGTAAGCTTTGACGTCCGGGATATGACCGAAGAGGCGGACGATCCGGTCATGGCCTGTATGTGGGGAGATCCCCCACGCCCGCAAGGATACCGCACAGTGTGGTACCGGCTCGTTGCGCCATACAGCGGTACCGTCTCCCTGGAAACCTTCAGCAGCGGATATGACACTGTTCTGGGTGTTTACAGCGGCGTTTGCGGCGCTCTGACACCTGTACGCTGTGATGATGACAGCAACGGCTTTTCATCGAGCTCCATCGTTCCCGTCAGCGGAGGCGAAGTGTACTATATTGAAGTCGCCGATTGGCGACCGGGAATTCCAGCTACACAGAACGCGTCACTGCTAAATTTAAGCGCCTTCTTAAATCCCGTTGTCTCCCTTTGGGAACAAATCGATGCATTTCCGGCAATCAGCCGCCATTCAACCGTCTCCTACGGCACGGATTTTTATGTCATTGGCGGTCAAACCGGAGGCGAAGGGGTGCCCAACGTCTCCAATGCGCTCCTGCGCTTAAATGTGCTAAACGGTAACTGGAAAGAAATGGCCCAGATACCCGGCGCCGGGTATTCAAATACGACCGCCGCGCAGGTCAACGGCAAGATTTATGTCCCCTCCGGTTATAATGGTAACAATTTAGGTTATGATGGTCTGCATTGGGTTTATAACATCGCCCAAAACTACTGGGATAGGGTGGCTGATGTTCCAACAGTAAATGGCGAGTATTTCGCCTGGTCCGCATCGGCCGTTCCCCCATCCAACGACAGCTACTTTTTAATGGGCGGCACCTCCGCCACTGAGCTGTTTGATTCAACAATCAAGCCAAATAATGAAGCGTTTGTGTACTGGGTAGCTCAAGATACCTGGCGGCAGATTGAGTCAATGCAGACTGCGCGCTACGGCCATACAGCCTCCTGGGTATCATCAAACAATCTCGGCGCGTGTGTGGCCGGCGGGCTGGACGTCCTTGACGACGGTTCATTCGTCTTTCATTCCAGCGCCGAGTGTTACCTGCCGAACCGCGGCTGGCGCTGGATCGCAGATATGAATATCCCCCGTGTAGGCGCCGGAAGTGTGATCGGTCAAGATGGAAGATGGTATGTCTTTGGCGGCTTGACCGCGTTAGACGAATCTACACTTGTCCCCGTCCTGCAAACAGAGGTTTATAATCCGCGCTCAAACAACTGGACAATCCTGCCGCCCGCATACAATCTTGGCGGCCAGGATGTCAATACCGCGCGGGCATATGCTGCCGGCAGCATCGTTGGCAATACACTCTATGTCAGCGGCGGTAGTATCTTTTTTGAAGGTGAAAATGCTATCCCAATAACAGAAAGGATAGACTTACCCAATAGAACCGTCTATTTACCGTTTTTAGAAGGCGTTTATGATGATGTTCTGAACCCGGATGACACCTTTGAGGAGGCGCGAGGAATCGCTTTCGGCCAGACACAATCGCGCAATTTCCAGGGCCAGCGAGATTTTTACGACTTTTATACCTTTGTCCTGAACACGACAACCGATGTTCAAATCGAGTTAGCGGTTCCGGACGGCAATAATTTCGATCTTTACCTTTACGGACAGAACAAGATGGAATGGTCGTCCAGCACGAGTCCATGGCAGGGCGAGGATGAGTTTATACCAAACAACAGTAGTTACTTGAGATTGGGGGCGCGGCGCTACTATATCTTGGTCAAACGGGAGTTCCCGACATCGCAGCCGGATAAAAGCGCTTATTATCACCTCACCTTACGACGGCCGTAGGAATAACACGAAAAACTCGGTTTTTGATAGCAGCACATAAGGCTGTTAGCTATATAGATAAAAAACCGAGTTTTTAATAGAGTAACAAATGACAGATACCCCTTTACGCGTTCTGCACTTCGCAGACGCCCACATAGATATGGCCAATTACGGCCGTCGCGATCAGGAAAGCGCCCTACCCATCCGAGTCATGGATTACCTCAAAGCGCTCGATCAAATCATTGATACGGCCGTTAATGAAAAAGTCGATCTGGTTCTCTTCGCAGGGGATGCCTACAAAGACCGCAATCCGCAGCCCACGTTTCAACGCGAGTGGGGCCGGCGCATGATGCGCCTTTCGCAGGCCGGTATTCCTACCATGCTGCTGATCGGCAATCACGATATCTCCCCGGCCACGGGCCGCGCCCATACGCTGCAAGAATTCAAAACACTTGATGTGCCTTATATTCACGTCGCCGAACGCATCAAACTATGGGGTCCCGAAGAACTGGGACTGGCGGTCCAAATCTTAAGCGTTCCCTGGCTGTCACGATCGAAGCTGATGACGCGTGAGGAGGTGAGCGGCAAATCGCTGGATGACATTCACATGGAGA
This sequence comes from Promineifilaceae bacterium (SeqCode), assembly GCA_046259485.1. Lineage (GTDB taxonomy): Bacteria > Chloroflexota > Anaerolineae > Promineifilales > Promineifilaceae > JAACFF01. The sequence goes on along the minus strand of JBJYWP010000029.1, from coordinate 7,011 downwards.
TGGAAGATCGCATTACGAGCGCCATCCTGAACGGCATTGAGCAGGCGGATCCGAGTCTGCCCTTGATCTTGACCGCCCACGCCAGCGTCAGCGGCGCTTCTTACGGCAGCGAACAGACGGTATCCCTGGGCCAGGAACTGACCTTACCAGGCCGCATCATCGCCGACAGACGATTGGACTATGTCGCCTTAGGCCATATCCACAAACACCAATCACTCTCTCCCGGCGACAGCCAGCCCCCGGTAATCTATCCCGGCTCAATTGAACGCATCGATTTTGGCGAGGTAAAAGAGAAGAAAGGCTTTATCCTGGCCGAAATTTCCAAGGGGCACAGCGCGTGGGAATTTATTGAACTGGACACTCGCCGCTTCATCGATTACCCGGTACATACGGCAAGTGCGGATACATTCATGGCCGATATTATGGAACAGCTTCCTGAGCAGGAGAAAATCCGTGACGCCATCTGCCGCCTGCGCCTGACCTATCCCGCAGATTGGGAACCTCTCCTGGACGAGAAGCAGATCGCCGCCCACTTCCAGGATGCCTTCAGCCTGCAAATCCAAAAACACCGCCTCAGCGAGCGGCGCGCGCGGTTGGGCGACACGCTAAACGTGGAAACGCTGACGCCGATCGAACTCCTAGAGAAATTTTGGCAAAGTGAGGGCATGGATGCCGAAGCAATTGAAGCATTAAAAACCCTCGCCAAAGAAGTTTTGTCGACAGAAAAAATCTAGACTAAAAGATCATGATCCCCATCCGACTGGAAATTAGTAATTTTTTGAGCTACCGCGACACGGCCGTTCTTGATTTAACGGGCATTCACCTTGCCGGTGTCTCCGGCCCTAACGGCGCCGGCAAATCAAGCCTCATGGAAGCGATGACCTGGGCCCTGTTCGGGAAAAGCCGTGTTCGCAGCGATGACGATCTCATCAACCGCCAGGCCGGTGAAAAGGATGCCGCCGAGGTACGCTTTACATTTAATCTGGAAAGGATTACTTACCGCATTATTCGCCGCAAACGTCCCGGCAAAAGCACCATGCTCGAGCTGCAAATGGATGACGGCAGCGGCGGGTGGAAAACGTTGAGTGAAGGCAAAGTCCGCGAGACCGAGGAAGCGATTGAGACTTTGCTGCGCATGAATTATGACACCTTCACCAACGCCAGCTTCCTGCTGCAAGGCAAGGCGGACCAGTTCACAACGCGCACGGCCAGCCAGCGCAAAGAGATTCTGGCCGAACTGCTGAGCGTAACCGAGTGGGAACGCTATCGCGAACTGGCGGCCGCGGCTCGCAAAGAGGTCGAGGGACAGGTCCAGCTTGTCGACGCCCAACTGGCGGAAAATGAGCTGGAAATGGAAAAGGAGGAAGAACGGCGGCGAGTCCTGGAGGAAGCGCAGGCGGCACACGAGGCGATCGTTCAGCAAAGAGAAACCAAAGAACTGCTGCTCAATGAAGCGCGGATCAAAGAAGCCGCACTTGAACAGCAGCGTTACCATATCGCCGGCATGCAGGAACAACAGCAGCGCCGCCAAAAAAGCATCCAGGAAGACCAAAAGACGCTGCAAGCTCGGCAGGAACGCCGGCAGCAGTTGGCCAAGATTATTGACCAGGCCGATGCCATCAGTGCCGCCTATACTGCCTGGCAAACGGCCGAAAAACAGGTCCAGCAGTTCCAAAAGCTGGCCGGCCAATATAACGCGATCACCCAGGCTATGCAGCCCCATCAACTGCATATCGCCCAGGAGCAAAGCCGCTTGCAGCAGCAAAGGCAGACTCTGCTGGAACAGGCCAACCGCGCCGCTAATGCGCGCGAAGAACGCCAAACGCTCACTTCGCGCATCAGCACGGCCGAATCACGGCTCAAAGTATTACAGGCCGATCGCCAAAAATCAGCACAATTACAAGAAGATCTCAGCAAAGCCAGAACAGCCCTGTTGGAAGCATCCGGCCGGCGCAAATTATGGCAGCAGGAATTAGACCGGCTGCATGCGGAAGCGGAAGCGATGAATGCCCTGGCCAACGAAAAAACGGCCGTTCAGCAGGCAAAAATAGAAGCCACCGACCTCTTAACCGGCCTCGACGAAAGTATCGCGATCATTCAAGAACAACAGCAGACCTTTTCGCTGCTTCAGGCTGAGAAACAGACGCTGCTCGATCAAAAACCTTCGCTGCGCGATGAAATGAATAAACTCAAAGAGCGCATTGATCGCCTGGCCAGCGCGGAAACGGACGACACCTGCCCGCTCTGCGACCAGCCATTAAGCGCGGAACATCGTCAAGAAGTCTTGGGTAAACTCAATGCCGATGGAAAGGATATCGGTGATCGCTACCGCGCCAATGATACGCGTCTGAAAGCGTTGGAAATCGAAATTCCCCAGGTGGAAAAGACAGTTAGCAAGGGCAAATCTCTTGAAACCGATCGCCAGGAACAGCAACGGCGCCTGGCAGCGGCCAATGCCCGGCTTGAGGAAATCGCCCGCAGCCAGGCAGCCTGGTCTGAGAATGGGGAAAAGCGCCTAATAGAGGTAGCGGCCTCGCTGGCCGATGACATCGATTATAAAACACTCACCAACCGCGTGAAGGAGATGGAAACTCTGCAAGAAGGATGGAAATCGCTTGCCGAGGAGTTGGAAACGGTGCAGGGTCAAATCGCCGGTGATAAAGGACGCTTGAGCGAGATAGAACGATTACTGAAGACCTGGGAAGAGGAAGGCAAAGGTGAACTGGCCGCCGTCTCTGAACGCCTCGAGACCGAAGATTTTTCCCTCGAAGCGCGCCGCCAGCTTTTTGTTTTAGAAGAACAGCTGCAGGCATTGGGTTATGATGCGGCCGATCACGAATCGGCCGTTAAAAAACGAGAGCAGGCCGCTGATGCCCCCACCCATTTTCAGGAATTAAAAGAGGCGCAGGCGGCCGGCGGCCAACTGCACGAAGCGATCGCAGAGCTCGAAAAACGCATCGCCCAACAAAATGAAGAACTGCTGGAGGGGCTGGCCCGCTTAGATGAAGCCCGAAAACAACTGGCAGACCTGGAAACCGAGACCATAAACTTCGCCAACTTGCAGCAGGAAGTCACCAAGCTGCGCCGGCAAGAGAGCGCGGCCGCGCAAAGCGTCGGCTACGCCCGCCAGCGCCTGCAAGTTATTGATGATCTACGCGAGCAAACGAAAGACAAATTACAGCGCAAAAAAAGACTCCTGGATCGCGTGCAGCAGTTAAGCATTCTCGAAAAATCCTGCGGGCGTAAAGGGGTACAGGCGCTGCTCATCGAACATGCCCTGCCGGAAATCGAAGACAGCGCTAACGAATTCCTGGAACGCCTGACGGGCGGAGATATGGCGATCAAGTTTGACACCCAACGGCGCTTGAAGAGCCGCGACGCCCTGGCCGAGACTCTAGACATCATCATTTCCGATCGCGCCGGAGAGCGTCCCTATGACAACTACAGCGGCGGCGAGCAGTTTCGTATCAATTTCGCGATACGCCTCGCCCTTTCACAGCTGCTGGCCAACCGCGCCGGCGCACGCTTGCAAACGCTGGTCATTGATGAAGGATTCGGCAGCCAGGACCCGCAAGGCCGCCAGCGTCTTGTGGAAGCGATCAACACCGTGCAGGATGATTTTGCCTGCGTCCTGGTGATCACCCACATAGACGAACTTCGCGACGCCTTCCCCACGCGAATCGAAATACACAAAGACCTGAACGGCTCCCAAATCAGCGTTAATTAATAGGTGTCAGGGAGTCAGGGATTCAGGTTGTCAGGAAATCAGCCTGACTACCTGACAGGCTGACAGGCTGACAGGCTGACAAGCTGATTACCCATCATCCCCTAGATATGCGCTCGCGCGCAGGACAAAGCGGTTCAACTCGCGCGTAAAGGTGGAGGCTTCTTCCGCGCGATCGGCGCGTGTTAGGAGGCTTAATATCGCCGCATCGACAGCGCCTGCCAGGGCCATGGCCGTTAAACTTTCATTTTGCGGGGCCAGCATATTCTTATCCAGAGCGCCGCGCAGCGATCGCTCCCACATCCCAACCAGACTCTTACGAAAAGCGTTTCTTTTATCATCCAACGCCGGCACAGCACCGACCCCGGCAACCAGCATCAACTGCACGGCAGCCGGCTCAAAGACAGCTATGCTCACATAGGACTGTAAAACTGCTTTAACCTGTTGTGGAAATGAAACACGGCTGTTCATCGCCTGTTGAAGCGTTTGCAGCAGAAATTCGGCCGTTTCCTCATAAAGATGAATAAATAAGGTCTCTTTATCAGGAAAATAGAAGTAAAATGTGCCCACCGAAACAGCGGCTTCATCAACGATGTCGCGCACTGTGGCCGCCTGATACCCTTTTTCGGCGAAAATCTGTACCGCGGCCTGCATCATGGCCGTTCTTTTGGCATCTTTTTTCTGTCTTGTTTTATCACTGCTTTGATATGGCATGGCTCTATTTTAGGCGAGTTCCGCTCACATTGCGAGTGAACGCGCCACCGGTTCAAAATCATGATCGAAGAGCAACTTACCCTTTCCCTGGATGACACGGCCGCTGATCCCCTCTACCGCCAGATTTACTTGCAGCTGCGGCACATGATCCTCAACGGCGATCTTCTACCAGGAACAAAGATACCGCCTAGCCGCAAACTGGCGGCACAGAATGGGATCGGCCGTATTACAGTCACCCAGGCTTACAACCAGCTTGAAGCTGAAGGTTTTGTCACCAGTCGCCCCGGTTCGGGCACTTTTGTTGCCGAAAAACTCACCGCGAGCCCTCTGCCGGCGCCGCAGGAACTATTCAGTCCCACTCTCTCAACCTGGGGGCGCCGCATCCAAAACGCCTCCAAGCCACCGCGCCGCGAGAAGCCGCGTTTGGATATCGATTTTGGTTTCGGCCGTTCATTTCCGCACATCTTTCCTTATGATATCTGGCGGCGTCTGCTGGCGCGCTATCTCAGTACCGACGATGTCATGCTCTCGCGCTACGGGTCGCCATTAGGTTTCTATCCGCTCCGCGAAGCACTGGCCGGCTACCTGGTCCACCAACGCGGCGTCAAATGTACCCCGGAGCAGGTAGTCATCGTCAGCGGCGCGCAGCAAGCACTGGATATTCTGGCCCGGCTGCTGTTTAATGAAGGCGACAAAGTCGTGGTTGAGTCGCCGGGTTATAACCATGCCTACCGCCTCTTCCAGGCCCACGGCGCGCACCTGTATCCCCTGGCCGTCGATGAATACGGCCTGCCCGTCGCCGATCTGCCGCAGGGAAAAAAGGTTCGGGCTGCCTTCGTGACGCCCACGCACCAATTTCCCCGCGGCGGCAGCCTGCGCCTGGATCGACGCTTGAGGTTATTAGAATGGGCCAGGACGCAGGATGCTCTTATTCTGGAAGATGATTATGACAGCGAACTGCGTTATGACGGCCGTCCCTTGAGCGCCTTACAAGGGCTTGACGAAAGCGGTCACGTGGTTTATTTGGGCACCTTCTCCAAGGTTCTTTTCCCCGCCTTACGCCTGGGCTACGTCGTCCTGCCGGAGTCGCTCTTGGCGCCTTTCAGCCAGACGCTGGCCCTGGTAGATCGCGGCGCACCCACCCTCACCCAGGCCGCCGTGGCCGACTTCATCGCCGAAGGTTATTTCGAGCGCCATTTGCGCTGTCTGCGAACCGCTTACGCCGAACGGCGCGAGACCCTGGTCAAAGCCCTGGACGCCGCTCTTGGCGATAAAGTGTCATTTTCGCGCATTCCTGCCGGCTTGCACATCATGATCCACCTGCATCCGCATTGTGATGAGGAAGATGTCATCCAAAAAGCTGCCTCCGCCGGCGTGGGCGTTTATCCCGGCGCTCCCTACTATCTTCAAGAACCGGCGCCGCCGTCAATTCTGCTCGGTTTTAGCGGTCTTAACGAGGAACAAATCCAGGAAGGTGTTTCACGCCTCGCGGCTGTAATCCCTTTTCCAACTACCCGACAGTTTTAATTCAAGGACCCGGACGAGATCGGACGAGATCAGATGAGTAGTGAAAATGCTTATTTATCCGATTTCATCGGTTCTCGTCCGCGTCCTCAATCCCTTCCCTGGGCAAAATGTCGGGTAGCCAGATCCCATTTTCCTCAATTGATTTTAACTTTCTTATCGGGGTAGGAAAAGCAGGGCTACACCGGCGATGGCCACGGCCGTTCCCAAGATTCCGCGGCGGCTGACCCGCTGGCCGTAAGCTAAATATTCGATGGGGACCAGCAGAATCGGCGGCAGGGCCATTAAAGTTGAAGCAATACCCAGGCGCGCATTCTGCACCGCGATGAGTGACAGCCAGATTCCCAGGAATGGGCCGACGAATGAACCGGCAACAATCGCCTTGAAAGCTTTTGGATCGCGCCACTGCTCAAAGGTGTAACGAACCTGCCGCGTAAGCGCCGCCATGCCCCACAGAACAATGATGGCGACCAATATACGGATGATCGTCGCCGAAACCGTGGAGAAGCCGCCAACTAAGCCATACCGCGCCGTTACCAGATTGGCCACCTGCCCTAAAGCACCCGCCAGTCCAAATAGGATGCCCTTACGATATTGTTTGTTCTCCACGACCGTTTGGCCCGCTCTTTTTTCGGTGACTACCCAACCAATACCACCCACGGCCAGTAAAATACCCACCATCTCGACGGGCGTTACCTGCTCGCCAAAAAGAAACCATCCGAAAATGACGCTGTAAATCGGCACCGTGGACATGAGCAGCATGGAGAGGCGCGGCCCGATCATCACATAAGCACGGAACAAGAAGGTGTCGCCAAGCACCAGGCCCAGGATGCCCGATAAGGCAAACCAGAACCAGCGAAAAGGCTCTGTTCCCCAGGGAAACAGGGTCCCTTCGACGATCAGATGGGCGATAGTTAGAAAGGCGAAGGCGAAAAGCAGGCGGCTGCGGTTAACGACCTGGGAACCGACGCGGCGGCCGCTGTAGCTGAAAAATACGGCCGTTAACGACCACATAACGGCCGTGCCCAGCGCGGCCAGTTCACCCCAGA
>JBJYWP010000028.1:15537-34655 GCA_046259485.1 Promineifilaceae bacterium (SeqCode) | reverse complement strand
GCAGAAGCTTCAACCTGTTTCGTTGGTTCAGACTTCTACTGCGTAACATCAGTTATTAATTAGAAAAATAACTACTCGTCCACCTCATACGAGCGGACAATGAGCAGCGGTCGGTCTACGCGCTGTAACACACCGGCGGCGACGCTGCCATAGTAAACGCCTTCGAGACCGCTGGCTCCGTGGCTGGCCATGGCAATAATGTCCGCTTTTTCCCGGCGGGCCGTGTTAATAATCGTTGCCGCCACCGGTCCGTGTTCCACGCAAAAACGGCTGCGGATGCCGTGATTGGCCATCTGCTTTGTTATCCCGCGTAAATAATTCTGCGCGTCGGCGACCATCTCCTGAAGGCGTTCGCGGCTTAGATGAGGCAGCGCTTTATATTCATCATCAAATTCCGCCATCTCCGGTGTGATCAGCGATATTTCAAAGACCCGTAAAAAAACTATTGATGAGCCGTAATGCGCAGCCATATCTTTGACATGGGGAAGAATTGCTTCCGCTCGTTTTGAACCGTCTAGGGGGACTAATATCGTTTTATACATAATCTTGCGACCTGATTTTTTAATAAATAAACTGAGTTGCTACGGATTGGTCCAATTTCAATCGCCATATGATTACGGATTTAGATTTTTAAAAATTGGACCAATCTCGATTGAAGAATTAACAAGGTGACAACTTGAATAAAATAGTCACCCTGTCTGGATTATAAACAAAGTAGGCAGGGGCGTAAATGGCAGTGCTTTAAAAAACCGAATTGAGATTTAATGTTGGCCAATGCGCCAATAGCCGCGGCGCACGCTTCGCGCATCCTCGATGGTGATGAAGACGTCGGGATCGATCTTCTCGGCAATTTCGATCACGGCCGGCGCTTCTTTGCGCAGCACAATGGCCAGAATCATACCGACTGTCCCCCCACGGCCGTGTCCCCAGCCGACCGTCGCCCCATAACCGTTTTCATGAATTTGTTCGATGATCGCCTGCGCTTTATAGCGCGAGATGATTCGCACATTGACGAAACCGGTAGCAGTATAATCGTCTATCCACATGCCGACCAGAGTGCCGGCCACAAAGCCGAGACAGTAGGCAAGGATGTTCCAGATATTGGAGAGGTCGTTGACCACATAGCCGATGGCGATCACATAAAGCAGAACTTCGAAGAAGCCGGCAAAAGCAGTCAGCACTCTTTTCCCGCGCATCATGAACAAGACACGGACAGTGCTGGCGGTCATGCCGATGATGCGAATGACAAGTATAAGCAGCGCGCCCCAAAGCACATCAGCGGTTGGAGGTGGGAAATCAATACCAAACATTACGAATAGGAATCAAAAACCCAGGGACCTGGTGAAGTCAGGTCCCTGGGACGACAATCTGAAGTTTGTAACCGGCACTCATTGAGAGTGCTTCGCGGATACGATTATGGAGCTGACAGGTAGTATCCGTTAACCCAGCCGGTGACACTGCCCGGAATTTGTATTTGCACCCAGCCATTGGCATCTCGGTTGACGATATACACGCCTTGTCCACCTTGAACGACGGCGATTGCGCGGTATTGGACCCCCGGTCCACTACGAACATTCAGCGCTCCGGTATTGATGTAAGCATCATACTGCGGCTGCGAAGGTGGCTGTGGTTGGGTCGGCGGCTGCGGCTGCCCACCGGAAACTCCGGCGAACGGAAGACTCGTATAAGGGAAGGTCGTGTACAGGTAGTAACGGTTCACCCATCCCTGTAGTCCATCACCTGTGTTAATTAATACCCAACGCCCGCTCATTTCTCTAGCCATAAGGAAGACTTTCGTGTTCCGGTGCAAGACACCGATTACGGGGAATTGCACACCGGCGCCGGATCGAACATTGAGGTATGATGCTTTGACTTCAGCCACCGGATATTCAACGTTTGGATTCGATGGGAGGGAAGGTTGGGAAGGTGGCCGGATGATTGGCGGTTGTGGAGTTGGGTTCACCGGTGTATTAAGCGCATACCAGGTGAATCCGGCGACTGCATTGCCGCCTTTTTCAAAATAGTTGACGACTATTTGGTGCTGACCTGCGGAGAGATTGACATCCGCTTCAATCGTGCGCACATTCCCCTCTTGCCAGCTGTTAATAATAAGCTGGTTATCGATATAGACCTGCATCCCGTCATCCATTGTTGCCTGGAAGCGGTACGAACCGGGAGCGAAATTATAAACGCGTACCCACCGCGCCGAGAAATTATCGACATTGATGGACACATCCGGCGAGAGGCCATGCCAGTCGAAGTCGATGGCTTCATCGCAGCGCACCAGCGTCGGCTGGCCGCTTAAATCCGTATTGTTCCAATAATTACCCAGCCAGTTGCAAGATGACTGCGCGGGAACTTCCGCGGCATTTGCGGTGGGGGCAAAAATAAATAGGGCTAAAACGACTACCAACAGGCCGGCCGAAATCAAGCCTGCATAGCGTGTTGATTGGCTTTTTAAATTAAGCATATCAGAACCTCCTTGCTTGTGTTCACGTCGAGCAACTACTATCCACCGATCAACCTTGGAATTATTATGTCGAGATGATCAGCTAACATAATATACTCTATATGAGGGTGATATGTAAAGTATTAAGTTAAACTTATAGCTATTATTATCAAATTGTTCACGCGAAATGTGGAGAAAGAGGCGAGATCAGGTGGATTTTGAGGTATTAGACCAGGACCCGCACATCTCCTACGCGCCTGGTTAGCTTGATATCATCAAGATGTTCCAGGATGGCGATGGCGTATTTGCGGCTCGTTTGCAAGAGATCTCTGGCCTGCGCGGCGTCAATCTCTCCATGTTGTTCGAGAAATTTGATCACGCGCGCCTGTATCGCTGAAAACTGCTCCTGCTCATAAACAACATCGGCGTTGAGCTGCCGCAGTCGGCCGATATCGATCAACGAATAATAAAGATCTTCACCGAGCTTATATTGGGATTCTTTCACCGAAGGTGTGCTGGCTCCGGACCGTTTCATTTCCCGCAGCAACGAATCTATTTTTAGCTCTTGTTCTTTTGAGTAGCTGATCTCGTGATCGGATGCTCGCAGCACGGTGCCTTCGTCCTTGATCCATCCCTTTTCCACGCTCTCAATCACCAAGGCATTGAGCATTTGCGGGGAGAGTTTGAGTTTGCTGCGTAACTCTTGGCGCGGCATGCCAAGCCTGAGGGGCGTTTGTTTGTGATATGCCTGCAAGGTGCTGAGCCCCTTTTTTAGGATGGCCTGCCAGCCGCTCTCACTGATGATCAGGCCTCCAATATCGCGGATCTTATCTTCTTCGAGCATCTCGTCTATTAGCGGTTGGGCGATGTCGTGGTCAAGACCGGATTGCTCGATTAAGGCCTGCCTGGATAGAGGCTGGCGGCGCTGCAGGGTCATGAAGATGATTTCTTCGGGACTTCCCAGGGCCATTGTTTGCAAACGGTCGATGGATTCCGGGCGGAAACGGCGGTGACGCCGGCCGGGGTGAGGGTCCAGGATGGTGCCGCCTCCCAGGGTCGTCGGGGGAGATGGCAGGCGCAGAATGATGCGATCATTGCGGGAAGCGGCGATCGGCTCACTTAAGGCCAGCTGCAGCCATCCTTCAGTTCCCGGCGCGATTTCCTTCTGCCCAATCACGCGCGTTCGCGCCAATACCTCGGCCGATCCGATAAAGAGCTTGACCTGCTGATTGTGTTTCAACGGGTTCCCCGCATCGGCCAGATGGCTGTAGGCGGCATCGACAAGGATCGTATCGTCGACGGTGCCCACGCCGGCTATGACCTGCCCTCTCTGCACCTGATCGCGATCGACGCCGGTGAGATTGATGGCTACGCGGCTGCCTGGGTAGGCGGTGGTGAGTTTGCGCTTGTGAGTCTGCAGGCCGCGTATGCGTGCCTTTTGTTTGCCGGGCACGATTTCCACCTGGTTGCCGACGGAGAACGTGCCGCCGGTTAGGGTGCCGGTTACGACGGTGCCGAAGCCGGAGAGGGTGAACACGCGGTCGACAAAAAGCCGGGGACGGCCGTAATCCGGGTGCGTGCCCATAGCGCTCATCTTTTCTTCAAGCAGCGTCTTAAGCTCTTCCAAGCCTTCTCCGGTATAGGCGGAGACAGGGAGGATTGGCGCGTCTTCTAGGGCTGTTCCAGCCAGGACCTCGTCGACATCCAGCGTAACCAGCTCCAGCCAGTCGGAATCGTCGACCAGATCAATCTTGGTCAGGACTACGATGCCCTCTTTAATTTGCAGTAAATCTAGAATGGCCAGGTGCTCGGTAGTTTGCGGCATAACGCCTTCATCTGCGGCGATAACAAGCAGCGCCAGTTCGATGCTGCCCACGCCGGCGAGCATGTTTTCGATGAAATCTTTATGGCCTGGGACATCAACGATGCCGATTTCCTGGTCGTTGAGCGTCAACCAGGCGAATCCCAGATCAATAGTCATCTCGCGCGCCTTTTCTTCGGCGAGCCGGTCGGGATCAATGCCTGTCAGCGCCTTAACCAGGGTTGATTTACCGTGGTCGACATGGCCGGCCGTCCCGATTACATGCAGTGACTGTTCCATGATTTATCGGAGTTGAAAAGAAGCCAACTCTTTAGAAATCCGCTTCCCTATTAAATTATTCCTCACGCACGGGCACGACTGTCGGCTGACGGCGGCGTTTTGGATCTTGCGCCTTGGCCTTCTCGATCTCTTCCTGCCAGATACGCGGTAGTTTTCTCATGACATCCGCTTGGGCAGTTTGCACGCGCCAGATCGTATCTTTTTCATCTTCGAATTCGAGCAATTTTTCCTCAAGTTCATGAATTCGCTCTTGGACCGCGTTGTTGTTGCGGGTGGCGGCATCCCAGCGCTGTTGGATATCTACTTCCGAACTTTTCCACTTCTGCTCGTCTTTCAGCAGGAACCCGTCCCACCGTGACTGCATGCGGTTCAATTCGATGCGCAGCATTTCAGTTGTTTCGCGCTGCCGTTGTTCCGACTGCTTTTTCCATTCGGCCAGCTGCTTGACGGCCTCGCCCGCCGCCTTATACTGGTCGGTGTAATTGATCCATTCGTGGGCATATTTTTCCATCGTGTCCTTATGTTCTTGCAGGACATAGCGCCAGTTTTCAAGTTGTTTATTGCGGTCGTGTTCACCAATTTGAATTTGCTCCGACCATTTCTTTATGATCTCGCGCTGTTCAAGCTGGGCTTCGATGATGTCCTGGCGCGTCGATTCTGATTTGGCCAGGGTATTGGCCACGATGTCTATGCGGGCGTTGATGGGGTCCCAACGCTTGCTGATTTCCAGCAGCTGGGTCTGGATTTCGGCGATGTTGCGGCTGTTTTGTTTTTCCTTTTCTTCCAGGAATGCCAATGAGCGCTCCCATTCGGAGATTTGATTGCGTATGGGATCGATGGCCGATTGCAAGATGGCGATTAGCTTGGCCAGCCGGCTTTCCTCGGCCACTCTCAATTCCATGTCATGCTGCAAACGGCCGATTGCCGGCAGTTCTTTGCGTGTATCCGCGATTTCACGGGAGAGACCTTCGTGCTCAACCCGGCGTAGCCGGTCAATCTCTTGCTCGGCCAATACGCGGCGCTTGTCATACTGCTCGATCTGATTGAATAATTCCTCGCGGATTTTCTGAAGCCGCTGGTCAACTTCCTCCAGGCGCGTGATCTTGAGCGTGGCCGCGTTTAACTGTTTTTCCAGGTCCTCAATCCGCTCATCACGCCGCGCGACTTCCCCTGCCTGGCGCTCTAATTTTTGTTCCATTTCGCTGAGACGCCGGGCAGTTTTGCGCCGTTGTTCATCGAACCATTCCATTCTCCGCAACAGTTCGCTGGTCTCAGTTTTTTGGGTGTTTTGCGTATTTTCAGCCATCCTGTTCTCCTTTGCCGTCTCATAACCTCTGTTTTCGAGCCAAACCCATCTTTCATTTGACTGTGCAGAGATATGGATGTCCTTAGCAAGACGGCCGTATCAATGACAGGCGAGGGCATTATAGCGATTTCGAGGACAGGATGCGAGTGCTCAAAAGTTCAATTCATGGAGTGGCCCCTATGATGATTTTGAGATGGATACGATGAAACAGCATATCGCCAGCAAGATTGTCAGCGGGGTGAAGATAATCTTTTCGGTCATGCTCTGCGAAGTCAGGTTGCCTAAAGTATTAAAGACCATGAAGGCGGTAATCACCCAGGAGAGAATCTTAATCAGAGTCGATGGGGGTGGGCTGCTGATGAGTCCCGCGCGGCGGCGGATTACGTAGGCAAACAAAGCAAGAATGATCGCGGCGGCTACACCGGTTAGCCTTAAGCCCAAGGTAAGTTCTGTCTGCCTGCCGCCCCAAAACATAGTCACCGGCAGGATGCCGATTGCCATTAGAAGCTGCAGAACAATCACGATACCAAATAAAATAGTCGCAATATTGGCGGCAAGAGCCGTCGTCGAGCGGTAAACCGCCTGGTTTGATGTTTCGGACATGGGTTTCCTCCTAATTTGAACAAGGGTCTATTAAGATGCTAACAGGTATCCGGACGGAGTGCCAATAGACTCAATGCGATATAGGACAGCGTTGGTGTCGAAGGTGAGCATCTGGATTGGACTTTTTAGAGAGGTTGGGCAAAAATCTTCTCATGAGAATTGGAATCGACTGCCGCCTGCCGACCTACCGCATAGGCGGCATTAGCCAATATGTACTAAACCTGATGCCCGCGCTGGCCGAACTCGACCGCGAGAACGATTACCTGGTATTCCACAGCCGCAAGGAGCAGGGCAGTTTTTTACCGCTGGATTCGCAAAACTGGCAGCGCCGGACCGTTTGGACGCCGCCCCATCACCGCTATGAACGCTGGACGCTACCGCTTGAACTGGCCGGCCAGGGCCTCGATGTCTTTCATAGTCCCGATTTCATTCCTCCTCGAGCCGGCGCCGCGCGGCGAATCATTACCGTGCACGATCTGAATTTCCTCTATTTTCCGGAACTGCTCACGGATGAAAGCCGGCGCTATTATATCGATCAGATCGCCTGGGCTGTGCAAACGGCCGATGCGATCTCGGCCGACAGCCACGCCACCCGTCAAGACCTTATCAAAAAATTAAACGTCCCACCTGAGAAGGTGACGACCGTTCACCTGGCTGCCAACCCCTTGTATTTGCAGGACGTCGACCCATCCCAGGTTGCGCACACGCTGGATCATTTTGGCTTGCAACGAGGTTTTTATCTCTCCGTCGGCACGTTGGAACCTCGCAAAAATCTGCCGATGCTGCTGCGCATTTACGCCCGCATGCGCGCGGAAAGAGGCGTTGAGGTCCCATTGGTGCTGGTAGGCAGTAAGGGCTGGCTTTACGAAGAGATATTTACGACCATTGATGCCTTAAATCTTTCGCCGCGCGAGGTGATCCACTTTGATGCGCTAAGCGACGTGCAGCTACAGCATCTTTACCATGCCGCCGGCGCGCTGGCCACGCCGTCACTGTATGAGGGTTTTGGCCTGCCGGCGCTGGAGGCGCAGCACTGCGGCTGCCCGGTGGTGGTCAGCGATCGCGGCTCTTTGCCCGAGATTGTCGGACCCGTAGGCTTGATTCTTGACCTGACTGATGAGGATGGCTGGGTGGATACGCTGGCCTTATTATTAACCGACCAGGAGTTTCGTGCGCGCGTGGTTGCTAACGGCCGTAAGCAGGCGCAGAAATTCCGCTGGCCGGAGACGGCGCGAAAGACGCTGGCTCTTTACGGTGCGGTAGCGAGCAAAGTCGATTGATGAAAATCCTGTTATTGACGCCTCAATTACCTTTTCCGGCCTATCAGGGGACGAGCCTGCGCAACCTGCACATTCTGCGCGGCCTGGCGCAGGAACATTCCGTCATTTTGTTGAGTTACACGGATTCCGATAACCCAGGGCTAATACCGCCGCAGCTTGAAGAATTGTGCGCCGAAATCGTCACCGTACCCGCGCCGGGACGGCTGTTCAGCCGCCGCTTATGGCAGATGGTCTCAACGAGCCAGCCGGATATGGCCCTGCGCCTCTTGTCTCCTGATTATGAAGCGGCGCTGCGCAAGCTGCTGCGCCAACAAACTTTCGATATTGCCCAGATCGAGGGCATTGAACTGGCCTGGACGATTCCCATCTTTCGCGAGGCGGTGCCTGACCTACCTCTCATTTATGATGCCCATAACGCGGAGACCCTGCTCCAGCAGCGCGCGGGGGAGGCAGATCTGGGGAGTTTAAGGCGGCTGCCGGCGGTTTTGTATTCAAAGCTGCAAAGCGCAAGGCTCAACGCTTACGAAGCGTGGGTGTGTGCTGCCGTGGATCGGGTAACGGCCGTCAGTGAGGCGGACAGCAAGGCTTTACAAAGCCTGGCCGGTTTACCCTCCGGCTCTATTCCCGTGATTCCCAACAGCATTGATGTCGCTGCTTATCACCCTGTCAGCGAGACAGAAAGCGCTGCTGCTGAGCCCACAGCCTACGACGTCGTCTTCAGCGGCAAGATGGATTACCGGCCAAATGTCGACGCCGTGCTTTGGTTCGCCGATGAAGTCTGGCCGCTGCTGCAAGAACAGAGGCCAGGTACCACATGGGCTATCGTCGGCCAAAAGCCGCATCCGCGCCTGGAGCGACTGCGCCGGCTCCCCGGCGTCACCCTGACCGGCTGGGTGCCTGAGGTCAAGCCCTATCTCGACAGCGCGAAGGTATTTATCATGCCGTTTCGTGTAGGCAGTGGTACACGCCTGAAACTGATCGAGGCGCTGGCTGCGGGTAGGGCGGTGGTCAGTACGGCCGTGGGCGTTGAAGGCTTCCCGGTTATTGACGGCCGTGATGTCCTCATCGCTGATACCGCGCAAGCATTTGCCGGCCAGGTCTCGACCCTGCTTGAAAATCCACGCCAGCGCATAGAGCTGGGCGAGCAAGGCTTACAGTTTTCGCAAAATTATGACTGGCGTGTGGTTGTGCCTCGTTTTCTGACGATCTATGATAGTCACCTGGCCGAAAAATAAGGGCACGGATGACACTGAGTAGACACAGAGGTCACGGAGTAATTAGATTGGGCTTTTTAGGGCAGTGGCTTATTGCTTGGCAGCCATCGGGAGTGACCAGGATCAGGTCTTCGATGCGCACGCCGCCACAGCCTTCGATATAGATCCCCGGTTCCACGGTTACCGTGCTGTGGTTAACAACGATTTGTGGCTCGCGCGTGGCCGAGAGGAAGGGTATTTCATGAATTTCCAGGCCTAAGCCGTGCCCCAGGCCATGACCGAAATGCTCTCCATAGCCAGCTTCGGCGATGACATCAGCCGCGGCCAGGTGCGTTTCCCGTGTATTAACGCCGGCCTTGATTTTGGCCATAGCTGCCGTATGCGCGGCGAGGACAATATCGAAGATTTCCAGGAACTTGGGATCGGCCTTTTTCCCATAATAAAAAGTGCGCGTGAGATCGCTGTGATAGCCCTTCAAGCGCGCTCCCATATCGACAAGGACGATATCCCCTTCTTGAAGTTTGCGTTCTCCCGGCGCGTGATGCGGCAGGGCGCTGTTTGAGCCAAAGGCGACGATGGGTGGAAAAGCCATGCCGTCAGCGCCCAGTTCGCGCATCCGGCTCTCCAGGCGCCAGGCCAGTTCGGCCTCGGCCATCCCCGGAACGAGGAAGTCGGACATCTGGGTCATCGCCGCATCGGTGATCGCCGCCGCGGCTTGAATAAGTGCGATCTCCTCGGCCGACTTTTGCATACGCAACGGTTCGAGGGTCTGGTTCAACGGCCGCCAGGATATGCCCTCGAGTGTTTGTAGTTCCAGCCCCTGCTTGTAGGTAACGCAGTCCGCTTCGAAGCCGATAACGGCCGCATCCGTTGCGTTAACAAACCGGGCCATATCCGCCATGGTCCGCTGCGATTGGAATAATTCGAAATCCGGAGCCTGCTCGGCGGCTTGAATCCAGTAGCGTGAATCGGTGGCCAGGAGCGCTTTATCGGCCGTTACTAGCAGGAAGGAGAAGCTGCCGCTAAAGCCGCTCAGCCAGCGGCAGTTGACTGGATTAGAAACCAGCAGGCCTTCAACCTGCCACTTGGGTAATGCATCGCGAACTTGCTGTAAGCGTTGCAGATTGGTCGTGCTCATGTTGCTTCCTTATAAATATTTTCAGTGCTCACCCGATCTCGTCCGCGTCTAAAATCCCTTCTCGGAGCAAAGCGCGGAGCTCTGAAAATTCGTGTAGTGATTATAAACATCAATAAAATAAGAACATCAAAGAAGTTATACTGCTTTTAGATCCTCCTGAACGTGGCGAATCTCGTATTCAAAGATTGTCCGCAGCACAGCAATCATCGAAGCGTAGGTGGGGTCCATGCCGAAGTAGGAGAGGTTTTGCGTGCCTAAATTCATGCCCTTACTGAAGGGGGTGTCTGAAGCATAATGGATGATGCCGATGGGGAAAGGAGCGTTATGCAGATCGACAATTTCATCATAAGGGTGACGTGTGGGGCGTACCATTTCGTAGACGCCGCTCAGATAAGGGCCGGCTTCCATCTCCAGGTCTGTAAATCCCTCGCGATAAAAGACGTCCATATATCCTTCATTTTGCAAAAAGGTTCCCGGAGCCGTGATCGCCTTCTGGTTGTCCAGGACGGTGCCATAAACGAGATGCGGCGCGATGGCATCCGCTTTGATGTCGTTATTGAATAGATAGGTGTTCAGCGAGTGTTCGTCATGAACGACGCTGGGGATCATGACATCGCCGATACGGCCGTTTAGCGTTGCCGCCTTGCCCATCACATAAATACCGCGCACGTGAGCCACATTGCGCGCGACTTCGGTCAGTACCTGGTAGGCGGCCAGGCCCAGCGGATAATCAATATTGATGATCAACGCCTGGCTCTGGTTCAACAGCTCTACACCGAGAATACGCAGCCGGGGGTCCAGCTTTTGCGGATCGAGTTTATTCAAGCGTACGACTTGAGTTTCGATATCAAAAGCGTGCCCGCTGGGGATTCGGTCTATCCCTAACGATCGCTCGATCTCAAACTGCTGCATGCGTTGACCCTTGTGCTCGGAATTGTATTTCTTCAGCACATAGTAAAGATAATTTTCCATGCTGCTGGGCACGTTGCTGGCCAGGATATCATTATATTCGCGGTTCATCTCCGCCGAGCCGCTTGTTTCGATATAGTCATGAAGCAGCTCTTCATGTTCCAGGGCATAACCGCTCAGTAAGTTGGGCATGCTGTGCGTATTACTGGACACAAAATAGATGGGGTGGTCGGTGAAATCCAGTTCAAGCAAGTGGCGTTCGACGTTCTGCCACCAGCGGCGCGTGGCTCTTTTATAATCGGCCAGCGAACCGGCGAGGGAGCGAATAGAAATCTCCTGCTCTTCTTCGGCGATGGCCAGCAGGCGATCGGCCGTTGAATCCCCCCAGACCTCGCTGAGCCGGCCCAGGTCTTCAACGTCGATTTCTGTGATTTCGGCCAGCGCCTGCAGGTCCGCATAGCTGGGATCGCCGTCTGCTTGCTGGCTCTTACGCAGAATTTGAATCGCCGCCGGATTGTTGAAACGCTGGTGCATCTTACCTCGCTCAATCTGGTAAGCAGTGAGAATCGGCACGATGTCGTCGATATCCGAGCGGCTGGCGATATAGACGGCGAGGGTACTCTTGTCGTCGAAAAAGCTGCGCCGGCGGCGTCCCAGGGAGGAAACGGGCTGCCATTGTTCAATGTCACAGTAATCATTCTCACAGAAGACGCGTTCCGACTGGCCCATGACCACCAGTTTTACGCTGTTCAGGCAGTCAGGCATGCGCAGTACGGAATACATAAAGGCCGCCATGTCCACTTCCGGATCATTGGCCTTGATGTGCAGCGCGGAGTTCATGCTCTTATGTGCTTCTTCAAGTGTTTTGATTTCTACCGGCCGCGAACTGCGCAGTAAGGAATAATACGTGCGCATATAAAGCTGGATCTCTTCATTTCCTGAACTTGGTACGGTGCGTATCATCGGCTGACCCCTCCCATTTTTCTATTCAACTATTACCAGCCCTGTTCCTTCAGTGACTTCCCCAATGAGGACGGCTCCGGGGCAGGCGGCTGTAAACTGTGCGACATTTTCTTCGGGCAGGCTGACCAGAAGACCTCCGGATGTTTCGGGCGTAAACAGCATCTTTTGCATCAGGAGACTAACCTGCTCTCCGAAGCGCATATATTCATCGAAGAAAAACATATTATTGCCCGTGCCCCCGGGGAAATTATCTTGTTCGCCGTAGGCGACAGCGCCGGGCAGCCAGGGCATATTTTGCAGTTGAAAACGAAAATCTACATTTGCCTGGGAGGCCATCTCCCGCGCATGACCCAGAATGCCGAAGCCGGTTACATCGGTAACTGCCGCTGCGTTGGCGATTTGCGCCGCGCGAGCGGCCTTCTTATTTAACTGTTTCATGCTCGCAACGGCCGCCGCCACATCTTCCTTAACGGCTTGTTCTCGTTTGAGGGCGGTTGTGATCACGCCGACGCCCAGCGGCTTAGTCAGCAGGATTTTTTCTCCCGGTTTTGCCGCGCCCTTGGTCTTGATTTTTTGCGGGTGGATGATGCCTGTTACGGCCATGCCGTATTTGGGTTCTTTGTCGTTGACGCTGTGTCCGCCGACAACCACCGCTCCTGCTTCGGCCACTTTTTCAGCGCCGCCTCTCAATATCTCGCGCAGCACATCGGAACACAGATTGTCGGGAAATGCGACGAGGTTGATCGCGAATAGCACCTCGCCGCCCATGGCGTAGATATCGGAGAGGGCATTGGCCGCGGCGATTGCGCCAAAGTCATAAGGATCGTCGACAACCGGCGGGAAGAAATCCGTGGTCGTGATGATGGCCTGTTCATCATTTAGCTGGTAGACAGCCGCATCGTCAGCTTTCTCCAACCCGACAAGCAAGTTGGGAAAATCGGTCATCTTAAAGGTTGCTCGAATAGGTTCAAGCGCTTTTTCAAGCTCCGACGGAGCCAGTTTAGACGCTCAACCAGCGCAGGAAGCAAGCGCAGTCAGGCGTATTTCTTTTCCGCTCATACTCACCTCCTTTTCATGAAATAACAGGTGATAAGATACGGGAAGTATACCTTATGCCGATGCCTTCGCAATTGCAATTGACGCCGTCCAGGCGCCTATTTATAATCACCCGGCGATGAAAATGAATGGATTTTCAAGAATAGAAAGGTTGGTACGGGAGACAGTTGAGGGTTCCTTCGGGCGCCTGTTTGGCGGTTACCTGGAACCGATGGACGTGGCCACGCAGCTTGTCCTGGTAATGGAGGAAAGCACCGCATCGGCCGATCTGGCCGATACTTATCTCGTGACCCTCCATCCTGAAGATTACCGCCTGATGCTTGATGAAAACCCCGATCTCGCTTGCGATATCGGCGATGCAGCCTGGAATTTGGGCAGGCGCTACGGTTTGCCGCTGACCGCTGCTCCCAGGATTCGCCTGGTGAGCGACCCCAATATCCGCCGCCAAGCTTTCCGCATCGACCAGGATACGCAGCAGGCCGCGGCTGGAACCTCGGAAAAGGCCATGGATTCAACGCAGGTCATAACATCGCGGGGAACGGCCGATCACGTGCTCTCCGCTATCCAGACCCTGGATGCCTTTATGATTGTGCAGGGTAAACGCCACGTTGCTCTGGATAAGCCGCTTATAACCCTCGGCCGCCGCCCGGACAATGACATCGTGCTCGACTCAAAAACTGTAAGCCGCCAGCATGCTCAGATTCGCTGGCGTTTCGATCGTTTTATTCTCTATGATGTCTCTAATCGCCGGCGCACGAAGGTCAATGGCGAACTTGTCAGCCAGCATGTCTTGCAGGAGGGGGATGTGATCGCTCTCAGCGACGCGCTCCTAATTTATGGCGAAGGCCGTACGCGGCGGAATCCCCCCAGCCGCAGCAAACAGGCGGATGAATCAAATACGCAGGTAATCCCTTCAACTCGCAAATGAATAACGCCCTGATCCTCTTATTATTGCGCCTGCTAAGCGCGGTCTTACTCCTGGCTTTTCTGGGAGTCATCGCCTGGTTGGTATACCAGGATTTACGGCGAACGTCGGATGTCGCTGTCGCGGGAACGCGCGTGAAAGGGCATTTGCGAGTCGTTGCCAGCGAGAGTGCTTCCGCCGGCGTCGGATCTATTTTTCCCCTGCTGCCGGTGACCGGAATCGGCCGTGCGGACCACAACACGATCGTCCTTGAAGATGCTTTTGTTTCCGGCGAACACGCGCTGCTCTCGTGGCGTGAAAATCAATGGTGGCTGGAAGACCTGCACAGCCGCAATGGCACACTGCTCAACGAACTGACGATAACGGATGCCACCGTGGTCAGCCCTGATGATGTGATTACTATCGGGAATGTGCAGCTAAAAATTGAACCAACAGAGATTTCAAGTTAGTATCTCTAGAAGTAGTTACACGAACCTTAGACTGGTCCAATAGATTGGTCCATTTTCAACAACTATATGATCATGGACAAAGATCTTTGAAAATTGGACCAATCTCGGTCTTGTCATTTGGTTGGTTCAATTTCAATCGCTGTATCATTACGGATAAAGTTTACAAAAATTGGACCAATCTCGATATACGAGTAGGTGCATGATCCTCAATATCTTAATCTTTATCACCGGCGCTGTTGTCGTCCTGGCGACATTTGCTTCGGCGCTGCAGACCCTGATCCTGCCGCGCGGGACGCATGATTTGCTGACTCATTTCGCTTTCCGGACGGCCTGGCTGGTCTTCGGTCCCCTGCTGCGCCTGACAAAAACTTACGAGCGCCGCGATCGCATCATGGCCTTCTACGCTCCCGTATCCGTCATGCTGGTTGTTGTCACCTGGTTGATCCTCGTGCTTCTAGGCTATATGCTGATGTATTATGCCGATGGGATTCAGCCCCTGTCCGCGGCTTTTCGTTTAAGCGGCTCTTCGTTATTAACCCTCGGTTTTGCCACGGTTGACACCGTTTGGCTGCACATCCTGGTATTCAGCGAGGCGGCGATTGGCCTGGGTCTGGTCGCTTTATTGATCGCCTATCTGCCAACGATGTATAACGCCTTTTCCAGACGGGAGGAGGCGGTCAACTTGTTGGAAGTACGAGCCGGATCGCCGCCAACGGCCGTCGAGTGGCTGCTGCGTTCCCAGCGCAATGACATGTTAGGCCGCATGAGTCACAGCCTGGAGCCCTGGGAAAACTGGTTTGCCGAGGTTGAGGAATCACATACCTCTTTTTTGCCCCTGATCTTCTTCCGCTCTCCCCAACCTGACCGTTCCTGGATAACGGCCGCCGGCGCTGTCCTAGATACGGCGGCGATGATGATGACCGTGGTTGATTTCCCCTACGATGATATGCCGCTGCGGCTGACTTCGCGCGCCGGCTATCTGGCACTGCGGCGCATCGCTGACCTCTTTGAAATTGATTACAATCCCGATCCGATTTTCCCGGAAGACCCGATCAGCATCAGCCGTGAAGAATTTGATGCGGCCTGCCGCCAGCTGGCCGAGGCCGGGATACCTTTATATGAGGATCTCGACCAGTCCTGGCAGGAATTCGCCGGCTGGCGCGTCAATTACGATACGACCTTAGTTTCAATCGCCGCCCTGATTCGCGCCCCCTACGCCCCGTGGTCATCCGATCGTTCCATCCATCAAATAGGGCCTCTGTCCATCTGGTGATAATAAATCGATTTGCCAAAGCAGCTCCAAAAGTGCTACCTTACTGATAATAGATCTGATTTATTAAATCACCTTAGGTAAATAGAGAAAAGATATGGGTGGAATGCGAAGTTGGGGTGCGGTACTTTCAAAAGACGAAGACCAGGAACCTCCCGAGCTCACACGCGATGTGTTGCTGCGGATCTGGGCCTATGCTCAGCCGTATTGGTGGCAGATCCTGGTTTCCTTGGTCCTGATTTTGATCACCACGGGCATCGGCCTGGTATCGCCGCAGCTTTTCCGCTTGATGATCGATGACGCCATCCCCAACGGCAACGCCCAGCAGATTAACATCCTCGCTCTGGGTATGATGGCTGTGCCGCTTATCACCGGCGTGATCGGCGTCTTTCAGCGGCGGCTGAATGCCACCATCGGTGAGGGGCTTATTTACGACCTGCGCCGCAACCTCTACAGCCACATGCAGAGCATGTCTTTGCGCTTCTTCACTCAAACGCGCACCGGCGAGCTGATGTCTCGCCTGAACAACGACGTCATGGGTGCCAAGAATGCCATCAACGACACCACGGTTGATATCATCACCAATGTTATTCGCGTCGTCGCTACCCTGGCGATTATGATTGCCATGGATTGGCGGCTGACCCTGCTGGCGGTGGCCGTACTGCCGCTATTTATGCTGCCGGCGCGCCACTTCGCACGAGTCCTGCGCGACCAGCGCCGCGAATCTATGGAATACAACGCGGAAATGAACGCAACGATGAATGAAACGCTCAATGTCAGCGGGGCCCTGCTGGTCAAGCTGTTCGGCCGTGAAAAGATGGAATATGATGAATTCAGCAGCCAGGCCGGAGCGGTTAAAGAAATCGGCATTCGTTCGGCCGTTACCGGACGCTGGTTCATGATGATGCTCTCCGTCGTTACAGCCATCGGTACGGCCGTTGTTTACCTCGTCGGTGGGCACATGGTTCTCGCCGGCACATTCACCGTGGGTACTATAGTCGCCTTCGGCGCTTACCTGAGCCAGCTTTACGGTCCCTTGCAGAGCCTGACAAATGCACCGGTAGCCTTCGCCCAGAGTATGGTCAGCTTCGAGCGTGTCTTCGAAGTGCTGGACCTGCCGGTGGAGGTTCAGGAAGCGCCTGATGCCATTGATCTGGGTACCGCGGACGGCCATATTGAATTCCGCGATGTCTCCTTTGACTACGATGCGCTGGAACGCGAGGGTAAAGTGGCCAGCCTGAGCAGCGTAGCCCGCTACGGGCGGCACGCAGACAGCGAAGCGCTCCTTAAACGCGGAAAAGCGGCGGAAAGCAGCGCTGAGGATGAAGTCGAGCAGGCACCTGACCAGATCGGCCCCCATATTCCCGATCGCCGCTGGGCGCTGGAGGATGTCAGTTTCCTGATCGAACCAGGCCAGTTAGCCGCTCTTGTCGGCCCCAGCGGCGCCGGTAAATCGACTATCACCTACCTGATTCCACGCCTCTATGATCCGACTCTGGGAACAGTTTGCGTGGACGGCATCGACCTCAAACAGGTAAGCTTGCAGTCCCTGGCCGATAATATCGGCATGGTCACCCAGGAGACCTACCTTTTTTACGATACCATCCGCGCCAATCTGCTCTATGCCAATCCCGATGCCAGCGATGCCCAGGTCGTCGCTGCGGCGAAGGCGGCCAATATCCATGATTTCATCATGAGTTTACCCGACACCTACGACACCGTGGTCGGCGAGCGCGGTTACCGCCTCAGCGGTGGCGAGCGCCAGCGTATGGCCATTGCCCGCGTGATCCTCATGGACCCGCAAATTCTGGTCCTGGATGAGGCGACATCTGCCCTGGATTCCATTTCCGAAGCACTCGTACAGGAGGCCTTGCAGCGTGTGATGGACGGCCGTACCAGCCTGGTGATCGCTCACCGCCTATCGACCATCCTCTCTGCGGACACGATCCTTGTCATGCAGGACGGCCACGTCGCGGAGCAGGGCACGCATGAAGAACTACTGGCGCAGGGCGGTTTGTATGCGGAGCTTTACGAAACGCAGTTCAAAACGGCCGTGCAAAACATTTAATGCCCCGGCTGACACAACCCTATACCTCGAATAGCGGGTAATCATATCTTACTGATTTTCGTATAGTTATTATATTCACCAAAAAACACAAACGATAAAGAGAAGATCGTAGGCACATTCTAAGGATAGGGCGTTGATACATCATCTGATCTAGTCTGTCTCGACTGTCTCGCCACAGTGTGTCGGGCCTTGTCTGTGTTCGAATGGAAAAAAGCATGAGAAACTGTTCAATAGTATAATCTACGATGAGAAAGCCCTTATTAATTCTATTACGGCGAAAAATTAGCAACGATGGGAAAGCTGCGCACCAATATTGGTTTTGGTTGGCCATCGTCTTTATCGCTCTGGTCGTCATCGGCATCCTTTATTCTCTGATCGGCGTACGGCCGCCTAAGGAATTCACAATTGCCACAGGCCACCAGGGCGGCGCTTATTACGCCTATGCCCAGGAATTTCAACGACGCTTCGCCGAACAGGGCTATTCGCTCAATATCCGCGAGACCGCCGGCGGCGTCGAAACAATCGACCTGCTGGAAAAAGGGGAAGCTGATGTCGGCTTTGTGCAGAACACGACCGTCGCCACCAATGAGTATTCGCAGTTAACCACTTTAGCCGCGCTCTATTATGAAGCCCTTTGGATTTTCTATCGTAAAGATCTGGGCATTGAACCTAACCGGATTTCCGACCTGCAAGGGCTGCGCATTAACATCGGCGAAACCGGTAGTTCCAGTTATATCGCCACGTTCGGTCTGCTGAACATGAACGGTATCAACAGTGATAATTCCACGATTTCGACGATGCCGGAAGGGGAGGCTGCCCAACTGCTGCGGGATGGCGAAATCGACGTGGTCATGACCTTCCTCGGCGCCGTTTCACCTCTTATCCACGAATTAGCAGCAACACCAGGCGTTAAAATCGCCCCGGTCTCACGCGCTGAATCCTACGCCAGTCTTTATAAGAATCTAGCCGCCGTGACCCTACCCGAGAGCATTCTTGACTTTGCCGCGGATATACCGCTGCAGGATACGCCTCTGCTCGCTACCCGGGCAACCTTGGTGGCCGGTCCCACGCTGCATCCCGATTTGGCTAATCTTTTCGTGATTTTCGCCGAACAAATAAACGGGCATGGTGGCATATTTGAAGCGCCGGGAGAGTTTCCTGCACCTACGACGGCCGGTATCCCGATGAATCCCGACACGGAACGTTACATGAACAGCGGGCCAACATTTCTGGAACAGTACGTTCCGCTCTCGCTGGCTTCACGCCTGGAACGCTTCTTCCTCTTAATCCTGCCCATCGCCATGATCGCCTATCCCGCCATCCGCGGGCTCCTGGCGCTCAGCCACACCTATTACACCGACCGCATTAAATGGCGCTACCGCGCGCT
>JBJYWP010000028.1:0-15437 GCA_046259485.1 Promineifilaceae bacterium (SeqCode) | reverse complement strand
ACAAAATAGCCTCAATCTGTTTTGTTAAGCGCTGCGGCGTTTTTGAATCTGGGGGATAAAGAGCGCGGCCAGAACAAGGATTAAAAGAATACTAAATACCAGAATGCCTGCAGGGTCCATAATTAGAAACTCTCCTTCAATACGTCTTTCTTATTTCCCCGGAAACTTTTTCAAGATTCTCTAGAAAATCCTCTAAAGAGTGTCCGGTGATATGATCGTAACCAATTTGTAGCGTAACCTTCAGGTTGCCGCGCAATCGGCACCTGAAGGTTACGCTACATAATGATTATGGACGAAATTTCAGATATTTCCACTGTTTAGCAGGCGATCAAGTCACTTTTGTCAATCAGGTTTATGACAAAAAGCACTGTTTAATGATCAGATGGTTTGACTATCATTGTGATTGTCTTATCGGGGAACCATTCACTAAGGATAGAAAAATATGTCTGACGCAACGTCTGGTACATCATCCGTTCCTGCGGGCATGCCAAAGCCGACTGTAAATTGGATCTGGCTGATCGTTTTAGCATTCTTTATTTCACGAGGATTCATCAAGACCGGTCTTGGTGCGCGTATCGCCTACACCTTCATGCGTATGCTGGGTAAAAGGACCCTCGGGTTGAGTTATGGGCTGCTGGCCTCGGACCTTGTGCTGTCCCCGGCTATTCCCAGCAACACCGCTCGTGGTGGGGGGCATCCTCTACCCGATCATCCGCTCAATTGTCGAGGCTTATGACAGCGAACCGGATGACGGCAGCGCGCGTAAGAATTGGTTCGTTCCTGATTTTTACCGGATTCCAGGGTGTGGTAATCACCAGTGCCATGTTCCTCACGGCCATGGCGGCTAATCCGCTTGGCGGCCGGCTTTGGCGTCGATATATCCTGAGGATTATGGGCGGTCGCCGCAATTGTTCCCGGGCTGATCAGCCTCATGGTTGTGCCCTTGGTGATCTACAAACTATATCCACCGGAAATTAAAGAGACGCCGGCCGCGGCACAGCTCGCAGCCGATCAACTTGAGGAAATGGGCAAGATGTCACGCGACGAGTGGATTATGGCCGGCACATTTGTTCTCTTGATCCTGTTATGGATTTTCGGCCGTGCGCTGGACATCCACGCCACGGTAACAGCTCTGGTCGGCCTCTTCGTCCTGCTCATCTCATCGGTCCTGACCTGGATCGGTCCTGACCTGGAGCGACGTGCTCAATGAGCGCGGCGCCTGGGATACCTTGGTATGGTTCGCGGCGCTGGTCATGATGGCCACATTTCTCAATACTTTGGGCTTTATCCCCTGGTTCACCGAAACGATCGGTGGAATGGTCGAAGGTGTCCCCTGGGTACCGGCCTTCCTGGTCCTAAGCTTGATTTACTTCTACAGTCACTATATGTTCGCCAGTAACACTGCCCATGTCAGCGCGATGTATGCTCCCTTCCTGGGAGTCGCCCTGGCCGTGGGCACACCGCCTTACCTGGCGGCATTAGTGCTGGCTTTCTTCAGCAACCTGATGAGCAGTATGACCCACTACGGCTGGAAATATGGCGCGCTGATCAGCGTGGTGAATATTATCATCTGGCTCGGCATCGGCGGCTTATGGCGGAAAATTATCGGCCTCTGGTAAAAAGCTGCCGGCTGATTTGTAAAAAGACCTCCTTCTAGTTGCCACATGCCGGCAACCAGTTTTGTAGGAGCGGTTCGCGAACCGCTCCTACACTGCTTCTTCCGGTGTGATATCAACGTTATCCAGCCACTCGCTGACAATATGCACGCCCAATACCGGCGCGTAGACGTTACGTGTCGTTGATACATCGGCGTGACCCAAATATTCTTGCACAACTTCCAGGGGCATCCCTTCTCTAAGCAGCTGCGTGGCGCGAAAATGGCGAAAATCGTGCGCGGAGAGGCTGGGATGCAGATTCAGAGCCTTCACGGATTTCTTGACAACATTATGCGCCGAAGTCACGGAAAGCCGTGCATTGCCGGCATTGCGGCTGTGGGCGACGAAAAGCGCGGGATTCATATCCCCGCGTTCGACTAAATAATCCTGTACCGCGCGGCGTGCGTAATCACGCATGTGGATCGTACGCGGTTTATTGCCCTTTCCCGTGATCGTCGCGTATTCAGAACGTCCGTGATCGACATTATGGCGGCTCAGAGAGACGACCTCGGAAATACGAGCCGCAGTTGAATAGAGCACCTTCACCAAGGCCCGGTCGCGCAGCAGGGTCAGGCGGCGGTTATAAGCGTCGTTTTCCGGGGGCAGGGGCAGCTGGTCATAATAACGAATAATGCGCGGAATAGACTGCCGCGCCAGGTCCAGGTCAATCACCGCCTCCGCCTGGCTGCGTTCAATCTGCCGCCGTGCCATCTGCCGCTGCAGCTTCCCCAACTGCACCGTCTCCGGCAGGGCGTCGAGTCCATCAAGATAGTGCAGGTAGCCGACAACGGAAGCTATGTACGTTGTCGTCGTCGAACGGGAGCGGTTCGCCAGCAGCCAGGTGCGAAAATCGAGGACAACGGCCGTTGAGAGATGCTCCGGCGCTAGGGGCCATTCATCCTCCCTGGTATACTTGGACTTATTATAATATTGTAACCAATCAGCGAACAGTCGTAGGCCGCTGCGGTAGGTGGATTCCGTCTTCAGACTGCTAGCGCCTGCTTCAATCAGAAACTGGTTCTCATAGAGCCAGGCCGGTCTGTCGGGAAGGGGATTGCCGCTGATGGGTAGGAGGTATTCGCGTTTAGCCATGAGTGTATCCCTTTAGATTGGACCAATCTTTAATCTCGAGAGCAGGCGAGTCTTCCGCGCCTCTGTTCATCCTTGGAGCATCATACTTAATTTAATCAGCATTAGCTATAGTATAAACCAGGGATGGATAAATAGCAACTATCTTCCCCCAATAAGGCTTAAACAGACATACACGGGCTGTAACGCTCTCTATTGAATTCTACAGCAGCGCCTGCTCCATAAAAAGCCGCTCCACACCGCTCGCTGACGCAATAAATAATTTTTGTGTTGCATTATGTTGCAATTTGTTGCACGAGATATAACGCACGTACCGCTTCCCCCCAATATTCGATTATTTTCCACTGCTTCCGATGACGATGCTTGTCCTTACAGTACAATGTGGGTGCTAGTTCAATGGTAAAACGGCCGTTTCGACCCAAAACAGCCTAAATTACCGCCATACCAGCATCAATTTGAGGAAAATTCGGGAATTTCAAGCAATAAACAGTGCTACACGAATATTAGAGGGCAATAACCCATCTATTTCACGCCAAAATAAGACCCAATCGGACTCAAACCAACGACTAAACACTACCTCATAGCGGCAGATCAATCGTAAACGTACTCCCTTGATCCACACCGCCGCTTTCGGCCGTTATCGTCCCCCCATGCGCATCTACCAGCGCTTTGGAGATTGCCAGGCCAAGCCCGGTGCTGCTGCCCTGGCGCTGGCGCGAGGGATCGCCTCTGTACAACCGATCAAAGACCTGCGGCAGCTGCTCAGGTGCGATACCGTCGCCGCTGTCCTGAACCTGAATCTGCACACGGCCGTTCACCTGGCGCACGGAAACGCTGACCTGACCACCGGACGGCGTGTGGCGCAGCGCGTTGTCCAACAAATTCTGCACTGCCTGGCGAATGCGCGCTTTATCAATGAGCATTGTATCGGGCATTGTTCCCAGGAGCGCGACATGCAGATCAACCTGATGCGCCTGGGCAAAGGGTTGGAAATCGGCCGCGACTTCCTTGACCAAACTGGCGATATCAACTTCCTGGATATGCAGCGGCAGCTGGCGCGCCTCCGCCTGGGCCAGGACGTGCAGGTCGTTGACCATCACCGTCAGGTGGTGTGTCTGGGCCAGCAAACGCTCGATTTCTTCTTCATTCATGAGATAAACACCGTCCTGCATCGCCTGCAAATTCCCTTGCAGGACGTGCAGCGGATGGCGCAGTTCATGGGCCACATCAGCCAGCAAACTTTTACGCCGGGACTCCGCCTGTTCCAACTGCGCGGCCATGTCATTGAAAGCCGTGGCTACGGCGACCATCTCCTGGCTGCCCCGCGGCTCTATGCGCTTGCTTAAGTCTCCCCGGCCAATATCCTGTGCGGCCTTTTCAAGGTTGGACATAGGCGAGGCGACCATCCGGCTGGCAATCACGCCGGCGACGATGGCCATGACGGCGATCCCGACCAGGCCGGTGAGCGGCTGTGGCACGACTTGTTCGGCGCGAAACTGTTCGAAATAAGCGATAACTTCCGGAGGTGGCTTCTCAGGGCTGCCTAAATTCTGCTGTATAATGCCGCCTATCATTAGAAAAGCAGCTATAAGTACTAACGCAAAAGCTAAACTGAGACGAACCCACAATTTATTCATTGTCTCCCTCCCCCGCCAGGCGATAGCCGACGCCGTATACGGTTTGGATATATTTTGGATCTTGCGGATTCGGCTCGATTTTTCGGCGTAAGTTGCGAATGTGGCTGTCAAGAGTCCGTTCGATACCCTCGTAACCCGTCCCCAGAGCTTGGTCAATCAACTCACTGCGCCGGAAAACCATACCGGGCCTGCGCATAAGTACCAGCAGTAAATCATATTCAGTCGGTGTCAGGTCCACCAAACGGCCGTCGACACGTACCTCATGACGCGCCTCATCAAGTTCCAGTCCTTCGATGCGAATGGTCTGAAAATGCTGTAAGGAAGAGCCGCGCAGGCGCGCTCTCACCCGTGCTAGAACCTCGCGAGGGTTATAAGGCTTGGTGACGTAATCATCGGCGCCCAGCTCCAGGCCGACGATCTTATCCGTATCCTCAACGCGCGCGGTGAGCATGATAATCGGTATATGAGCCAGATTGGGGTCGGAGCGGACCAGGCGGGTGATGTCATAGCCGTCGCGGTCAGGCAACATGAGATCGAGCAGCATCAAGTCCGGCTTTTCGCGACGCAGTTGGTTAACGGCCGTTTCGCCGTCATAAGCCACCAAAACCTCGTAACCCGCCTGCTCCAAATAGGCGCGCATAAGCCGCACAACGTCGTGGTCATCATCAACAACCAAAATCGTTTGCGCCACTTATACCTTACTCCTGATTTTCACTACCGAATCACACCTTAAAACGCGCAACGGATTGCGCGTCTACAAAGACCACAAAAAAGAACTCTGTGCTCTCTGTGTCTTCTGTGTCAATTAATAAACCTTACTCGTAACGCAGCGCCTCAATCGGCTGCAGCTTCGATGCTCTCCACGCCGGATAAATGCCGAAGATGAGGCCCACCGCGGCTGCAAAGGAAGCTGACAGAGCGACAGTACCTACATCGATAACCATCGTTAAATCAAAAGCTCTGGCCGCCGCCTGGGTAATCAACCAACCCAAACCGATGCCTAAAGCACCACCTAATAGACTCAGAACCAGCGATTCCAGCAAGAATTGTACCAGGATATCGCGGCGAAATGCGCCAATAGCCTTACGAATACCTATCTCACGCGTGCGCTCGGTCACGCTGACGAGCATGATATTCATGATACCAATCCCACCAACGAGCAGGGAGATGGCAGCGATAGCGCCCAGGAATGCCGTAAGCGAGGCTGTCACCGTATTAACCGTGTCCAACAGGCTGGATTGATCAAATATCGTAAAATCGTCATCATCGCCATAGATGATGCCATGCCGCTCGCGCAGGGTCTCCGTAACCTGGTTAATGGCCGCTTCGACCTGGTCGCTGCTGGCGGCTTCAACAGAAATGGAGCTGACCGCTTTTTGTCCCTGACGTGTGCGATCGGTGAATAACCGGCTCTGCGCCGTAGACAGCGGAACATAGACATAGTCGTCGGTAAACCCGCCGATCCCCCCACCCCCTTCTTCGAGGATGCCGACAACCTCATAGCTGACACCGTTAATCTTCACCGAACGGCCAACTGGATATTCATCACCAAACAAATCCGATGCCACGCCGGCGCCCAGAACGGCAACTCTAGCC
Organism: Promineifilaceae bacterium (SeqCode); assembly: GCA_046259485.1. Lineage (GTDB taxonomy): Bacteria > Chloroflexota > Anaerolineae > Promineifilales > Promineifilaceae > JAACFF01. The sequence goes on along the minus strand of JBJYWP010000028.1, from coordinate 9,460 downwards.
GAGGTCGCATCGTCATTTTCTGTCAGGCCGTCTCCCAACTGATACTCATTTTGATTATTGATTTCCATATAGGCGGGCGTGACGCCATTCACCGTGGCATTAACCGATTCTCCACCATAAAGCACTGTTTGGGTACCCTGTACAATAGCCCCAACGGCCGAAGCGGCGGGAACATTCTCCGGGTCCGCCAGGGCCTTAACATCTTCAAGGCTGAGCGACGGATAGCCGCTGCTGTTATCATAATCGGTGGAGACTGACACCAGGTTGGTGCCAATCGAATTGATCTGGCTGGTAATATCTTCGCTGAAGCCGTTGCCGATGGCCATCAGGGCGATGACCGAAGCCACGCCGATGATCACGCCCAACATGGTCAATGCCGCGCGCATTTTATTAGCCATTATACTGTCCAGGGCTGTAATAAAGCTTTCCATTAAATTCATTTCTATTCTGCCCTCCCTAATAGGTTGGTTCGTCGACGATCAGGCCATCGCGCAAATAGATTGTGCGCTGGGCACGGGCAGCGATCTCGTGTTCATGCGTAACCATGATAATCGTCATCCCCAGATCGTTTAGCTCTTCGAACAGTTCCATGATTTCCTCGCCGGTTTGGGAGTCCAGCGCACCCGTTGGTTCGTCGGCCAGGATGATGTCCGGCCGGGTCACCAGGGCGCGGGCGATGGCTACGCGCTGCTGCTGCCCACCGGACAGTTCATCCGGTTTGTGATCCATGCGCTCAGCGAGGCCGACGCTGGCCAGAGCTTCCGCGGCGCGGTTCATCCGTTCGCCCCGTGGGACGCCTGAGTACATCAATGGCAGGCTCACCTGCTTCAAAGCCGTCGTGCGCGGCAGCAAATTAAACTGCTGGAAGACAAAGCCAATGCGCCGGTTGCGGATGCTCGCTCGCTGGTCGCTGGTAAGCCGGCTCACGTCTTCACCGCCAAGAATATAGGTGCCGCTGTTAGGCGTATCGAGCACGCCGATCATATTCATCAGCGTACTCTTTCCCGAACCGGAAGGCCCCATGATGGCCACGTATTCCCCTTCGCGAATATCGAGGTCGACGCCCTGTAAGGCATAGACGACCTGGGTTCCCATCTCATAACTTTTGGTGATATTGCGCATTTCGATCGCCGTCGGAGAAACCTCGCGCACAGCATGTTCTTTTGCCGGAGATGTGGACACAACCGTTTCTTTTTCACTATCCATATCAAACTCCTCCTTACCGTGTACCAGGTTGGCCTGAGCCAAATCCGCTCATCGTCGTAGGGGCACTCAAGGTCCCTAAAAGCACCTCATCCCCTACATTCAGTCCGCTCACAATCTGCGTGAACTGGTTGTCTTTCAAGCCGATTTCGACCGTCACGGGAACTGTTTCCAGCGCGCCCTGCTCGTCTCTCTGGACTATGAAAACTGAATAGGTGCCGTTCTGACGATCGGGATGGATCGCCGCATTGGGAACCAGTAGCACACCTTTGCGGTTATCTGTCAGAAGGTCCGCGTTCGCCGTCATGCCCACCAGGATTGGCAGGTCTGATTCAGGCAAACCGAGATGAACATCATAGGAAACTGCCCCATTCGAGTTCGCGCTCGCCTGTGGATCAATTGCCGTTATCGCGCTCTCTAATTGAACATCCGGCCAGGTTTCCAAGGTCACCACCGCCGGCTGGCCGATGGCTAACTTGCCGACATCTACTTCATCAACGCTGAGAATGATCTCCAGATTATCCATGGACATCATTTCCGCAGCCACGCCGGAGGCATATTCCCCAGGGGAGACGTTAATCGCGGTGATCAAGCCGTCAAACGGCGCTTTAAGCGTGGCATCCTGTAAATTGTTCTGCGCTTGTTGAAGAGCCGTCTGGGCCTGGGCGACGCGCGTTTCATAGATGGTGATATCTGTTTGCTGCGGACCGTTCAGCAATTTGTCCAGCGAGGCTTCTGCACTGGCCAGGTCTGCTTCCGCCGCGGCAATCTCCGCGTCGGAGGCGCCGGCTAATAGCTCCTCGTGGCGGGCGACGGCCGCATCATAAGCGGCGGATGCCGATCCCACCCCGGCCTCCGAGGAAGCAACCTGGTTGGCATCCGGGTTGAGCAGTTCATCTAACTGCGCCTGTTTAATCGCAACCTGGGCATTTGCCCGCTGAATGGTTTCAGTTGCCGCGTCCATCTTATCGTTGTCCTGCTTGGGTACGCAGCTATAAACGCCATCATCGCCAACCTTGCAAATTGCCAGGTCGACCCAAGCATCATGCGCGGATTTCTGCTCATCAAGAGCGTCATCTAAAGCTTTTTGCGCGGCGGCAATATCCGCTTCACTTACATCTTCAGCCGCGGTCACGTTCCCGGACGCAGCCCAAACCTGGGCCTGAGCGGCCTGGACGCCGGCCTCAGAGGCGGCGATCTCATCATCGGTAGGGCCGTTAAGCAGATCGTTCAATTTCGCCTGGGCGCTGTTGACGGCCGCTTCCGCCGCGACCAGTTCTTCACTCGAGGGGTCCTCGGTTAATTCGGCCAGCTGCGCTTCCGCAATGGCCAGGTCATATTCCGCGGAAGCAACCGCTCGCTCCAGGTCCGTTGTATCGAGCTGCACCAGGACATCCCCTTTGCTGACCGCGTCTCCGACTTGAACCGCAACGGCCGTTACTTTTCCTGAACTTTGGAGTGATAGGGCTGCTTCGTGTACGGCGCTCACCTGGCCGCTGGCGGTGGCACTTTCGGCTAGGTCACCGATAAAAGCAACGGCCGTTTCTGTATCGGATTCCGCCGCCGCCATTTGCTGACCACGCCCGCGCAGGAATAATGCTCCTAAACCGGCTACAAGCAGAACCAGAACAACAACGAAAATCCATTTATATCTCTTGATAAACATCATTTTACTCATCTCCTCCGTTGCCAAAGGCGCCGAAATCAATCGTCGGCGCTGCAAGTTCGCCAATCAGAACCGTATCGCCTTCAGACAGGCCGGAAAGTATTTGGGTGAACTCATCATCACGCAGGCCGATGGTTACCTCCCTGCTCTCAACGACCGGTTCCCCCTCTTCTTCGCCGGTTACCAGATTCACGCTGTACGTACCGGCGCCGCGATTGGCCGTGATCGCTGCATTAGGGACTAGAAGAACGTCTTCTTTCTCAGCCGTGATCACTCGCGCATCGGCCGTCATGCCCACCAATACCGGCAGGCTGTCCGCGTCGAACTGAACGGTCACGTCGTAATTAACAATACTGTTGGCATCTTTACTTGAACTGGGGGCGATGGAGCAAATCGTGCCGCTCACGGATTGGCCGGGCCAGGACTCAAAACTCAGTTCGGCCGGCTGGCCAACAACCAGGGAAGCGATATCTAATTCATCTACCTGTAAGACCGCCTGCAGATCGCTGGAAACCAGTTCGAGCACTTGCCCGGAGGCGCGTTCGCCAATCGAGACAAATACCTTTGTAACCAGGCCATCGAACGGGGCGCTGATCGTTGAATCGGCCAGTCTTTGTTCGGCAGCCTGCAAATCCAAGCGTGCCTGATCCAGCTGCGCCTGGGCAATGGCAATTTCTTGCTCGCCGGCGCCTGTCTTTAAATCAGCGAGATCAGACTGCGACCTGGCCAACGTCGCCCTGGCGGCGCTGATTTGTGTTTCGCTTGCTCCACTGATCAACGAATCATAATCCGCCCTTGCCTGGTTCAAATTAGCCTGGGCGGCCGAAATATCGGCCGATGCGCTGTTCAGGCTTCCTTGATTGGGCCCGGCCTTCAGCTCGTCAACCTTGGCCTGGGCGATGGCTAGATTTTCTTGCGCTTCAATCATCGCCTCGTGGGTAAAGCTAAAGGCGAAATCCTCGTTGCGTTCCTTGGCATGGTTATATTCGATTTGCGCAGCCACGAGATCAGCCTCCGCGCTGGCGATGGCGCTCTCTTTGATCGAATCGGCGGTGCTGTTATAGCCGGCCGAAGCTGACCACACACCGGCCTGCTGCTGGCGAATATTAGCCTCGGATGCGGCGATTTCTTCCGTTGTTGGTCCGGCAAGCAGGTTGTCGAAATTTGCCTGGGCGCTTTTCACCGCCGCTTCAGCCGCGGCGATATCGGACGCCTCGGCACCTTTTAGCAGCGCTTCCAGGTCCGCCTCTTTGAGGGTCACGTTTTGCTCAGCCTGCGCAACTTGCAGTTTCAGGTCACGCTGGTCGAGCTGCAGCAGAGGATCGCCCGCATTGACCGGTGTTCCGGCGGTCACCAGAACCTCCTCAACAATGCCCGGCTGTTCGACCGAGAGGATCGCCGTCTGTACGGCTTCCACCTGTCCGCTGGCCGTAGCCCCGACCGAGAGGTCGCCAATAAATGCCGCGACCTGATCGCCTGTCTGGACATCCGCTGTGGCCGCGTTCGCTCGTGATCGGAAATAAAAGATCGTCCCGGCGACGATTAAACCAACAATGACAAGAAGGACAATCCAGTAGATCGGCCGTCTTTTTTTTGTTGGCGATTGTGCAGTAGCTTGCATAATTTGCTCCTTGAATAGTTGACCGTATTTCAACAAGAAAACCGGCAGGAATAACTTGGCATTCGACCGGTTCCTTCAAAATGGCCGTTAAAACAGCGATCAAGCACTAAAAACCACCCTAAGTTTAGCGATCAATTATGCAGAACTTGTGCAGACTCCATTGAATTTGGCAGCAAATGCAGATATGGTGCTAAAATGGCGCCAGCTAAGACGCAGATCAGTTAATAATAATCAAGCCACGGAGGAGTAGTTCCATGGAATATCCCACAATTTCTTACGACGAAATCGATGCTGTTGTTGGCGGCTATCATGGAGATCCATTCTCCGTACTTGGTCCGCACCTGTTTGACGAAGGATCCGCCGGTCAGGGAGTTATCATTCGGGCATTTCTACCCCTCGCCCAGAGCGCGCGCGTTCTCCTGGAAGATGGCCGCAGCCAGGCCATGGCCAAAGTAAAAGAGGATGGTTTTTTTGAAGCCTTCTTTGTCGATCTCTCACTGCCGCTTTCCTACAAGATAGAAGAAGTGCCTTACAGTGGGGACACATGGGTGCACAGCGATCCTTACGCCTTTTCTTCCACGATGTCTGATTTCGACGCGCATTTGCTAGCCGAAGGGACGCATATGTTTATGTACGAACGCTTAGGCGCGCATTTAAGGGAGATCGATGGGATATCAGGCGTTCTCTTCGCCGTGTGGGCGCCGAATGCCGAGCGGGTCAGCGTGGTCGGTGATTTTAACCAATGGGACGGCCGTCGCCATGTCATGCGCTTTCATCCCGACAACGGCATCTGGGAAATATTCATTCCCGGCCTCGGCGAAGGGACTTTGTATAAATATGAGATCAAAACCCATTACCAGGGGTATATGGTAAGTAAAGCGGACCCCGTCGGCTTTTTCAGCGAAATGCGACCCAAGAACGCTTCCATAGTCTGGAATATAGATAAACATGGCTGGCAGGATGAGCAGTGGATGGCTTCGCGAAAAGTCCGGCAGGCGATCGATGCGCCGATCAGTATCTATGAAATACACCTGGGCTCGTGGCGGCGAAAAAATACCTGGGAATGGCTTACTTACCGTGATTTAGCCGACGATCTGGTGCCCTATGTCAAAGAGATGGGCTATACCCACATCGAACTGCTGCCGATAGCCGAACATCCTTTTGACGGCTCTTGGGGCTACCAGGTAACCGGCTTTTTCGCACCGACCAGCCGCTTCGGAACACCGGATGATTTCATGTACTTTGTGGATGCCTGCCACCAAAATGATATTGGCGTCATCCTCGACTGGGTTCCGGCCCACTTTCCAAAAGATGAAATCGGCCTGGGTTTCTTCGACGGCACCCACCTCTACGAACACGCAGACCCACGGCAGGGATCTCATCCTGATTGGGGGACTTATATCTTTAATTTCGGGCGCAATGAAGTGCGCCAGTTTTTAATCAGCAATGCCCTCTTCTGGCTGGATAAGTATCATATCGATGGACTGCGCGTCGATGCTGTGGCTTCAATGCTCTATCTCGATTTCTCGCGTGATGAAGGGCAGTGGCTGCCAAATCGCTACGGCGGGCGCGAGAATCTTGAGGCGATAGATTTTATTCGTGGTTTCAATACGGCCGTGCACAAAAATTTCCCCAGCGCCATCACCATTGCTGAAGAATCCACTGCCTGGGGCGGCGTCAGCCAGCCGATAAAGGAAGGCGGCCTGGGTTTCACCTACAAATGGAATATGGGCTGGATGCACGATACCTTACAGTACATGAAAGATGATCCCGTATATCGCTCTTATCATCATGGAACTTTGACTTTCTCACTCCTCTACGCCTTTTCGGAACATTTCATCCTGCCTTTCTCACATGATGAAGTTGTGCATCTAAAACGGAGCATGCTCGACAAAATGCCCGGGGATATCTGGCGAAAATTCGCCAACCTGCGTTTGCTTTACGGCTATATGTGGAGCCATCCCGGAAAGAAATTATTATTTATGGGCGGTGAGATCGGCCAGTGGACTGAATGGAGTGAAGCGAAGAGCCTGGATTGGCATCTGCTAGAACAAGGCCCTCATCACATTGGTGTGAAAGATCTGGTGGCCCGCTTAAACGAACTTTATAAATCGGAAACCGCGCTGTACGAAATCGACTACTCCTGGGAAGGGTTTGATTGGGTCGATCTTCATGACAGCCAGAACAGCGTCTTGGCATATGCAAGGAAGAACAGCGCCGGTGAAACCATCATCGTTGTTTGTAATTTCACCCCCGTAGTGCGCGAAGGGTATCGCCTGGGCGTTCCCGAGCCGGGCACCTACCAGGAAATCCTGAATACAGATGCCGTTGAATTCGGGGGGTCAGGCGTGGTCAACGAACCCCGGCACAGCGAACAAGCCAGCTGGCAAAGCAACCCGCATTCGATAATTTTCACCCTGCCCCCGCTCGCAGCGGTTTATTGGAAGTTAATAAACGAATAAATGAGAAATTTTAGCAAAAGCGGGCTGAGATTTGTACCTCAGCCTGCTTTATGTTATTATCGTCAAGCTCTCACGCCTCCGTGGTCTTGAGATTCTTTTTTTGTATAGTGGAGGTTTTTACATTGGCTAATATTCAATCTGCCAAAAAACGCATTCGACAAACGGCGACGCGCACGAAAAATAACCGGGTATACCGGTCGGCGGCGCGTACCCACATAAAACGAGCCCGCCAGCTCATCGCTGATGGGAATCTTGAGGAAGCGGAAGAGGCTGCACTGGCAGCGTATAAAACGTTGGACAAAGCTGCACGCCGTCGCGTAATACATCCGCGCAATGCCGCGAGACGCAAGAGTCGTTTAATGGCCAGTTTGGCAAAAGCAAAAGCTGAAGCCGCTGGTTAAGATTATTTAGGGCAACAGCACATTCTTCATAATGTGAACTGTTTTACCCAAGATCAAGGTATTATTGACAACACCATCCTATAAGGATGGTGTTTTTTTATTCCATAACAAAACATCTGAAGGTATGGTCAAGCGGGTAAGGGGCTGATAAGATACATTTATGGACAATACGATTCATTTTGAAGAAATACCGCACGCAAAAAATATGCGCATGATCACCGGTTGGCGTCAATGGGCCGACGCCGGTTCCGTTTCATCCGCGCTCCCTGAATACCTGGTGGAACTTGTGGGGGCGCGCAAAATCGGAGAAATGAGCAATGACGGCTTTTACATATTTCAGATTCCCGGCACCCACCACCTGATGCGTCCGGTCATCAAGCTTGAAGAAGGCTACCGGCGCTCACTCGAGGAAAATCGCAATGAGTTTTACTTCGCCGGCGATGAGGAAAACGGGTTGGTCATATTCATCGGCGACGAGCCGCATATGGGCGTGGATGCATACGCGCGTAATTTCTTCTCAGCCGCTAAGGTGCTTGGCGTCTCCCAAATCGCCGGCCTGGCCGGCGTCTATGGGCCGGTACCATATAACCTTGACCGTCAAATTTCCTGCATCTATAGTTTGCCTTCATTGAAAGCTCAGTTGGAAGATTACGCCGTTGATTTTTCGGATTATGAGGGTGGCGCCAGCATCGGATCAATCCTTGCCAGCAAGGCTGAAGCGGAGTCAATGCCCTATATCGTTTTCTATGCCTTTACTCCGGCTTATGATTTTTCCGAAGAAGACATGACGACTCAGGGCATTCGCCTGGAAAATGATTACAAAGCCTGGTTAGACATTATGCGCCGGTTGAACCATTTGCTGGACTTAAACCTGGATCTATCCGATCTGGAAGAACGCAGCAGGGAATTAATCGATGTAATTGACAGTCGCATTATCGAACTGGAAGAAGAAATGCCCCACCTGGGCATCCGCGAATACTTGCAAAGCATTGAAGAGCAGTTTACCGAAACCCCGTTCTTTATGTTGGATGATGTCTGGGAAGATGAATTCCGCAATCTGTTTGGCGATGGGGATGAAGTTTAGGCCTGCTTAAGCGTTTTCCGGTATCGCCAGAAAAAAACCTTCGCCGCGTTTAGTAACCAGGAGTTCCGGGTTTGAGGGATCATGCTCGATACATTCGCGAACCCAACGGATATGTACGTCAAGCGTGCGCGTGTCGCCTACATAAGTTGTATGCCACACATTCTCCATCAATTCCTTACGCGTGATAACCTGCCCCGGCCGGAGCAGAAACTCCTCAAGCAGGTTGGCTAATTTCGGCGTGAGCTGGTGTTCGCCGCGATCGGCAACTTCCACCGATCTTTTTCCGCGATAATATGTTAGATCGCCGAAGAACACGATCTCTTCTTGAGCCGGGTCCGCGGGCAGCAAGTCGCGAACACGATTAAGCAGCTTGCGTCCAGTGAATGGCTGCTCGAGGTAAATGTCAGCCAATCCTTGGGGCATTTCCGGATCGCCCTCCCCGCGACAGTGAATAATCGGCGTATCTGGGAGAATCCCCCGCAGACGCTTACAGATACGAGCGCCATTGGAGCGCATCGAAGAGGCATCTAAAACAACGAGATCGAGTGGATGATCCTGAGACCAGCTCACCGCCTCCCTACCCGACACAAAAGATTGCACCACAAAGCCGGCCTTCAACAGCTGATGTGCCAGAGAGCTATCTGCCTCGGGTTGCCCCTCTATAAGTAAAATTGTGCGGGTGTTTTTGTCCGCCAACATGCTATAACCTTAAGAAAACGACCAGTTCGATTGAGACCATTATAGGGATTATTACAGCATCGGCAATATAAAAACTTACTTAAGAAATTAATTAACAAAGGACTTATGTCCGCGCAGCCGCGCAGCGGATATGGCGATGAACAGCAGCCGACCCGCCCCCTTCAATATTATAAGCTTTGATTGAAGGAATTTCGATGGCCGGTTGACGGAGGGTTATGGCAGGATATAATTTGAACCACGCGGCATTGGTGTAGTGGTAACACAGATGCTTCCCAAGCATCTATCTCGGGTTCGAGTCCCGAATGCCGCTTTAAGCGATTTTTC